>CAZYXB010000004.1:0-120184 GCA_964651155.1 uncultured Acidobacteriota bacterium | reverse complement strand
GTATTTTTTCAGAAATTGAGATTGTATATCTCGTAAAGGGGTGAGTAGTTACTTTCCTCTTTGTTTTTGCCTTGGTTCATTCCGGTATTCCATGATCTCGATAACGTACAAAGCCGCCCCCGATCAACCTCGCCGATACGGTTCTGGGATATCTCCAAATAACTCAGAATGGATCGGAGAGAGGATGCCCGGGATGGATCAAGTACGAGCTTATCAGAACTGCCAACAGAGTGTACACAAAATCAATCAGGGCCCTACCCCGAGAGTTCGGGCCTTTACGGGAAACAACACGAAGGACCCCTGCAGCTAGGCGGACATTGTCGAGGCATGGTTGAAACATAACCAGGTAATCCCTCCCAAGCGGCCGCCTACGGCAGGGCGGAGGCCGCCGAATCGGTCGCGCTCGGGAAACGCCAGCTGCTGCCTGCACATCACCGTCGGGCCTCGAGCGAACGATCATTTATCCTACAGCCTCGACGGGAGACCTGCCACCCGATCGGCCGCGAATGCCCGGCGACGGCGGGCACGCGCATCGGCTTCAAAATCGGGCTCTTCGCCATCAATCCCGATCCCCGGGACGGCGCCAGGCACCCCGGCTTCGACGGGTGCCGGATCAAGTAGGCCCGCCGCCGGGCGCGCATCGCAGCGTACCCTCCCGGCGGCACGCGTCCACACATTCCGGCGCACGCCACTCCCATAAGTTATTGTCCCGGAAACCCTATCGGCGCTACAATGCACCGGTACAGACAGCGGAGGACTCATGGCACAGGTATCCCATCTCCCGGCGGTGCAGGATCTTCCGGAAAACACGGACTTTTACTGGGGCCCGGTCACGGACCGCGTCGCACGGATCCGGGAACGATACCGCACGACACGGCCCACCATCTGCACAGCCCGCTACAGGATCGTGACGGATTTTTACCGGGAGCATCCACAGCTCCAGGGCATTTTAAAACGATCGAAAAATTTCAAGAACCTCTGCGACAAGCTTCCCGTACTGATCAACGAAGACGAGGTGATCGTCGGCTGGCAGGCTGCCCGATATCGGGCCTGCGCGCTGTACCCGGAGATCTCCTTTGGATGGTTTCTCGATGAACTCCGGGCGGGCACCATCCCCAAAAGGGACGTGGATCCCTACGACATCGCCGACGAGGACGCGGCATACGTTTTGGAGACCGGGGATTTCTGGCGCAGGGAAAGCCTCAGCGCAAAAGTGGACGAGTATATCCCGCTCGGCTATTTCGGTGCGGCCGGAAGCGGGGTCACCTATTTCAGCTCCCGAAACACCTGTACCTCCCCGGTCGGGCACTTCGTCGCAAATTTCGAAAAAGCCATTCGGGAAGGTTTCGGAGCCATCCGCTCCGAAGCGCGCGGGAAAATGGACGCGCTCGAAGGTGTCCTGTTCGGTGACAGCGTCGTCCGGTACAACTTCTACCGGGCCGTCACCGATGTCTGCGACGGGTTGATTGCCCTTTCGAAACGATACGCGGCGTCGTGCCGCCGGCATGCGACGGCCGAAACCGATCCGGCACGGAAAGCGGAGCTCGAAGCAATGGCCGATTGCTGCGACTGGTGCATCGAAAAACCGTGCCGCACGTTCCACGACGCGATCCAATGCATGTTCTTCTACCAGATCGGGCTGTGCCTGGACGGCCAGCAGCACGGGATCAGCTTCGGCCGGGTCGATCAGTACCTCGGCCACTTCTACGAAGCCGACATCGCCGCGGGACGGATCACCCATGAAAAAGCTCAGGAACTGCTGGACCTTTTCTATCTTAAAGTAGCCGAAATGAACAAGATCTGGCCGTACTTCGCCACTCTTTCCGGCCCGGGATACACCAGCGGCCAGCTCATGACCATCGGAGGCGTTACCCGGGACGGGAAGGATGCGACCAACCCCGTGTCGTTCATGATGCTGCAATCGGCCGGACGCCTGGTACTGCACGACCCGCCGCAGTCTCTGCGCATCCACAAAGGGACCCCGCACAAACTGTGGGAAGCGGCCATCGAAACGACGCAGAAGGCCGGCGGCGTGCCCACGTTCGAAAACGACGACGTCATCATCCCCGCCCTCATGGGCCGCGGCCTTCCGCTCGAGAGCGCCCGGAACTACTGCCTTATCGGCTGCGTGGAACCGCAGGGCTGCGGCGATGAGTGGGCCTGCCCCGGCGGCAACGGTACGGAATCCTTCTTCAACATGCTCAACGCATTCCTGCTGGGGATCAACAACGGATACAACCCGATGCCCGAACCGGACGGCACCATGGGGGGACAGGTCGGCCTGCCGACCGGATACCTCTACGAAATGAAAACCTTCGAGGAGGTCCTCCGGGCAACCCAAAAACAGCTGGAGTATTTCGCGCGGTGGCATGTGAGCCTGGTGAACACGTGGGAATTTGTCGCCTCGCAGCACATGCAACTCCCCCTTCTCTCGGCAACCGTCGACGGCTGCATGGACTCGGGCAAAGACGTCATGAACGGCGGCGCCAGATACAACTCCACAGGGAATGCCGGCATCGCCATCGGCAATATCGCCGACAGCCTCGCGGTCGTTAAATACATGGTCTACGACAGGAAGCTCGTCACCGCCCGGGAGCTCTACGATGCAATCATGACGAACTGGGAGGGCAAGGAGGACCTGAGGCAGTTCATTCTCAACGAAGTTCCCCGCTACGGCAACGACGATGCGTATGCCGACGCCTTCGCCCGATGGGCCTCGGACGTCTACGGCAACGCCATCAACGCCGCGACCGGCCCCCGCGGCCGCTACGCAGCCGGATTGTACCCGGTCACGGCGCACGTGCTTTTCGGCATGTTGACGGCGGCGTCCCCGGACGGAAGGAAGGCGGGCGAACCCCTTTCCGACGGCATCTCTCCCGTGCAGCAGATGGACAGAAACGGCCCGACGGCCACCCTGAAGTCCGTGGCGAACATCGACCAGGGTAAGTTCTCGAACGGCACCCTGCTCAACATGAAGATCCATCCGACGGCTCTCGGCAATGAATCGGGCAAATCCAAGCTCATCGCGCTGATCCGGGCCTATTTCGCGATGGGCGGCATGGAAATGCAGTTCAACATCGTCTGCGGAAAGGTGCTCCGGCGCGCGCAGGAAAAGCCGGAGGAGTACAGGGACCTTGTTGTCCGCATCGCCGGTTTCAGCGCTTATTTCGTGGAGCTATACAAGGCCAGCCAGGACGACATCATCAAACGGACCGAGTTGCACCTGTGACCCGTCCTACAGCCCCCGCTGCGCATGCGCGGCCGTCGACCGGAGTCGCAGCCGGCAAGGAGGGAGCCCCTTGCCTGCGAACATGCCGCGCCCGAGGCCGCGATCGGAAGATGGAAAAACCACTAACAGGCAAGGTCTACGATATCCAGGGATTTTCCGTCCAGGACGGCCCCGGCATCCGTACGACTGTCTTTTTCAAGGGATGCCCGCTGCGCTGCCCCTGGTGCCACAGCCCGGAATCCCAGCAGTTCCGCACGCAGCTCGCCTGGGTGGCCTCACGCTGCGCCGGTCTGGACGCGTGCACCCGATGCCTGGATGCGTGCCCGAAAGGGGCCATCTCCCCCGGTCCGGTCACCCGTCAGGCCGCGACTGGCGGCGCCATCCGCCACATCCGGATCGACCGCTCCATCTGCGACGACTGCGGAGACTGCGCCGCCGCCTGTACGCGCAAAGCCCTGTACCTGTGCGGCACCGACTACACGGTCGAGGATCTTCTGGCTCGGGTTCTGAAGGACAGGCCTTTTTACGAAGAGTCCGGGGGCGGGGTGACTCTGTCCGGAGGAGAGCCCATGGCACAGCCCGCATTCGTGCTGCAGTTGCTCGAACGACTGAAGGAAAGCGGCATCCATACGGCATTGGATACGACCGGTCATGTGCCGTACGACATTCTGGGTGAAACCCTGCAGTATACGGACCTGTACCTGTACGATCTGAAGCACATGGACAGCCGCCTTCACCAACTGGCCACCGGCGTGCCGAATACCCGGATACTGGAAAACGCATTGAAATTAGCGGAGGCCGGGGGCAACCTGCAGATCCGGATCCCCGTAATCCCCGATTTCAACGACTCCGACGACCAGATCCGGGAAACGGGCCTTTTCTGCAGGTCGCTGGGAAGGGCCGTCACCGTCGTGCAACTGCTCCCCTACCACAATCTCGGGGTCATGAAACACCAGAGGATTGGGACCGAGCGCGTCATCCTCGAGGCCGAGCCCCCGCCCGAAGAGCGCGTGCGCGCCTTGGCACGCCTGCTGCAAGGCCTTGGGCTGCCCGTCACGGTGCACTGAACCGGAGGCGCGCCCGCGACGCGCGTGCCCCAAAAGCGTTTATTCCCCTTCACCACCGAGTCCTTTCTCTCTATACTACACAGCGCAGAAGCGGATTGAAGATTCTGACAGGAGGAGCGCATGACACTAGGCAACCGCGACTGGCTGCCCGCCTATTGCAGTCGGGCGGCATTGCTGCCCGCCGTGCAGGACAGCGCGACACTTTTCGGCGAACATCCCTATCTCTTCCAGGACTTTGTCGCCCGCGCGATGCGGTTTTTGGAAAGCGACGATGTCCGTAAAATGGGGTTGATCTACGACCGGAGGGCCGCCCTGCCCTGCACATGGAAATGCTCCGACGAATCCCTTTTCGGAGTGGATCTCTGCCTGTATGCGTTTACGGGGCAATACCCCTTCGACAAGGGGAAGATCGGCGGCATCTATAACGAGGGCTCCCTGGGAGCGGCGGTGCACCACGCCACGGTCAACCTGGATTTCGGAGGCTCCCATGTCGGATACATTCCCGGGGACAACGGCGGCCGGTTCGGTACTATTCGCCGTCCTCTCCATGGAACAGACGAATCCGCCGACTGCGGATACCTCATGGCGATGATGGCCCCCTTCAAGCAGGTCTACGACGATGCGCGGGAAAACATCCTTCTTTCGACCGCCGGCGGAGGCACGGAGGTTCTCGTATCCGTCCCGAATAGATACCTGCAGCCGGGGTGGTCGGGCAACCGCATCAAACTGCTGGTCGATCTCGAGCGCCTGACGGGCGGCATCATCGGTTGCGACGGCGACACGACCCACACGGTCGCGGGAAGAACACTTTTCAGGGCCAGCAAAACATTCATGGACGGAATCCCGGAAGAGGCCGCCGATGCCTTCCGGACCGCGAAGCAGACCCCCATCGGCGTCGAGTTGACGGCCGACTACTTCAGCCTATACGACAGCCAGGCCGAACTCGGAGACGACGGCTCCCCTCTGAACCGTCTGCTCCCCTACATGAAAACAATCCTCTCGTCCAAACAGGCCCCCTACCCGCTCGAATGCGCGGTCACGAACACCGACATCGAGTACAACAAACTAGCCGGCAGCGTGCGCTCGGAAGCCTGCCGCCCTTATGGTTTTGCGAGCTTCACCGGAGTCTTCATCGATCTGTACGAGGAGGCCATAGGCCGCTACATCAACCTTTTTCAGCCTACAGGCATCAGCATCAAGCCCCAGGGCCACCTGCGGAACATCGAAATACCTCCGGCCGAAGTGCGCCGGATCCTCGACGGGCTGGCGCCCGCCCCTCCCGTGCTGCCCCTGGAGGATGTGCTGCACTATTCCCATCCGGAGTTGGCGATGGAGCGGTTCCGCTTCCTCCCGGGCGCATCCGGGCACAAGCGAAATGCGTAACCGCCGCCCTCCCCTGGCCCGGTGTCCCGCCACCGCGGTGCCAGCGGCACAAGGACGGTTTTTCACACCGCCGGCCGCCATCGCCTCCGTCCCCGGATGCGATGGCCGGAAAGAAGCGTTCTCGTCGCACGGGCCCAGGAACCGGAAGATCCATTTATATCCAGGTTTCAACTGTCCAAGAACCGCCCGATCGACTATAATCACGAGACATTTTTGGGATGCCTGAAAAGGCGCCACCGCCTTCTGGGGAAGCGGGCGGATTCGATGAAGACGACGGCCTTGCACGCAACCCGCGGGGACGTAGGAACCAAAGCCGCACGGGAGCATTTGCCCGGGCACCAAACAGGGGAAGAGTCCGATGAAAAACAACCCAAACGGAATGTACAT
The DNA here is from genome assembly GCA_964651155.1 of uncultured Acidobacteriota bacterium. Taxonomy (GTDB): domain Bacteria; phylum Acidobacteriota; class UBA6911; order UBA6911; family UBA6911; genus UBA6911. The sequence continues at coordinate 114,118 of CAZYXB010000004.1, read as the reverse complement.
CCGAAGGCGTGACTTTATCAAAACAACGACGCTGGCCGGCATGGCGGCCACGATCCCGACCGGAGCCATCGCGGCGGCGGATATCGCGGGGCAAGGCGCCGCGGCCGGATCCAGGCCAAGCCCGGCCGGGACGAAACGAAACGTGTTGTTCATAAGCAACGACCCGGCCAACCACGAAAAGCTGCTGGAATCGGTGCGGTCCGTCAAGGAATTCGAATTCCAGGTGACCCCGGTCAAGGCCGATTTTCAGAAACCGCAGGAAGTCGCCGGGATCCTCAAGGAACGTGAGGCGGATGCGTTTTTGATGTGCATGCCGAACATCGGCATCTCCTCCGCAAGGTTCGCCGATTATGTCGACACCCTGCAGGTCCCGCTCATCGTGCTCCCCCCCATCCTCGAACTGATCATGCTCGAGGCGGACCTGGTGGCGAATCTCCGGATGAAGGGCGTCAACGCCCTGCTGGCCAACTCGGTCGATCACGTTTCCGAACTGCTGAAGATCCTGGCGGCCCCCAGAATTCTGGAAGGCAAAAAGGCCCTCATTTTCGGAAGGCCGTTCGACTCCTCGAGCGTCCCCGCGCACCACCTCGATGCGGACTATATCAACCGGCACACAGGCGTCCGACTGGAGTACCGGCCCATTTCCGAGCTGAAACCTCTCCTGGCAACCGTCGACGAAGCGAAAGCCAGAGCCGAAATGCTGCGGTGGAAAAATGAAGCGGCTTCCATCCTGGAGCCTTCCGACGAAGCGATCCTCAAAGCGAGCAGGATGTACGCGCTGCTGAGATCGATCGTCGATTCCGAGGGACTGTCCGCCATTTCCATCGACTGCCTGAGTTTTTCGTTTGAACAGAATCCATTGGTGCCGCTCCCGTGTCTCGCGTTCTCGAGGTTGCGCGATGAGGGGATAGCCGCCCCCTGCGAAGCCGACGTCTGCATGCTGCTGTCCTCCATGCTCCTGCAGGAAATCAGCCGGAAACCTTCGTACTTCTTCAATGTGTCCTCCGTCGACATACCCAGGTCCTCTACCGTCCTCCGCCACTGCGTCGCACCGATACGGCTACTGGGACCCGATGCGGATCCGCTCCCCTACAATCTGCGCGATTACCACGGCTTCGGCAGAGATGTCGTTCCGGAGGTATCCTTTCCCCTAGGGATGGCCATCACCCTGGGCGGATTCAGCAAGGACCTGAGAAGTTTCGTGCTGTGGCCCGGGAGAACCATTTCCGGAGTCGAGGACACCGCTACTCCCTCCTTCGAGAATGTTCCGGACAGCGCGCCGGCCACCATGAAAAATATGCGTCGATTCTGCTCGAACAGGATGGAAGTGAAGATCAAGGAAGCCGACCGTTTCCTTCACAGCATCGCCGGAATTCATAACGTTCTGGTAGCGGGCAGCTATACGACAGCTTTATACGATGCGATGATGCGGATGAATGTGCGCGTCATAGCCCCTCCGGACCTGGAACCGCCGGAAGCCTAACCGTCCGCGCAGAACCCCTGCGGCCGGGTGCGCGCACCCGGCCTTGGAGACATGCTACCAGGGATGCCCCATCCAACCTTCCATGGATCTTCCGGGGCCTTCGAACCAGTATTCCTTGCCGTTCATGATCTTGTGAAACCTGGGGCCCAGATGGATCGCCTGGAACAGAAGCGGTTTGTTGACGACCGTGAAGTTGCACGGGTTATGGTGCAATCCCTTGGGGATGAAGACAAAGGTGGGTTCCGTAATGATATGCTTCTCTTCGTCCGGACCCAGACACAGCTCGATTTCCGCATCAAAACTGCTCCAGATATCCGGCATTTGGGCGCCGAAAAAGCAGAAATATTCGTCCACAAGGTGATGGTGCCCTTCCTTCTCCATGAAGTTCGGCTTGGTCACCACCTGCCAGCCTATATTGATGCTTGCGCCGGGTATCTGCCACGCCCCCCGGAAGTACGGGGCAGGTTCCCCGAATGCCGGTATCATCGCGCTCAATTCGTCCTTCAGGCCGGTGAATAAATACTGCGAGTACTTCTCGCCCATGGGCCTGTCCAGGGTAAACACCTCCGGCTCCTCGGCGGAAGAAGAACAGGATTGGGAACCCGCCACCGCCACCGCCGCCGCTCCTACGGCCACATTCCTGACAAAATCCCTGCGGGTCAGGCTTCGTATATATTTTTCATACATGGAATTTTCTCCGTTGAATGGCTCGGGCCAAATGATTTCGCCTGTTTCTAGCACAGATGACTTTGCCTGCACAAGGGGAAAGGGCGCGCATCGGGCCCTGCCGCGATCCGGCGCGGAACGCGCCGACCTTGCATTCGCCATATCTGCTTGTCACAGGCGGCAGAGCGAGATACAATCACGTCCTCTTTGTGTTCAGAACATGCACCCATACGATAGTGTATCCCGGATCCTGTAGCGGACCCGGTCCAAGGAGTCAGCCGTATGAAAACCATCTGCCTGTTTCTGACCGTCGGTCTGATGGCCGCGGGTTCTCTCTCCCTCTGGTCGCAGGACGCGCCCACCGGTGCCGAATTGTTCCGGGCACGCTGCGGCACATGCCACAGTGCAAACGGGGAAGGCCTGGATTCGGCCGAAATCCCCGCCATCCGCAAGACCCCAATGACGGTCGCCATGCTGTCGACGCTGATCCTGGAAGGCCGAAGCGGGAAAAGGGTCCATTACTCCCCGATTGTCAACATCGATGCGGCCGGCGCCAAGGCGATTGCGGAATACATCAAAAGCCTGGAATAGCCCGCCGCTGATCCGGCTCTGGCGCACTTTCCTCCCGGGAAACATCCTGCTTCCCGGGCCTCTGCGGGCGGATCCCCGCCAGCACCGACTCCAGAACCGGGGTACATAAGGACACCGAATGGATCCGGACGATCACGTCCCAGAAAAGCTCCAGCTTCTTCCAGGCGGTCGTATACGCGCCGTGGCGCATCATCCTTCCGATAGATCCCTGTCCGATGGTCGTTCTCAGAATATTCCCCCAGGAGTAAAACTCCCGGTATGCTCGACGGTACCCTGCTTCAAGTTGCCCGGCTGACATGCGCCGGGGACGGAAGACGGCGTGCCGCGTATCGTAGAGGTCCCAGTTCCGGCTCGTCAACCGCCCTTCGGCCTGCATGGAATGAAACAGCGGCGTACCGGGATAGGGTGTCAGGATGTGAAACGTGGCGGTTTCGACGCCCTGCGCAACAGCCCAGTCCACGGTACGCCTGAAAACGTCCGGGCCATCCGCGTCCATCCCGAAAATGAAGCTGGCGTTGACCATCACCCCCGCATCGTGCATCCGCCGGACGGCCATACCGTAATCCCTGTTTCGATTATGGCATTTGTGCAGGTTTGCCAGATTGTCGTCGTCCAGCGTCTCAAAGCCGACAAAGAGGCTGCGCAAGCCGCATGCCGATGCTCGATCCATCATACCAGGAGTCAGAACGGCGTCGACGCTTCCGGCCGCCTGCCATATCCTGTTCATGCCGCGCATCCCGTCCATAAGACGCCTGGCGAAGGCGCCGTTGCCGAAAAAGTTGTCGTCCAGAAAATACAGATGGCGACCGGGCAAACTTTCGATTTCCGCTAAAACCCTGTCCAAAGAAGGGGTGGATACCGACGGCCACGATTTATAGAAGGAAGACTGGTAGCAGAAGCCGCATCGGTGCGGGCAGCCGCGTGATACGACAATGGAATTGGGGACAAGGTAGAGAGATCGCTTGATAAGATCCCTGCGCGGAAACGGCATGGGATCTAGGGTCGGTCGCGCACTGATGTAGAGCCCCCTGGGTGTTCCCGCACGGTAGTCGGCGAGAAATGCCGGCCATGTATCCTCTCCCGGACCGATAAAGACAGTGTCGGCGTGTTCGGCCGCCTCTTGCGGCATCGAGGTGGCATGCAGCCCTCCTATACAGACATGGACGCCTCTGGCGCGATAGAGGTCCGCAATTTCATAGGACCTGAATGCGGATGTGATGTAGGCTTGGATCACGACAATATCCGGGGCATCATCGGTCGAAACCATCTCTACATGGTCATCGCAAATGGATACCTCATCGTCCGGATCCAGGTAAGCCGCCAGTGTCGCCAGTCCCAGCGGAGGGAACAAGCTGTATTTAATCGAACGCCAGAAGGGGCTTTTCGCTTCCGTCAGAGCGGTCAGAATCATCTTGACTTTCATTCCCTATTTCTTCCTTTCCCGGTGTCACCAGCACGGTTGCCCGCCCCATTCCGCGCGGGTTCTCTCCCGCCTGTCGGGTTGCAGAAGGCCGGTCCGGAGGCGGGGCCAGCGCGCCGAACCGTCGCGTTCTGGACCGGTAGCTATCCAGAGCCTCCGCCAGGTCCGACTCGTCGAAATCGGGCCAGAATTTCGGGCAGAAGTGCAGTTCAGCGTACGCGGACTGCCACAGCAGGAAATTGGACAGCCGCCGCTCCCCCGATGTCCGTATAACCAGTTCCGGATCGGCGACGCCCGAGGGCGACAGCAGCCCGGAAAACAGTTCCTCGCTGATCTGTTCCGGCTTGATCTTCCTCTGCAGACACTCCCTGGCCAGCGCCCTGGCCGCCTCGAGGATCTCGCGGCGGGATCCGTAATCGAGCGCGACCCGCAGGTGGAGCCGCCGGCATCGTTCCGTCTCCCGCTCCAGCGCCGTTATCGCTTCCCGTACCCGAGCCGGTATCCGGTCGCGGCGTCCGAAAACGGACACACGTATGTCGTTGCGTACCAGGCTCTTCCGCTCCGAGATGAAGAAGCGGCGAAAAAGGCCAAAGAGCATGCGAACCTCAGTTTCCGGCCGTTTCCAGTTTTCGCTGGAAAACGCGAACACCGTAACCACCGGTATGCCCCGCCTGCAGGCGGCCTCGACAAGCCGCCTGACGGCTTCGACGCCCGCTTCGTGCCCCTTCCAGCGCGGCATGCCCCGCCGCTCGGCCCAGCGGCCGTTTCCATCCATGATGACAGCCAGGTGCCGGACGGCGGGCGCGTGGTCGCATGGCATAAAGATCTTTGTATCATAAAGTGTAGACATACAAAACCTCCTCATCGCAATCACCCTGTATCTCTAGCTTCGGGAGGGAGCGGGTTTGACGGTGCCCCGGAGAGCATCCCCGGAGGGTTTCCGGACCTGTGCGCTGTCCGGGATCAGCGTGGAAAGAATCTCCAGGTACCGTTCGAGAGCGATGCGTCCGTCCTGGCTGAGGCGATAGGTGCTTTTGGGCCTGCGGCCCTCGAACTTCTTGTTGCAGATGACGTATCCGGCCGTTTCCAGCCGCCTCGCCTGAACGCTCAGATTCCCGTCCGTGGCCTTGAGGAGATCCCGCAGCTCCGTAAAGGAAAGTTCCTCCTGCACCGCGAGGGCCGACAGAATTCCCAGGCGCAGCCTTTCATGGATCAATGGATCCAGGTCGTTTGGAGACGGGCGCACGGCCCCGCGCCTTCTAGTCATTGTGCCTCCTGGCGATATAGGCGCCGTATACGATGTGCAGCCAACCGAACCCGAATGCGACCCACAACAGTCCAAGGTCCGGCGTGGATACCGCGGCGACGGCCGCCGTCAACAGAAAACAGAGTCCCATGTACCGAACCGGCGCCACGGAAACCATCCCGCTGCTGGTAACGGCCGCGCCATAGCATCCCAGCCAGATCACGGGGAGCCATTCCATGAAGCCGTCCTTGAAGGAAAGCCCTGTCAGCAGCGCCCCCGCAAAAAGCGACGGGCACAGGCTCCACAGAAGCTTGCGCACAAGGGGAGAACGGATGGGCACCTGCATCTTCCGGCTCTGGCGATGGATCCCGTACAGAACGATCGTAAGAGAAAAAACGAGAACGCCTCCCCAGATCATCAGCGGGTAGCGCGCATCCGTTTCGGGCTTCCAGGGTGTGCCTGTCACGAAGCCGTTGACGACGGCCCCGGCCAGAGCGAGGCCTCCCGCCGCTACCATCGACCAGCCCGGCACGGCTGTCAGCTGGCCTGCCGCTTCCAGCGTCTGCCGTATATAGAGCAGGTTTTCCTCTGCTTCCGTGATCGAGGATTTTTCCTTCATGGGCTTCCGCCTCCAGAGTGGACGGATCATGGCACACGAGAATTTATGCTGTCAAGTACTTTATGATGCAATGTTCCAGCGCAGAAAATAGACGAACGAAAGGAGTACCCCCAGCGCCACGACCGTCCATCGCAGCGTTTCGGGATGGATCCGGACCGCCAGCCGGCCGCCCAGCGTCCCGCCGATCAATGCGCCGACGGCCATGACCACGGCGATGGGCCAGACGACCTTCCCCGAAAAAAGGAAAAGAACGGCCGCCGCCCCGTTCGCCCCGAAGGCGACCACCTGCTTTAAGGCGTTGAGCCGGGTCAGCGTGTCGCGGATGATCCAGCCGAGCACCATCAAAACGACGACGCTCATGGCCACTCCGAAATATCCGCCATAAACGGCTGCGACAGCGACCAGGATGACCGCGAGGCCCTCGGGTCTGGATCTGGTTTCCCGCTTTACGGACCGCCTCAGAAGCCAGATGCGCACCACGCCCTGAAGTGCGAGAAGACCGGAGGCGGTCAGGATCAAAAACGGAACCACGTTCTGGAACGCGCGTTCCCCGGTCCTGAGCAGCCAGATGCTGCCGGCAATGCCCCCGACGGAGCTCGCCAAAAGAAAGGACCAGAACCTCCGTCTTTGACCGCGCAGGTCCCGTAACTGCGCCAGGATGCCCCCTATAAACCCCGGACACAGCGCCACGGTGTTCGTTACATTCGCCGCTATGGGAGAAACACCAACGGCCAGCAGCATCGGGAACGTGATCAACGTCCCGCCCCCGGCAAGGGCATTGATGACGCCGGCCGCAAGCGCTGCGAAACCCACGAGTGCATAATCCAGGCCGTTCATTGCGCCTCCGCGGGAACCGTCCCCGGAGCCCGTTCCCCGTTCCCCTTGCCTGTTTGCGCCATCTCCATACTCCGCCTTCGACCGTAGACGGCATCGCGCGTACGGCGCGAAGCGCCTTGATACCCCGGTCGACGGCCGGACGGGACCATCCGGAAGGCCCGCCGTACTGCATCCTTGTACGTGGATTGCCTGGGACATGGGAAGAAGGCTTCCGGTGTCCGGCCGACGGCGCGGGCCGATGATCCGCGGGGCTGCACGATGCCGTCATCGGTATCCCCCGGGAGAAATTTCTCCGGCGGACGGGACGCCTGTTCTTTCCTTTCCAATCCCGCCGGCGGTATGTTCGGAAGAATGACTCGGCCGCCGCCCGGCCCGGACTCGATTCCGCGGTGGACGCGTTCGCGTGCATCCCGTTGCATGGGATTGCCGGGCGGCCTTCCAAACAGCTGCGGGCCGCGGCACGTCGATCGGAAACGCCCGTCAGGATTATTCAAACTGGATCCAGTCGATCTCCACGCGTCCAGGGCCCACAAGCAGTACGGTAACATCATGAACGCCGGACGTCGTCATCCCGATGCCGGCCGTCACGGCCTGCCAATCCGCGTTTTGAGGGATGCGGACCTGCGTCTGGATGGGCACATCCCCTGAACTGGCCGCAATGGCGAGGGTGCAGCCGTCCGCGGACCGCGCTCGGATCCTGGCGGTCGTCACACCCTGGCCGCCGAAATCGACGCGGTCGAACCGGACCCAGGCGCCCTCCGCATCCAGGATGGTTTCCCATCCTTCAAATGGTTTCGCATCGTCCAGAAAATCGACGGCGGCGCCCTCGTCGCTCACGGCGCTGTAGCGGTCCAGCTGAATTTCCCGGGTGGCCGGAACAACGCCCACACCCCGCAGGGTGGGGATCACCGGACGAATGGTGCCGTCTTCATTGAAAGCCAGCCTGTCGGCACGGATGGAACGGTTCTTGTCGAAATCGGGAGACAGATCGTTGTGATGATAGAACAGGTACCACTGGCCCTTGTACTCGAGGATGGAGTGATGGTTGGTCCAGCATTTCGACGGGTGCTCGTCCATGATGATGCCCTTGTATTCGAAGGGCCCCAAGGGGCTGGGCCCCATGGCATACACCAGCGCCTCGGTCTCCCTGATCACGTGGGGGAACGTAAAATAATAGATGCCGTTGCGCTCGAACAGGAATGGACCCTCTTTCATGCCTTCGGGCAGCTGTTGGATCCCCTGCGGCTCCCCGGCCAGTTCGAGCATGTTATCCTTGAGCTTTGCGCCCATCAGCCCCTTGCCGACGCCGGCCCAGTACAGGTATGCCTGTCCGTCATGGTCGATACAAACATTGGGATCGATGCCGGAAACCCCTTGGATCGGTTTCGGTTCGGGGGTGAAGGGTCCGTAGGGCCTATCGGAAATGGCTACGCCTACGGCCATCCCACGCGCGCCCGAATCCGTCTTGGCGCCAGCGGGAAAGTAAAAATAGTATTTCCCGTCTTTTTCATAACAGTCGGGCGCCCACATGCTGTTCTGGGCGGCATCGACCCACGCCACCTGCTCCTGCGAAACAATCATCCCGTGATCGGTCCAGTCCACGAGGTTCTCCGACGAGAACACGTGGTAATCCTTCATGCAGAACCAGTTGGTACCGCAGTTGACGTCGTGGGAGGGATAGACGTACACTCTGCCTTCGAACACCCGGGCGGTAGGATCGGCCGTAAACTGATCCATGATGAGCGGGTTCTGGGCTGCGGCTGGTCCGGCGCCCGATAGGGCAAAACAGACAAAAAGAATACAAATCATTTTTTTCATGCCCTATCCTTTGCCAGAGAATGGAGCATCCTAGCATCACTTCCCCGGTGAAGAAAACAGAAACCATGGGCCTCTGCTTTCCGCTCCGAAGAAACCGGTTCGGCTGCCCGATAATGATTGCCACGCAAAACCCGATACCGGTAGAATGGATTCCGTTATTCGATCGTTGTTGCCGGCACTTCCATCCTCTGCGGCTGTCGCCGGCTTTCCGACAGGAGACCGTCCCATGAAGCCCTGGACCCAAAGTACACTGTGGATTTCCCTTATGCTTTCCGTAGCACTCGGCGCGTCCTGCTCCAGGGAAGATCCAGGCGGCTGGACGGGCAGCGTGCCGGAATCCTCCCGGGATCTTCAGGCGCTGTTGCCCGAGGATAATGCCGTGCCCGGATGGGCCCAATCCCGTGAAGCCAGGTCTTTTGATCCCGACAGCCTGTTTGAACTCATCAACGGCGCTGCCGAGAGCTATTTCGTCTATGGGTTCATGGAGGCGGTCGCGGCCGAATACGCCAATCCGCAACAGCCCTCTCCCATGGTTCTGGAACTGTACCGGATGAAGGACGCACGCAACGCTTTCGGCATTTACCGGTCGGAACTGAATCCCGACGCCGATTTCCTGCAGGTGGGAGCAGAAGGATATCTCGCCGAGACGGCGCTCAATTTCTGGGCGGGCCCGTACTACGCGAAGATCGTGGTGTACGAGGACGACGCCGCGCTCAGGCGGGAAATGACGCAGTTCGCCCTGCGTCTGGCTGAGCAAATCGGGGAACCCGGCTCGCTGCCCCCGGAGGTCGCCCTCCTGCCGGCCGAAAACCAGGTGCCTTATTCCGCACGGTACCTGCCCATGGATGTTCTCGGGCAGACCTATCTGTCGGACGCTTTCGAAGCCAAGTACCGTAGCGGGGAGAGCGAAAGCCGGCTTGTTCTCCTGTCTTTGGGCGATCGGGCGGCCGCCGGTGAAGCCCTGGCCCGATACCGCGAATTCATAGCCGGAAGCGGGGAGGTGTATCGCGACCTGGAATCTCCCGGCGATGGCGGCTTCGCCGGGAAGGACGGCTACTACGGCCCCATGGCCGCCCTGCGCAGCGGCGACAGAATCGCCATTGCGCTTGGCGGCCCATCGACCGATTTCGCTCTATCCCAGGCTGCGGCCTGTCTGCAGGTACCCTAGCGGCCTCTACAGGTACATAGACTTCAAATCGCGGATGTTGGCGGCGATTTGGACATACCCGGAACACCGTGCAATGCAATCGCGGCAATCCCGGCACATGTTCAGGTGTGCGTCCGCGTCGATTTCATCCAGCGTCGCCCTGGCGTGCTGGAAGTTGCCGTAGCGGGCGGCGTACATGTGCGTCCGCATCAGCGTCGGGATGTCCACCCCGCGGGGGCAGGTCGGCCGGCACTGGCTGCATTGGCGGCAGTACTGCATTTCCGCGAGCAGGTTTTTCTCGGCTAAAAAGTTCCGTTCCTCCTCGGTGTAGTCCAGGCCGTAGGCAACGGAAAAATCCTCATTCATGTGGGCGAAATTGGTGTAGCCGGGGATCGCCGTCGTGATTTCCTTGTGCTGCAAAACCCATTTGAGCGCGGCGGTCTGATTGACGGGCGGCCCGGGAGAGAATCCCCTGCGGCCCGTGGCCTGGGTTTTCATGGCGACGATGCCCATGCCGCTGTCGGCAGCCTTCTTGATGGCGCCCTTCAGAGCGGCGTCTCCGGCCTGGGTGAAATTGAAGGAGACAGTGGCGGTGTCGTAGAATCCCGATTCCACTGCGCTGTTGAGCACATCGGCCTGTTGGGAATGAGACGAAAACCCGACAAAACGCGCACGCCCCTGCTTTTTGGCTTCTTCAAGCGCCCGCCTGACGCCTGAATGGTTCATGTCGCGCACGCTCGGCCCGTGAATCAGCAGGAGGTCCACGTAGTCGGTCTGCAGCCGTTTCAGGCACCCGTCGACATCGTTGAGCATGCCGCGGGCGACCTCGTCGTCCGTGGCCGCCCCCTGGAGACGCGGCACCCGGATCTTGGTTTGAATATGAACTTTGTCGCGCACCCCGAGGTTTTTGATGACCGTTCCGATCATCTCCTCATTTCTGCCCCCCTGGTACCCCATTGCCGTGTCGAAGAAACGGACGCCTATCTCATAGGATTGCTGCACCACCGCAGGATTGTCCGCGTTCATCACCCCCATGCTTACAATCGGGATCTGCAGCCCGGTCCGTCCGAGCTTGCGCTGGAGAACAGTCCCTTTCGTTTTAGAGGTTGCTTCCTGACCGTATAGCGCCGTGCTGCCGCCCAGGCCGGGGAGGGCCAGGGGTGCGAGAACTGCCGCGCTTCCGGATATAAAATTCCTTCTGCTCAAGTTATTCGGGGATGCCATACCAAAAATCTCCTTCCATGACTTCGCGTGGATTCTTTCCCGCCCTGAACGGGCCCTGCCCATGTAAGATTTATGGCACAGCGCGGGAATGCCGGTCAAGCAGAACCGTTGTTTCTCGCCATCGGAATGTCCCGGGCAAACCCGCATGCAACAGGTACAGCTTCATGATCCAAGTGCCCGGGAAGAAAGGACATAGCTCCCAGAAAGGCGCCATCGGCGAAAACTTCGTTCCCGCCGCCCGGCCCCGTCCGGAACAATCCCGTCGCATGCGGATTCTCCTCAGGTGCGGCACGGTCCCTTCCTGCATCCCTTTCCCTCACGGGGAAGGCCCGGGGGATTACGCGCTCTACCGAGAAAACGATTCCGTTCGCCGGGGCCGTTGGATATCATGCAACGGCGACGTCGATCATGCCCTGAGAACCGGGCGGACGATTATGTTTGGACCTGAACAGATCATGAGGTGGAGTCCATGAGGAGAACGACACTGGGGGATACCGGGATTGAAGCAGTCCAGCTCGGGTTCGGAGGCATACCGATTCAACGGCTCCGCGAGACCGAAGCGGTCGAGGTCGTCCTATACGCGCTCGAAAAAGGGATGGATTTCATCGACACATCCAGGATGTACACCACCAGCGAATCCAGGATAGGCCTGGCGCTGAGGGAAACCGGCGCGAAGGTGACTTTGGCCACCAAATCCTACAGCCGTTCCGCCGACGGCATTCGAAGAGACGTCGAGACCAGCCTCCGGGAGCTTCAGCGGGACTATATTGACCTGTACCAGTGTCACGGGATCAGCAGCCGGGAGGAATACCGTATGATCACGGCCCCTGGCGGGGCGTTGTCGGGACTCTGCAAGGCGAAACAGGAGGGCCTGATCGGCCATATCGGGGTCACGGGGCACAATCTCGATGTCCTGGAAACCATCCTCGACGACGGATTATTTGAGACCATCATGGTCTGCCTGAGTTTCCTCGAACCGGCGGCCACGGAACTAGTCATTCCCAAGGCCCGCGACAGGCATGTCGGAATCATCGCCATGAAGCCGTTCTCTGGCGGCGTCATCGAAGCGGCGGAGACCGCCTTGAAGTGGGTCTTTTCCTTCCCCGACATCCTGGTTCTGGCGGGGGTCGAAAAGAAGGAGTATATCGACCAGAACTGGAGGGCTTTCCTGGGCAGCCATGACCTGACCGGCGAAGACCTGCAGGTTATCGAGCGGATCCGCAGCGAGAATGATAAGACATTCTGCCGCCGGTGCGATTACTGCCTCCCCTGCCCCGAGGGCATCCCCATCCAGGTAATTCTCGGCGCGCGTTCTTTCATTCGAAGGATGGGCGCGGGGATATTGAAAGACCCCAAGGTGGCGCAGATGTGGGAAAGGGCCGCCAACTGCACCGGATGCGGCGACTGCATGCAACGCTGCCCCTACGGGCTCCCCATCCCTGAGATGATCCGGGAAAACGTCGACTGGATGAATGCCTACATGCACAAGCTTCATCAGGACCCTCAGCCGGACGGTGTGCGCGCCTGAAACCCGCACCCGGATCCATCTCCGCCGCCCGGCAGGCGCCGGCCTCTTCGGGCCACAATCGGGATGCCGTTCCCATCGTACGGCCCCGGAGAGAGGCCGGCGCCCGCATCCGCGATCAGCGCGTCAGCTGTCGATACTTGATGCGCCGCGGCCTCAGGCCTTCGGCGCCCAGGCGCTTTTTCCGGTCGGAATCGTACTCGGACCAGTTGCCCTGGAAGAAGACCACCCGGCTTTCCCCTTCGAAGGCAAGGATATGCGTGGCGACGCGATCCAGGAACCAGCGGTCGTGGCTGATGATTACAGCGCACCCCGCGAAATGTTCCAGCGCCTCCTCGAGAGCGCGCAGGGTGTTGACATCCAAATCGTTGGTGGGTTCGTCGAGCAGAATGACGTTCGCGCCTTCTTTGAGGATCTTGGCCAGGTGCACCCGATTGCGCTGCCCCCCCGAGAGCGTGGATACCTTCTTCTGCTGGTCCGATCCCGAAAAATTGAAACGGGCGACATAGCCGCGGGAGTTGATCATCCTGTCTCCGAGCTGAATCTGATCGCTGCCTCCGCTGATCTCCTCCCACAGGGTCTTTTCAGGATCCAGGTCCCGGTCCTGGGCGGCGTAGGCGAGCCGGACCGTGTCCCCGACTTGAAAAGTCCCGGAATCGGGAGTATCCCTGCCCGTGATCATGTTGAAGAGGGTTGTCTTTCCGGCACCGTTTGGGCCGATGACACCCACGATGCCGCCGGGCGGCAGGCGGAAGCTCATATCCTCGACCAGCAACTTCGTGCCGAAAGCCTTGCGGACATTCTGCGCCTCGATAACCACGTTCCCCAGCCTCGGCCCGGGCGGAATGAAAATTTCCAGGTCCGCCTCCTTCTGCCAGTTGTCCTCGGAAAGCAGCTTTTCGTAGGCATCGATCCTGGACTGGCTCTTGGTGTGGCGTCCCCTGGGAGTCATGCGGATCCACTCCAGCTCCCGCTTCAGGGTCTTCTGCCTCGCCAGCTCCGATTTGTCCCGCAGGCGCATCCTCTCCATCTTCTGATCGAGCCAGCTCGAATAGTTCCCTTTCCACGGGATGCCCTCGCCCCGGTCGAGTTCGAGGATCCATCCGGCGACGTTGTCGAGAAAATACCGGTCGTGGGTGACGGCGATGACGGTCCCGGGATACTGCTGCAGGTGCTGCTCGAGCCAGGCGACGCTTTCGGCGTCCAGGTGGTTGGTGGGCTCGTCGAGCAGCAGGATATCCGGTTGTCTCAGCAGCAGGCGGCAGAGGGCCACCCGGCGTTTTTCTCCCCCGGACAGGATTCGGACAGGCGTATCTCCGGCAGGACAGCGCAGGGCGTCCATGGCCATCTCCAGTCTTGCGTCCAGGTCCCACGCATCCATTGCATCGAGCCGCTCCTGCACCCGGGCCTGCCGTTCGATCAGTTGGTTCATTGCGTCGTCGTTCATAGGTTCGGCGAACCGCAGGCTGATCGCCTCGAACTCCCTGAGAAGGTCTGCCGCCTCCTGAACGCCCTGCTCCACGATCTCCCTGACCGTCTGGTCGGCATCGACAAGCGGTTCCTGCTCGAGGTATCCGACCGTGTGGCCCTGTCCGAGAACGGTTTCGCCCAAAAAGTCTGTATCCACCCCGGCAAGGATGCGCAGCAGCGAGCTTTTTCCGGCGCCGTTGAGGCCGAGCACCCCGATCTTCGCCCCGTAAAAGTAGGAAAGTGAAATATTTTTCAGAACCTGCTTCTTGTCGTAGAATTTGCTGACATGGATCATGGAATAGATGATTTTGTTGGGCTCGACACTCACGACGGCGGACCTCCTCGAACGTGTTTGAAATGGAATAGTGCCCTGTATGCACCCGTTTTCAAACACCTTGTATCACACAAGGACGGCATGAGAAAACCCCGGGCGGGCATGATTGCGGCAGGGGAGGCTGCAGGCGAGTTCCCCGCCTCCGGGTTTCAGTTCCGCGGGAGAAATATCGAACGGGAGTGAATTCCCGTAATGAACTGCGTATTGTGTTCGTATTTCATTCTGAAATGGAATATCATGAATACGTGGCACCATTAGGGAGGATGCGATGCTTTACGGGCCTGCAGCCCTAATCCATTGACAGTTCCTCGCCACTTAATTTATAGATTGGCACCCTCTCTCTATGGCACAATATCAGACTGGCAATGTATGAATTCCGACCCGACAGTTTCTTTTAATGAATCTAAGCAAGGAGCATCCCATGCCTGGAAGTAAAAAACCTGAAAAGAAAGTCGATGCTGCCAAGAACAAGGTATCGAGAAGAACCTTTCTCGCTACCGGCGGAGCCATAGTCGCCGTTGACGCTATTGTTTCAAGCGCCACAGCGGAAGCGGCCGTTGCGTCTCCGGCTTCCGCGGCACCCGCATTGAAGTCCTATCCCGAATCCAAGGGATACATTGTCTACGACAGCAGGAAATGCGCCGGCTGCACGACTTGCATGCTCGCCTGCTCTCTGGTCCACTACGGGGAGCAGAACCTGTCGCTTGCGCGCATCCAGATCATGCAGGACTCCTTCGGGAAATATCCCTATGACATCGTAATGGCCCCCTGCCGCCAATGCGTGGACCCGACCTGCGTGACGCATTGCCCCGTGGGAGCCGCCTATGTGGATACGGCCAACGGCAATGTCCGGAGGATCGACACCGACAAATGCATCGGCTGCAAAACCTGCCTCAGAGAATGTTCGCAGACGCCTCATCGGACGGTCTGGAATGCGACCATCAACAAATCCACCAAGTGCGACCTCTGCCTGGACACGCCGTACTGGAACGAGAAAGGCGGCCCCGGAGGCAAACAGGCATGCGTGGAATCCTGCCCATTCAAAGCCCTCAAATTCACCGACGTGACTCCCGAGCAGACCGACAAAGGTTACGACGTCAAGCTGCGGAACCAGCACTGGTTTAACCTCGGGTTCGTTGACGAGGACAACCCGCAACCCAAGAGCAGCGGCTTCGGCGGCTTCGGCGGCTTCGGCGGCCCCAAGGCGAAACCCAAAACGAAACAACCAGCACCCAAGGAATAGGGAGGAGATATTATGCCAGGTGGATTAACAGGAAAAATATTGCGAGTCAATCTGACCACAAAGCAGATCAGTCAACTCGACTCGGAAAAGTACGCTGAGTTCGGCGGTGGCCATGGAATGGGCTCCGCCATTTTCTTTGACTTGGTCGGCAATCAACTCCCTTTTACCGCTTTCGACCCCAGGAACCTAGTCATCCTGACCGCGTCGCCGTTGGCCGGCACCTTCATGCCGGGTTCAGGGCGATGCGAAGTCCAGAGCCTGAGCCCCATGCTGTACCCCGTGGAATGGTTCGGCCACAGCAACTTCGGGGGCCGGTTCACGGCCCAGCTGAAGTTCGCCGGATGGGACGCCGTCGTCGTCGAAGGGGCTTCGGACGAACCCGTGTGGCTCAATATCGTCAATGACAAGGTCACGATCGAAAGCGCCAAGGGGGTCTGGGGACTCAACACATGGGAGGCGCAGGAGGAAATATCCAGGCGCGTCATTCCCGGCCTCAAGATGGGGGAATGGGCCGAACTCGCCCAAAACTGCTACACGTCCCAATTACCTGCGGTCGTGACCTGCGGCCCGGTGGGTGAGGCGTTAAGCCGCCTCGGATGCCTGCTGCACGGGCCGGGATCCCAGGCCGCGCTGTGCGGGTTCGGAGCCGTTTTCGGGTCGAAAAAGCTCAAGGCGATCAGCGTGATCGGCACCGGCAGCGCGCCCATTGCCGATCCCAAGGCATTCATGGACGCCAGGCTCTGGTTCCGCCAGTTCCAGTGGGACGTGGACAATCCGCGGGACGCCGAATTGTTCGGGGGCATGGGCTATTCTCTGATCAGCGGAAGGCCCAAGGGCGGCAACGTGGCCAACCGGTTGCCTTCGCGTGCGGTTGCGTGCGCATCCTGCCCACGAGGCTGCAAAGAGCGCACCGAAGATGCGTCCACCAATGAGGCGGTCTGCGCGGGAACCATGACGGGCGGCAATGACGTCATGCACAGGTGGGGTGCCGGTCACTGGCAGGTCATGGCGACCAGCGGCTACATCCAGGCGCTCATCCGCAAAGGCGTCATCGGCAAAGGGACGGAGTACGATTCCGGCGATCTGCCGGCGCAGGCCGGCGGCGGCTTCGGCGGCGGCGGAGGCGGCAATGCCTACTGGGAAGCCCTGTATGCCAAAATGGCCAAGAGAGACGACAAATTCAGCGACCTGATCGCTGAAGCTGCCGCACGAATGGCGGAAAAGCTCGGACGGTACCCCCAGGACGTCAACGACGGCACCGTGAGGCTGACCTATTGGGGAACGCAGGAGCATTACACCACGCAGGTCCAGGTCGATTGGGGCTACGGCTCCCTCTTCGGAGAACGCGACCTGATGCAGCACCAGATGTCGAACTACCCCCTCCACTGGATGGCCCAGTCGGGCAATCCGTACCTGACCGCCGAGGAAGCCTCCGATCTCTACAGGCAGGCCATGGTCCCGTACAACGACGACCGTTTCCTCGTCGACTACGGAGAGAGCCCTGAAACAGGAATCTACTCCGACTCCAAAGTCAGGCTGACTGCCTGGGTCAAGCATTACGAGAAATTCTGGATGGGCATGGGATTCTGCGGCTGGAGATGGCCGATGTGCATCACCAACAACACCGCGGACCGGCGTGGCGCCACGCCGCATGCCGAACCGAAATTCTGGAATGCGGTGACCGGGCAGAATCTCACCTTCGCCGATTCCATGGAAATCGGGCACAAGATTTACACTCTCGACCGTTCGATCTGGGTGCTTCAGGGCAGGACCAAGAAAATGGAAACCTTCCCCGACTACATCTACGATCAGGGCGCCGGTGAGAATATCCTCCCGATGTACATCGACGGGGAATGGAAATATGAAGGCGGAAGAGGCCGGAAACTGGACCGGGAAAAATTCGAGGATTTCAAAACCCGGTTTTACAAATTCGAGGGCATGAATCCCGAGAACGGCTTCCCGACCAACGCGACCCTCGCAAACATGAATATGCCGAAGGTTGCAGAGGCGCTGAAGAAAAACAATAAATTAGGCTAACCACACCCAACAGGCTGCACGAATCGCACGGAACGTCCCGCGCCGGTTCGTGCAGCCTTTGTTTCCGGAGTCGTCGCTAGCCCGCTGCGGATGGGCGGAGGCGCCGCCTCAAGCGTATCCGCCTGGTTTATTCCCTTATTCCCTGCATGTGTAAAGGCTGTGGATACATCGATGGACAAAGCACCCGTTCCGGCATGGATGGAGAAGCTTCGGCATGAGTATGCGCTTGTCGACGCCCAAAGGGACGCCGCCAGAAAGCGGGAGGTCGAGAATTCGGCCCGCCTGCAGCAGGAAGGCCCCAAGTTCTGGAGCCAGATTCAGAAAAGCCTTGAGACGGTGGTGGATTCCCTGCCGGTACTCAAGCTCTCCGGCGGCATTTCCCGATTCAGCGAGGGTATCCGGGTCGAGGTGGTCTACCAGCATCTGGTCCCCGTCCAAACCTACACGGACATAAGTTACAATCCAGGAAGCGCCGTTCTGCGCTGCACGACCATGAGCGGCGGCATCTTCCAGCTGTACCTCTGCGTGGCCGACTCCGACGAAATCGCTGCCGTATCCGAGCTCGGCGGGAAGCCCATGGATCCGGAGCAGGCTGCCGAATTCATCATGCGCCCCATGGTCGATTGCGTTGTCATCCGCCCCTAGCGCACTGCCGAAGCCGCCCCCTCATCCGAGATCCCTGCAGCGGATTCCCCGAAATACCGCCAAGTTCGGTGAGCGGCTCCGTTTCCCCTCCCTGCCGCGGGATTTCGCCCTCTTTGGTAACGCGGACGGATACGGCACATCATCAGGCCGCAGAAAACCCGGCGGACCGGACAATCAGCCTGGCCGCATCCATATCCGCGCGATCCACCCAGTGGATGGGTATCCCGCGCCGCTGCATGCCCCGAAACCAGGTCTCCTGACGTTTCGCTAGCTGGTAAATCGCGCGCCGCAGGTTGCAGACCATTTCCTGGAAGGAGACAGCCCCGTCCAGGTAGGATGCGACATGCCTGTATTCCATGCCGAACAGATCGAACCGCTCCCTCGGCACACCGCCCCGGAGGATCCTTTCCACTTCCCCGATCATGCCCTGGTCCAGCCGCTGTCGGAGGCGCCGGTCGATCCGTTCGTGCAGTTCTCCCCGCGGCCATCGAATCCCCAGGACCAGCGGATCTATCCGGGGCGGATTCTCGTCGCTCCATGTGATTGTATGGTCCCGTCCGTAGAGCGCGATCTCCAGCGAACGGACCACCCGCTTCTTGCTGCCTGTATCGGTCGTCCGATACAGGGCCGGGTCAAGCGTCTTGAGATGGAGGAGCAGCCCTTCGGCACTTTCGCGCATCAAAGACCGCCTCAGCTCGCGGTCTTCGGGCACGTTGGGTATGCGGTAGCGCCGGAGCACCGCCTCGATATACAAACCGGTGCCGCCGACGACAACCGGCAGCCGCCCCCTGCGCCGGACATCCCGGAAGCAGGCGTAGAAATCGCGCTGGTACTGGTGGAGGGTATACAGATCCCCGGGATCGCGAACATCGATCAGGTGATAGGGCACCTCTTTGCAAGTCGTGGCATACGCATGCAGGTCCTTCCCGGTTCCGATGTCCATGCCGCGGTATACCTGCCGGGAGTCGGCCGAGAGGATCTCGCCCCGGAACTCCAGGGCAAGAGCGACGCCGAGGGAGGTCTTCCCCGAAGCGGTGGGCCCGCAGATCACCAGGCTGTTTGCATTCGAATCCGTCATGATCGGTGCCGACAGGGTTCAGGCCTTCCCGAACGCGGTCCGGAGACGCCGGTCGTATTCGAGCATCTCCCCCCGGGTGTTCGCCACTATGAAGAATCCGTGCCGCATGGGACGGTGCCGGACCTGCCCCACGGTGTACGACAGCGGCGTGCACAGCAGGATGCCGGTCGAACGGTCCGGATCGTAGGCGTTCCTTCCGCATCCCCTGTACCAGGATCCGTAATCGGTCAGGCCGGGATAACGGCGGCGCGGCGCCAGGTGGAAACTGCAGTGTCCGGCAGCCGGCAGACGTTCGCGGAGACAATAGGCGACGAAGCTCATCGGCTGCCTGGCGTTGATATCGACGAGCGCGCAGGCTTCATCTCCGGTGGAATCGTCGGTGTAGACAATCCAGTCCAGGCCTGCCGGTCCGAAATACCCTTCTGCGTGCAGTTCCTCTGAGACCGCCATGGCCCCGGCATCGAGCCTGGAGCGCCATTTTTCAAGCACTGGATCCCCGGATTCGAACATGTTCCCGAAATAGACGCCCGCCCGGTTATTCAGGGCCCGATGGTGGGCCGTCGATACGGTGCGGCCGCCGACATCGAGCACAAGGCGCGTGGAAATATCCGCTATACGGTTCACCCACGGCTCGACGACCGCCGCCGCGCCGTTACGGGAAAAGAGCCGGCCGATCCCACCCTCGGGGGCCGGATCCGCGGAGGGCACAAGGACAAGACCGATTCCGGCGTTCCCATGTTCCGGCTTCAGAACCAGGGGGAAGGAACGGCCTCTGCGAATCCGGCGACGGGCTTCCCCCGCAGATTCGCAGATGGTCGATCCCGCGATCCCCAGATCGTGGCGCGCGGCCACCCGGTGACAGAAACGGCGGCTGTTGACTTTCCGCACGCTGTCCGGAGGCGGGCGAAATATTTGTGCGCCGTGCCGGTGGAACCGTTCGACGGCCGACGCGGTCCAGCCCCAGGGATCAGCGACATGCTCCGGCAACAGTTCCCCATCGCAACATCGCCGGGGCGCATCGATACCCTGCTCGGCCAGATACGGCAGGTACGCCGGATCGGGGACGGCATCGACAAGGATCCTGTCCCGGCCGCTGCCACAGAGGAAGTAATAGAACTGCGCCTCAAGGCAGTATTTCTTCTGCCGCGGGGAACAGCCCGAAGCCAGGCCGGCGTCAAAATCAACATTGCAGAAAAACAGTCGTTTGTCCGGATGCACACCCGCCCCCCAAAGGTCCACCGACTACAGAAAACCATCAAACCCGTTTGCGCGCAAGAATAGTTTCCGGTGCTGCGCGGAGTGTCCTGCTTCTCTCCCTCTGGAGGAACCCGGCGATAGGGTGGCCCTACTCCGGAGATTTTCAAGGTTGCCAAACCCCGGGATGCAAGGTTGCGGCTGTTCGATGCATCGGCCGGCAACCTCGATCCGCGTTCCGCCCTGGCTTCGGGCCAAGCGCGAGCCCGTCCCCGAAACCGGGGAAGTCCGGCAATACCTGGTGGTCCGCACCGCCCTGGGAGCCGGTGCCATTGTCCCTGTGACCGTTGAGAATGGCACCTTCAACCTGCACTACGGCGCGGGGAAGATCGGCAAAGGCCGACAGCTTCCGGTGGATAGCGACGATTCCCCAACTCTGGCGTCGAGCGGCCTGCACTCGCCAGAGGAATTGGCGCCTACGCGGAGCATCATCGGGAAGCCGGTCCGGGAAATCACCCGTCCGGCACGGCCCGGGATGGCGTCCGGACCCGGTTTTCTGGCCGCAGACGAGGACATTCTCTCCGTTCTGGATGCCGGCAACGAACCGGTCCGGCGGTTGGGCCTGAAACACCCGGATCTGGCCCGCCCGCTGTTTCACGCATGGAACCTGCTGCTATCTGAATACGAACTCGGCAGACTCGGGCGCTTCAAGGAAGATGTCGTGAGTTTCCGCTATAACAGACGGGAGATTCGCCTGCGGTCGCAGCAGAGACCAAAGGTTTCCAGGAGTCCATTTTCAACGACGAAATCCAGGGGCTTTCGACATCGAACTCTGGCGGAAATTGGCCGGCAGCGAGCGGCGACTTCTCGACGGTGCGTATGCCCATTTGAGCCCGGCAGGCCGCGAGGGCATGATACGACGCCTGACCCGCTTGCACACGGGCGAAATGGATGCGTACTACACTACATCATACGGTACGGCTTCTACGAGGGGCACACCGATTACCGGGCAGAACCCGATAGCGCTCGCATGTATCTTCGGCCTGAGGATCCTGTCGGAAATCGAAACGGCCTTCAGCGGGGAGATCGACCGGGTGCTGACGAGGCATTTCACAGCAAGGCACCGGCATCGGCCTTCACAACTCCATGACCCCGGAATTTGCATGGCCGGCGGCGGCGGCAGCCTCTGTTGCTTCGGCCGGTCTCTTCCCCGGTGCTACAGAAGTGATTCATCGCCCAGGTGCCCCCGGAGCTTCTTCCCGAAGAATACGGCAAGAGAGATGGAGGCACCCGGCATTGTCACCGCCCACAAAGAAGCGCCCCATATCAAAGGATGGTAGAAGGTCTGAAGGGCGATACAGGGCACGATGAGGCCGTTCGCTATGAGAAACCACCGGACCGTCTTCTGCAATCCCGGCCCCATGAATACGAAAGCCGCGAAAAGCGTGGACAAACTCATGAAGCTGTATCCGAGGAGGTCTACCGAATAGGTAAAGGAATTGAAGACGTTGAAAAGAAAGGGTCGGACGCTGTCGCTGACATCGCCGCGGTAAAGGGCTGGAGCAACGAGCGTGAGCTGGACAAAGTAGTTCATGCAGATCAACGTGCCGTACATCGTCGCGAATGCGAGCCCGGTTTGACTCCAGATTCTCTTCCCCGCGGGTGCCTGGCTGTGGACGCATCCCATCATGATCACAAAGGAAATCCCGAGAAACAGGGAAGGGACAAGGAGTACCACGAGGCCGTACCAGGTGCTGTCGTTCTCCGGTCCGCCGCCGGACCCCATGAGCCCGAACCACTCTGCGATCTGGCCCAAGACGTAGGAGACGCTAGATACCGATACCAGTATGGCCGACCAGAAACCAAGTCTGCAGGCGCTTCTCTCTGCTTCCATGGGTATCCCCTCCAGCAGTTGTTTCTTGCTCGTTCTTCCTAGGGATCGAATAGTCGAATCTGCTCGGGTCGTCTCGTATTCTGTAATCGTACGATATCCATAAAAACCCTTCGGATCAAGGGTCTGCTGTTCTCGATCTTTTCCCTGATTGTATTGTATGTATCTCCAACGGCCGGATGCCCGATTGGCTTTTGGAAACTCATTTTCCCGTCGTCTTCGGTGAAAAAGATCTTCCCTTCAGATAATAGTTCCAGCAGCATCTGGACAAAGGTGTACATATCCTCGTCGTTCCATTTCCCGGTTAGTATATTCTTGTTTATTACATCCGATGTGGCGATTATGATGCGACAGATGACACCCCGCATATCTTTCTCTGAGATAGTCGCGAAATATTCATAATAGCCTTGATCGATCATGGCTGTTTCGCCGCTCTGCAGACAGATTCTTTCCACCGCAGCCTGTAATCGCTCATCATATCTTTTCATTCCCGACCGCCTATGTTATGTATCCGAGCATTGGAATATCCACTTGACAACGTATACTGTATACTATACAGTATACGACATGCAATCCAAATTTGGAGCCTATGTCCGCCAAGTACGCGAATCGCTCCGGGCCGTGGATCCGAACTTCTCCGTGCGGAAAGTCGCGGCACGCGTCGGAGTCCAACCGGCATTCCTCAGCAAGGTGGAGCGGGGAGAACAGGGGCCCCCCTCGGAAGCAAAGATTGTGGCGCTGGCAGAGGTTCTTGGGGAAGATCCCGATGTTTTGCTGGCACTCGCAGGCAAAGTTTCCGGCGATTTGCAGCAGGTCATTTGCGAACGTCCGCGGCTTTTTTCGAAACTGATCCGCGAACTCAAACGGGCTCCGGATACACAAATCGAGGGCTTGGTGCGCGAGGTGCGAGACGGCAAATGGTAGCCGATTCACTTACATTTTCAGGGGTACGACCATGGTCCAACTACACAACGACTCCCTAATTTTTTCATTCAAGGATGTCCATCAGGACGCCGTACTCGGTATCGACTTCCAAAGAACACTACGGATTCCCGACGACAACCGGAAGTATCCCCTGCCCCCCGGGCTGGGTTCTTTCCCCCTGAAGGTCGTCGATGATTTCAGGGAAACTGTTCCGCCCGGGTGGGTTGAGCGTGGGGGCATTTTCCTGCCGATGTACCAATCGGAGGCGATGTGGATGTCCTTTGACACTTTTGGTATTCCGGACCGCGGCACATCGTATCCCTTCGCGATAAAAATCGGCGCCGGCAAAATCAACGCCGTGACCGGGGAATCCTGGTCAAACGAACTGGACACAGCGCGGCAGGACTATCTTGTCTCGCCCGTGCAACCGTGGCTGGACGGGTACTGTGTCGAAGAAGGGATTATCCGTCAATTTGTCGCGATGCCGCTCGGGGCCGGGTATACCGCCGAGGAACAACTGACGGGCAAGGGCGAATATGGCGGCATACAGATCGTCGTTTACCCGATGAAACGAGAAGTTTTTGAACGACGGTTCCCAAAACAGAAACGCGATGCCCGGCAGTCAGCGCCACTAGTCGTGAAGGAAGATCATTTTGATGTATTATTTGCCATGGGTCTCGCACCGGGCGGGCGTATGCGGCAGAAGATTTACGACGATCCTTTCGGCGTTTACGACTGGGATCAAAATCACCGGAGCCGATGTTTTGTCCATATCGCAAACTCCACGGCATGGAGATCGATCACAGGCGACGCCCCCCCCACGGTGCTGCCCACGGCGAAAACGTACACGGCGGCCGGTCTGCCGTGGTTCGAATATTATTCGGACATTCCGGCCGTCGATGGGTCCGCCAAATTGAACGGGCTGAAGAGTGTGGCCCTTTTGGCGAAGGTTCCAATGGAATGGCCGTTGCCGGAAAACGAATCCGCCGATCCCGACAATGTCGTGGGAATCGCCGGAGAAACAAAGGGCAATCAGGTCCGTGAAGGAATCTTTTAGAGAAGCAGGGCTGCGCCGAAGTGGTACAATATTTCCGCCGTAATTCGAAACCACTTTTCAAAATATTCAAAGGGGATAATTGTATGAAACGCTCTTTGCTGATTTTTTGCCTTGTATCGATGGTGTCGCTTTCGACCGCCTTCAGCGCAGAACAGAAAGCATCCGGTGAAAAAGCCAAGCCGTCCATCAAAGGGGTATGGACCATTACTGAAATGGATATAGGCAGCGGGGATACCAAGGACACCACAACTCCCAAGGCTTTCATGCTCTATATCATGGACCGGCACTACAGCTCGATCCGCGATCTATCGCAGAAGGAGGGTTCCACTTCCAGTGGAGGCGCGTACGGAAGCACCCGGAGTTTTATGGCGGACGCCGGAACCTATGAATACGATGGCTCCACCCTGGTAGTCCATCATCTGGTATCTATGATGGGCGGAGGAGGAGCCTCCATGACTTTCGGCTGTAGAATGGAGGGGAACGACACCCTCATACTGACCCCGCAATACGACAAACTGGTCATGCCGGGAATGGACGCGGCGCCTTCGGCGAAAGGGAATATGTCCGGCAGCGGTATGGCTGTCAGCTACAAATTCAAGCGACTGGAATAGCTGCGTATAGGATAAATGACGTCCTGTTTCCATGGTTTTTTCCCGGAAGAAGTGTGCGACAAATCCGTTCTTTCACCGGGACGCCCAGAACCCGGCCGCCTGGCTTTCAAAACGGCCACGAGCGATGGGGAACAGGATCCTGTTGCTCTAGGGAGCGGAGACGGGGATCAAACCTGCGACGTCCAGTTTGGGAAATTGGCTCAACATTGAAAATAAAGAACATAGGTCCCACGGCGTTGATGTTTGATGACTAGAAAACGCCCAGTCTATGCAGGTCCGGGAAAAGCATATTCTTAATGGAGTACAGCTTTGAAAATTCCATTTGGAGTACGCCCTATCGGAAGAGTCGTCGGAGATCTGACAAAAACACCGGGAGGTACGATTCCCCGATATATTGGCGGTCCTCTGATAGTGCTTTATCAAATCCTGCCCTTTCGACATGGGGGCGAGCTTGCATCATGATACGCCGCACCTCGGAGGACTGCAGCAGCGGATCTGCTTGTAGCAATAGGGTATCGTTAAGCTTCAGCCAGATGCGCTCTAAAGCGCTGAATAGCGGAGGCCAGGTAACCCATTTTGGAAACGGTTCCTTGCGATTCAGCAAGGCTGCCCAGGTATCTGGCTTGAGCCAATAAAGCTTCCTACGCCCTGCCGTTCGCAAATGAATGACTCCGGAATGAGACGTGTCCACAAGTGTGTTTTGTACGGTGCACCCGCAGTAATAGGCGTCTCGGGCGATACGAGGGGGATGCGCAGCCTCATGGGGTAGCAGATAGAGGATGATCTCGCATCGAACGTTGATGCCGAACAGCGCGCGCAGTTGCAGCATCAGATTAGTTTGTTCGGTTGCCCGAAAGGCTTGCGACTGATTACGGCTTCGTATCGGGCCACGCTTGTAGCCATACCGGGCGAAATGCGGATCTTCTTTGACGAATGATGGGAGAGGATGCCCATTTTTCGCAAAAAATAGAGTCTCGGATTTCTGTCAGGGTTGAACCGATTCAGCCAGGCTCTTCCACTTCAGCACATCGGATTTGCTGCTCATTAACCCTGCCACGGCTGAAAGAACGCGCTCTCCGGCAAACTTTTCGGTGCGCAAGAGGCGCTTGAGCCGAAGAATGTTCATGAAGGTTCCGTTTGTTTTGACCCAATCCAGCACCTCATCAAACAGGCGAGGATCGTGGCGCCCCACAGTGCAGGTAACCAAGAACAAAGCTTCCGGATCGATGATCCATTGATCCAGGGGCTGCGCATGACCCGCAATTCCCAATGCGGACCATTGCCGCCAAAGGAAATCCAGCAGCAATTCCTGGAATTCATCTCTAAATTTTGTCAGCGACGGAGTCCTATCCAAATTGCCTCAACCTATCTTTGAGAATCATCCGGAAACCGGGCGAAACATCATGCGTCATCGCCCAACGAGCGGCTGCCTCCAATTCAACATCGTCAGGCTTCAGGGCTAGAAGATCATCGAGGTGAGTTCCCTCACCTCTGTCCACAGCTGCGTACAGCTCCAGGTGAATCTGATCCAATCGCCCGATGAAATGGACGGCAAGTCGATCCCCATAGGAGCGCGACTGCAGCCGCCTCGCAATGATTTCCGGTAAGCCCGACTGGAATATTCCGCCGGTATCGCGGCTTGGACCGTTGTTTAACTAATTCTCATGGAGATAAAGGTCGCGTGCTACTTCTTTCGCCGTATCAAGCAGGTGCCGGGCAAAGGGTCAGGACAGATCAAGTCACCGCCCGGATTCATCAGCGCAAGGACATCGACATCTCTGGTCGTCCGCTGTGTCAATCCTGGAGCGACAAGCGCCGATCCACCACAGACGACAAGTCCAATGGCCGGTGCCTGAGCGAGATCAAGCCGCGCCCCCCGAAGCTTCAAAGCCTTCTCTGGATTTTTCGGTCTCTTCAGGCATAATGCTACTAAAAGTGCCATATATGCGCACTATATCTAGCATTATCTTTATTGAATGAATGGCCAACGGTGCGCCTAAATACCCCTTCCTGTCTCCAGTCAAAAATTCCGACTTAGGCGGCAGATTGGGCACCTCGGGCTTCCCGTTTCCGTACATTCCGGAACAAACTTCTCGACCATAGTGTCCCGCTGCGCAGGGGAGGCCACAAGAGGTCTTACGGTGTCGCCTTGTTTGTATCGGCCGTTTCCAGCTGCGTGCCCGAATAGGAACACAATACCCTGCAATGACCGCCCTCCTCGCAGATCCGAGCGTGCAGAATTACCGCAATCGGTTCCTCAAACCAACTCTCTGGGATCGGCGTTCAGCACCACGAATGGTCGCTGCTTTTGCTTCGTATACAGAATCCATCACCACCTTCCCGGCGGAATCCATGACCGTTACCGAGTTGGTTCCCCAGTGGACATCCATTCTAATATATTTCTTTCAAGTTCGGTTGAGACACTCCCATATTGAATCGTTTATCCCTGCCGTTCTCTGAAATCGCGGCCTTCTATCGTAACGGTATGGCAGAAGTGCCTGAGACGGCCCAAGAGGGCTTTGACCATCTGCGGGTTGCCGAAAAAGTTGGGCCATTCGCCGCGCACAGTTTAATCAATTCGAGCAATTCGCGTCGGATCCAAAGCACCGCGAAGGCACGGCACCGATGCCGGCCGGATCCCCGAACCATGGGTGTCCACAATTTTCAGCTGATACCTGAAAGCTCCTGGCCTAATCCTCAAATGAAAACTGCAACCGCGCAACGACACCACAGTGGTCGCCGGGCCATAGGCCCGACGGCGTCCTATCTTCCGGCTCCTCCCCGACCAGGAATGCAGCCTGGGAGAAGATCGGATCCCGGATCATGACGTAATCACTCCGCTCCGTCATTATCGGAAGGTGCTTGGTATAGCCCGGCTCTGCCGGGTTGGCTTCGTTCCATGCATCACGGAACCCGGTGTTCAGGAAATTCATGCATGTTTGGTATTTCGAGCTTTCGGGATTGCCGAGATCGCAGTTCAGATCCCCCGCGACGATGACGGGCAGCGCGGTAAGGGCCGGACCGTTCAGCAATTCGAGGCTCTCGAGGAAGTTCTTCGAGGCGCTCTTGCTCTCCAGGTGCGCGTCGATGAAGCGGAACTGCTTATTCCGGTACGTCACATCCACTGAAACCCAGCCGCGCGGGAAAGGCATCATGCAGGCGCCGGAAGCCTCTAGCGGCACCGGACAGTCCGAAGATCCGTTCAGGGCCGGTAGCGGAAAGCTGATGGTGGCGCCGGCCGACCACGGGGCTGCCTGGATATTCGTGAATGAAAAATGCCTGGGATCCAGGTCGGCGCGTGCCAGGATGGCCTCGCGCCAAGTGTTGCGGACATACAGGCCCGTCGAACTGGGTACAATGGTATCCCAGGTAGTGAGCGAAGCCACCGGCATGTAATCCTCGCCCAGCGCATCCAGCGCGTCGAGCAGCAGTTCCAAATAATCGTACTCCAATGTGAGGTCGTCCCTCGTCGGCCCCCTGCTCCATGTGGCCACTTCCTGCAGGCTCACAAGGTGCGGCCGCGTGATCGAAATCTGGCGTGCGATCGCGAGCGCGCGGCCCGCCGGGTCGTTGGCTTCGGCCTCCGCGAACATGTCCGTAACTGCCTGCAGGAAAACGGCCGGATCGCTGGCGGTGACTCCGGCATACTCGGTACCGGCATACATATTGTACGTCATCACCTTGAGCGGACCTTCGCCGCGCAGCCTCGGATCCATGAGGCGTTTCTGCGCAAAGGCTGAGACCGCCAGCACGAGTGTAACCGCGACTGCGGCAACAATGACTTTCTTTCCGCTGAAAAGCATGATGTCCTCCTATTCGTGTTTGACGAAACAGTCGTGTCCTTGCGCGTTCGCCGCTTCGCAAGGATCCGCGTCACCGGCGTTTACCTGGGCAGGCGGAAGGAAATCGCTTCCCCGATCGGTTCTGCGGGAGTCCAGCGGGACGCGGTGCGATTCATGGCCGATCGGTAGATTCTACTGAGGGGGCGCCACCGGCTACGCAATTT
The DNA here is from genome assembly GCA_964651155.1 of uncultured Acidobacteriota bacterium. Taxonomy (GTDB): domain Bacteria; phylum Acidobacteriota; class UBA6911; order UBA6911; family UBA6911; genus UBA6911. The sequence goes on along the minus strand of CAZYXB010000004.1, from coordinate 85,052 downwards.
AGATATCACATCGGTATGGCGCCGATGAATAGACGACGGCATTACTGTGCATTGATTTCTTCTTGCCACGCAAACCATTGAAGGATAAGCTGGTAATAAATTTGCTCTGATATCATAGTCCTGTATCGCGGCGGTATGCGCACAACTCTGGTTCTCGCAAATGGCGGAGCTTTCTTCGCGGCAAAGATATGTTCGCTTCGATAGGTATGAGGCGGACCTGCAGACGGGCATCCTCTTCAGGCGCGGTATGAAGATACGGCTTCGGGCGCAGTCGTTTGCCGTACTGGCATCGCTGCTCAAGCGTCCCGGAGAGCTGGTGACCCGGGAAGAGCTCCGCGCGCAGCTCTGGCCGGAGGATGTCTTTGTCGACTTCGACAATCTATTAAACACCGCTGTGGCGAGACTGCGCGCCGCGCTCGGAGATTCGGCGAAGCGCCCGCGCTTTGTCGAGTGCCTGCCCAGGCGGGGCTACCGGTTCATCGGAAGCATCTATGAAATCCCTCCGGTCCCGGCCCAGCCGACTGAAGCCCGGGTGAGAACGGTCGTGCTTCCCTTTGTCAACCTGAGCGGCGATCCGGCGCAGGATTGCGTCAGCGACGGTTTGACCGACGAGGTCATTACCTCCCTGGCCAGCCTGGCGCCTGCGCGCCTTGCCGTCATCGCCCGCACTACCGCCATGCTCTATAAAGGAAGCCGCAAGGACGTGGCCCGGATCGGCCGCGAATTGGGAGTGGACTATGTCGTCGAAGGAGCTCTGCGCCATGACGGCGCCCGGGTTGCGATCAACGTACAGCTCATCCAGGCGGGCGATCAGACGCAGTTGTTCGCCAGTAAGTATGATGCGCCTCTCCGCGACATATTCACAATACACGGTGCCATTGCGGAAGCCGTTGCCACCCATATCCCCCGTGTCGCCGATACGGTCCGCGCCGGGGCGTCGGGCACCGTCCGCAACGGCAGGAAGCCGACGGAAGACCTTGTCTCCTACGGCGAATATGTTCAGGGCCGGAATCTCCTCGACAGGATCGGCGGAGTCGAGATACTCAACGCGGCAAGGCAGCACCTGGAAAAGGCGGTTGCGCGCGATCCGGAATTCGCGCATGCGCACGACGCGCTTGCGGAGGTGTATTGGTACCTGGGCTACCTGGGCTTCCTGCCTCCGCGACAGGCCTTTACCGCCGGGATGGTTTACGCGCTGAGGGCGATCGAGATCGACAATATGCGTGCGGAAACGCACGCCCTGCTCGGGCAGTTCCACAAGATTTCCGAGTACAACTGGAGCGAGGTCAGGCGTGAGATGGACATCGCCCTGCGGCTGGACCCGGAATCGCCGCTGGTCAGGATGCGCAATGCGGTGAGCGGACTGATGCCCCACGGCCGGGTGCGCGACGCCGCGGAGGAACTCGAGCAGGCCCTCAAACTGGATCCGCACTCGCTGCTGATTCGGTTCTGGCTCAGCATCATGCTGTTGCTGATGCACGATTTTGAGCGGGCCATCGGGGAAGGCCGGAAAATACTCGACCTGGATCCGAATTACGGTCTCGCCTATTTCTCCATTGCCGTTGGCTGCAACTACCAGAAAAGGTTCGAAGAAGCGCTTGCCGCCCAGACCAGGGCCGTCGAGCTTTTAAGCAGCCCTTCCGTGATGCTGGGCTGGCTGGCGTTGATGCTTTCATCCAGCGGCCGTGTTCCGGATGCACGCAACGTGCTCCGCCGGCTCCATAAGACTGCGAAGGAGAAGTATGTCTCTCCCTGCAGCTTTGCCTGGACTTACATCAGTCTGGGTGAAATAGACGACGCCTTCAAGTGGATGAACCGGGCCGTGGAGGAATGCGATCAGATCATGATGCCGATCAAGTCCTACCGCTTCCTCGATCCGCTCCGCGCGGATCCACGCTTCGGGGAACTGTTGCGCAAGATGAATCTGGAAGCGTAGTGGTTGGCAGTCGGTATTTGATCGTCGGTAAAACAAGCGCCTCCGGTGCGGTGCATTTGCATCGTCCTTTCAGGATTCGTCTCTTTTCCTATTCCACCCCCGGGGCTCCGCCGCCCCGGGCTAAGCTGCACCGTGCCTCCGGCACTCGACGTCGGTGGTACCCTGATTGACTTTTCACGGAATTGTGCCTCTGGCACTCCGGATCGGCGTAACTTCCAACGACGGCGTTGTGCCTCCGGAACTCTACGTGAGTGCGTCGCCTTATAAATCCGTGCAATTAGTGGCAGATCCCCAAAAACGCCACGCCGCTGCGTTGGGTTCCCCGCGCCTCCACCGGTTGACGAACGGCCGTCGGGACGTTACGTTGCAGGAATTCGCCCCTCTCCGGGTGGTGTATGTAGGGAGTCTTGAATGAAACAAGACATCCTCGGAAGAATCTGTGTGCGATTGGAATCCTAATTCCTCCGCAAACAACTAACGCAGCGAGCCTTGGCATTGCTTGAAGGGCCAATAGTCCCGCGGTTCAGAATTCAAGAGATGGAATCATGATAGGGCCTTTGGTCATTTGGAGAAATATGGGCGCTTTTCGGCCGGACTTCCCCGGGCAGCTTGTGGAAATCCGCGCTTTTTAGGGATTTCCGCAGAGGCGGCATTTCCATCAGGCCAGCCTTTTTATGGTTCATTTCACCCACAAATTCCGATGAAGACCCAGACTTTTATACCTAGATTGATTGGAGACCCTTATTCTAATTTGGGGGGGTTCCCTTTTGCGTTGACACTACGATCCAGTACTGTAGGGAAAATTGGAGGGGGCCTGGAAGGCAATCTGGGGCCATCGAGGATATTCTTAATTGCAGCGGGCGGGCTGATGGCGCATAGGATCCTCCCGTGGAACGTGTCTATAGGGGATTAATTTCATGGAGCGGGAGACGGGGATCGAACCCACCTGAACAACGGAACGCCGATTGCTTTCATTGCAGAATGGCTCGGGCACAGCAGTATTGAGCTCACAGTTACACAGTACGGACATCAACAGCCGCAAAAAGGGCACGACTGGATAAACTCCCTACCAGCTATTGCAGGGGAAAATCTGCAACACAGCTGCAACAGGGCCGAAAACGCCAAAACGGGGACCGCCGGGGGTGTTCTGGGCTTTCCTGTTAGTGGTAGTGATTCAATGGGTTTGACTGGAGCGGGAGACGGGGATCGAACCCGCGACGTCCAGCTTGGGAAGCTGGCATTCTACCGCTGAATTACTCCCGCTCATACAACTGCTTTATTATCTAAACCTTATCGTTTTCGCTGTTTTCAGGCGCAACAAAGGTACAACAAGAATATGAATTTCCCCTCGCGTTTTGTTTTACAGCCTTCGATTGCGATTCAGTATATTGTTGCATGGCAAGTACTTTACTTTTTGTCGCGGTTTTTTTCAAGTGCAATTGCTGCCCCCTCACCCTGTTGCTGATCGCATCAAGCGTTGCCTTCGAATTCCGGTGGAAGTTGGCCACTGTTTGGAGGTGAAACGGAACAGGTGGCCAAGATGGGACCGGAATGACGGCCCAAGATCCTACCGGAATCATTTAGAAAGAGAACAAGCGACGCTGGACAACCGCTGATAAGGTTTATCTCAACCAAGATAGGAGGAAAGCCTGATGCCCGCAAGGAGGCCCGAGACTGCTTTCTTGCTGAAATATCTCCTTCGTGAGCGAAAAACACTGACGACCCGGATTCCACGTGTCATGACAATATATCAAATATCTTACCGCTGAATTATTCCTGCTTATCCTATGGTTACAATAGCGTTCCCGGTAGTTTCTTGCAAAAGAATTGAAACCGGAAAATTCCTTTCAAAAAAGCTCCGTTCGCCACAGGTCATGGATATGCACGACGCCTGAGACCTTCCTGTCCGAATCGACCACCACGAGACTCGTGATCTTCATGGATTCCATCTTCGCCAGCGCGGCGCCAGCCAGTTCCCTCTCGTGGATCGTTTTCGGATTCCGGTTCATCACCCGGTCGGCCGACAGTTTCAGGGGATCCGGCTCCTGTTCGAGCAGGCGCCTGAGGTCTCCGTCGGATATGACGCCGACAAGGTCCCCTTTTGCGTCCACGACGGTCGTCATTCCCAGGGTCTTGCTCGACATCTCGCAAATCACTTCCGGCATCCTGGCCGAGAACAGAACCCTGGGGATCGCATCCCCCTTGTGCATCAATTCCCCGATCCGGAGCAGCTTCTTGCCAATACTGCCCGCAGGATGCAGCGATGCGAAGTCCTCCTTCCCGAAGCCCTTCCGCTCCATCAGCGCAATCGCGAGCGCATCCCCCATGGCAAGAGCCGCCGCCGTGCTGGCCGTTGGCGCCATCCCCAGCGGGCATGGTTCCTCTCCGACGCTTACGTCGAGACAGACATCGGCAAATCGCGCCAGGCTGGAGTCCCTGTCGCCCACCAGGGCTATAACGGGCAGGCCCAGACGCTTGGAGACATGCAATACCTGGAGGATCTCGTAGGTTTCCCCGCTTTTGGAAACTGCCAGAAGGATGTCCTCGCTCCCGAGCAGCCCGCAGTCTCCGTGAAGGGCGTCGGCCGCGTGGAGAAAAAAAGCAGGGGATCCGGTACTGCTCAGGGTCGCGGCTATTTTTTTGCATATGATGCCGGACTTCCCGAGCCCCGTGACAGCAATTTTCCCTCTGCACCCTTCGGCCAGATCCACGGCTTGCAGAAACAGCGCGTTCACGCGCTCCATAAGGTTGCGAATCGCGGTCGCCTCCGAATCCAGTACACGGAGTGCGGCTGCCAGGGACGGGTGCAGGGCGGAATCGGTCACGACGCCCTCCCGAGCGCCTTACGTATGCGCAGGATATCCCGGACCAGGTGCGGAAACATCTTCAGCTCGAGGGCATTCGGCCCGTCGGAAAGGGCTTTGCCCGGATTGTCGTGCACTTCAAAGAAGAAGCCGTCCACGCCGGCGGCCGCACCTGCCCGGGCCAGAATGGGGACGTATGCCGAATCCCCCCCCGAGCTGTTTCCGAGCCCTCCGGGGGCTTGAACGCTGTGCGTGACGTCGAACACAACAGGCTGCCTGAAAGAACGCATGATGACGAAAGACCGGAAATCGACCACCAGGTTGTTGTATCCGAAGGAGGTGCCCCGCTCGGTCACGAGGATATTGCGGTTGCCCGTGCTTCGGGCTTTTTCAAGGACCTTTTCCATTTCCCACGGGGAAAGGAACTGCCCTTTTTTCAGATTGACGCAGCGGCCGGTATTGGCGGCCGCGAGGATGAGATCGGTCTGGCGGCATAGAAAGGCGGGGATTTGGATACAATCGAGAACGTCCGCGGCGGCAGCCACCTGGGTGCTTTCATGCACATCGCTCAGAACCGGAAGACCCGTGGCATCGCGCACCTTCTCGAGGATGCGCAGCCCCTGTTCCATTCCCGGGCCGCGGAAGGACGCACCCGATGTACGGTTCGCCTTATCGTACGATGCCTTGAAAATCAGATCGATCTTCAGGCGTTTTGCGTAACCGGCCAGATGTTCGGCCATCTTCAGGCAATGACGTTCGCTCTCGATGACGCACGGACCGGCGATGAAAAACGGACGCCGGCCGGTGCCCAAACGCAAGGATCCGACCCTGACGGGGCGCATAGAGGAAAGCCCTCGATTATCGGTTTGCTCGGCCATGGACTGCCTACGTTGTTTCGACGCCGCCCCCTGCATCTGAACTCCCCGTTCCCGCCGTCGTCAGGCTCCCGGCTTCGATCCGGCCCCTGCGTTCGGCCGCACAAGAGGGCATTGGCCTGAATTCCCGGGTGAGACTTCGCCTGGGAGCCGCAAATCCCGAAGCCTGCGGCCCGTTGCCGGGGCAGGCTGCATTCCCCGCAATCCCATCCATGACGCCGGCCGCAAGGACTCAGGGTACCAAGGGGGACCTGGCAGTTCAAGAACGCGGCGGCATTCCGTATCCCTGTCGGTTTCGGGCGGGGCCTGCGTCAGGAATAGATGCCCCCTCCCACCCCGCCATCGGGACCCGATGGAAGCCCGGCCCGGTTTCCCCCACCCGGTATAAGGGAATCCTAATTCCATGTCAAGATATTTCTCAATATCCTACACAAGATACGGAGCCATATGTATATGATTAATCAATATATTGTAGCTATGCCGGCTCCACGTAATTTACTCAGAACCTCGGGTCCCGCGCCGGGACATTCCATGCCGCCCTATCCTGCCGGGCTGGTGCGGACCTGTGTCGGCGCACATCCGCATCTCCGGCCTGCGGCCGCGCCCTTGCCCGCCACGGTGCGCCGTGTTTCCCGGGGATTCGAAGCGCCTAATCGTCCTGTTGCATGTTCCCGGGCGATGGATTATCGTATCGCTCGGAATCCCATGATGCAATCAACAGACAGGACCTATCCGCCGATGCGATTTTTTGTGGCCGCTTTCTGGATATTGGTATGCCTTCTCAGCATAAGCGCGCCCATTCTGGCATGGCACGCGCAGTACGCCCCGGCGTCGTTCGTATACCTCCTTTTTTCAAAAGTCTGCCACCAGATGCCGGAACGCTCCTTCGCCATCGCTGGATTTCCGTTTGCCGTCTGCCACCGCTGTTGCGGCATCTACCTGGGGCTTGTCGCCGGATCCCTGATACCCATTTCTTTCCGATCCCCCGGGATGCGCCGCACATGGGTTGCGGCGGCCACGGTGCCGCTGGCGGTCGACGCGGCGCTTCCCCTGATCGGTTTCGGCAGCAATTCCGTCGCCGGTCGATTCTTGACGGGATTTCTTTTTGGCACTATGCTGGCAACAATTTTCGTACAGGGGATCCAGGAGCTTGCCTGCAGGACTTCCCGCCAGCAATGCATCTGCAAAGGAGCGATTCGATGAACAATCAGAACATGTTGAAGCCCGCGGCCATAGGCGGAATCCTGCTGGGGGTGCTCTCCTCCCTTCCCGTCATCAACTGCGCCTGCTGTATCTGGATGATCGGGGGCGGCCTGCTGGCGGCCTATCTGTACATAAAGGAATCGGCCGTCATCGTGACCCTTGGACGGGGTGTGTTGCTGGGTCTGTTCGCGGGCATCATCGGAACCATCGTCTATGCGCTGTTCCAGATCCCGATGCTTCTTATGTCCCCTGAAGGAGGCATGGAACTGGTGGAACGACTGCTGGGGCAGATGGACCGGTGGCCCGGGTTCACGCCGGAAAACCGCAAGGAATTCACCGAGCTCGCATCCCGCGACGGTTTCATTGCCATCCTGTACACAGCGTCGCTGATCGGGCAGCTTGTGGTCAACTGCGTTCTGGCCCCGCTGGGGGGCGCGCTCGGCGTCGCGCTGTTTGAAAAGAGGAAAGCCGGCGAGCAGGCCCGGGATCCGCAGGACACTCTGCCGCCGATGCCGCCGTCGACCTAGGCGCTCCCGGGCGCCCGCGCGCCCCCCCTAGGGATCCGACAGGTGCACGAGCGTGTCCCCGCCGTGGAGCCTCCAGCCTTCCGGCTCCATCTGGATCGTCGTGTGTTCGATGCCATATTTTTCGCGCATCAAGCGGCTTAATTCCTGCAGTATGATGCCGGCATCCTCCCCCTTTTTCATGACGGCATGGCAGCTCATGGCCTGCGTCCGGGTAGAAATCGACCAGACGTGCAGATCGTGCACGGATACGACGCCGCGCACCCGGCCCATGTCCTGCAGAATCCTGTCGATATCGAGATGCCCCGGGGTCGCCTCGAGCAGGACATCGACGCTTTCGCTCACCAGCTTCCACGAACTGTAGAGCACCAGGGCCCCGACGACGACGCTCACAACCGGGTCGGCCAGATTCCACCCGCGCGTCCATATCAGGATGCCGGCTATGATGGCGCCCATCGACCCCAATGTGTCGGCCGACACGTGCAGGAAGGCTCCGCGCAGGTTCAGGCTCTCCTTGCGGCTGCCGAACAGAAGGGCTGCAGTCGCCAGGTTGGCCGCCAGACCCGTGACGGCCACCGTGAGCATCGGGATGCTCTTGACTTCGGGGGGATCCTGGAATCGATGCCAGGCCTCGTAGAAGATATACAGACCGATCAGGACCAGGAAGATGCCGTTGGCGAGCGCCGCCAGTATCTCCGCCCTGTGATACCCGTAGGTTTTTTCATGGGTGGCGGGGCGGCCGGAGATGTGCAGGGCGAAAAGGCTCAGCCCGAGGGCACAGAGATCGGTCAGCATGTGAGCGGCATCGGCCAAGAGGGCCAGGCTGTTGGCGTAGATGCCCCCGGCGAGCTCGATGACGAACCAGGCCCCCGTGATCAGGATGGCCTGCACGAGCCTCTTCTTTCCTTTCCCGGCCTCCGGGTACCGTGCATGGTCATGGCTCATGGGCGGGCACCCTCCGTCTGATGCGATGCCACGGGTGCCGTCCGGAACAGGGCGTCCCGTGCGCATGGGGGTATGGGCGCGGTCATGCGGTTGTTCCTCTATAGAAGCGACAACGGGTCGACATCCACGCGGATCTTCGATGTCGAAATTTTATGTTCATTGATCTGCGAAAAACAGTCCTCAAGCAGCGGGGCGGCATCAAAACCGGGAGGAGATTTGATCAGAATCTGCATACGGTAGTTGCCGCGCAGTTTTTCAATGGGCGCGCTCGCCGGGCCCAGGATCACCGTCCTGGCCCCGGTCGACCCGGCGCGCACCCGCTTTTTGAACACATCTGCAATCCGTTCGGCCGTGCGGGCGGCTTTGCCGGGATCCGGATCCTCGATCAGAATCTGCACCAGGTTCCGGAACGGCGGGTACCCCATAAGCCGCCTGAACTCGATTTCCTTCCGGTAGAATCCCACGTAATCCTGCCGCCGCGCATACTGCAACGCGTAATGATCGGGGTAATAGGACTGCACGACGACACGTCCGGGCACGGTCCCCCTGCCGGATCTTCCGGCCACCTGGGTCAACAGCTGGAAGGTCCTTTCGGCCGAACGGAAATCGGGGAACGCAAGCCCCGCATCGGCCGAGACAACCCCCACCAGCGTCACATCCGGAAAATCGTGCCCCTTGGCCAGCATCTGCGTTCCGACCAGGATGTCGAGCTTGCGCGCGGCAAAATCGTAGAGCGTCGTCCGGACCGCGCCGCGCCTTCGCGCCGTATCCCGGTCCAGGCGCGCGATGCGCGCTCCCGGCAGCAGGGTCTGCAGGATGCTTTCCAGCTGTTCGGTGCCCACCCCGGCATAGTGGATAAAGGAGCCGCCGCAGTTCTCGCAGGCGGCCGGCGCCTCCCGCTCCTCCCCGCAGTAGTGGCAGACGATGCGATTGGCCTGCCGGTGATAGGTCATGCTGACGCTGCAGGCGCTGCAGGCGAAAACGTGCCCGCAGCTGCGGCACAAAAGCGTGCGGGCGAATCCCCGCCGGTTCAAAAGAACGATCCCCTGCTCCCCCCGTTCCATGCAGCCGGCAAGTTCTTTCCGCAGCGTTTCGGAGATGATGGAGTAGGCCCCCCTCTTGTGGAACTCCTGCCCCATGTCCACGACGGCGATCTTCGGCATCGGCCGTGCCTGGACCCTTTCGGGAAGGCTGAAGCACACGGCGGCATCGGACTCCGCCGCATCGTGGTAGGTCTCGACCGCGGGCGTCGCCGAGCCCATTACCAGGACGCCTCCGGACTGCCGTATGCGGTGCCAGGCGACTTCGCGGGCGTGGTAGCACGGAGACTCATCCTGCTTGTAGGACGTATCCTGTTCCTCGTCTATGACGATAAGGCGCAGGTCCCTTGCCGGTGCGAAAACCGCGGAGCGCGTACCGACAACGACCCCGGCTCCGCCATCCCGGATCCTGTTCCACTGGTCGAACCGCTCGCCGGCCGAAAGGCCGCTGTGCAGTAGCGAAACCCGCCCGGGGAACCGCGAGACGACAAGGCGGCTCAGAAGCGGGGTCAGCCCGATTTCAGGGACCAGAAACAGCGCGGTGGCTCCCCCGGCGAGAACTTCTTCGATCAGGCGAAGGTAGATCTCCGTCTTCCCGCTTCCCGTCACCCCGTGAATCAAGCAGCGCGACGCCTTCCTCGAACGGATCAGGCCCGTGATCCGGTTCACGAGGTCTTCCTGCGCGGCCGAAAGGGCGATGGGGGCGCCTGCGTCCGTCTCGGCCAATTCCAGGGGAACGCGCTCGATGGTTGCAGGGACGATTTCGACCAGCCCTTTTTTCTCCAGGGACCTGGCCACGCTGGGGGTTAGGCGGCAGGATGCAAGAAAATCCCGCAGCAGCACGGGCTCCTTGAAGGGCTCCAGGGCGGTGACCATCCGCTTCTGGGCGGGCGTGAGCGGCTGGGCCCGCTTTTCGGCCCCGGGCAGCAGCCGGATTCCAAGCCTCTCCTTCGACTGCACGCGCGGGCGCTCCACCTGCATTTCCGCCTGAATCCATCCGGCTGCGATCAGGGACTCGATCCAGGATTCCGTTCCGCGCCCTGGCGCCCCTGCGGCAAGTTCCCCGACCGTCAGGGACGGTTCCCGCGCCAGAACATCCAGGATGGCGTTTTCCCGGTCACTGAGCCCCATGGGGCGCAGACCACCGCCGAGAAGGTTCGCGGCCTTCGGGGTCAGGGAAACCCGCCTGGAACCCGACACCTGGGTCCCCGCCGGGAAAAGGGCCCGGAACACCTCGCCGGGGGGGGCGAAATAATAGCGGGCCACCCACATCGCCGTCTCCACCAGGGACCGCTCGACGGCGGGATCGCCCTCGAGCATCTCCTTTACGGGGCGGAGCCGTATCCCGCCGGTCTGTTTCCTGTCCGGGAAACCGACGACGTATCCAGTGAGGAGTTTCTTCCCGAACGGCACGAGAACGCGCATCCCGATGCGGATGGTCTCCTCGAGCGCCCGGGGGACGGAGTAGGCGAACGTTTTCCGGACGCCCACGGGGACGGCTATTTCGACGGTATCAGGCATGGTTCTTCTTGAGCGAAGCGAGGTAGTCCCGGATCGCCTGCACGTCCTCCCACACCTTGCGCTTCTCGTTGGGGTTTCTCAGCAGGTACGCGGGGTGGAAGGTGGCCATGAGTTTAGCGCCCCGATAATCGACCAGGCGGCCGCGAATCCGGGAAATCGGCTCGTCGGTCCCGAGCAGCGCCTGCGCGCTGGAAGCTCCCAGGGCGCAGATCACCCGGGGCTTGACGGCCGCTATCTGGCGGTACAGGAACTGTTCGCACGCGGCCACCTCGTCCGCCTCGGGTTTCCGGTTTCCGGGCGGCCGGCACTTCAGGATGTTGCCGATGAATACATCCTCCCTGCGAAGGTCGATCGCTTCGATAATTCGGGTCAGCAGCTGGCCCGCCCGGCCCACGAAGGGGAGGCCCTGTTCGTCCTCATCCGCGCCCGGCGCCTCGCCGACGAACATGAGCTCGGCGTGGGGGTTGCCGGCCCCGAAAACGATGTTCTTGCGTGTCGCCGAGAGTTTGCAGCGGGTGCAGCCGGCAAGATCCGCGCGGATGGCCTCCAGGTCCTTCGAAACCGGCGGGGGGGGCGTCGCCGCACCCGGGGGCGCCATCTTTCCGCTCCTCCCCGGGGCGTTCGCTCCCGCGTCCGGGAATCGGGAAGCCCCGGGACCGGCGCCTGCTTTTTCGCCCGAAGGCGGACGCCGCGGCTTCGCTTCGGCGCGCACCCACCGGACCCCCAGCGCGTCGTAGAGCTTCAGGTGATCCCGAATCTCCCCCGCAAGGCGTTTGTTCCCGCTCATTTTCCAAGCTCCATTTCGTCGAGCACGGCGTCGTCGTTGCGCCAGTTGGGCGCGGTCCGGACCCGCAATCCCAGGTAGACCCTGCAGTCGAGGAGCTGCTCGAGGTCCCTGCGCGCCGCGATTCCGAGATCGCGGAGCTGGGCGGCACCGGCACCCAGAACGATCCCCTGCTGCGACCGCTTCTCGACCAGGATTTCCGCCTCGATCGAAACAAGGTTCTTCTCTTCCCGGCCGCTTTCGTCGAATTTGCGAATCAGCACGGCCGAGACGTAGGGCAGCTCCTCCCGGACGCGTTCCAGAAGCTTTTCCCGGATGAACTCCGCGGCCAGAAACCGTTCCGACCGGTCCGTGAACATGTCGGGATCGTACAGCGGCTCTCCTTCGGGAAGGTAGCGAAAAAGCATGTCCAGAAGCGGCCCCAGATTCTCCCCGCTGCGCGCGGAAATGGGGAGGATCTCGAGAAAGCCGTAGGCTTCGCCGTAATGCTGCATTATCGGAAGCAGTCTGGTCTTGGCGATCCTGTCGATTTTATTGAGCAGCAGTATCGCCCTGGGCCGCGCATTCCTTACCGTTTCCAGCACAAAATTTTCCCCGCTGCCGAACGCGATGGACGCATCCACCATCATGAGCACGAGGTCCACCCCCTTGAGCTCCTCATAGACCGTATGCAGCATGCGCTGGTTCATGCGGTAGGCGGGCTTGTGAATCCCCGGCGTGTCGACGAAGACGATCTGCCCGCGCTCTTCGGTCGTGATCCCGAGAATCCTGTGGCGGGTGGTTTGGGGCTTCGATGAGACGATGGAGATTTTCTGTCCCACGAGCGCGTTCAGAAGCGTGGATTTCCCGGAGTTGGGCCGGCCGACAATGACTGCAGTGCCTGATTTCATAAATAGATACTACCCCTGCCCGATGCCCGGAGCGGCCGTATCGGGCTCCGCGTTGTCCGGCCGTTGTTTCTTGGATCTTCCGATTGCCGCCCGTCTCCATCCGCAGGTGGGGTTGTGATCCCGGGCAGTCGCCGGGGCACGGCCTGTATCGGCGCGCCATCGGTGGGCGGCGCCCTCTTTTACAGCCGGCTGCCGACGGCGAGATCGAGTATCCGTCCCGCAATCGCGCGCTTGGTTTGCCGCTCGAGGACGACCGGCTCCCCGTGCCGGCATAGGATGTGCACGCTGGAGGTGTCGGAACCGAAAACGCCGGAGGAGATATCGTTGGCAACCAGGAAATCCAGGTTTTTCCTTTCGAGCTTGCCCCTGGCCGCATCGAGCAGGTTCTCCGTTTCCGCGGCGAATCCGACCAGAATCTGCCGCTGTTTCCGCTCCCCCAGCAGGGCCAGGATATCGTCGGTGGGGACCAGGTTCAGAACGGCGTCTTCCTTCTTTTTCTTGATCTTCTGCATGGCCGTTTCCGCAGGGCGGTAGTCGGCGACCGCGGCCGCCTTCACGACGATGTCCATGTCCGGGAAGATTTCGAGGACCGCGTCCTTCATCTCGGCCGCCGATCGCACCCGGACCACATGCGCGCCCGGGGGCACCTCGAGATCCGTCGGCCCGGTAACCAGGTGCACTTCCGCACCGCGCTCGAGCGCCGTTAGGGCAACCGCATAGCCCATCTTCCCCGAGCTGCGGTTGGACAAAAAGCGGACGGGGTCGAGATCCTCGACGGTGGGCCCGGCCGTAACCAGGACCTTGAGTCCCTCCATGGAACGGTCCGCCCCAAGCGCCTCGAGCACCCGCGCGACGATAACTTCGACCGGGGCCAGACGGCCCTCCCCTTCCATACCGCAGGCCAGACGGCCCGGTTCCGGGTCGATGAAACGGTTCCCCCTGGACCGGAGCGTCGCGACGTTGGCGCGGACCGCCGGGTGGCACCACATCTGGACGTTCATCGCCGGCGCGATCACCACCGGCGCCGGGCAGGAAAGGTAGAGCGTGGAAAGGAAGTCGTCGGCAATTCCGTGGGCGAATTTCCCCAGGATATTGGCCGTAGCCGGCGCGACGACCAGCATCCGGATCGACTGCGCGATGCTGATATGCTGGATGTCCCGATTCTGGCCCTGCGGGAACATTTCGGTGATCACGTTCCGGGAGGAGAGGGACTCGAACGTCAGCGGGGTCACGAATTCGGCCGCCGCCCGGGTCAGGATGACCTGCACGGACACGCCGGCCTTCTGCAGGCCCCGCATGATTTCGACGGCCTTGTATGCGGCGATGCATCCTGTAACGCCCAGCGCTATGTTCACGATCCGTCCTATGTATGGGTCGATGGCTGTACCGGGGCCTCTATCACGAAACTGATCAGGTTCGCCTCCAGTTCCTTCATGGCGATGTAGGCCGGCTTGGTCGACTTCGTTTTGATTTTGGGTTTGGCATTGTTCTGCAGCTGCTTGGCCCTTGCGGCCGCAAGAATTATAAAGCGATATTTCGACCCTATGCTCTCAGGGATTTGAATCATCCATTCCTCCAAAAGTATCCAATACCGATTGTGCGGCCTCGATCCTGGAGGCGATCCGGCATCGATTGCCCAGTATGATGGCCTCCAGCTCCCGGATCGAGGCTTCGAGAACTTCGTTGACGATCAGATAATCATAGTCTCTATAGCTGCGGATTTCCCGGCATGCCGTCTCCAGGCGTTTCTGGATCACGCCCCCCGCATCGAGACTCCGGCGATGAAGCCTTTCGCGCAGCACCTCGTAGGACGGTGGCATCACGAATACCGACACGGTGTCGGGACGCTTCCCGCGGATGGTCTGCGCCCCCTGGACATCGATGTCCAGAATGACGTCGTCGCCGTTTCGGAGCAGCTCGTCGACAAACTCCCGGCGAGTCCCGTAATAATTGTTGTGGACTTCGGCCCACTCCAGGAAGGCACCCTCGCCCGCCAGGGCGCGAAAGGTGTCCCGGTCCACGAAGCGGTACTCCACGCCGTCCTTTTCGGTCCCCCTGGGCTCCCGTGTGGTATAGGACACGGAGAACCGTATGCTCTGCAGCGACCTGAGGACGCCCGAGACCAGCGCGGATTTCCCGGCGCCCGAAGGGCCGGACACGATGATCAGATTGCCTTTTCTGCCCTTGTCACTCAACGTTCTGAACCTGTTCGCGCAGTTTCTCTATATCCGTCTTGATCGCGATCGCAAGGTTCGCGACCTCCAGGCTGCTCGATTTCGACAGAATCGTGTTGGTTTCGCGCTGGAGTTCCTGGAGCAGGAAATCGAGCTTTTTCCCCGTCTTCTCCCCGGCGTCCATCAACGCGCGGTACTGCTCGATGTGGCTCTTCAAGCGGGTGATTTCTTCCGAAATGTCCGACTTTTCGGCCAGCAGCGCCGCCTCCTGCGCCAGACGCTGCGGATCGATGCCGCCCCCTCCCCGGGGCAGGAGCTGGGCTATCCTCTGCTGTAGCTTCTCGAGGGCGTCGAAGGAAGCCGTGGCGCTGAGGGATTCGATCTGCTCCGCCCCACTCTGGATGCTGGCCAGGTTGCCGAGCATGTCCACCCGGAGCGATTCCCCCTCCTGCCGGCGCATGCGCAGCACGCTCTCGAGAGCCGTCTGCATCGACGCGTGCGTCAGTTCCGACAGGACTCCATTCGCGTCGCCGGCAAGCGGATCCGTGTTTTGAACCATGCCCGGCAGGCCGAGCATGGCCGGGATATCCAGCGCGCCCCCGATACCGTAGTCGTCCCTCAGCTTCCCGGCCGCTTCGAGGTACCCCCGTGCCAGTGTGTCGTTCACCGTGAAAACGGTCGGACCCGTGTTCTGGATCGACAGGTTCACCTCGACACGGCCGCGTTCGAGAACGCTGCGCACCTCTTTCTGCACCACATTCTCCAGAAAGAGGAATTCGCGCGACACCCGGATGTGCATGTCCAGAAACCGGTGGTTCACGGTCCTGATTTCCACCGAAACCGCCAGGTCCCCCCTCGAGGCGGAACCCATTCCATACCCAGTCATGCTCACAATCATGCCATGCACCCGGCTGTTCGCCCGCGCGGCCCGCTCCAAAGGTACGCTCCGTATACGCGTATTGGAACCGATGCGCGGTAAAATTCTATTACTATAACGCCTTCAAAGCTTTACGTCAAGAGGCGGAATGCTCTGGAGGCGGAAGAACCGGTAGTAGCGTCCCTCGAGGGCCATCAGGCTCTGGTGGTCTCCGGATTCCACTATTTCCCCCTTCTCAAGTACAACGATCGTGTCTGCGTTCCTGACCGTAGAAAGACGGTGGGCGATGACGAAGGTGGTCCGGTCGCGGATCAGGTTCAACAGCGCCTGCTGGACCAGTTTTTCCGACTCGGAATCGAGGCTGGAGGTCGCTTCATCCAGTATCAATATGGGAGCGTCCTTGAGCAGGGCCCGCGCGATGGATATCCTCTGGCGCTCGCCGCCGGACAGTCTCTGCCCCCGCTCTCCGATCGGGGAGTGGTACTGCCTGGGGAAACGCATGATGAAATCGTGGGCCAAGGCCGCTTTCGCTGCTGCCAGGATCCGTTCCTCGGAGGCATTCCTGTCGCCATAGGCGATATTGTTGTGAACCGTATCGTTGAACAAAAACGTCTCCTGCGTCACGATGGCGATCTGACGCCTGAGGGACGCCTGGGTGAACTCGCGGATATCGGTCCCGTCGATGAGCACGGCACCCGAAGTCGGGTCGCGGAAACGCGGGATCAGGTCCGCCAGAGTCGATTTGCCCGCCCCGCTGCTGCCCACGATGGCCGTGACGCTGTTGCGGCGCACCTGCAGATTGATGTTTTTCAGGACCTCCGTTGTGCCGCTCTGTTCCGTGTAGCTGAAGGAAACGTTTCGAAACTCGATGGAATCCCCGATACCCTCCAGGGTCCGCGCCCCGGGCCGGTCCTGGATGGCATAATGGGTGCTGAGCAGCTCCGAGATCCTTGTGGTCGAGGCCAGCGACCGTTGAAACTTCACGTGGATCCGGCTCAGCTTGCGTATCGGGTCGTACATCCGGAAAAGGGCAAAAAGCCCGCTGCCGAACATCCCCAGCGTCAGCTCGCTGTCGGATATATTGGCGTGGGCGTACAACAGCACCGGGATGAAGGCGACCGCACCGATGATCTCCATCAGCGGGGAGCTGAGGAAAAAGAAGGCCATCGCCTTCATGTTGCTTCGGAACAGCTCCAGCGTCTTCTTCCTGTAGCGCCGGGTTTCGTGCTCTTCCGAGCCGAAAGCCTTGATGATCCTCATCCCGGTCAGCGATTGCTGCAGTTGGTCGTTGATGTTCGCGGTATCCTGGCGGCTCAGGATGCTGACCCTGCGGGTGTGCCGCCCCAGCATGTAGGTCAGCCCGAAGGCCGGGGGGGCGACCGCGAGGGTCAGAAGAGCGAGCTTCCAGTCCAGGACGAACACCAAGGCCAGCATAGCCGCCAGCACGACGACCTCGCGAAACAGCTCGGCCACCACCGTGGAAACCGCTTCCTGAATCTGCTCGACATCGCTCCCCATCCGCGACATCAGGTGCCCTGTGGAGTTGATGGAAAAAAACCGCATGGACTGCCCGATCACATGACGGAAAAGGAGATTCCGGAGATCGGTCAGCACCCTCTGGCCAACCCGGCCCATCAGATAGTTGGAGCAGAACAGGCAGACGCCCTTAAGAACGGTCAATGCGACCAGGTTGACCGATATCTTCCAGACGATGCTTCCCGGAACGAGGCCGAGAATCGCCTGAAGGAAGGCGAACTGCCCCATCCCTGCCGCGGTCACGTCGGGCTGCGGGGACAAAACCTGGTCAAACAGGGGGATGACCAGGGCGATGAGCAGGGCGTCGGCGACCGCGCTCAAGCTGAGAAGAACCAGTGAGAGGACGATCGTCCATCGGTAGGGCCGCACGAATGAATATAATTGGTCGAAGGCGTTCATACCTATCCCAGATTGGAACGGACGGTCGGATTCTACAGCTTTGTGATCCAAGAGACTAGCGAAGAAAGCGGCGTGGGTCAAGCACCGCGGCAACGATACCCGGGCCCTTTGCCCGCCGTGGATGCGTCCGGGCCATTCCGGCTTCGCCCGCGCCAGGAACGCCTGATGGCCGCCTTCCGCTTCCCGGATGTACCCTGGGGGCAACCCCGAGGCAGCACCACCGCCGGGGAGGATGAACCGGGGACGCGGATTCGGTCGGCGCGGAGGGAACGCTTCCCGGGGGTGGAGAGCCCGGAGGATGCGGATCAAAGGGCCTCAAGAGCCTGCTCAATCGCCGAAATGTCCACAACGTCCCCCGCAGCCTCCGCCCGGTGCCTGCCCGGGACGATGAAGGAGCGCAGGTAGGGCAGCCGGATGCGATCGGTGTCTCTGTCGCCCACCATCAGGGAGCGCAGGGGGTCGATCCCGTGATCCCCGACGGCCTTCAGCACCATTCCCGGTTCGGGCTTGCGTTGCAGGCTGCGCCGGGTCCATTCCGGCCGCGTCCCCTTTTCGTGGTACGGGCACCAGTAGAAACCCGCCGGACGCACGCCGAAGGATTCGAACCTTTCCAGGATCCGGCGGTTGACCGCTTCAACGTCCTCCACCCCGATATACCCTTTGGCGACGCCGGCCTGGTTGGATACGACAACGACGGTGAAGCCTTTGTCGCTGGCCTTTCGGGACAACTCGAAGAACCTGTCGTCATAGACCAGACCATCCGCAGCTTTGACGTACCCGGTGTCCTCTATCAGGATGCCGTCCCTGTCCAGAAACAGGGTGGGCGTTTTATCCCCGAGGAGCCATGTCTCAATGGGCGTATCGGCCGGCAGCCGGCGGCCGGCGTGGCCGATATCCAGGCAGCCACCCCCGAAAGGAATGCCAAACAGCTTCCGCGCGGCCAGAAGCCCCGGCAGGGCGGCGCTGTCGATCAATCCCCTGTCAATGCCGGCGCCGGATACAAATTCCGATCCCGCGACATAGACGCCCCCGTCGGTGTAGCCGTCGGTCTGCCCCCGCTCCGGCGCTCCTCGGGCGCACACGGCCCAGGACGCATCAACGCGGACACAGCCGTGTGGGGGCGCCGTTTCCGCATACTTGAGGGCGCAGCAGACCGAATCCCGGGCCAGCGACCTGCGGCGGTATTCGATCAGCCACGCAAGCGGCACGTCGAAGACCATCCCCCCGTTTAGGATCACGCATGCGTCTTCGGCTCCTGGGACGCACCCGGGGCCATCGCCGGCCGCATACCGGATCGAGACGTTCCACCGGCGGCCGTCCCGGAAATACTCCCGGATGCGTTCGAGTCCCATCCCCGGCAACAGGGCGACATCGGTGCATCCCTGCCGGGCGAGCCACAACAGCTGCCACTCTAGAAGGGGCCGGCCAAAGACCCGAACCATCTCCCAGGCTCCGGATCCGCCCGGGAAAATATACACCGCGGGCATGGTCATTCCCTTCCGCCCCTGGAGCCGCATGCCGTTTCGACCAGTTCGCACAGGATATGGCCCACCAGAAGGTGCCCCTCCTGGATGCGCGGCGCGGATCGGGAAGGAATGGCGATCAGCACGTCGCTCAGACCTGCCAGGGCCCCGCCACCCTCCCCGGTCAGTCCGATGGTGGACAGTGCCGCAGAGTGCGCCGCTTCGAACGCCCGCACAACATTGGGCGAGTTCCCGGACGTGGATAGCCCGACAAGAACATCCCCGGGGCGCCCCTTGGCGCGCACAAGCCTCGCATACACCTCCTCGTAACCGTAATCGTTGGCCACGGCTGTGATGCAGGAGGTGTTGACGTGCAGCGCCTCGGCATCCAAAGGCTCCCGGTCGGCAAGGAACCTCCCGCACAGTTCGGCCGCAAAATGCTGGGCATCCGCGGCACTCCCTCCGTTGCCGCAGAACAGCACGCGCCCCCCCCGCTCGAGCGCCTGCGACATGACGTCGGCGGCCCGCAAAACCAACGCTGTCATCGTCGCGTCCTCCTGGAGCCGCCGCTTCATGCTGATGGAATCGCGTATTCTTTCCCGGACTAGTTCCGCCCTATGATCCATGACATGCCATCCCCGTCTTGATCCTTCTATGGCCGGCCCGCAGCCGGATGCCGCAAGGACCCGGAAGCCCGCAGTATATACCCCTTCCCTGCGGGCCGCATTGCCCTCGTTATACACCATGCCGGGATATTTCGGGAGGAGGAAAGAAAGCCTCTGGCTGCACCCGCCGCCATTGAGGTTCCGGCGGATGCAGCCGGGCACGAATCATTTGCCGCGTTTGACGGCCTTGCGCGCGCTGTCGGGTTCCCCTGGGGAGCTGCCCCGCGAGGGGGCCGACGGCCGGGCTGCGCTCCTTGAGCCGCGCCCGGAAGCCGGGGACCGATCAGAGCGGATCCCGCCCGATGAAGCCGGGGGGGTTGCGACACGCGATCGGCTGCTTGCCGTCGGCGGGCGGACGATACTGTAGGAAGGCGCGGCCGGTCGCGCATACGACCTGACGCCGCCGACGCCCTCCCGTTGCGTGGGTCCCGCGTCTCGCCCGCTCGGGATCGCCGGCCGGTTGAGGCCGCTCCCGGAACTGCCGTTGGAGGAATCCCGTGAGTCTACCGCCCGTTGCGTCGTGGGACGCTCGACAGACTGCCTGGCGGGGGTCTCGGGGCGGCTCCGCGCGGAATCGCGGTCCCGGCTATCCCGCGACGGCATCTCCGAGGCCGGCTGGGATTGGGGGCGATTCCCGGCGGGATTCCCGGGTTCCCGGCGAATGTCCGCTCGGGGGCTCCGGGCGTCGGGGGAGTCGGTCGCCCGCCCTGCCCGCTCTTCGGCGCCCCGGGCATCCGGGTTCTTCTGCACAGGGCTGCGAACCGTTTGTCCGGCATCCTCCCGGACTCCGGCCCTGGCGGAACCGGGGGCACGCCCGCCGGCGGACGGAGCCGTACTCCGGGCGTGCGCTATACTGCGCCCCGCCTGCGCGGTGATCTCACTGTCGCGAATCCGCACGTAGGCGTCGCTTCTGTTGACCCTGGTGTTCGGGCTGGAATAGACCACTGCGGGTTTCGGGTTCACGACCTTCGAACGCACCACCTGACGGCCGGGATCGGGGTTGAAGCTCATCTTAGTCGGCTCGACGGCAAGCCGCTCCCGAACCAGGGTTCCCCGTTCCCAGGGTTTCTCTATCCTCGCATACCCTTGGTCGGTCGCAACAGCGCGGGAACGCCCGTCCCGGAAGTGATCCAGATGCACGGTCCGGAACGCGTCGCGGACATGCCGGTTGAAAGGATCCCCGGCGGGCCTGCTGTGCAGTTTCCTCAGATCGCCCAGGCGATGGCGGTGCACCCTGGCGTTGTAGTAGTAATTGTTGATGCTGTAGTAGTCGCCCGGGCCCAGAGGGCACCAGGATACCCAGGAGGGGCCATGGTAGAAGGTGACCAGGCCGGGGGACCAGAAATCAAAGGAAAACGACGGCCCCGGCAGCCAGCACCATCCGTAGTTCGCGCTGCGGTACCATCTGCCGTAATGATACGGGAGCCAGCCCCAGGACTCATAGGAAACCCAGGTCCACCCCCACACCGGCCGGTAGCACCATCGGCCGACCGTGTAAGGGGACCAGGAGACGCCGACCGAGAATGGAATCCACGCAGCCCCGTAGGACTCCACGGTCACCCACCTTCCATGCCTATCCAGGTCGGAAACCCCGACATAGACGCTGTCGGGCACGTACTGCCGGCTGCCGTGCACGATCCTGTCGACGTTCCGGCGATCGTTCCATTCATCCCACGCGTCCCGTCCGTAGTGACTGGAAAACTGGTAGGTGCTGTTCGGATCCGCGGTCACCAGGATCCGGTCGCCCGCACGGACCCTGCGGACAAAACGGTGGCTGATCGCCTCCATTTCCCCCTTGCGCACAATGGCGCTGGTATCGCCTCCGTCGTCCGCTTCGAACCGGTAGGAGCCCTCGCGCAGCATGACGAAGGCCGCCGCAGGGGTATCCACCTCGAATTCAAGGTTGCTGGAAACCATCAGGGAGGAAAGGCCGGTCAGGATGCGTATCTGGATGAGGTCTTCCCTGAGCGATAGGATCTGGATGTCCGTACCCTCGGCCAGGCGCAACACGGAGCCGTCGTCGAATTCAATCTCGGCCCGCCCCTTGAGCCCCGTATACAGCCTGTCTCCCGGCTGCAACGGGAAATTGACCGCCGCTGCGCTCCAGTCGACGTCGCCGGCGCCCTGGAAGCTCACGGGACCCTCCATGTAGGCGACGCGCGCGAGGCGGTTGTAGTCATCGTCTGCAGAATCGGCCCAGGCGTGCACATTCGCTATAGACAGGGCTAACATGATCGAGACTATATAGCGTGCCATGATGAATACCCTCCCTTGTAGTACCTCCTGCGTTTCCCTATGTCGCTATGGGATGAGATGCCCCGCAGCGGGAAAAGTATCAGAAAAGAACGGACCGGCCGTTTCAGGACTTGGGGAAATTCCCGTTCGGCGCGGCAAGCTCGTGCGCGTAATCGGAAAGGTCGGTCCTGGTGAGCTTCGATACAGCGCCCGTGAGATATAGGAAGACTTCATGGGCCGTATGGAACCTGAGCGCTTTTGCCGCTATCTTTCGCGAATCCTGAATCGACACCTCGTGCAGAACCTTCCGTATCGCGGGGATGGCGAGGGGGTTCATGCTGAGCTGCTTGAATCCCATCCCGATAAGCAGCACCGCGAAAAACGGGTTGGAGGAGATCTCCCCGCAGATCCGGACGGGCTTGTTCATTTTGTTGGCCACCCTGGCGATGCGCGACAGGCATTGCAGCACGGTCGGATGCAGGGGCTGGAACAGGTAGGCGACATGCGGGTTCTCCCGGTCGACGGCCAGCAGGTACTGGATCAGATCGTTGGTGCCCACGCACAGGAAATCGACCTCCTTGGCCAGAACCTCCAGCGAAAATACCGCGGCAGGCACTTCAACCATGACGCCGATCGGCACGTCGATGTAGGCAATGCCGGGGGTTTTCAGGATCTCGGCCCGCACCTCGGAGATGAGGGCTTTCGTCTGCCATATCTCCTCGACCGTCGAAACCATCGGCAGCACGATCTCGATGTTCCCGTCGCTGTTGGACCGGAGAATCGCCTCGATCTGCGCGCGGAAGACGTCTTTCACTTTCAGGCTCAACCGGATGCCCCTCAACCCCATGGACGAGTTGCCGCATTCGGGCAATTCCTCGCGGTCGAACACTTTTTCAGATCCGGCATCGAGCGTTCGAATAGCCACCGGGTACGGCTTCATCTCCCGGGCGAGCAGCCGGTAGGCCGTATGCTGCTCCTCGATCGACGGAAGGCCCCTAGGATGCCCGAAGAAAAGGAGCTCGGAGCGGAACAGTCCGATCCCCTCCGCCCCGCACTTTTTGGCCGCCTCCAGTTCGTAGGGGAGCTCGGTGTTGGCCCGCAGCGATATCTGCGTGCCGTCTTTCGTCCGCGTCGAAAAACCGGATTTCGCGATGGTGTTCTCGGCCGTTGTCCCGAACTCTTCGAGCCGGCCGCGCATCTTCTGCATGCGCCCCCGGGAGGGATGCACGACCACCTGGCCGTTGTCCCCGTCGACGAGGAGGGCGTCGCCGGTGCGGACCTCCGACAGAATGCCCCGGATGCCCATGACGGCCGGCAGCCGCAGCCCCCTGCTGATGATGGCCGTGTGCGAGGTCCTCCCTCCGGACTCGAGCGCCAGCCCGCGCACCTTCTGCATGTCCATGTTGGCGAATGCCGAGGGGTTTACATCGAGGGCGACGATGATCAAATCCCCGGGGAGCGGTTCCCAGTTGAACGGGCGGTCTCCGGACAGGTTCAGGAGTATGCGCTCCATGACATCGGCAATATCGTTGTGCCTTTCACGGAAATAGTCGTCTTCGAGGGATTCATAGGCGTGAATGATTCGCTCCATCGCCTGCGTGACGGCCCACTCCGGATTCTCCTGGTTCTTCCGTATGCTTTCGAGGATCGCATCCTGCAGCGTCCGGTCCTCAAGAATCATGATATGCGTGTCCAGTATGACGCTGTGTTCCCTGCCGATCTTCTGTTCCAGCCGGCGTTTCAGAACCGACAGCTGTTCCTTGGACTGCTTGACCGCCAGCAAGAACCGGTGCACCTCCCCCTCGACATCGTCCACATGCATCCGGACGATGGCCCTGTTGCGCTTGTCAAGCTTCAGGGCCTGCCCGAAAACCACGCCCGGGGAAACACCGCTTCCTTGGAATATCTTTTCCGGTTTTTCTGCCATTTCTCTACCTTGGATTCCCGGGCCCTTTCACCGTGAAGCGGGGCCCTCGATGCCGGCGATACCGGGCGGCGACGCGCCCTGGACGCCCCGCGGCCTACTCCCTTTCCCCGAACTTCGACCTGAAAAGCCCGCGGATGGCCTTTTCCGCCTCCGCTTCATCGCTGCCTTCAATGGAAAAGGCCAGGCAGGTCCCCTTCGACGCCGCCAGCATCAGGATCCCGAGGATGCTCTTGGAGTCTATCCGCTGGTTGGCATCGGCGCGGGACAGGTGGATGTCGCTGGAAAAGCGGGATGCGGTCTGAACCAGTTTCGCCGCTGCGCGTGCGTGCAACCCGAGCCTGTTTTCCACTTCGACTGAAATCTGAATCATATGGCAAGGAACTCGCTGGCGGTTGAAATGCTCGACCGCCCCTGCTCGCGGACGACGCGGGCGAGCGCGTCGATCGATTCGCCCTCCTTCTGGCTCGCGATCTTGATGATCATGGGAAGGTTGACGCCGGTTATGATTTCCACTCTGCCGGGGTCGTGGAAGGAAAAGGCGATGTTCGATGGAGTGCCGCCGAACATGTCGGTGAAAATGATCACGCCTCGGCCGCTTTCAACATCTTCAATGCGTTTCTCTATGTCGCTCCTGGCGTCGTTGACGTCGTCGTGCCAGCCGACCGAAACGGCCTGGATATGGGAGATTTCCCCCACGATCATCTCGGCCGCGGCGACCAGTTCGCGCCCCAGGTGCCCGTGCGTCACAACCAATGCTCCGATCATACGGCTCTCCTCACACCTTATTGGTTAATATCACGATGATGCACGTGGATCGACCGTGTTGTGTCCTTTAGAGCCTTCGCCAGCTCCTCGGCCACGTATACCGACCTATGGCGCCCCCCGGTGCAGCCGATGGCGACGGTCAGATAGCGTTTCCCTTCCCGGATGTATTTGGGCAAAAGGTATTTCAGAAGATTGCCCGTCCGCCGGATGAACTCCCCGGATTCGGGGCAGGACCCGAGGTACCGGGCGATGCGCTTGTCCTTCCCGCTCCCGTCCCTCAGGCGGGGGATGAAATAGGGATTCGGCAGGAAGCGGACGTCGAACATGAGATCCGCCTCGAGAGGCACGCCTTTCTTGTACCCAAAGCTGAGAAATTGAATGTTCAGCGCCGGGGCATGCGCGTGCTTGCGGAACCGCTCCCGGACCAGGGCCTTGATTTCATGGACGGTATATCCGGAAGTGTCGATCGTGACGTCGGCCAGCTCGCGCAGACTCCCCAGGCGCTCCCGCTCCTCCCGGATCGCGTCGCTCAGCAGCTTCCCGCCGCGGAGGGGATGGGGCCGGCGGGTCTCGCTGAACCGGCGCACCAGCACGCTGTCGCTGGCCTCCAGGAAGAGAACGAAGAGGTGGAAGGCCGATTGGCGGAGCTCCAGAAGCATCCGCTCCAGGTCGTGGAGCTTTTCCCCCGCCCGTATGTCGATAACGAGGACGGCATGGGTGATTTCCTCGCCGGCGGTCCGTATCCCGTCGACCAGGACCGGGATCAGGGAGACCGGAAGATTGTCGATGCAGAAGAACCCCAGGTCCTCGAACGTCTTCAGGACCGTCCCCTTGCCGGAGCCGCTCATCCCCGTTACGATGACCAAATTCTTCAGTGCCATACCGTGTACCCTCTGCCGGCGGAGGCCTCCGGTTCCGGAAATCAATCCGCCGGGCTCCCCGGTTCCCCGCCGGTGCCGTTGTCCAGTTCCTCCAGCGGAGCCGCGTAGCCGCGATGGCGCAGCAGATGGAGCCTTGCAGCCACCTCGATGAGCGTGGCCGCGTTCCTGCCGGGAGCCACCGGGATGCTGATGACGGGCTTGGATACGCCCAGGAAATCGACGGTGGAGCGCTCCACACCGAGCCGGTCGTACTCCGCATCCGGCTTCCAGCGGTCGAGCCGGACGACGAAATCGACATTCTGAGAAGCCCCGGTCGCCGAGATCCCGAAAAGCTCCTTGATATTGACGATGCCGAGCCCCCGAAGCTCCATGTGATGCTTCAGGATCTTTCCTCCTTCGCCCATCAGCCCGTCCCCGTGGCGGGTCAGATGCACGTAGTCGTCGGCGACCAGGCGATGCCCCTTCAGAATGAGCTCCAGGGCGCATTCGCTTTTGCCTATTCCCGAGGGGCCGAGCACCAGGACGCCCAGGCCGAAAATCTCGATCAGAACCCCGTGAATGGTCATCTCGGGCGCCAGCCGCCCTTCGAGATAGGCCGATATTTTTGCTGAGGCGACCGCGCTGCAGGCCACGGTCCACAGCAGGGGGATGTTCTTCCCCTTCGAAAGCTTCAACAACTCCGAAGGGATCGCCGACCGTTTCGTGACGACGATACAGCAGATGGGATGGCTTTCGAGCTGCCCGATGGCGGCCGCGCGCGCCTCGGCATCCAGATGCTCCAGGTACTTGAGCTCGCGCGACCCGATGAGCACCACACGATCGGGATCGACGGCGCCCGAAAAGCTGGCCAGCATCAGCCCAAGTTTCTGTACTCGGGGAGACCGGATCTCCCGGTCCAGGCCGTCACGCCCCTCGACGAGTTCCAGGTCAAGCTCCAGGGTGCGGGCCTCGAGGAATTCCCCTACGGGCACGTGCTTGACGTGCGCCGGACCCTGGTTCGGTTTTGGATTGTCTCCCGGTTTTACGGCCACTTCGTATCTGACCCCTTCTTCGGGTCGGGATTCCGATGGACATGAGCCCGGCACCCTCCCGGGCATCAGGTTCGGATCAGCCCGAGGGAACGGTCCGTCTTCCGGTAGAGCACATGGACGGTCCCGGATTCCACGTTCCTGAATACGATAAAAGGGAGCGCGGATTGATGGAGCTCGATCGCCGCTTCCTCCACGGTCATGGGCTTGTCGTGCAGCGCCTCCTCCTGGATCCCCTCGGCTTCACCCGCCTCGGGCCGGGCGCTCTTAGGGCCAACCCCCGTTTTCTTCCCGACGGAGGTCGTCTGCACGGGGCGGCGTTTCCCTTCGACGATTTTCCCCTTGTGCTTCAGGGCCTGCCTCTCGATCTTTTCAATCGCCTTGATGATGGACGCGTACATGTCTTCGGTTTCGCCCTTCCCGGCAAGCTTCATCGATTTTGTCTTGAGAAGAATGTCGACCGTCTGCAGCCCCTTCTGGGCGTCGATGATGACATGAAAGCTGCTGTCGTCTCCGAGAACCTTCCCGAACTTTCGAAGCCGCTTCATCACATAAGCCCGGATTGCCGGGGTGATGACAATGTGTCTTCCGGTGATTTCCACATCCATACGCAATGTCCCTTCCTCGCTGACCGCATCATCCCCGTGGCGGACCCGCAGGGGCCGCGTGGGACCTTTTAGAAAAGATATCGGACTTTCCGTTCGCGCGATCCCGGAATCTGCATCTGTTCCCGGTATTTGGCCACCGTTCTCCGGTTGATGAAGATGTTCTCGCGGCGCAGCAGCTTTTCCAGCTGGTTGTCCGAGTATGGCTTTTGCTTGTCCTCGTTCTCAAGCAGCGCCTTGATCTTCATCTTGACCTGGATGATGGATAGACCTTCGCCATCCTGGTTTTCCAGCCCCATGGTGAAGAACTTCCGCAGTTCGATCACGCCCTGCGGGGTATCGACGTATTTATTGGTCACGACCCGGCTGATGGTGGAACTGTGAACTCCCAGTTCGCCGGCGACATCCTTGATCAGCATCGGGTGCAGATGGGAGAAGCCGTTTTCCAGAAAATCCTTCTGCCTGTTCACGATGCAGACGCAGACCTTGTAGATGGTCTGCTTCCTCTGATTGACGCTCCGCAGCAGATCGACGGCGGAGCGGAATTTCTCCCTCAGGTACGTCTTGGTTTCGCTGGGGACGCCGTTGCTTTTCAGAAGGTCCCTGTAGCTGGCGTTCAGCCTCAGCTGCGGCATGCCCTCGTCGTTGAGGAGAATGACAAACTCGTCATCCACCTTCGTGATGGTCACTTCCGGCTGCACGTAATTCGGTGTCTGGTTGCTGAACTTCAGGCCCGGCCGGGGTATCAGGCGCTTGATGCATTCGATGGCCGCCACCACTTCATCGAACGTCGAGTGCGTGCTGGAGGCGATTTCCTTGATCTTGTGGCCTTCGAGCAGCCCGAGGTGGTCCTGAACGATCCTGTAGGACAGGCTCTGCTCGAGGTCGAGGGCGGCGAGCTGCAGAAGAAGGCACTCGCGCAAATCCCGCGCCCCCACCCCCAGCGGGTCCATGTTCTGAACGACTTTGAGAGCCTCGGCGGCGTTTTCCGGGGTACATCGGGCAACCGTGCAAAGCTCTTCGAGGCTCAGGAGCAGATAGCCGTCTTCGTTGAGGTTTCCGATGATCATGCGGGCGATTTCGGCGATTTCAGGCCGGGTGTCCGACAGCCCAAGCTGCCAGTTCAGATGCTCTTCCAGAGAGGGGGCCTGGGTCAGGAACGTTTCAAAGGACGGTTTCTCCGAATCTTCGTATTCCCGGCTCTTGTACCCCGTATCGAGGTATTCGTCGAAAAAGTAGCGAAAATCTATCTCCTCAAAGGAATCGGGCCCTTCCTGTCCGCTGGGCGCCTCAACCACGGTGTCCGCCAACGGGTCCCCCGCGTTGATTTCCGTTGGTTCCTCCTGCTCGAGAACCTCCTCGAGAATGGGGTTCTCGACCAGCTCCTGATTCAGCATCTCCTGCAGCTCCAGTTTGTTGAGCTGCAGGAGCTCAATTTTTTGAAGCAACGAGGGGGTCAAGGCCAGTCTCTGGCTGAGACGCAAATCCAGGGACTGCCTTAAAAATGGTTTTCGGTTCGTGTCCACTAATGCAACCTGAAATTCTCGCCGAGGTATACCTTCTTGACCTCGATGTCGTTTGTGAGCTGTTCGGGCGACCCTTCCCGCAGGATCCTGCCTTCGCTTATTATATAAGCGCGATCCGTTATATTCAAAGTTTCGCGCACGTTATGGTCCGTGATCAGGACCCCGATATTCCGGTCTTTCAGCCCCCTGATGATGCGCTGTATGTCGAGAACCGCCAGCGGATCGATGCCGGCAAACGGCTCGTCCAGAAGAATGAACTGCGGCGTAAGGACCAGAGCGCGGGCGATTTCCAGCCGTCGCCTTTCCCCGCCCGACAGGGTATGGGCGTTCTGTTGGCGCAGATGGTCGATCCCGAATTCTTCGAGGAGCCCCCCGACCAGGTGCTCCCGTTTTCTGTGCGACAGATCCAGGGTTTCCGCAATGCTCAAAAGGTTCTCTCCCACGGTCAGCTTCCGGAAAACGGAAGGCTCCTGTGGCAGATAACTGATCCCGGAACGGGCCCGACGGTACATCGGCTGGTGCGTGATATCCTCGCCGAAAAGACGCACCCTCCCGCTCTGGGGCGCAATCAGGCCGACGATGATGTAAAATGTCGTCGTCTTCCCGGCTCCGTTCGGGCCCAGAAGCCCGACCACTTCGCCCGGACACAGCTCAAGGCTGACCTGGTCGACTACATTCCTCCCACGGTAGGACTTGCATAGGGCCGACGCCTGCAGTAGGCCGTTTATCATATATAAATTCTTACTTTGCTATAATTTACATCAATTCTGATGCTGTTCCAGCTGCATCCTACCATCGGCGACAGTGTATGTCAACCGGGGGGCGTAGGAGCGTCCGCTGGCCGGGTCGTACAATTCCGCGAGCGAGCCCGTCACCACGAATCTCTCGGGTTCGCGGAAATAATGCCCGACATCGCCCGTGCACTTTTTTCCCCCCATGACCGCCACCACGTTTCCCGTTGCCGTGGCAGCGTCGACGGCCCCCCCCCCCGCGTCCAGAACAACATCGAGGGTTCGGCAGGTCAGGCGGATGTCCCCGGTCTCCAGGGAAACGCCGCCTGCATAGGTTACGGTGTTCGTCATGTTCGCAAACGCCAAATTCGAACTCTCAATATATATCGGCATGCCGGGGGAATGTCCCTCCTCTTTCGCGGGGGGACCGGGCCCGGGGGAGCTGGGGCTCCCAGCCGCGTCGGGGACGCGGTTCCGGGAAATGATGTGCCGGATACCGCCGCGGGCCTCGAGCCGCGCCCCTCCTTCGAGGATGTCCAGGGAATCGGCCCGGAGCTGCTGGTCCTCCGACAGCAGGTAGACCCTTTCGGTGTACCGCACCTGGCCTGAAGCCGTGTCGTAGCGCATGATCCCGGCAAAGATGACGCCGGGCGAACCCTTCCGGGCACCCCCGGGGAAACCCGCCGCACTCCTCCCCGACAGGTCGGTGCGGACCCCGCGGCGGACCCGGACGATCCCGCGTCGCCGGTCGAACTCAACCGCCTCTCCCGCAGTGGTGCCCGTGTCGAAGATGATCACCGGGGAATCCCCCAGGCGGATCGTCTCGCTTTCGGCATCGTAATCGCACCTCCCCGCCGTTGCGGAACTGGATCCGTCTTCGTATCTGAAATGCCCCCACTGGGAAGCGGAGGCAAGGGTAATGTCTTCGCCGCCGGGATCAAAAGCCGCCTCCATCCTGTCGCTCCAGGTGCGGAAGCCGCCCCCGGAACCCTGGCCGCCGCCGTCGACAACCCGCACGTGCCCTGCCGCTTCCATGGCACTGGGCCGGCGCCCGCCACGGGAAAAAGAAAACCGGGCCCGGTCGGCATACACCATGCGCCCCGTGCTATCGCCCGCGACGGCCGGGGAGGCCTCGGCCATAACGACATCGCCGGAGGCGTCGACTCTGTCGAGCACCCCGCCGTCCCCGGAATACTGCATTTCGATGACGGCCGCCGTTAGAAATCCCGAGGATGCCGCCGCTGCATCGGGAGGGGCCGACGGCGCGCCGAAGCCCTCCCTGGGGAATGTCCACCGGGCGGAATCCTCGGCACGGAGGTGCCGGAGAACGGGCTGGCGGCCGACCTCTTCGAACCGGATGCCGATCAGCCCTGCGGTGATGGCATTTGCTTCCCCCTCCCCGGAGCCGCTCAGGGATAGGCGCGCCCGCTGCCGGGCCTCGATGTCGCGCAATCCCCCTGTCCCCGGAGAAAAGCGGGCGCTGAAGCTCTCGCCCGAAATGAACGTCCGCTCCGCGCCGCTTGCGATCAGGAGCCGCACACCGGTCCGGCCCTCGACTTGGGAGGGCATTCCGGTTTCGGGATCCAGCGACAGATCGATCTCCTCACCGCGCAGGCGCTGCATGTCCCCGGGCGCTCCGATATCGAGCTCTGCGCCACCGGAAATGCCAATGGATTGAGGGTATCGGGACCCGGGCCGTATACGGAAAACCATCCGGTCGCCGGACATGCCCCCGGCATCCCCGGCCGCCCCGGACCGGTAGTGCGCGCGGCCCGCGGCGTCGAGCGAGGCGATCCTCCCGGCCCCCGGGCCCATCACCGCCCGGATCACGTCGGCAGTGAGCAGAAGCGCTTCGGACTCCAGCCGCGCGTCGCCGGAAAAAGCGATCCTGTTAAGGTTATCGTGGGAGATTGCCCTGTCTGAGGAGACATGCACCGCCTGCTGCAAACCGGCCCCCCCGGAGGAGGGCTCCTCCGGGGCGATCCGGACCTCCACGTCGGACTCGAGGCGGAGCAGGCGAGTGTCGAGGTTGTAGTACAGTCCCTGCGCGCTGCCCGCGGCCCCGCCGGCATCGAAGCGCACCCGGTCCGCGGTGGTGCCGACATTCGATGCCAGGTCGTAGGACAGCGACTCGGTCTGCAGTTTTGCCTCCCTCCCCAGGAACAACCTCACATCGCCGGTAAAACCAACTTTCCGGTTTTCGCTGTCGTACTCGGCCTTCAGGCTCCGGATTTCGTTGCGCACGCTCCCGTCCGGGTTGAAGTCGTAGGCCTCGATCCCCTGCAGGTAGTTCTTCCCCCCGCGCGTCTCTTCGAGCTTCTGCGCGCGTATCCTGAACCGGAGCACGCCATCCTTGTTCTCGGAATACTCGATGCGCAGGGAGGACTGCACCATTTCCGAATCGAGGACCTGGCGGTGCTCCGGGCCGAGGCGATTCCGGAGATACCGCGCGTAGAAATAGTCGACGGCGACAGCCAGGGCGACCAGCACGATGACCCAGATCAGCATGCGGCGGATATGTCGCAGAGAGATGGGGCGCAAAGATACTCCTGTCAGGCCGCGGGGCCCTCACGGCACCCTCGGCGCGCGCATCAGGGAAGCGTGCGCGCATTATGGCTCAAAGGCAGAACCTCCTTCGCCTGCAGGTCCACCTGCCAGATATACTCAACCTCGAGACCTTCGCCGGTCTCAAACACCAGACGCACCCAGTAGACGTCTCCCCCCCTTGGTGCGCCTCCCCAGGACCGGAACCTCCGCGACGGGGCGCCCTCATCCACCATCGCCCCGACATGCGGTTTGGCTTCGAGCAGCAGGCCGTAGGCGCGGCGTTCCGCTTCCCCGGCCGTGTATTCGATGACGGCTCCGGCTGTTTCCGAGCCGCGACCTGCGGCCGTCCCTTCGGAGACCCCGGCGGCGGAGGCACGGTCGTCTTCCGCCGTCCGGGGCGTCATTAGGGCGGATCCCGCCTGGGGCCGCTCGGCGGCACGCCCCGGCGGCACGGTGAACACCCAGTCTTCGGGAAGCGTCTGCCCGGCATCCGGGAACCTGTACTCCGGCCTTTCGTATTCCCCCGGCATGGGCGGAGGCACGTCCCCGAGCTCGGCCGTCACCGGGCCGCGCGACCCGGATATCGCCGCCTGCAGGGCCGTGGCCCGGGCGACCAGGCGTCCGCGGACTGAGGGGACGCCGAGCATCACCGTGCAGGCGATGATACTGAAAAGGAGCAGGCCCGTATACACTACCGTCCTGCCTTTTCGGGACCGCCCTGCCCCGGACGTTTGCTTCGCCCTTGCGGGGGCCTGCCCCGGGGTCCTGCTGTCTTCAGAATCCACGCTGTTCTCCTGTCCACGGGGCCATCGGCATCAGGCGTCCCGTTGCCGCACCCCTCGATGCACCAGGTAGGTGTAGATGAAGTCCTCGATGTCCCCGTCGAGAACCCTGTCCGCATTGGGCGATTCGTGCTTGGTCCTGTGGTCCTTCACCATGCGGTACGGGTGCAGCACGTAGGAGCGGATCTGGCTTCCCCACCCGATTTCCAGCTTGGAATCCTCCATGGCCTGCATTTGCTCCTGTTTCTTCTTCAGTTCCAGCTCATAGATCCGGGCCCGCAGCACGGTCCGGGCCATTTCGCGGTTCCGGATCTGTGATCTTTCGTTCTGGCAGGAAACGACAATCCCCGTCGGGATGTGGGTGATGCGCACGGCGGAATCCGTCACGTTGACATGTTGGCCCCCGGCGCCGCTGGAACGGTAGGTGTCGATGCGCAGATCCTTCTCGTCGATCTGGACCTCGATCTCGTCGTCGATCTGGGGGTAGACGAAGACGGAGGCGAAGCTCGTCTGCCGTTTCCCCATGGCGCCGAAGGGGGATATGCGGACCAGACGGTGGACGCCGTTTTCCGACGAAAGGTACCCGTAGGCGAAATCGCCCTCCACCAGGAAGGTGACCGACTTGATCCCCGCCTCCTCCCCGGGCTGGTAGTCGAGCATTTTGGCGACGTAGCCGGAGCGCTCGCACCATCGCAGGTACATGCGGACGAGCATCTCGGCCCAGTCCTGCGACTCCACGCCGCCGGCGCCGGGGTGTATCGTCACAATGGCGTTGGCGCTGTCGTGCTCCCCGGCAAGCAGCATGAGGATCTCCGTATGCCGTGCTTCCTGCTCGAGTTTCTCGACTTCACGGGCGAGGTCGGGCAAGACGTCCTCCCCTTCGGCAGCCAGCTCGTAGAGCGCCCTCAGGTCCGCCCCCTCCCTCGCCAGGCGATCACCGAGCTCGATGTCCCGCTCGAGCCGGCGCCGCTGCTGCAGTACCGACTGCGCCTCCTCGTGCCTACTCCAGAAATCGGGCTGGGCCACTTTCTTTTCAAGCTCCAGAACCTTTGCGCGCTTGCGGTCGGCATCAAAGATAACCCCGGATCTGGTATAGTTTTTCTTCGATCGCGCTTACCCTCTGCTGCAGTTCGTCGAGCATGAAAATCCTCCTGACAAGCAATCCGTGTATGGTTGGGGCTTCGGCGCGGCGCATGCTGCGCTCCGTGGGGTCCGGCGTGTCCATACCTTTTCCGTCCGGGCCTCGCGGCGACAACCGTCATGGGTGGGACATGGGCCTTCCCCGACCCTTGGCATAGGCGGGGACCGCGCACCCGAAGACAATCATAGCACACAGCCAGACGAAAACATCGCCATAACGGGTATAGAATGTTTGCTGCGCGACAAACGCGAACCGGCCCTCGCACACCGCCCGCTCGAGGATCCCGGTCGCGGTCTGAACCCTGCCGGTCGGCTCGATAACCGCCGATATCCCCGTATTGGCCGAACGGAGAAAATACCTGCGGTTTTCGACGGCGCGCCACCGGGCGATATTGAAATGCTGGAACGGAGCGCTGCTGCGGCCGTACCACCCGTCGTTGGTCAGATTGACGATGAGACGGCTTCCGTCCCGGACGAACCTGCGCACAAGGCCGGGGAAAATGGCTTCGAAGCAGATAGTCGCATTGACGCGCTCCCCCCCCACCCGCGGGAGAGCATACACGTTCCCGCGGTCGAACTCCCCCACATCCTGCGTGATGGTCCGCATGAACACGAACAAACCCTTCATCGGGATATATTCGCCGAAGGGGACCAGGTGTATCTTGTCGTACACCCCCGTCAACCCGCCCCCGGCGTCGAGAAAATATGCGCTGTTATAGGAGCGCATTCCGCCGTCGGCATCCCCGATCCGGATATTGTTGAAGACCAGGCCGAAGGTGGCGCGCCGGGCCAGTTCCGAGACCGTTTGCCGCAGTGTTTCATCCTGCTGGTAGAACACGGGGGTCGGCGATTCCGGCAGAATCAGCAGGTCGATGCGCGAAGGCGGGGCGCTGTCGAGCATGCGCACATAACCGGCCGGGTAGGCCTCCCGTAAAGCGCCCGGGGATGCGTCGGCCCGCAGATTCGCCTGCAGCATAACGGCCGTATGATCGGGCCGGACTCCGGCCCAGCGCGCCAGTCGAGCCCTGCCGTACCCCAGGCCGACGGCAAGCAGCGCCGCCGCCGCAAGAATGGGCCACCATGCCCGCATCCCGCGCCCCCTGTGGAGCCCGGCGAACAATGCCGCCGCCGAAAACCACACGACCAGAAACGATACGCCGAACACCCCCGTCACGTCGGCCATCTGTATCAGGGCCAGGTTCTCGGTCTGCGTGTACCCCGTCGCCAGCCAGGGGAAGCCGCCGAAGGGGATCGCCGTCTGCAGAAATTCGACCAGGACCCAGACCGCGGGGAACAGCAGAATGCAGCAATCGCCCCCCCGCAGCATGAGCGCCTTGGTCGCCAAGCAGGCCGCGCCCGAAAATGAGGACAGCAACAGGACCAGAAGCGCGTACCCCGTCCAGGCAAGCCACGGGTCCAATCCCCCGTAGAGGTGGAGAACCTCGGGCATCCAGACGAGAAGAACGAACAGCTCGACACCCCCGGCCAGGCATCCGCCCCGGAAGGCCCGTGCGGGCGACCGGGCCAGATGCACGTACGCGATCAAGGGGATAAACGCGATCCAGGCCAGGTAGTGCTGGCCGCATTTCGGGAAGGAAGCGGCCAGTAGCAGACCGGTCAGTACCGGCAGAAGCAGCGGCATGGCGTAAGCTTCTCAGTTTGTTTTAATGAAACCGTTGTAGCCGCTCTTCTTCAGGCGCAGCTGTGCGGCGGTCGCTTCGGCGCGGGTGCCGAACCTGCCGACTTTGACCAGATACAGTCCGTCGGGCGAAGCCGGGGCCTCGATGCGGGGCTCAAAACCCTTCGACCGGACATTGCCGGCGTGGGCTTCGGCCTGTCCGCGCGTCTTGAAGGCTCCGACCTGAACCGTGTAGGTTCCCTTCGGCGCATCAACCCGCGAAACGTAGGGGGTGGCGGGCGCGGCCTTTTGTTCCGCGGGGCGGGGAGGTTCGGGAACCCGGGCGGCTTCGGCCCCGCGCTCCCTATCATTGACGCTCTGGTACCATTCCAGGTCCTTCTGCACTTCGTCGGCCTCCATGGAAGGGACCGCCGCATCGGCCGTTTCCGCATCCGGAGCGGGCACGAAGATTCCCTCCTGCCCGGTGCCCGTCAGGGAACTGGCGGCAAGTTCGCCCTGTCGTTTGCCCGTGGCATACCCCAGGACGAAAAAGCTGCCGCATATGATGAGGAACACCGCAAAGGCGGCGATCAGCCTTCGATTGTCCAGCACCAGTTCGAACCCGGATTCCATCTCGTTGTCTGTCATAGAACGTCTATTCCTTCTTGCTTGCCAGTAAATCCCTGATAAAGTCGATCGGAACCGGAAAAACCACGGTCGTGTTGTTCTCGAGTCCGATTTCCGTCAGGGTCTGCAGATACCGCAGCTGCAGCGCGACAGGCTCCTGGCGGATGATTTTCGCAGCGTCCGAAAGCCTCGTGGACGCCTGGAATTCCCCTTCGGCATGGATTATCTTGGCGCGTTTTTCCCGCTCGGCCTCGGCCTGCTTCGCCATCGCACGCTGCATCACCTCGGGCAGGTCCACCTGCTTGACCTCCACCAGGCCCACCTTGATGCCCCAGGCGTCGGTATGCTGGTCGAGGATCCCCTGGAGCTTGATGTTCAGTTTCTCGCGGTGGCTCAGCAGGTCGTCCAGTTCCACCTGCCCCAGGACCGAACGCAGCGTGGTCTGGGCAAGCTGCGATGTAGCATACAGGTAATTTTCTATTTCCACAATCGCCCTCGGGGCATTCATGACGCGGAAGTAGACGATCGCGTTGACTTTCACCGAGACGTTGTCATTCGTGATGATATCCTGGGGGGGAACGTCGAGCGTGACCGTCCGTAGGCTGACGCGGACCATCTTGTAGATCGGCCAGAAAACGAAAACGACTCCCGGCCCCTGGGCTTCAGGCACGAGGCGCCCCAGGCGGAAAAGCACGCCGCGTTCGTATTCCTTAAGAATATGGATCGCGCTCAACAGGTAGACGACGACTATCAGAATCCCCAGTACCCATGCCTGTCCCATAATCCCTCCCATAGATGCCGGCCCCGCGGATTCCGCAGCGCGTCCCAGGACATCAGGGACCGTTCCGGCCGGTAGTGTGAAACGGGGTACTCCCTCGGAAGACGCCACGGCTACTCTCGGACTTCCTCCACCTCTAGCACCAGATCCTCCACTGCCACAACCCGGACGTCGCTGCCCGCAGCTATGGGGGCGGAGGAACGGGCCGTCCAGTACTCCCCCCGCACCCTGACGCGCCCCGCTCGGCCGATCTCGCTGTCGGCGACGCCCTGGAGGCCTACCATCCCCTGGTCGCCCGTCGCAGGTTTCTGCCGCAGCGACCGGAACAGGGCGATGAGGAGAATGGCCAGGATGGCCGCAAAGGGCAGCGTCAACGCCAGGGCCGAAAACCATCCTATCCGGACCGCGGGATCCGGAGAATCGACCAGAATCAGCATCCCGAAAATCATCGACACGATCCCCCCAATGCCGAGCACCCCGAACCCTCCCACCTTGACCTCGGCGATCAGCATGCCGATGGCGAGGACGATCAGAAGCACCCCGACATAATTCACAGGAAGCAGCGAGAATCCGAGAATCGCCAGCAGCAGGCAGATCGCACCGACGACTCCGGGAACGACAAATCCCGGGTTGGTGAACTCGAAATACAGCAGGATCACCCCCGCCAGCCCCAGCAGCATCGCCAGGTTCGGCTGGGACACCACGGCGAGCATCCTTTCCCTCCGTGTCATCGCGTAATCGATAAACTCCCGGTCCCGGGTGCCCAAGACCCTCTCGTCACCGGAGAACATTTGCACGCGATACCCGTCAAGCCGCCCCAGGAGCGCGGTCTCGTCCTCGGCGATGAAATCGATCAGGTGCAGATTGAGAGCTTCGGTTTCGGTGAAAGACTTGCTCTCGGTCACACCCTTTTCCGCTTCTTCGATATTCCGCTTCCGTTTGCCCGTGATGCTGCGCAGGTAGGCGGTCGCGTTGCTCGTGATCTTCTCCGTCAGGGTTTCCCCCGCCTCCCCTTGGCCGACCGGGAAACCGCCGATGGCCATGAGGGGGTGCGCCGCGCCGGTATTGGTTCCCGGAGCCATCGCCGCAATATCGGCCGCCAGAAGTATGAAGAATCCGGCCGATGCCGCCTTGGCTCCGCTCGGCGCCACGTAGACCACGACGGGCACCTTGCTGCTCAATATCCGGGCGATGATTACCTCCATGGAGGACCCGAACCCGCCCGGGGTCTGCAGCGTGATGAGGATGAGTTCCGCCTGGTCCTGCTCGGCCTGATCGATGCACCGGGCCACGAATTCAGCCGTTACCGGATTGATCGTATCGTTCAGAGAAACGCGGGCGATTTTGCCGAATCCCGGCGAGGCTGAAAAAACGACCAGTGCTATCAGGGCGGCGCAATGAATTCTGATCATTATCCTGCACCCCTGTTTGTTCCCGATTATAGCACAAAGAAACGCGAAATCGCGGGAATTGTTCACCGAAGCCGTGGCAATTCAAGCGGTTGGAAGAAAACAATATACATGCAAACCGGCCCGGCCCGGCCGGTGCACTTTCGGGCATACCATCGGGCGGTACCCCGACGGAAAAGAAAGCCCGCGCACCCCCCCCTTTTTTCCGGAGCGCGCTCATTGTGCTTCCCGTTTGCGGGAGGTTTCACGGACCTGCTCCGCATGGTAGGACGAACGGACGAGGGGGCCGGAGGCCACGGACCGGAAACCGAGCGCATACGCATGGTCTCGAAACGCGCTGAATTCTTCGGGCGAATAGAAGGCATCGACGGGGAGGCTGGCGCGTGTGGGCTGCAGGTATTGGCCGAGCGTGACGATATCGACGCCTGCGCGGCGCAGATCGGCGAGGACTTCGCAAACCTCCTCGCGGCTCTCGCCCAAACCCAGCATGATGCTCGATTTGGTCACCATGCCGGGATCGATCCGCTTGGCTCCGGAGAGCAGTTCGAGGGAGCGGGGGTACCGGGAGCCGGGCCGCACTTTTCCGTAGAGTCTCGGGACTGTTTCCACGTTATGGGCCAAAACATCCGGCTTCGCCCCGACAACCGTACGCAGGGAGTCGGGATTCCCCTGGAAGTCGGGGACGAGAATCTCCAGGCCTATGCCGGGGCATGCCTCCCGGGTCCGGCGGATGGTCTCGGCGAAGATCCACGCCCCGCCGTCGTCGAGGTCGTCCCGGTCGACGGATGTGACAACGGCGTAGCGCAGGCCCATCGTCCGGATGGCTTCAGCCACACGGCCGGGCTCTTCGCGGTCGTATCCGGTGGGGAGCCCGGTCTTCACGGCACAGAAGCGGCAGGACCGGGTACAGACGTCTCCGAGGATCATGAACGTGGCCGTGCCGTTTCCCCAGCATTCTCCCATATTCGGGCAGCGCGCGTCCTGGCAGACCGTATGGAGATTGTGCGTTTGTACCAGGGATTGTATCCTGGCGTAGTTGGCGCCGCCGGGGAGTCTGACTTTCAACCACCCGGGGCGGGGTTGCCGGTGTTTTGGGACTTCGTTTTTCTCCATGCATGCAATCATAAGCACAAACGAAGTCTCAATAAACAGCAGAAAAGGGTATAATGAACGATTCATGCTTCCATTGGACTCGCTCGGCCGGCACGTCGGTCAAAACATCAAAAATTGGGGTCTGGAGTGTTACAGGCGCAACTGCGTCTCCATCGTGTACGTGGATTCCGAGTTCGTTTCCGCCGAAGTCCGCGGAAGCCGCACCTACGATGTCGACCTGGAACTGGCCGACACGTCTCTCATCTACTCCTGCAGCTGCCCCTTCTTCGAAGATAAATTCAGCGTTTGTAAGCACATATGGGCTACACTGCTGGAAATGGAACAGCAGGGACTCCTGCAGGGATGGGTCCGGGACGCCCCGAAGGACCTGATTCCGGCCTACCTGGATCCGTTCGAGGAACCGGATCAGGATTACCAGCCCGGTCCGGACGCCCCTTCGGGCGCCGGTCGAAGCGATCCCCTCGACCGTCACGGACAGGGGGGCCGAAATGGCTACGACTCCGCCGGAGGCGACTGGCGGCATCTGCTGCAGAAAATGAGCCGCCGCCGTCGGCCCGTTCCCGCCCGTCCGATCTGCCCGCCCGGCAGCGAAATCCTCTACATACTGGAGTTCTCCGGATCCGTCCCCAGCTTCGACGCGGCGATCAGGCTCAACATCCGCGAGCTGAAAAAAAACGGCGGCTGGAAAAAGGCCAAGCTGTTTGCCTTCACCCACGATCTGCTCGAATGGCTCCCCGATCCGGCGGACAAGGACCTCCTCTACCGCCTCGCCGGAGTGCAGCGCGAAACCTGGTACCGCAGCCCCTATGAATCCACGGCCCGGTTCATCCCCAAAGCGCGCGACCTGAAAGCATTGCTCCCGGATATTTCCGCCACGGGGCGGTTCTACTTCCGCGATCCCGAAACCAACGAAATCATCCCGGTGCAATGGGACGGGGCGGCCCCCTGGGCGTTCGAGATCGACGTCCTGCCCGATCGTGCCGGGAAACAGTACAAGGCATCCGGTACGTTTCACAGGGACGGCCAACGCATATCGGTTTCCCTGCCGGACAATATTTCCAAAGAAGGGATTTTCATCCTGGACAATACGGTCTCCTTCTTCGAAGGCCCCGCCGATTGGGTGGCCCTCTTCCGGGACGAGGGATCCTTCCTCTTTTCCGAAACCGAAGCGGGCCAATGGCTCGAAGCGATGCACGCCCTGCCCTCCATCCCGTCCATCCGCCTGCCCGAAGATCTTCGGATCACCGAAATTGATGTTGATCCGCAACCGGTGCTGCAGATTTCAACGAGGCATAGACCGTGGGGCGCCCCGGATATCATGGGGGACCTCTTCTTCCGCTACCGGGACCGGACCGTCGGGGCGTCCGAGCCGGGGACGGGATTTATGCTCCCGGGCGGACGTTGCAGGGTCCTGCGCCATCCGGGGAAAGAGGCGCGGGCCATGGAAACGCTTGAAAACACGGGGTTCAAGCGATGGAAAGACGGCCGAAACGGCAGAAGCTGGACCATCGTTCAAACGCAACTTTTCACGGCCCTCGAGGAACTGGTCTCCTCCGGATGGCGGGTGGAAGCCGACGGGCGTCCCTTCCGCACCCCGGGCGCGTTCCGGATGCGTCTCGCGTCGGGGATCGATTGGTTCGAGCTGCACGGCGATGTGGAGTACGAAGGCACGAGCGTTCCGATCCCGCGCCTGCTCGATGCGATGAAACGGCATGAATCCTCCGTTGTTCTCGACGACGGCAGCTACGGGATGCTTCCGAAGGACTGGATCGACAGATACGGGATGCTGCTCGAAATGGGAAGAGCGCAGAAAGATCACGTGCGGTTCGGCCGCAACCAGGCCGGTCTGCTCGACACCCTGCTCGAGGCCGAACCGCATCTGTGCTGCGACGACGCATTCGCCAGGTTGCGGCAAACACTTCGGTCGTTTGCCGGGGTGGACCCCGCCGACCCTCCAGAAGGATTCCGGGGCGCCCTCAGACAGTACCAGCGCATCGGCCTGGGCTGGATGCACTTCCTCGAGCGGTTCGGCTTCGGAGGCTGCCTGGCCGACGACATGGGGCTCGGCAAGACCATCCAGGTCCTGGCGCTTCTCGAGGAGAGGCGCCGCCTGAGGGCGGGCGGTTCTTCACCGGACCCTATGCCCCCCTCGCTCGTCGTCATGCCCAAATCCCTGGTCTTCAACTGGATCGCGGAAGCAGGACGGTTCACTCCTGGGATCCGGATTCTCGACCATACCGGGGGGGAGCGGATCCGCGGTCACGAACACTTCGACGAGTACGACGTCGTCTTCACCACCTACGGCACGCTCCGGCGCGACGCCCCGTTTTTCAAGGAAAAGACATTTGACTACATCATTCTCGACGAAGCGCAGGCGATCAAGAACGCCGCCACCGAGTCGTCGAAAGCCGCGCGGCTCCTGAAAGGACGCCACCGCCTGGCCCTGAGCGGAACGCCGATCGAAAACCGCATCGAGGAACTGTGGAGCCTGTTCGAATTCCTGAATCCCGGCATGCTGGGCTCCGTATCGGCGTTCCGATCCAGGAAAGGGCCCCAGGAGAAACACGGGGATGGGCAGTGGGAATTGCTGTCGAAGGCGCTGCGTCCCTTCGTCCTCCGCCGGACCAAGAAGCAGGTGGCCCCCGATCTTCCCGAAAAGGTCGAGCAGACGCTCTACTGCAGGCTCGAACCAAACCAGAGGGCACTCTACGACGAGCTGCGGGAGCATTACAGGAAGTCCCTGCTCCAGCGCGTCGAGCAGGTCGGCATGAACAACTCCAAGATCTATGTCCTGGAAGCGCTCCTGCGCCTGCGGCAGGCCGCGATCCACCCGGGGCTCATCAACCCTTCCCGCGTCCGTGAATCGAGCGCGAAGCTCGACATGCTCGTGCCCCAGCTCCTGGAAATCCTGGAGGAAGGCCATAAAGCGCTGGTATTCTCCCAGTTCACGTCCATGCTTGAAATACTACGCGCCAGGCTGCGGGAGGACAACATCGGCTACGAGTACCTGGACGGACGAACCCGCGACCGGTCGGCCTGCGTGGATCGTTTCCAGAACGACCCCGAAGCGAAGCTGTTTTTGATCAGCCTCAAGGCCGGCGGGCTCGGGCTGAACCTGACCGCGGCGGAGTACGTGTTCCTGCTCGATCCCTGGTGGAATCCCGCCGTGGAGGCTCAGGCGGTGGACCGGACGCACAGAATCGGGCAGACTCGTTCGGTCTTTGCCTACCGGTTGATCGCAAAGGATACGGTCGAGGAGAAGGTGCTGGCGCTGCAGGAGACCAAGCGGGAAATCGCCGACGCCATCATCACCCAGGACAACAGCCTCATCGGAGGCCTCAGCACCGACGACCTGGCGCTTCTTCTCAGCTGACAGTCCCGGAGCGACGGCGCCGCCCTAGGCGGTTTTTTCGTGTTCCCGGGTGCGGCTGCCTCCTTCCGCCGGAGGCCTGGACTCCACGGGCAGCACCAGCCTGAAGACGCTTCCCTGCCCGGCCGTGCTCTCCACCTCGATGTCCCCCCCGAGGCTCCGCATGGTCCCGTAGCTCACCGACAGGCCAAGCCCGGTCCCTTTCCCCGCTTCCTTCGTCGTGAAAAAGGGGACGAAGAGCTTGTCGAGCACCTCGGGCGTCATCCCGACCCCGTTGTCCCTCACCGACACCACGATACGGTCGCCGCGGCGGGATGTTTCGATTTCGATCCGGCCGGCGGTGCCTCCAACGGCGTCGCGCGCGTTGTTGACGATGCTCAGGATCACCTGCTGCAGCTGGTTGCCGTCGGTAACCAGCGGGGGAAGCGTGGGGGCGTACCTGCGCACGACCTCGATATTGGACTTCGCCATCGAGTCGCCGAGCAGGCCCACGATCACCCCGTCGATGAGCTTGTGGATATCGTGTGCCCGTATATCGAAACCGGATTGACGGACGAAGCTCAGCAGTTTGCGGATGATGTCCCGGCACCGGAAGGCCGCG
This sequence comes from uncultured Acidobacteriota bacterium, assembly GCA_964651155.1. GTDB lineage: Bacteria > Acidobacteriota > UBA6911 > UBA6911 > UBA6911 > UBA6911. The sequence continues at coordinate 41,733 of CAZYXB010000004.1, read as the reverse complement.
GCCTGGATATTCTGAAGCCGCTGCCGGAGCTCTTCCGTCTTGAGGGTCAGCCTGAACTGTGGATCGGTGTAGTCCATCAGAAGACCCGATTCCACGGTGATCACCGCGAGAGGGTTGTTGACTTCGTGCGCGATCCCGGCCGCCAGTTCGCCGACCGATGCCAGTTTGGCCGCATGTTCGAGCTGGCCCCGGGCCTGGTCTGCCCGTTTCTGGCGTGCCACGAGCCTGCCCGACTGCCGCAGGATGATGCCGGCCGCCGCCAACAGCAGCGCGGCCGAAACCAGCAACGTGCGCAGATGCATGCGGGCCATCGGCCCGCCCGCATCCTCTCCCGCCTGCACGATCAGACACCACGGGACGGTGCGGAGCCAGCGGAAAACGTACGGGCGTGACGCCCCGCCGGTTTCCACCGCCCCCTCCCCGTGGATCCGGTCGGTGGTAACGGGCACCGGGCCCATCTCCAGCGGATGGCCGATCCGGGCATCCACCAGCTGATACACCCCGCCGGCGTTGACGACGCTGGTGACGAGGGCGTCGGACGCCTGCCGCGACTGAACATGGGCGTACATGCGCACCGGGTCGAGTGTGGCGCGCAGGATGAACAGCTCGCCCCCGAGGAACCGGCCGACCGCAATGGTGCAGTGAGGCTGCAGACGGAATCCCGGGTAGATGTCCGTGATGACGAACCGCGCATTCCCGCCCGCCAGGCGGCGGTACCAGTCCTCCCCACTGTAATCCTTGGCCATGAGCGATGCGTGGGGGCCGGCATAGGCCGCCTGCACGCCTGCAGCTTCGAAAAAGCCCAGGTCGACGAAAGCGTCGCTGGCCTGCCGGAGACCGGCCAGGTATTCCTCCATCGTTTCCGGTGCGGGAGGCACCGAAAATCCGGGACGATCCATGAGATCGACCAGGTTCAGCCTGCGTTCTGTCAGGTACAGGTCGAGCGCGCTGGCCTGCTGTTCCGCAACGGCCGCAAGCTGCATACGACGGCCTTCCATTTCGATCCCCGCATACCGGTATTGGAAATAGAGGATCAAAAGGACCAGCGGAGCGACGTAGGTAACACTCATGCGGGCGATCTGGCGGCGCCTCCATTCCCGATAATACTCCTCGGTGTAGGGGGCGAACCCCGTCGTGCAGGAGCGGGTTGCATGCGTTGGCAACACTCGGATTTTCCTGCCCTTTCCCGTATCGCCTTGCCGGTACGGATGGGACCTCGGCCGCGGCTTCAAGGGTGTGCAGCCGCTCCGTTCGAATGCGCGTCGATCTCGGGCCGCCCTTGTTCACCGCTGCGGAGGCGGATGCCCCATGGCTCGAGCACTTTCCCCAGGACATCCCGGCCCTGCAGATACGACAGCAGCAGACCGTAGTTGGTGTAGGGGACCCCAACGGCATCGAGGTCTCGGATACGCGCCTGCAACTTCTGGTGGGATATCATACAGCCGCCGCAGTGGATGATCAACGCGTAGGCGCTCAGCGCACTGTTTTCCTGAAACTCCCGGCCGAAGTTGTGCTCGAGCACCACGCCCGGGAAGTGTTTTGAGAAGTACCGGGGTATCTGAACGGTCCCGATGTCCTCGCGGATCCTCGTGTGGTTGCATGCCTCGACGATTAAAACCCGGTCCCCCGGCTTCAGGGCCGGGACGCATGCCAGCCCCCGGGCGAATTCCTGCAATTTCCCCTGGCTGACGAACTGAATCATCGTTATGGAAAATGTCGTCAGCGCAATGTCCCCGGGACACCACCGCGCCATGATGTCGATCGCCTGCGAGTCCGTGATGATGGCCCCCGGTCTTTGGGCGAACCCGTTGACATATTCCAGGAACCTCCGTTGCTCATCCCGATTACGTTCCGGATCCCGGGCCTTTTCCAGATCGAGCCGGAAACAGGACGGGTAGGCGTACTTCCTCGTGATGTATTCGACGGCCATCTGTTGCGGTCTCAGGAGCCGGCCCTGGGGCGTTTCCGGATCCATCGGTATGACAAGGACGTAGGTCGTGTCCCTATGGACGAACGGGAACAGCTCCATGGGAGCGTTACGGGACCTGTATTCCCGGAGAAGGAACCGGAGAAGTGCCGGCCCCTGCTCCGGATCGTTCGCGCGGATGGAAAGGGGCCGGTAGAATTTCAGGAGGTCGATTGCGGAGTAGAGCGCCCCGATCCTGTCTTTATCCCCCTCCTTGAAGAGATTGAACACGATCAGAACCTGCTTGTCCTGGTCCCGCGCGGCCTCGAGCAGTTCGATCTCGGCGCCCACGTCCTGCCGCCCGGGATCGATGACCAGCAGGACGAGATCGCACTCTTTCAACACCTGAAGCGTCCTCCGTTTCTTTTTGCCGCCCAGGTCCTTCCTTTCATCCAGGCCTGCGGTGTCGAAAACCTTCACGGGACCGATTCCGTGAATCTCCAGCAGTTCCGATTTGACGTCCGCCGTCGTTCCCGGAGTCGGGTCGACGATGGACGTCTCCTGCCGGGTTAGAAGGTTCATCAGGGTGGATTTCCCCGCGTTCATCTTCCCGAATATGCCGATGTGGTCTCGTTCGATCATCCCCGCATGCTCCTTTCTCCCGGTCCGCGGAAAGGGTCCGATTCCGCGTCAGGCCGTGCAGGGCTCCTGCAGCCTGGGAGCGATCCGCAGGCCGTCGCCGCGGCAGGTCGATACCGCGTAGCCGGCTCTGGCGAGCAGTTTCCTGTACCGGTTCCACAGGGAGGACGGGGTCGCGTCCTTTTCCATGCGCCTTCCCGGATAGATCTCGTAGAGCCGGCCCCAGCGACCGGGCGTCACGTCCACCATGATCACGTTCGCTCCTGCGGCCAGTCCGCGGAGATACCCCTTGTCCATGCGCACTCCCAGCGCCGTCGTCGCCGGAAGATGCGCGACCGGGTTCATGACCCGCGCAACGGCTATGCAGCGCAGGGCCATGTCCCCCGAATCGACGTGCCCCACCACGGGGTCCTCCCGCCACCCGGGCGCTCCGCCGGGCCCGTCCTGCCGCCCCAGGGGCGTCGACGGGTGCGGTATGTAGGGACCGATTCCGGCCATGGCAGGGTGGAGTTCGTACAGGAGGAGGAGGTCGCCGGCCAGATCCTCTAGCGTCTGCCCGGGGAGTCCCACCATAAAGCCCGTCCCCACCTGATACCCCGCCGCCCCCAGGTGGTGCAAACAGGACAACCGCTGCGCGAGCGTGCGGCCCGGCCGGAGGGAGGCGAACAGCTCCCGGTTCGAGGTCTCGAACTTCAGAAGGTACCGGTCCGCACCCGCCTGCTGCCACATGCGGTAGACCGAGGCGGGCCACTCGCCGTAGGAGAGCGTAATCGCCGCGTCCGCCCGGCGCCGTATCGAAGCCACGACATCGCGCAGGAACTCGGGTCGCATCCCGGCGTCTTCGCCCGCCTGCATCACGACCGTTCGGAAGCCTCCTGCCGCGGCGCGCGTCGCCGTGTCGACGATCGTCGGCGCATCCATGGAATAGCGCTCGACCGCGGTGTTTCCGCGGCGAAGCCCGCAGTAGAGGCAGTCGGCCACGCAGTTGTTTCCGGTCTCGAGCAGCGCACGCAGGTGCACATTCCGGCCGTAGATGTTCGAAAGCACCGAGTCCGCCTCGGCAAACAGCGGCGCGGGATCCGGCATCCGGAGGCATTCCACGATCTCTTTTCTCGTCCAGTAGCTCATCAGGGCCCCTAGAAATAAATGTCCCGCTCGCCCTTGCGGATGCGATCCAGAACGGTCCGGACCCATGGGCGTATGTCGGCGGGCACATCCCGCTCCAGCATCTGTACCACGACGCGTTCCCCCAGTTCCGCGGTCGATGGCGTCGCGTAATCCTGAATATACTCCTCGAAGGTGCTCAGGGCGTTGGGCAGGCAGTGTGCGCGGATCAGCCCCGGCTTGGCCAGGTCCATAAAATCCTTGCCCGTGCGGCCCAGCCTGTAGCAGCCCGTGCAGAAGGAGGGGATGTATCCGTGCGCGACAACGTCGGCGATCACCTCGTCGAGCGACCGTCGATCCCCGATCGAGAATTGGGCTATGTTCTCCTGCCCGGCCTCCTGTTCGGCATACCCCCCCGGGCTGGTGCGGCTGCCGGCGCTGATCTGCGAAATCCCGAGGTCGAACAGCTGCCCCCGCATTGCAGCCGACTCGCGCGTCGTGAGGATGATGCCGGTGTAGGGGACCGCCAGGCGGACTATGGCCACCAGCTTCTTGAAATCGGTGTCGCTGACAGGGCTTGGCGGGTTCAAGGTCACCGGTGCGCAGGCCGCCGGCTCCATGCGCGGCACGCTGATGGTGTGGGGACCGGCGCCGAAGCGCGCATCGAGGTGCCGCGCGTGGAAAAGCATCGCAAGGACCTCGAAACGCCAGTCGTTCAACCCGAGAAGCGAGCCGATTCCCACGTCGTTGATGCCCGCCTCCATGGCACGGTCCATCGCATCGAGCCGGTTCCTGTAATCGGCTTTTGGCCCGGTCGGGTGCATGGCGCGGTAGACCTCCGGGTCGTAGGTTTCCTGGAAAAGCACGTAGGTGCCGATCTTCATCGACAGCAGCTGCCGGAATTCCTCGACCGTCATCGGCGCCATCTCGACGTTTACCCGGCGGACTTCCCCACGGCCGGACCGGACCTGGTAAACACGTTCGATCACGTCGAGCAGGTAGCGGAAGCTGCTTTGGCGGTTGTCCTCTCCCGCAATGACGAGGACGCGCTTGTGCCCCTGGTCGATCAGGCAGCGGGTTTCCTGTTCCACCTCCTCCAAGGTCAGCTGGCGCCGCGGCTGCGGGTTGTCCCTCCGGAAACCGCAGTAGAGGCAGTTGTTGCTGCAGTAGTTCGAATAGTACAGCGGGGCGAACAAAACCAGGCGCCTGCCGTAGATTTCGTCCTTCACGTATCGTGCCGCGTCAAATATCTCCCGGACCAGTTCCGGGTCCTCCGCCGACATCAGCACCGCCGTCTCCTCCGGGGTCAAACCCGCCAGAGAGCGGGCCCGCGCAAGGCACTCCCGGACCTTCACCCTATCGGCGACCCTGTTCGATTCCAGGATGGAACGGATGGCACCCGGATCGATGGCGTCCGAGGCCCTGACTGCACTGGTACTGGCAACCATCATTCACCTCTGTTTCTGGCTTTGGCCGTCGGTTTGTCCTCCGCCGGTCGGGATCAAGATCCGGAAGATGCTTCCTTCGCCCGGAGTGCTTTCGACCTCGAGGGTTCCGTGACAGGATCCGACGATCTTCTTGACCAGGGACAGGCCCAGGCCCGTCCCCGTAATGGCGCGCGTTTCGGGTTTCTTGACCCTGTAGAATTCTTCTCCCAGGCGCTTGGTCTCTTCGGGCGTCATTCCGATGCCCGTGTCCCGGATTTCGAGGCGCAGCTGTCCTGGCGTGCCCTCGAGACGGACGAACACCCGTCCAGAATCGCGGTTGTACTTGATGGCGTTCGACAGGAGATTCCCGATCATGCGCTCGACATCTCCCGGATCCGCATCGATCACGTGGGCGTCGCCCCGGAGCTCAAGATCGATGGAAATTCCCCGTTCGGCCGCCGACGGGCGGTGGAACTCGATCAGGTCGCCGAGCAGCCGGGCGACGTCCACCTTCTCTATCTTCTTGCTCACCGACGGACCGTCCCGACGGGTGATCTCCAGCAGATCGCCCACCAATGCCAGCAGCGCCCGCGTCCGGTCCAGACAGCGCCGCGCGATCGCGCGGATCTGCGCAGGATCGTCCAGGTGCGTCCCGCTCTCGAAAAGGTTCAGGTAGCTCTCAACCGCCCCGATGGGCGCGCGGATTTCATGCGCCACCATCGAAATGAACCGTGTCTTCATGCGCTCGTATTCCTTGGCCTCGCTGATGTCCGACAGCAGGACCACGACCCCGAGAAACCGCTGCGCCTCGTCCCGTATCGGCGCCAGCGTCACCCTCAGAGCGGCGGGAAGTCCGGGATTGTCCGCTTCATCGGGCTCCCACTCCAGGAAGAGCTGGGTATCTTCCCTTGTCTGGAGCAACCGCTGGATCTCGTTGTAGATGTTCCGTTTGGTTATCAGAGTCTCCAAAGGGGCGGATTCACAGCGTCCGTCGGCGCACCTGAGAAGGCGGCCCGCCGCGGCGTTGCCCAACACCACCTGTCCGTCGATGTTGACGACCAGCAGCCCGTCGGCCATCGACTGCATGATTGTGCGTAGCCGGCTCTTCTCGGTGGCCAGCTGCAGGAGGTGGGCGTCCCTTTCCGTGCGCAAACGGGCGGTTTCGCGCGACAGCCTCCATTTCTCGACCGCCCGGTTGACGACCAGCATCAGGTCGTCGGGCGTAAACGGCTTGACGATGAAGTCGAACGCCCCCATTTTCGTGGTTTGCACGGCGGATTCGATCGTGGCGAAGGCCGAGACGACGATGCAGATGGTTTTCCTGTCGGTACTCTGCATCCGTTCCAGAAACTGGAACCCGTCCATGCCCGGCATCTTGAGATCCACGAGCACGATCGGGTACTCCTTTTCCCTGAGGCGCTCCAGGGCCACGGCGCCGTCTTCGGCCGTCGCGGTCTCGAAACCCCGGTTCTGAAGGAGGCGGCTGATCCCTTCCCGCATTCCTAGTTCATCGTCGACGATCAGAACCCTCGGTGATTCTTCGCCCATATCTCTCCTTTCAATTCTCCGACACCGACGGCAGGAATATCTCGAAAGTGGCGCCCGGCCCGGGATCGTTGTTGCGCGCAGAAATCCGTCCCCGGTGCATCTTGACGATCCCGTAGCATATGGAAAGGCCCAGCCCCGTCCCCTTCCCTACCGGCTTGGTGGTGAAAAACGGGCTGAAGAGCTTCGCCATGATCTCCGGCCGAATGCCGGCGCCCGTGTCCCGGACCGCGAGGCGGTACTCCCCGTTCTTTTCTATCCATTCAGCCGATACCGTGATCGTGCCGCCCGAGCGCATGGCCTCGCACGCGTTCTTCATCAGGTTGACGAAAACCTGCAGCAACTGATCGCGGTCGACCTGGGCGGGAGGAAGGTCCGATTCCTTCAGAACTTCGATCTCGATCGGGGCATCCTTTATCTGCGACCGGACGATGCGGGCGGCGTCCTCGATAAGTTTTCCGATATCCACCTCGCTCATGATTGCCTTGCTCTGGCGGGAAAAATCCAGCAGACCGCTGACGATGGTGCGGCACCGTGTCGCCTCTTTCAGAATCATGTCGAGGTCTTTCCCGAGCTGCGGGGAGCATTCGGGATTGTCCTTGACCAGGTGGCCGTAGACCAGGATCGTGCCGAGGGGATTGTTCACCTCGTGGGCAATCCCGGCGGCCATCTGTCCCATCGAGGCCAGGCGCTCGGAGCGGATCAGCTGCACCTGCGCAGCCTCGAGCTGCTCACGTGACATGTGGAGGCGGCCGATGGTGGCCTCGAGTTTTTCAATCATGTAGGGCAGACACATTTCGACTTCCGCAATCCCGTTGATGACTGCGACCGCCTTCTCCCGGCAGGACCGGTAGCCGCAGGCGCCGCAGTTCAGTTCCTGCTCCGGCGTAAATTTGTTGGTCTTGGCCAAAACCTGGCGGATCTCCTCCTCGCTCGGCGCACCGCTGGACTGCTCGTCGGACTTGAACGAGCGGCTCAGGTCGAGATCCGAAAGGCTGTTTAAAATAGTATCCCGCTCGGCGTCGCTGACCGGCTTGCGCGACTTCAGGAAGTCCACGATCCGTTCCTTTCTCCGCACCAGTGACTCTCCTGCCGGCATCGCGGGCCCTTCGATACAGCCCTGGCAGAACAGGACGTCGAAAAAATGCGTCTCCAGCGAATCCATGTCATTGCGCGACGTCCGCTGTTTGAGCTTGTCGACCAGGTCGATGAACTCCTCGCGTCCCCCGACCTGATACACGGCATTCTGGTCCAGGCCCGATGGCAGCTCCGCGACCCGCACGAGCCCGCCGGCCAAAGGATAGATGCTCCCCAGCAGGGAATGGGGCGGGTCGAACTCCTCGTCCTTGAGCACGGTCGGATCGACGTTCCGCTCCTCGAACAGATGGAACACCTCCGTGAATGTCATGACGGCGTCCACCCAGGGGGAGACTTCGGGGTCCTGGATTTCGCAGACCTTGGCCGTGCACGGCCCGAGGAACACCGTGCTGCACCCTGGGCTGATGGTGTTTTTGAGGGCTTTCCCCATGGCCGCCATAGGCGACAGTACCGGCGCCAATAAGGGGAGGAGCTCGGCCGCATATTTCTGGATGTAGGCCACCGTCGCCGGGCAGGGGGTTGAGATCATCTTCCGTGTGGGATCCTCGTTGTAGAGCCGGTGGTATTCCCGGCTCACCAGGTCCGCCCCGAAGGCAACCTCGTACACCCCGCGGAATCCGGAATGGCGCAGCGCCGCGATGACCTGTCCCGGGCGGAGGTCGGGGAACGCGGAGGGGAACGAAGGCGCAACCATGACGACGGCATCGCCCTGCTCCAGAAGTTCGCGGACGGTCGGAAGATTGTCCGTGATCCGCTTGACCCCCTGCGAGCAGACGCGGACGCACTGTCCGCATCCAATGCACCGCTCCGTGATGACCTCCGCCTGGCCGTCCCGTACCCGGATCGCCTTGGCGGGACACGCCCGGACGCAGGAGTAGCAACGTTTACATCGATCGGTGGCTATGGTTACAATGGGCACGATTCTTCAGAATGGACGGCGTCATGCATTGGCAGCGCCGCCCTCCTCCTCAAGGTTCTGTTGTTTAAGTCGGTGGATCAGTTCTGCAAGGCCGAGCGCCAGGTTCTCGTTCCGCACGACCACGCCCTCCGGGACCCGAAGGTGTATGGGGGCAAAGTTCCAGATGGCCCGGATACCGCGGCAGATAAGCCAGTCGACCGTTTCCTGCGCCGCATCGGCCGGCACCGCCAGGATGGCCACCTTGACCCGGAAGGTATTGATGACGCTGCGGCATTTTTCCATCGGCAAAACGATGTATTCGCCCACCCGCTGGTTCACCTTCTGGTAGTCGGCATCGAAGGCCGCGGAGATTCGAAGCCCGTATTTCCTGAAACCGGGATAGCGCAGCAGCGCACTCCCGATCCCCCCGCAGCCGATCATCACGGCGTCGGTGTGCTGGGACAGGCCAAAAATCTCCTCGAGCGTGTCGATGATCTGCCCGGTGGCATATCCCACACGTGGCTTGCCCGGGATGCTGACCGACGCCATATCCTTCCGCACCAGTGTTTCGTCGACGCCGAGGATCCGGGCCAGGAACACGGAGGACAGGCTCTCGTTGCCGTCCTCCCCGGCACGCATGGCTATCTGGTGATACTGGGCCATCCTCTCGAGGGAGGCCTTCGGGATGCCTGAAGCGGACACGCGTGCATGTTCGTTCCCATTGTTCCGTTTAGGCGCTGGGCTTCGCATCAGGTCCCTCCGCGAGTTCTTGCACAACGGCGGCCAGCGTGGCCGGCAGCACGGGCTTGTTCAGCACACGATCCACGGGGAGCCACATCTCGTCCCGGTCCCGGTCGGAAAACCGGTAGGCGATCCCCTGTTTGCGGTTGAAATCGTTGAGCGCCGTCAGCAGCACGATTCCAATGTTCCGCATCTTCGCGTCGGCCCGTATCCACCGCGCCAGCTTGAAGCCCGAGTCCGGTTCGTCCATGATAACGTCGAGCACGGCGACCGCCGGGCAAACGGACCGGATCAGCACCATCGCCGTTTCCACCGTCGCGGCGGTGTGGACGGCAAAGCCCGCGCGCTCGAGCGCCAACCCGTTGGATTGCAGGTAGTCGGGATCGTCGTCGACTAAAAGCACCGTGTGCTTTTTCATCAGAATCCCCCTCTATATCGTGATACATTTCACGATATCATTTTCGCCCATAGCCCAGTCTCTGTCAAGATGGTTTTTTGCCATTCCGATCCCCGGGACCGCTCCCGTTGCCGGAGGAGAAGGTGCTCCAAGTGGGCTTGCGTCCCTTTCCGGCCTTTCGGCCTCTACATCTCGCTTCATTTGGAGCAGTGCGCGTGTGGTAGATGATGGGATTTTCCCCCGGGGGGCTGACCCGGAAACACCGTGCACAGGTGCTGGATATCCTGGTTTTCATTGGACTTTTGGATCTGCTTCCGTTCCTCCTCGCGATAGATCGCCTCGGGGCGCAGTCGGCCGCCTCCGCTTGTGCGCCCTCCCGGGCGGTTGATGACTTCCATGAAGTGGAATGCAGCCTCCTCCCTGCGGATCTTCCCAGCCCGACTGTCGGCATCCTCCAAAGACCGCGCCACGGTGACGCGGAGGGCGGCCCATTCCAGGAGACTCCATTCCGGATGCGTCCTTCGATGACCACGTCCGCCTCCTTGGGCTGTCACGCCCGGGCGGGTGGGCGTCGGGATCGATGGCGACGATCGTAGCGCCCGCAGCTGTGGGAATTTTCAATCAGGTCCGGCATGGGGAGAGACAAGTCATACATAGGCGACCTTCCGGCCCCCCTCTCCCCGCAGCGCGGCGGCTAACTCTTTGAATGTTGCGGCCTCGGCTTCCATCAGCGTCCGCGCGCGGCCGATTTCGTGCAGGTAGTGGCTGTCGGAGGAACCGATCATGGGGAATCCGTACCGCGCGAACTTCTCCCTCAAGCCGATGAAGCGTGACCGGACGGGGGACACCTCCACGGCATCGAAGGGAATCCCTTTCGGCAGTTCCCCGAGCTCGCTGTAGACCGAATGGGAAGGGCGCTCAATATGCGCAGCGACCGCCAGCCCGCCGTATCTCTGGATCAAGGATACGGCTTCGCCCAGCACCAGCGTCGTCGCCAGCGCCAGGGATCGCCGTTCGTGCCCCACCCTACGCCCTTCCCGGTCGACCAGCACCTGCTCCCCGAACCGGCGTTCATAGTCGGAATCCGACCCGGGAAGGGTCGCCTGCACTTCGGACGCGACCCGGTCGGCCGCGGCGATGTTCGGGAACAGGCCCACGATATGAATTTCTTCCGCCGTCGTAATCTCGATGCCTGCAATCACGACCAGCGACGTGCCGGATGCTGCATCCCGGAAGGCCCCGACATTACCCGTGCTGTTGTGGTCGCAGATGGCGATACAATCGAGCCCCGCGGCAAGGGCGGTCGCCACCACCGAAGGAGGAGACATTTCCTCGGATCCGCAGGGCGAAAGATTCGTGTGAATATGAAAATCCCCCTGATAGGTCTTCAATACTCCCTCCCACTGATGCCCATGGGAACCATGGCGCCCGGCGATGTTGAAGGTGCCGGATGCGGCCGGGCGCAACGGTATGTTCTCCATCCTGATCCGCTCGATCACCCGGACTTCAGGCCGATTGCCGTTGGTGAAAACATCTCCGGGCAGTTACCCCCGCGGCGCCACGGCCCGGCCGCTCATGCGTGTCTGCAGCGGCGCGAGCAACGCTCCGTACAGTGCGCGCGCCAGACCATCGCGTACCATGCCCGAGGCCCGGTCGCTCGGGACATCCCGGTTGCTCGGCGATGCGGCTCCGTTGCTCACAAGTATCTTCTGACAGCCGTGCAGTGTTCCCCGGCGCCGGGCCTCACCGTCTTAGGCGTCGCGCGGCTGCTCCAGAACCTTGCGGATCTCCGCCGACAGCTTTTTCGCGTCCACCGGCTTGTCGATGTACCGGTCGATGGGGAGCCAGGTCTCGTCCCGGTCCGTATCGGAGAACCGGAGCTTGTATCCCGCCGCCTTGTTCACCTCGTTCAGAGAAGTCAGCATGATCAGAGGGATGTTTTTCGTCCTGGGGTTCTTTCGCATCTCCCGCGCGAGAACCATGCCCTCCTCGGGCGTGTCCATCATGACATCCAGAACAGCCACGTCGAAATCATTGCTTTCGGCGACCTTCAGAGCCTCTGTGCTGTTATGGGCCGTTAAAACATGGAAACCTTCGCTTTCGAGACCCATTTTATTGGCTTCCACGAAATCGATATCATCGTCAACGAGCAAAACAGTGTAGATGTTCACACATTCCCCCTTTGTTGGCATCACCTGAAACATATCGTGATTTATTTCACGTTATGAATTATCGCCATAAACGCTACAACAGTCAATGGGGAAAATAACATTTTGTAAATATTTTTCCAATAAATTTACAAGACCCTGCAATTACATGATTTATGCGTTCGTTTGCCCGGCGTATCCGGCGCAAGCGCCCACCGTCGGCGCGTGTGCTGTTTTGTGACTATTCGGTCTTCGGCGGCATGTGGAGGGCACTTCAAAGCGCGGCCACGATGCAACCCCCTCCCGGGACCGGTCGGTTCGGGGCCCCATCCCGGTTCGTGCTTGGAGCGGATCAACAGGGGAATCCGATGCATGGATCGATTCCCCCGTTGATCCTTTCGGCTTTCGGCGTTATAACGTTCGGGAACATTCAAACGGGCGAAACACACACGCACAGGAACGGATCATGAGCATACAAAGAAGATGGAGAGAAGAGTTCGGACGGCTCAAGGAATACGTCACGGCAAACCCGGAGATCTACATCGATCCGAGAGAGGTGTCCATTCCGAGGCATCTTCGCGATGCATTCTATGAGAGGTTCGACGCCACCCGCAGCGCCGTCGTAGACGAGCGCTACAACGACCTGACAATCGACGTCAACGCTCTCCGCAGCGGCTATGTCGAGGCGGAAAAGGACGTAACGGATCTACTGGGTCTGGATCGCATCGACATTCCGATGGACCTTTCGAGTTTCCTGCACGACCCCAAGGGCGGCCTCGTGCGCGTACTCTACAACCGTCTGTTCGAGCTGGTTCAGGGAAAAATGAACGAGGAGGAATTCGAGCGCCTGGCCGCGCTGGATATCGGCATCACTGCCGGCGACCTTTTCCGCCTGGGATACGAACCCTGGGCCGCGCTTTCCCTGATTCGCCTGCTGGACCCGGACCGTGCCTACGGGGTGCAGCTTGACGAGGATTATGAACCCGTGATCTGCGAACTGAAGGAAATAGCTTTCGGACGCCAGTTCCATCACCCCGCAAAGCGCATTCCGGAATGCATCCTGCACTCGAGGAGGCTCGACAGGAACGTCGCGGTCAAAATGCCGCTGGCGCGCGAAGTGCACTCCTTCTATATCCCCTTCGAGCCTCCGGTCAAGCCCAAGAAGCGCACTGGGGATACCTCCTTCGCCCTCGACTCCCGGGTGATGTTCCTTTCGGTTGTTCCGGACCTGAAAAAAATTCCCGTGTTCGCCGACATCCATGCCCGGACGATCACCAGTCCCGACCTGATGGTCGAATTCCTTTCCGCACGGGAGGCGGCCGACAGGGAGGCGATGGACGATGTGAAGAAGCGGGCGCAGATCATGAAGCCGAAGCTCGGGACCTGCATCGTCATGATCGACCCGGACCCCGATGCAGCAGTCAGGCCCCCGGAGGAAAACATCGAAACCGTCGCCGTCGGCTTCGACCCATCCAAACTAGAGGCCATCGTCGACAGGCTCGCCTAGTCCGGCGGGAATATCCGGCCGTTTACCCTCTAGGAGTTTCGGGCTCACCGCACGAACCTCGGCGGCGGGGCTTCCGGTCTTCCGTCTGCGCTATGGCTCCCGCAGCGCCCGGGAACCGGGTCCCCCCACACGGGCCGGGGACGGACCTCCCGCCGGTTTTCGGGCCGGCTGCGGCGCCTTGGTCCGCCCTGTCCCTTCCCTGCACATTCAAGACAGCGGCCGGATGCGCCTCTGGCCGAGTGCGGCGCACGGCTTCATCCGCCCCCGGGTCTCCCGCGTGCCGCAAAGGCTGCCGTGGGTTTATCCTGGCTCGCGACGCCGACGGACGCCGGAATTTCTTTTGTCCCTTGCGACGGCCCGCTTCGTTCATCTACCATACAATGGGGACAACGGGCTTATACAGAAACAGGAGAAAAGATCCGATGTTATATCGCAAGATGGGCAGCACCAACCTGGACGTATCCGTACTCGGATTCGGCGCCATGCGGCTGCCGATGATGGGAACGGGGAACGAATTGGACTCCTTCGATCCCAAGACGCCTGTTGACGAAGAGGAAGCCACGAAGATGGTCGAGCATGCCATCGAAAACGGAGTCAACTACTTCGACACCGCCTACATTTACCATACGGGGAAAAGCGAAACCTTTCTCGGGAAAGCCCTGCAGAACCACCGGTCCAAGGTCCGAATCGCCACCAAACTGCCCACATGGAACCTCAAGGGGAAGGCGGACTTCGACCGGATCTTCGACAAGCAGCTGGAAAAGCTGCAGACCGACCATATCGACTTTTATCTGATCCACGGCCTGGACCGGTCTACCTGGAACAGTCTCAGGGAAATGGGCGTCCTGGACTTCCTCGACCGGCTTCGCGCCGACCGACGCATCCTGCACGCGGGGTTTTCCTTCCACGACGCGCTGAATGTCTTCAGGGAAATCGTTGATGCCTACGACTGGGGAATGTGCATGGTGCAATACAACTATTACGACCGTGCATACCAGGCAGGCACCGAAGGGGTTGCCTATGCCGCATCGAAGGGGATCGGGGTCGTGGCCATGGAACCTCTTCGCGGAGGCAAACTCGCCGGCAGGATCCCGCCGGAAGTCCAGGCTTTGTGGGACAGCGCCCGACCCAGGCGCAGCCCTGTCGAGTGGGCCCTGCGCTGGGCATGGAACAACGCCCGGATCTCCACAGTTCTTAGCGGGATGAGCAACCTGGAGCAAGTCAAGGAGAATGTGCGTCTTGCGGGAGAGGCTCTGCCGGATTCCCTCTCTTCCGAGGAACTGGGCCTGATAGACCGTGTCCGGGCGGCGTACCGGAAAATGCTGAAGGTGGACTGCACCGGATGCGGCTACTGCATGCCCTGCCCCTACGATGTAAACATCCCTCACAATTTCACGTCCTACAACGACACCTATATGTTCGAGGATACTCTCGCGGTCAACCGCGTTTTCTACAACAAGATGACGCCTCCCGGCCAGAAGGCATCCGCATGTACGGAATGCCGCGAGTGCGTGGAAAAATGCCCGCAGAAACTGGACATCCCCGAACTGCTGAAGGACGTAGACAAGAGGCTCGGCACGGACGAGGCGCGGTAAACCCGCCTGGATGCACCGATCGGAGGCTACAGCATGGCAACGCGAAACGAAGTCGAAAAGGTGGTAGCGGCACTCGAAGGCAACAACTTCCGGGTTCGATACGTGGAGAAGGCTGCAGACGCCGTTTCCGTCGTTCTGGATTTGATCCCGGGGGGCGCCACCCTCGAAAGGGCAGGTTCAACCTCCGTGCTGCAGGTGGGTCTGCTCGACAAGCTCAAAGAAAAGGGCGTCGAAATCCCCAAACCCGGGGAAATCCCGGGGCGCAAGGACGTGCTGCTCGTCAGCACCAATGCCGTTACGATGGACGGGAAACTCGTGAACCTCGACGGCATGGGAAACCGGGTTGCCGGCATGGCCCACGGAATCGGGAAAGTAATCCTGCTCGTCGGCATCAACAAGATCGTGAGCGATGTCAGCGAGGCCATGGAACGGGTCCAGAAGGTCATCGCACCCTTCCACGCCAAAAACCTGGGGTTGAAAACACCCTGCGCCTCTACGGGCGAGTGTACCGACTGCGATTCGCCCATGCGGATCTGCAACATCATGACGGTCCTGCACAAGAAGCCCCCGATGACAGACTTCACCATCGTGCTCGTCGGCGAGGACCTGGGCCTGGGATGGGACCCCGCGTGGCCCCGGGAGCGGATCGAAAGGATTCAGACGACCTACCAGACGGAAATCCGGAAGGTGTTGGCCACGCTTCCGCCTCGCGATTGATCCTACGGAGGAAGGCGGGGGGAAGACGGTTCCCGCAGCAGATCCTGCGGCACTGCAGGGGGCACACGGCCGTCCCCCACGGCATCCGCTTTGGCCTTGCGGACACAACGCCGGCGGCGTCAGCCGACGGCGCCTCATCCGTCCCCTGTACACCTAGTCCCCGATAATCTTCACGAGCACCCGCTTTCTGCGGCGGCCGTCGAATTCTCCGTAAAATATCTGCTCCCACGGGCCGAAATCCAGCTTGCCGCCCGTGATCGCCACCACGACTTCGCGCCCCATGATGGTGCGCTTCAGGTGTGCGTCGGCGTTGTCCTCCCCGTTGTTGTGATCGTACTGTGATGTCGGCGCATGCGGCGCCAGCCTCTCCAGCCATCTCTCGTAATCCCGGTGCAGGCCCGCCTCGTCGTCGTTGATAAAGACGCTGGCCGTAATATGCATCGCGTTGACCAGGCAGAGCCCTTCACGAATCCCGCTTTTGCGCAGGAGATCCTCGACCTGCCGGGTGATATTGAAAAAGGCCACCCGTGTATCGGCGTGAATCCACAGGTATTCCGTCAGTGATTTCATGGCACCTTCCTCGGCTAGAGGCATTTCGCGGATATGGACGTTCCGGACAGTTGGCCATCAACAGGTTTGGGCCGCTTCCTGCACGGATGCGCCCCTCTCCACGGTATGCACCGGCACCCGAGCCAGCGTCCGGAGATGCCTCGATCGCCGGGCCCGAAAAATCCCTGGCCCGCGCATCCCGGTTGTCCTGCGCATTCAGGAGCTGCGCGGATCCGGCAGCAGCCATTCCCGCAGCTTCGACCAGCGGCGCCGGTCGCGGGTCCCCTCGACGGCAATCGCGACGGCCCGGTGCTGTCCTACGATCACCACCAGTTTCCTGCCCCGCGTGATTCCCGTATACAACAGGTGGCGCTCAAGCATTACGAAGTGCTGGGTCATCACCGGCAGCACCACGGCCGGGTACTCCGATCCCTGGCTTTTGTGCACCGTCGTTGCATAGCAGAGCATCACCTCGTCCAGCTCGCCGTATCCGTAGGCAATCGTGCGCCCGTCGAAGTTGATGAGGACCTCGCGACTGTCGGCGTCGATGTCGGATACAGACCCGATATCCCCGTTGAAAACATCCTTGTCGTAGTCGTTCTCCGTCTGCATCACCTTGTCGCCGACCCGGTAGGTATAGCCGAAGCGCTCGACCGAAGGCTCCCCGGCCAAGGCCGGATTCAGCGCTTTCTGAAGTTCAACGTTCAGCGACCGCGCGCCGACGCTCCCGCGCTGCATTGGGCACAAGACCTGGATATCGCGAATGGGGTCGAAACCGAAGCGCTGCGGGATACGATCCCGGACCAGCTCCACCACCTTCGCGGCCGCCCTCTCAGGATCCCTAGCCCCAATGAAGTAGAAATCGGTCCCGCCCTCCCTCGGCAGGGACATGTCCGGCAGCTCCCCCCTGTTGACGCGGTGGGCGTTGGTGACGATCCTGCTTTTGGCCGCCTGGCGGAAGATCTCCCGAAGACGAGCGACCGGTACGCGATCGGACCCGATGATGTCGGCCAGCACCTGTCCGGGACCGACCGATGGGAGCTGATCCACGTCCCCGACGATGATCAGTGCAGCCCGGTCCGGTACGGCCTTCAGAAGCTGCGCCATGAGCGGGACGTCCACCATGGACGCTTCATCCACGACCAGCAGGTCGCAATCGAAGGGATATTCGGCGGAACGCTTGAAGCCGCCGGAGAGCGGATTGTACTCGAGCAGACGGTGCAGCGTTTTGGCCTCGAGGCCGGTGCTTTCCGAAAGGCGCTTTGCGGCCCTTCCCGTCGGGGCGCCCAGGGCAACCCGCGCTCCCTTGGCCATAACGATCTTGAGGATGGTGTTCACGATCGTCGTCTTCCCGACGCCGGGCCCCCCGGTGATCACCAGAACCTTCGATTGAAGCGCAGTCGACACTGCAGACCGCTGGCTTTCGGCCAGCCGTATCCCGAACTTTCGCTCCACCCACGGGATGGCCTGCGCCGGATCGATGGCGGGCCAGCAAGGGCGCCCCGCTGCAAGAGCGTGCAGCCGTTCCGCAATGCTCCGCTCCGCGTGCCATAGGTAGGGCAGGAAGATGCACCGCGTCTGCCGGCTGCTGTCGGCGATCACCCTGCCTTCCTCAAGTTCCAACCCGAGTGCTTCCCGGAGCAAATCCAGGGGAATTTCCAGCAGTTTTCCCGCCATCTCGACAAGGGTGTCTTCCGGCAGAGCGCAGTGGCCGTTGTTGACGGCTTCAAACAGCGCGAAGGAGATGCCGGCGCGTGCGCGCACCATGGAGGTCTTCCCGATGCCCAGCCGACCGGCAATCTGGTCTGCCCCGCGGAAACCGATGCCACGGATATCGGCCGCCAGCCGGTAAGGGTTTTCCATGATCAGAGGGATGGCGTCTGTCCCGTAGGTCTTGTAGATCCGGACTGCGCGCGCCGTGCTGACACCGTGGGACTGGAGAAACAGCATGATCTCGCGGATGACCTTCTGATCCGCCCAACCGTCGGCGATTCTCTTCGCCATGACGGGGCCGATCCCTTCGATCTCCAGCATCTTCTCAGGGCTCTGCTCTATGACGTCGAAAACCTTTTCCCCGAATGCATGGACCAGTCGCTGTGCATAGACCGGGCCGATCCCCCTGATCATGCCGGATGCCAGGTACCGCTCGATTCCATCGACGGTCGTCGGCGGAGTCACTTTGAGGAATTCAGCCTTGAACTGCACGCCGTGATCCCGGTGATGGTCCCAACGGCCGCTGGCATGGACGTATTCTCCCGGCCGGATCTCAGCCGCAGTGCCTACAACCGTCACCGGATCCCGGTGCCCGCGCACTTTCACGCGCAGGACGCAAAAGCCGCTCTCCTGGCTGTGATAGGTCACCCGCTCCACCACTCCAGCCAGAGCTTCCTTCCCCTCTTCGTTTTTTGCGTTGTCCCGGTAGCGCATTGCCTATACGGTATACGATCCGTCCGAATATACAAACTCATTATACGGGGAAAACCGCAGGCGGGTGAACCACAAGCCTTTTAGGGGCAATCCCAAGGAGTTCCCGACGATTGCGCGGATCGTCGCTCCCTATGGCACTAGAACCGGACCCCGAACCTACCTCCGATTTCGATGGAGGTGTTTGCCGGTTCCATGAACCCGTACTCTTCGTCCATGTAATTGTGAAAAACTGTGTTGGAATCCTTGATGTTCCAGTATTTGAAATAAGGGCCGAAAACGATATCGCGCATCCCCATCTGTCTGACAAACTTCGCGGAGCCGCTCATGCCCCAACCATCGGCCTGGTCGTTGACGGCGGTGTAATCGTTTTCAAAAAAAAATCCCCAGGTCGCTGTGCTGCCATCCGTGCCAGAAGTGATTGTATTCCAGAGCGGTGACGAGCGCCCATTCTTGTTTCAGGCGACGGTCGATCTCGAGTCCGATCGGCGTGTAGAGATAGTTCGATTTCCGGTTATAGCCCAGGTATTCGTTGCTCGTCATCTTCTCACCGAACCCGTCGTAGAGATATCGGTATCCGAAGCCTGCAAAGGGCGTCAGGTGCCATGCATCCGACGCCTGAAAGGTTCGGCCGAAACGGGCGCCGGCTTCAACAACGTAATCGCGGATCCCGCTAACCTCCCCGGATACTCCGGAAGAATACTCCATGTCGGAAAAGCCCATCCTGCCGTCGAACCGAACCATGTATTTTTCGGGGCGGAACGTGTAGGCGCCCCAGAGACTGATAGCGACACCGTCCTGCTGCATGAAATCAGGCTCCTCATACCTCATGTAGGAGGCATCAAGGCCGATCTCCAATCCCGATAGGAGGGCCGCACCGCGCCTGGGCGGGCGGGGCACCTCGGGTGCTTCCGTTGCCGGCTGCAGAGACAGCGATGGAACATCCGGCGGATCCTTTTCCGGAGCTCGGCCCATCCGCCCGGACGCGGCCCCAGGACGCGGGTCTTCGAAGATCCGCACATATTCAGCCTCGATGTAGGCGAATACGTTTCTTCTGACCTGAATTCTGTAGAACCCCTTCTCCTCGCCGACGACCGGGACCTGGCTCCCGCAGTCCAGCTGTTCGATGACAACGATGCTGTCGGGCGCTTCCCAGGACGAAACGCTGGTTCTCCCCCCGCATTCGATGACGCCCGCTGTCTGGCCATAACCAGAAACGACCGTAAAAATCACGATGAGAGCCAAAACCAAAGTTTTCATCACAACCCCCTGTCCGGCGAGAATTCCCCAAGGCAGACGACGTCTCAGTCCTTATCGGTCACCCCGCTTCCTAGGATTACTCTTTCGGCCTCTCCGGCTGAATCCGTCGGTGGTTGCTCGTTGCAGCGTGTCGATACGAAGAACCTTATCGCATTTGGCTCAGCTGCATTGGCGGGCTCGCGCGGGGAATGGGGCGCACACACTCCGGAGCATGGATATCCCCGGTTCGCACGGGATACGGCCGTCTGTCCATCGTGGATCGTCCCTGGCGATCTCAAACCTGGCTTTTGCCCAATGGGCTACGGTGTTTGGAGATGCAACGCTAACGGCCGCTCTTGCGGACCGGTTGACACATCGTTGTTCCATTCATGACTTTGGCTGGGAGAGCATCTGATTCGCGGAGAGCATGCAGTGGATGAATAACGTTTCCAGGTAAGCTGCAAATCGCGCAGTGGCAGCCCCGGCGCCCCCTGCAGGGGCTATTAGGCTTGAAATCAAGAGGGGCCCCTGACCCCTCTCGATTTCTATTCCTTTTTTTGTTTGTCTGGGCCCCTTTTGCTGTATCACGGCGGGTCCCTTTTGCGTTGACATTACGATATGGCTTCCAGGGCAGAATCCCAAAGTGCTTTCAGATATACCGGCATGGCAGCAATTACGGGAATATTCATAATGATTCCCGCCACCAGCCCCCAAAAAACACACGCTTCCAGTTGGCCTTTCCCCTGGTTTTCCCTCTGCCCCCGTAGAACCCATCCGGCTGATCGTGAGTGTTTTCATCCATGATAGGCTTTCTCTTCTGGCGATTCGATTATGGAACCTGCCGAAGGTTGAGGCTAATTATCGTTGAGGCATCCGCCATTGGCCCTGAAATTTATATGCCAGCAACGGCACACCTTCCGCGTGGCTGTTCAGCCGCAGGCCGGTCAGCAGCAGCATCTTCGAGAAAAAGCCCTTGCAGATTTTCGCCCTCCGGAAAGCCTTGAGGTGGAGCAGGGCCGACTTCGGCAGCATCGTCGGGCTGTACATCAACGGGCTGAAGCGGGACTGCTACGGCGTGTGTACCGCGGGGGGAGAGGTCTATGCCGTCCCACAAGGCGCCCAGGGCGAAGATGATCGCCGTCGTGGATCTGTTCAGGTATGAATATCTGGCCAGCCTTGAACGCCTGCAATCGGCCTCCTCCGTCAAGCCTTGAGCGCGGTGCCGAAAAGGCAAAACGAAATGCCCCGGGCCTATCCTCGAGACATCCCAGGTCCTTTCACTTTACACCCATGGTTGGGATCCGGCAGGAAAGTGATGGCTTCGGCGTCTTCGACCAAAACAAACCGGCCTCTGCAACAAGGCAAGGGTCTATCCAAAACCCGTTTCCCGCACCTGGATTCTGTTGCAAAATTGACCTGTAAATAGCCCCAAAACATTGAAGATTGCGTATTACATGTTGACGGCAACGGAACGATGCTTGAAACCGGGCACACTCCAGGCCCGACAGACAGCCCTCAATCTGATGCGGTAGCCAATCCTTCCTATCCTTGATTCCCCTTTCTTCCACTCGCCCTGACCGCATATAATGTCCCCAGAGTTTTCAACACACAACCAGGCAACAGGCAGGTCATTCTTTCGACAGGGGGACATATGCCTGAAATCGGTCAAAGCCTTTCGCACTACAGCATAACAGGGAAAATCGGCAAGGGCGGCATGGGGGAAGTGTATCGGGCGAAGGATCAGAAACTCGGGCGCGACGTCGCCATAAAGGTTCTGCCTGAAGAATTCGCAAAGGATGCCGATCGGGTTGCCCGCTTCCAGCGCGAGGCCAAATTGCTGGCTTCCCTGAACCACCCGAACATCGCCGCAATCCATGGCCTGGAGGAATCCGCTGAAACGCAGTTCCTTGTCATGGAACTGATCGAAGGGGATACGCTGGCAGAGCAGATTAAGCGCGGCCCGATCCCGTTCGAGGAATCCCTGAAGCTGGCCCTGCAGATTGCCGAGGCCCTTGAAGCGGCGCATGAGAAGGGCGTCATTCACCGCGACCTCAAGCCTGCAAACATCAAAGTCACGCCTGAGGGCAAGGTGAAGGTGCTGGATTTCGGGCTGGCCAAGGCATTTGCCCTGGATCGGGAGGAAGTAAACCTGTCAAATTCCCCAACGCTCAGTGAGGCCGCCACCCAGCAGGGCGTCATCCTGGGAACGGCGGCTTATATGTCGCCGGAACAGTCCAGAGGGAAGCCTGTAGACAAACGGACGGACATCTGGGCTTTCGGCTGCGTATTGTTCGAGATGTTGGCGGGGCGCGTTGCCTTCCAAGGGGAGGATGTCAGTGAGATACTCGCATCGGTGATCAAGGGAGACCTGCAGCTGGATCTGCTGCCGGAAGATCTGCATCCCAGAGTGCGCGAAGCAATCACGCGCTGTCTGCAAAAGGATGTAAGGAGACGATATTCGAGCATTACAGACGCCCGCTACGAAATTGAGCAGGCTTTGGCCGATCCCGGGGACGTATTCGCAGCACCGGTTGCAGCGCTCGAAAACCGCAGCCGCACGCGATCGGCTCTCAAATGGATCGCCGCTGTCGTGGCCGTCGGACTTCTCGTGGCAGCCGTTGTCTGGAAGCTGAGGGCGCCCGAACCTCGCCGCGTTACGCGCTTTGAATACAGCCTGCCTGAAGGGCAACAATTCAATATAAACAGTGTTGAGAATTTCGGCCACACGCTGGCGGTTTCTCCCGATGGCAGTCAGATTGTATACAGCACAAGCAAAGGACTGTTCTTGCGCTCCGAGGAAGAACTGGAAGCGAAGATCATACAGGGGACTGAAAGCAATCCGCAGTCGCCGTTTTTCTCGCCCGACGGAAAGTGGGTCGGCTACTGGTCCCAGGAAGAGAACAAACTCAAGAAAATCATGATCACCGGCGGTGCAGCCGTGGCGTTGTGCGACGTCACATGGGTCTTTGGCGCAATCTGGTATCCCGACAACACGATCGTCTTCTCGGATGTGCGAAAGGGGATCATGCGCGTCTCGGCAAACGGCGGCGCGCCCGAAACGTTGATCATGGCCGGCACTATATCGCCGCAGATTCTCCCCGGCGGGAAATCGGTTATTTTCACGGACATATCCGCCTTACCTGCATTGCAGATAATGGTGCAGCCGCTTCCATCAGGCGAGCGGAAGGCTCTGGGCGCGGGATCCCATCCCCGGTATCTGCCGACCGGACACCTGACGTACATTCTGAACAACACTCTCTATGCAGTTCCGTTCGATCCCGGTACCTTTGAGATGAAGGGCGGGCCGGTTCCGGTTATTGAAGGCATCGATTATCATGCCGTTTCAGATTCCGGTACCTTGGCCTACCGGCCGTTGCCGAAGGCTGCGGCCGCACCTGCCGCCTCAGCCTCGTCCGGCCGCACCCTGGTATGGGTGGACAGGCTGGGGAACGAAGTGCCGATCCCGGCTCCTCCGGACAATTACGCGTACCCACATATTTCCCCAGAAGGGACCCGCATAGCATTGACCAAACAGGAGCCCCAGGGGGGTAATATCTGGATCTGGGACATTGGACGCAGAACAATGAACCGGTTAACCTTTCAGAAAGGCTGGGATGTACATCCGATCTGGAGTCCGGACGGCAAAAAAATAGTTTTTGCTTCTACTCGTGACGGTGGCCTCGACTTGTATTGGAGGGCCGCCGACGGCACAGGAAAGGATGAAAAGCTGTTTTCGAGGCCGGGCAGAAGTCTCATACCATACTCGTGGTCCGGAGACGGGAAAAACATCGTCGTTGCAGATGTGGGAGGGAGCGTGCTGCGCGGCGGCGAATGGGATGTCGGGGTGCTGTCATTGGAGGGCGAGCGCACATATAAACTTCTCTTTAAAGAGCATTTTACCGAAACTCAACCTCAGATTTCGCCCGATGGACGGTGGATTGCGTATCTCCTAAATGAAAAGGAGGAGCAGTTAGGAGATATCAACGTGCGCCCGTTCCCTGAAGTGGATAGGGGCAAATGGCAGGTTTCTATAGGAGGAGGTCACAGCCCGCGATGGTCAACGGACAGCAAAGAGCTGTTCTATCTCAGTGGAGATAAATCCATGATGTCCGTTGCCGTTGGATCAGATCCCGCCTTTAGCTTCGGGAGCCCCAAAACCCTGTTCCGCAGCATTTATGCCGACGTCAGCCCTAGCACAGGCACTCCATTTGACGTCCACCCAGACGGCAAGCGCTTTCTCATGATGAAGCTCCCCGGGGCTCCATCGACAGCAGGGACCTCGCGAAAAATCAACATCGTTCTGAACTGGTTTGAAGAACTGAAGCAGCGGGTGCCGGTAAAATGATGGAAATTATTGAGCGCCGCCTGACTTTGAGTGAGTTTGAAGCAGAGAGCACTTCGAGCCGTTATCCCTGCCGCATTTTGGATCTCCTGACTCCCGAAAAAGCAGGCGAGTCACCATTATGTTGTACTTGATCTCGTTGGGGATTTCACCGGCTCAGAATCAAATGTATTTGCGCGAGGGGCTTATTAGCCCCTTTTTTATTGCCCGCATTATGCCGTAAATGATTGACTTAAAAAGTGGTACGCCTGGCAGGGTTCGAACCTGCGACCTTCGGTTCCGGAGACCGACGCTCTAGTCCAGCTGAGCTACAGGCGCATGCTTTGAAGATACAGGATTTAGCCGCATATTCCAATTGATAATTTTCGAAGCTCACGGTTTCCTCTGTTGGCTTCGGCGCTAACCAAAATTGAGCCACTTGTTATGTGGAGAACCTCATAATACCCGGGCCATTTCTCGAAAGCGCCGAAGTCCACCCCGATGGCAAGCGGTCCTTGATGATGAAACCGCTTGGATCGACGGGGACCACAGCCGAAGCCCCGCGTCCGAAGGTTGTCGTTACAAACTGGTTCTAAAAACTGAAGCAGCGGGTGCCGAATAAATGATCCGCCTTCGCCCCTCGGGCTTCGGCGGACAAATCCGCATGGAGTAACATATATTAATTTGAGTTTACTGTGCTGTTACTCGTTGCTCTTAAAAAGCTGTGGGGAAATCCGGATAGAGTCAAAGAAAATGATGCTGACTACAGAACGGTCCGCGCCGTCCGGCAGACCTTTTCTCCCGTCGTCACGGCACTTGGCTCCATCAAACCGCGGATCGGAGCCGAGGTGCAGCTGGGTGCCCGTATTTCCGGCACCGTCGAGCATCTGTGCGCCAATATCGGTGAAAAGGTGGAAAAAGGAACAGGTCATCGCGGAACTCGAAAAGGATGAATTAAAGACAACGGTCGAAAGGTTTCAGTCGGAACTGGCCATCGCCTGGGCAAACCACGCGGCGAGGAAATCACTGGGGCCTGACGCCACAGATGAGACCCTAAACACGCTCTATGATTCGGGCAGTTTGTCGGAACAACGCGCAGCTTTTGAAAAAATAGCGTCTTCACCTGAGCAATAGGTTCCGCTGGTCAAGGATCGTTTTGCAGCCATCCTGAATGGACAACTGAAACCTACTGGGAAAACCTTGGATCGTCCGTTCTACCTGGCGGCTTTTTTCAAGGACAAGTCCCTGGCTGTTCCCATGGAAGCCATATGGAAAGACACCAGACTCCTCCCGGATTATTGCCTATATTCCTGTCCGATAGTTTTTGCATTAACGGTATATGCCACATCGGATTTGTGGACGCCGCCCGACAATATGAATAAGTCGCTCCTTAGGCACTATGATCTTTATCCGGAAATACATAGGGCGTCTGAAATATCTCTGGAACCGACTCCACAGGAAAGGCGAGCGCAGGGACTGGACAGATATATGGATCAAACAGCCAGGGAGTCTGAGCGCGAATTAATCGAACAAGCAGGCCCGGTGACGCAGGAATACTTGAAGCGTTTTGCCGCTGCGTGTCAGCTTGAATATTCCGTCTGCCGTTCTAAAAATCTGAATGATCTTTATTGGCTGGCAATTCAGGAAATCGGGGACGCTGCGTTCGAATTCCGGGGAGCGGTCTACACGACGATATACCGTGCCGAAAAGGCCCGTCGGAGGGGACAATAGCACCATTAGAAAAGATTCAGAGACTGGCAGAAATCATACTCATTCACCTGGACCTATAGTAGGCAATCCGGTCAAGTGGATTTACGGTCCTGGAAGCCGTTTATGTCCCAGAACGCGACTTCTGGAAAATCACCGCCGTATCGAATACAGCCATACCATTGATAGTTTGACCGCGCACTCTTGATTCGAATGTCTGTATGTACTATGATGTAAATACACATGATCCGATTCGAGTGGGATGAAGAGAAGAACAAGATCAACCGAAAAAAGCACGGCATTGATTTCGACACAGCAAAACTCGTTTTCGACGACCCATTTTGCGTCACCTTCGTCGAACGCGTAAGCGGCGGGGAAGATCGCTGGCATGCAATCGGATCTGTTGAAGAAATAATCGTAATTGTCGTGGTTCATACGTATCGGCAAGATGGTTCGGACGAAGTGATCCGTATCATCTCAGCCCGCCGTGCAACCCGGCATGAAAGGAAGCTATATGCCCAGGCTAACAGCTGAGAAAAAAAACAAGCTCAAAAGGCTAGCGGCCGGCCCTGACCGCGAGATTGACCTCTCGGATATTCCCGAGATCCAAGAATTGCCCTCTGATGCTGTGATTGGGAAATTCTACAGGCCCAAGAAAGAGAGCGTCACAATCAGGATCGATGGTGACGTACTCGCATGGCTGAAAGCCTCAGGTGGAGGCTATCAGACTCGAATCAACGAGTATTTGCGTCGCCTCATGCGACAAAGCCGGAAAGCCTCCTGAAATGATCGGCTCTTGATTCTTTCCCCCAACGGGACTTCTGGACAACAATGGGTTGTCGAACAGCGAAATAAGCAAATAAAGTCTGAGCTTTTCATCAGTTTTAATGATGGAGGAAGGAAAAGAGTGGCACTCTATACTTTCATCATGGAATTCATGGGTGGCACTTATATTTCTCAAATAAATGAGAAGTCATTGAACCGAGCATGCAGAAAATGGGCACGAACACTGAAGGTAAAAGAGATTAAGGGATTGGGGCCGAAATGCCAAACCCTGTTGATCCAGGAAATGAAGGACAAAATAAATCAGCCAGTTGCATTAAATGACGTGCAAAACGTTTGGTGCACATCTGCACTCATGAAGGGGCGATGGGCGTTGATAAACATAGTGAAAACGAATGTGCGTTAGCAATGATTGGCGGAAGTGTTCTGTCCCAGATCGCGAAATGCTGTGAGTTATCTCATATCAAGGTCCCAACGCAATTAACTAGTAATGCTTGACACTAGTACCGTAATGCAGTACTATTGATCTATGATAACAAGTTTCCGGGATGCAGATACGAAGCAGCTCTGGAAGACTGGGCGAAGCCGACGGATTCCCGCCAATCTGAAAATGCGGGCATTGAAGAAGCTCTTCCTGTTGCATGCTTCCGTAGCGCTGGATAATTTGAATGTTCCCCCCGGAAACAGGCTGGAGGCTCTGCACGGCCAACGCAAGGGCCAGCACAGCATCCGAATCAATGATCAATATCGCATATGCTTCGTGTGGCGGGACGGCAACGCCTACGATGTGGAAATTGTCGACTACCATTAGGGAAGGATGTAATGAGTAAAACAAAGAAGACTTGGACGGTTCATCCAGGCGAGATTCTCAGGAGCGAATTCATGGAGCCAATGAAAATAACGGCTTATCGCCTTGCAAAGGATCTGGATTTCCCGGGAATCTATGATGTGCTTCGCTGCAAACGCGCAATTTCGGCCGAGACCGCCTTGCGGCTTGGCAAATATTTCGGACTCCCGGCGCAGTTTTGGATGAATCTTCAAGCCGAACACGATCTCCGTTTGGCGGCAGCGACGGCCAGACTCGAGAAGGTCAAAGTCAGAACGGCCGCCTGATTCATGCTCTTAGCCAGTTTTGACCACGCACAATTCACTGCAAAGCTGCAAAATCACCGCTCAATCCTTGATTTCTATCTGTCTCGTATCCGAGATGCTATCTGCTGCAATATGAGACATTTGTGTCTGTTGAAGATTCATCATTGTCCGGAAACGCCCTTGTGGGAAGCTGAGGTGCCGGTGGGCCCGTTGCGGTGCTTACCGACGATGATCTCGGCTACGCCGTCGTCCACGGATTTCGGGTTGTAGTGCTCTTCCCTGTTAATGAAGAGGACCAGGTCGGTGTCCTGGTCGATGGAACCGGACTCCCGCAGGTCGGCGAGCAGAGGCCTCTTGTCCACCCTCTCCTAGCATTTCCGGCTGAGCTGGCTCGCGGCGATCACGGGAACCCGCAGGGCATTCGCCAGGTTCTTCAGGCCAGCGGAGATCTCAGAGATTCCTGAACCCTTCTCTCGTTGCGCCTCCTGGCGCTCCCGGCGGCGAACTGGAGGTAATCGACTATGATCAGGTCGAGCCCGTGGTCGCTGCCGTTGGCGCCCCTGATCCTCTCGTCCAGACGCTTCAGTTTCGCGGCGATCTGCGTGATGGGCTGGTCGCCCCCGTCGTCGATCCAGATGCGGTCGGCGTAAGGCTACTGCGTGGCTTGGTTGACCCTCTCCCAGTCTTCCCTGGTGAGCATGCCGCAATTGACGCTTTAGCTGTCGACGTCGGCGCGGGGGCAGACGCCCCGCATGTTGAGCTAGATCCGGCTCATTTCCATCGAGACTATGGCGACGTTCTTGCCGAGATCGACCGCGGCGTGGTCCGCAACGTTCAGGCAGAAGCTGGTCTTTCCGGTGCTCGGCCGGGCGCCGACGAAGATCAGGTCGGTTTTCTGGAATCCGGACGTGATCTTGTCCAGGTCTTTGAGCCCGCTCGGAATCCCGTGAACTCCGGCGGAGTTCTCGGCCCGAGCAATGATTTCCCTGTAGCCCTCCTCGCAGATGTCCTTCATGGGGACGAACCCGCCGGAGGAGTTCCTGCCTGCTATTTCGATCAGGGAGGCCTGCAGCTCGTCGACGATGCGGCCAAAACCCCACTCCCGCTCGTAGCAGCACTCGATCGGCTCCTGGCACTTGCGGATCGTCTGCCTCAGGCAGGACGTTTCCCGGATGTGCTCATATTTTGTACATGGATCACTTTCATTGAGCCTAAGTGGGCAACTATTGCATAGCGCCAAGGCACCAACTGATAGCCAAGGTATTGATAGAGATTATTTCATTCTGCTGGATGTATAGTTCATACAGGGACTGAATACGATCGTGCCTCGCATCAATAAGTTTGATTGTCGCCAATTTAACCTACGAGTACGAGAATACATTGTTTCTCAAATGGCCATGGCCGCATCATATGCGCTGGTTACGGCATTCCACAGAGTTCCGGCTTTTCCATTGCTGTCGCCCACAATGTAAAACTCATCGATGGTTGGCCTCAAACGGTTGACAGCATCCGAATCCATTACGGTTCCTAGCGAAAGCACAATAGTATCGAAAACGAGACTTTCTTGCCTTCCATTGTTTGCGACAACAGCGTAATCCTGCGTCACATCCAACAGCCTTGTCCGCGTTCGTATATCGAGACCGTATTCAGCCAGAATATTGAAAAGGGCAAAGGCATTGATCGGCGAAGAACCCCACCCAAGTTCTTCATGTGGCAGGGCATCAATCAGCGTTACTTTTTTGCCGGACTGAACGAATCTCAATGCGGTTTCGCACCCTGTCATACCGGCTCCTGCAATTAATACATTGTTGCCGATTAGAATATCGCCCCTGTCGATATCGCCAACCCAGATGACTCTTGATTTATCTATACATGTCAGTTTAGGAATTACCGGCTTCCCTCCAATAGCCAGTATCACTGCATCTGCTTTTTCTGAGGCAATGCGAGCCTCGGTCGCCTCGGATTTGGTTCTCAGATCTATATTCTTATAACGCATTGTCATTCGAATGGCCCAGTCTAGATACTGTCTTAAATCAGATTTAAATGGAGCTTTGACGGCTTGTACCAGGAGGCCCCCCAGATGTGGAGCTTTCTCAAACAGCACAACTTCATGTCCACGTTCGGCCAATGTTCTAGCAGCTTCCATCCCGGCCGGACCGCCTCCTACAACGACGACTTTTTTCTTTCGTTTGGGAGCCGGACAGTTCCCGTAATCCAATTCGCGCCCGAAAAGAGGATTGACCGCACATCGCGGAGGTTTCGATCCGAAGTGGCTCCTGCTAATGCAGGTATTGCACCGGATACATGGACGGATTGAGTCTTCCCGCCCTCGTTCCAGCTTGTTTACTGTATCCGGATCGGCAATGATTTGACGGCATATGGCAACCATATCCACTTTTCCTTCGGCGATCGCTTCTTCCGCCTGCTCTGGTGTGACAGCGCCAACGACACTTACCGGTATATGCAGCGCTTTCTTGAACCGTGCAGCGTATTCAATGTTGATCCCGTGTTCCATATACGCGGGAGGGAGAATGAAAGGAGTCAGTTTATTGATAGCCAGATTTCCTCTAGAAACGTGCAATAGGTCTATTTTGTCCTGAATGTTCTTGGCAAATTCGATAACCTCTTCAATGTGGGGGGATCCTGGGACCATGTCCTCGGCACTGATGCGATATTCAATCGCCAGCTTGTCTCCAACTTCCGCGCGTATCGCATCGAGAACTTCCACGGCAAATCGACATCGGTTCTCGAAAGACTGGGGGCCGTATTGATCTAACCGCTTGTTGAAAACCTTAGAAAACAGGAGAGCGGGCAACTGGCAATGAGCTCCATGGATCAGGACCATGTCTCCGTCGGCTTTCAGAACATGGCGCGCCGCTTTAGCATAGTCCGCTATATACCCCTGCAGTTCTTGGAGAGACAGCAGATTGCAGTCGATTTCCATAGGAATTCCGACAGAACTTTCAACCTCGTGTGTACCGAAATAAGAGGCAATCGGCACCAATTCAACACAGGCTTTTGCTCCATGGCGCTTTACAGCTTCGCACCATTCAGACAGATAGGTAACAATCCATTCGTCGCTCATCCCCACAATATGACGAGCAGCGGGCGGCAATATGTTATTAATAAAGCCGCTGCCCATGGTTACAGTTGCTGCGCCACCCGCCCCCACGGGCTTGGAGGACTCTATCTGTTCTCTGGTAACGTGGTTGTCGTAGGAAGCTAGAAAGTTGTAGGTTGGAGCATTCGTGATTCGATTTTTGAGAGTCAGTTTCCCAACCTTAATAGGCTGAAATATATGCGGATACTTGCATGCCAGCATTCCCTAATCCCTCCTCGGGTGAATCAGAATTGACCTGGATAATATTACCGTCAGCTACCCCGGATTCACCGGAGAACTATTCCTTTGAGTCAGGCTACCATAGCAGCAGACCTATGTGATAGTAGATCGGATTTCATTCCGAACCCCACTGGGTGAATATTCCGCAGAGGATTCCAGCAA
This sequence comes from uncultured Acidobacteriota bacterium, assembly GCA_964651155.1. Lineage (GTDB taxonomy): Bacteria > Acidobacteriota > UBA6911 > UBA6911 > UBA6911 > UBA6911. The sequence goes on along the minus strand of CAZYXB010000004.1, from coordinate 10,395 downwards.
TCGGTGATCGTTGAACCTATCAACCTATCCCAGAGTATTGCTTCGGTCTGAAGTCGAGCTTCGTCGGGGCGAAAGACGCGGAGGACTTGCCGAGAGGCTGGTTGCATACTTAGGCTCACGATCCTCCCGATCCAGATGCATGCGCCTCTCTCTTTCAGCGGTGGTTAGGCCGTTGCGGATTCCTTGACTGTTCTCTGTCTGCCGATACCCTTGGCGAGAGTTTCTGCGGCACAACCAATCTCCCCCCCGCCGAGCCAGTTGCGACCATGGTATCCATGCTCTCCTTGGCGATCCGGCGGCATCCACACTGCCCTCTTGCACCTCTGTAAATTTCTCTTTGTTGTTGCCGCGACTCTGTCCTATCAACTAACGGGTCAAGATCGTCGGCGAAGCCGACCAGGTACATCTGCTTGCCCAGGGCAGCCGTCTCCACCCTCGTGAACAGCCCCAAGGGCGTCTCCAGCCGACGCCTGCCCTATCCTTCTCAGCCCTGAATACAGGACTTGTCGCGCACCGGTCAGAAAGAAAATAATCTTTTCCATAGCTGAACTCAAATCATTTGTGATCTTTCCACTATTGCCCTATAGTGCTTTTAAACAAAATATTCCTATACGAAGGTTCCAAATGACCAAATCTACATTCGCGAAATACTTCACTGCAGATGTTCTTAAGGAAAGTCCCAAATTCCCGGGATATTGGGACTGCTCCTCAACTCGACATTTAAAAAATTTCGGCGGAGGACATCTCTCCGTCGATTGCATTCTTATCACCAAGGCCTTTGTCATGGTCAGCCAGCCACACCAGCATGTATTTCCACAGTACTTGCATTTCTTTTCAGCCAGTCCGCACGACCAGAGGATTTTTGACGCCGAGATTGAAATTACGCTGGGAGAGGATGCGGACCACGGGGAAATACATACAATCACCCGCCCGACAGCACTCTATATCCCGGCCGGTCTGTTTCACGGTCCCCTGAATTTCAAGGTAATCAACGAACCTGTTCTTTTTGTTGATATTGCCGTCTCGGGTGAATACAAAAGGGTGGGGAATACACCGGATTAGAATGTTGCAATGTATTTCTATATCCGCGTCTCGCACCGGATGGATTCTTATTGTTTTCTTGGCTGTGTCAACGCACAAGGAGACAGCGCGATAAAGCAAATGGAGCCAATCCGAAGCTGGAAAATGGGGAGGATGACTAACGCCTATTATGTAGCAGAAAACTAGCTGACATGCTATGGATCATGAGCCCCATGAGCTGACAAGGCGGCTCGGCAAGACACTCCCAAATTCGGTTATGCTGTATGTACCCACGAAGGTCCGCGGATCGGCACGACCAATAGCATAGCGCCCCCACGCCTATACCCACGGCACGCGGTTGATTAGGTCCCCTATAAGAATTTGTATTTTTATGTTTGGGGATAGACCCTGGACCGATAAACGGCACGCACGCGACGACGGCCTAAAACTCAAGATGGGCATCTGTATCCCAACAGGGGAGCGGCAGTCTTTTACAGTGAGACCGCCCGTCCCGGTGAATTCCGGCGATGGGACCGGTTCAATGCCGTCGGCCGTTAGGATACTGCTATTCATGACGAAGCCGCCACCGACCGCTGGATGTGGAATCGGCCTCTGATAACGGACGCCGGTCCCCGGTCCGAGGCACTGTCGGCTGCCACATGACGCCGTTCTCCCCACCTGGCCGCCGTCTCCGCAGATTATGCCTTTGGTTTTCGTTTGACGGCCGGTAACATTTGAGCATCGTTGATGGCCGTTTTGTTGTCTATGTCCATCAGGAGCCACTTGCCGTCGGTGTAGGTCGTCGCCTCGTCATATGCTTTCAGGACCCGCGCGGACAATCCCCTGCGGATCAACTCCACCTTTACCCTGTCTTCACGGCCGAATATGAGAAACAGAAGGCGCCGGTTCTTTTCGGGGATCAACGTGCAAAACGACCGGTTCTTCTTATATCGAACGGTCCAGCCGTGTTTCTTTCCGCCGTAGATCCATTCGAGGACAAACACTCCGGGATATTTTTTGCCAATCATCGTCTCCAGTTGCCGCCAAAACCCTAAGGCTTTACCGCAGAGCCAGGGTTCAAGTTTTGCTCAGGCGGCGGCAGCGAATCGGGTTCGGTGATACGACGGCTGTTTTCACTCATCCCCATGGTACGATGTCCTCTGTTTGACAAGCGGGAGAACGGGATTCCCCGTACTGGTAGTAGACGTGCTCTATGCCTCTGTACCTCACCCTCTTCACGTAAACCATTCCGAGTTTTTCCATGACCCGGATCGATGCCTTGTTCTCGGGATGTGCCACGGCTACAAACTGCCGTACCCCCAACGCCTCCCGGCCGTATTGAATTACGGACCGGGCAGCCTCGGTCGCCAGCCCATTGCCCCAATATTCCGGGGAAAGCCAGAAACCGATTTCGATATCCCGGCCACCCCAAAGACGATCGAAACCGCAGAAGCCGATCAATTCCCGGTTTTCCCGATAGACGAGGGGCCACAGGCAGAACCCTTCCTCGCGATACATCGTCCTGGCGGCTTCGATATAGGCCTGAATCTGACAGTCGCTGGGCGGTTGCCCCATGCCTACATAGCGAATCACCGAAGGATTTGTGGCGATATGCTTGAACCGGATCCAATCGCCGGGCAACCATTCGCGCAAGATGAGCCGAGATGTCTCAAGCACGATGCCCGTCCCATCTATTGTTCTGTCCTTTTTGTTCTTCATCCTACTGCCGCGAAACAGCCCGCCCCTTCTGCAATGATCAACGCCCGCTTTTCATACAGCAGGCCTTGTATCGGGAAAATCCCGTACAGGGCCGGCCGCCCCGATGTATCAAAGCCGACTCCCGCGCCTTTACCGTATCCATGTTTTCTCATCGTACCGGACAAACCGGACCAATTCGAACAAGATTGTATCATCCCCCAATCCGAATCCCGGCACAGAGAGGAAATCGAGAGACCTCAGACGGTCGGCCCGCCGGAAAGGGAACGGAAACTTGATCCAGCCGGGAATAGCCCGACGGTCGTGATACCGGTTGGCCTCGAAAAAAAGCTGCTTCAATCTGGCCGCGCATAGACCATCAGGGTCCTCCGCTAGGCACGTGCGCCGTGGAAAATCTGGCAGGACCAATCCCCTAAGAGCGTGGGACATTGGCAGCACTTTTCGAAAAACCGCGTCTTCGAAGGGGACCGTACGTATGGGCCGGGCCCGGCCCTGTTCGTCCTGCTGTTTTCCGGATACCGGGCAGGCCGCTTTTTACGCAAACATCCTTACCGTATCGCTACCTGATCCGCAGTTCGAAATTCCCGGCCGGGAACCTCGACAGAAGTCGGGGCATGCGGCAGGTCCCGGGGACGATCTCATGCCCGCCTCCAAAGGATATCCGTGGGGGAACAATGGCCTTCCTCGATGGATTTGCCTGCAGGAAACATTCTGCAATCGCGCCATTTTCCATGAAGAACCGGGCCTGATTATCCGACTTTAGAAGATCGGCCATGGCTGGGGAACGAACGTATAACCCTTAGCCACAACATAAATGTTTACAGTCTATATTATTATCATTAAACATTATTCACCCGGAAACAAACCGCCGCTCAAGGCGCGCCTATTTTAAGGATGGAACCTTTGATTCTATCGAATCCGGCATGCGCAAACCGTCAATCCGCCCGCTTCCATAAACGCCACTAAAAACAGGGCAATCCGCGGCTGGTACTCCGATACCATCGCGCCGATGCACGTGCGAATATGCAGGCATACCTCATCGATCCACCGTGGTCCGTCCACGTATTCGGCCGGAGCATCAAGCCACCGCCCGGAAGGCGTCCGGACAAATCTCCGTTTGTGTATTCGGGCCCCACACAGGGTGACGGAAAAAACAGCATGGTTATAGAGCCTGCCCTCCCGCCGCAGCGCTTCTATGGGAAAAAAAACCGGGTACTATTCTGTTACTGTATGTCAGAATCTGTTTGCAGGGCTCCAGCCTGAACAGAAACGATGGATCGGCAATCACCCGAAAGGCGGATTTCCCGAGGAAGCGTTTTGTGACCCTAGATGTGATTATCCTTGCAGCGATTGTCGCTGCTGCGCTTACCTTTTTTATCGGCGGATGGCTGCGTGCAGATCTGGTCGCTATTCTGGTTCTGGCCGCCCTCGGTCTGACCGGACTTATCACACCGCAGGAAACACTTTCCGGCTTCAGCAGCCCGGCGGTTGTGACGGTTTGGGCGATGTTCGTAATGTCGGCGGCCCTGACCCGCACCGGCATTGCACATCAGTTGGGGAAGCCCCTGCAGCGATTTGCGAAAAAGGGCGAAATCGCATTAATGGCAGCCCTGATGATCACCGCCAGCCTTTTGTCGGCCCTGATCAATACCGTAACGGTTGCGGCCATACTTTTGCCTGCGACCATGGAACTGGCCCGGCGCAGCGGCCGCCCGCCTTCACGACTGCTGATGCCGCTTGCGTTGGGAAGCTTGCTGGGCGGACCCTTTACCGGTATATCGACGCCTCCCAATATTCTGATCACCGACGCTCTCCGTTCAGCCGGCCTGCGGCCGTTCGGGCTCTTCGAGTTTACGCCCATCGTTGCCGCCATAGTCGTCGCCGGAATCCTTTTCATGATCCTGTTCGGCCGTCATCTGCTTCCGGAATGCAAGGATAGGGATGAAGGCGTATGCGGCCCGAATCTCAGCCCTTCCTATCAGCTCGAAACCCATATTTTCACAACGCGTATCCCCATAGATTCCCCTTTGAATGGCCGTACGCTGTCTGAAAGCCATCTGGGATCGGCCCTGTACCTGACGGTTGTGGCGCTGCAGCGCAAGGGGCGGCTGATCCTCTCTCCGCGCCCGACGGAGGTTCTGCAGGAGGAAGATCTTCTGATTCTTCACGGGCAGCCCGACCATATGCGGCGCCTCTATGGAAGCCAGCATCTGAAAATAGAGGAATCAGGCCCTGCAGACGCGGCTATTACCCGAAAACTGCTTACGGCCGAGGCGGTCATTCCGGAAAAATCCCCCCTGGTCGGGTCCACCCTGGAAGAGATGGACCTGCGCCGGAATCATCGGGTCCACGTAGCGGGGCTGAGGCCGTCAGAGGAAGGGGTCGTTCAGGATCTGCGCAGACAGAGGCTCCAGAGCCGGGACATGATACTTCTGCAGGGCGAACGCGCATCCCTGGAAGAAATCGACCGCATGGGGTTGGTTAAGGAAATGCGCCTGATACCCTCGGATGAGGCACATACGCAAATGGGGAGACAGTCCCGACTGTTGCCGGTGCGCGTCCCGGAAGGGTCGGTGCTGGCCGGTCGCGACCTGGTCGAGAGCCGCCTCGGGAACGCCTTCGGCCTTACGGTTGTAGGGATCCTGCGTGGCGACGACATGCTGTGTATGCCAAAGCCGGAAGAGAAAATTCAGTCGGGGGATCTGCTGATGCTCTTCGGCTCGCTCCAGGACCTGGAAGTGCTTCACGGGCTCCAGGCACTGAAGATTGAGGAGCAGTCCTCCAGCCTGGTAGCCGAACTCGAATCCCAGCAGGTGGGGATCACCGAGGTTCTGCTGTCGCCCAGGACGAGCCTTGCGGGACGGACGATTTCGGACCTTCTTTTCCGTGACCATTACGGCCTCAGCGTCCTGGCCATCTGGCGCAATGGCCGCGCCTATCGTACCGGTCTGCAGGACAAGCCCCTGCAGTTTGGAGACGCCCTGCTGGTGTACGGGCACCGCAGAAACCTTGAATTGCTGGATCGTGACCGCGATTTCATTGTGCTCGACAAGAAGGCCGCCCGGGCGCCGCGGCTGGAGAAAGCACACATATCGGCGGCAATCATGGTCGGGGTGATCCTCAGCGCCATAACGGGTCTGGTTCCCATCTCCATCGCAGCCCTTGCCGGAGCGGCATGCATGGTGCTGGCCGGATGCCTCAGCATGGAAGAGGCATACAGGGCGGTCGAATGGAAGGTGATTTTCCTGATCGCCGGAATGATCCCGCTGGGGATGGCGATTGAAAAGTCGGGCATGGCCCAAATGGCGGCAGGCGCACTTATCGGCATTGTGGGGGATCTGGGGCCCCGCTTCATCGTCGCTGCCCTGTTCGGGGCCACGGTCCTCTGCGTTCAGGTTATCCACCCTTCGGCGCTTGCGGTATTGATGACGCCGGTGGCACTGAGCGCGGCGGCCACGACGGGGATCTCGCCACATCTGCTTGTCATGACCGTTGCCGTATCCGCATCCGCAAGCTTCGCGAGCCCGCTGTCCCATCCCGCGCACCAGCTGGTCATGGGACCGGGGGGATATCGCTTCTGGGACTATGTCAAAGTCGGGGCGCCTCTCACGGTGATCGTTTGGTTGGTCTCGGTTATACTGCTACCTATCCTGTGGCCGCCCTAGAACTGTTGCCGGCACAAAGCGGCTATCGCGACATCATCGCTCCGGGTGTGATGCTCACCTCCCCTGTGGACCGCAACGTGACGTGGTAGACCTTGCCCGGAGCCAGGCGGATGTAGGGCGCATCCCCGTGTATGGCGCGCACGCCGGCCGCCCGTGCCCCCGCCTCATCGTTGGCCAGCGCCCAGAACCTTCCCCACAGGTCCTTTTCAAAATCGGTACCAGCCTCTTCCAGGGCGTATACTTCAGGTGGACGCCCGTCACGGTCCAGGACAAAGCCGTCCTCGGGACGCATGTTGCCGGTAAACATACGCCGGAAGAGCATCAAAGCCCGCCCTTTGAGGGGATCCCCCTGCTCCACGAAATGGTCTTCAAACCTTATGGTGAGAGTGTCGATGTACAGCTCCTGTCCGGCAAGCGTCATCTCCCGCGCCACGGTCAACGGCGTTCCGGCAGCGTCTATTTCAGAGAACCGGATCCGGGACACCGGCAGGCCGTTCGCATCCGTATGCTGGTCGAGGACTTCTATCCTCGCTTTGCGTTCTGTAAATCTGAGAAGTTTCAGATAGGTCTCCAGGCGCTGTTTTTCCTCTTCGAGCCGGGCGATTTCCTGCCGCTGCACTTCCAGCTGCCGGCGCAATTCCCGCTGGGGGGCCAGCAGCAGGTGCTCGGCGAGAAAGATCCCGATCCCCGCGACGATTAGCAGGAAACCGATAGTCCCAATCAACTTATCCTGTATAGTCCTCGGCATGAATCCCTTTCTTCCCTTCAGCGAACCCGGAATGTATCCGGTCTGTTCTGAGGATTATAGATGATACCGCCCTGCGATCGGTATGCGGCAAGAACCGCTGCAGCCTGTTCGCGGCGGATGTCGCACACGACGGTGACACCCCTTCGATCCAGGGCTTCCGGCCATCCGGCGGGTTTGTCCCCTTCGTCGAATCCCGCATCCTCGGCGTCGGACCCGCGGGCCCCGCATACGAGCTTCCGGATGCCGGACCACGCGACCGCGCCCAGGCACATGGCGCATGGCTCCGTGCTCGTAACCAGTTCATAAGGCGGCAATCCCGGAGCGCTCAGATCGTAGACCCCCGTCTTCTGCTCGGCGATCATGAGAGCCACGACTTCCGCATGAAGAACGGAACATCGGCCGGCAAAAACCATATTGACGCCCGTTGCCACCAGTGTGTTCTCGTGCATGTTGAAAACGGCCGCCGCAAATGGACCGCCCGTTCCGTTGCGATAATTCATGCGTGACAGTTCAATGACGTACTCCATGCGCTCTTCGACCGTGGAAAATCCGCGTTGGGATGTTCGCTGGTGCTCCACCAGCCATTGAGGCAGGTTCAGGGTGAAAAGTAGCTGTTCCATGGCACTCCCTACCGTAAATCTGGAACCGCCGCCGGCAATCCGGCACGTGGAGGTGTTCCGCAATGGTCCGAGGGCGGAGCCATCCTGCGAGGCGGCCCCGGTCTTTTCATAGCCGGGAAACGGCCCTTCACTGGGATTGCATCCTCTCTGGATAGCCGTATTCCCTCAAACCTTCGGCATACTGCTGCAGACGCCGCTCCACTCGATGATGTATCGAGCCCTCGGGATAGGACCCGTTGACCCGTTCGCCGGCCGGGCAGCCGGTGAGTATTTCAATCCCCTGGTCGATTGTCTCGATAGCATAGATGTGGAAACGGCCGGCAGCGACCTCGTCGACAATATCGCTGCGCAGCATCAAATTATGTATATTCTGCTTGGGTATGATGACGCCGTTGTCGCGCGCGGGGCCCAGGGTTCTGCACACGTCGAAGAAGCCCTCGATCTTATGGTTTACGCCGCCGATAGGCTGGATCCGCCCGTTCTGGTCTATCGAACCCGTCACGGCGATCCCCTGTCGGATCGGCACGTCGGCCAGGCTCGACAGAAGCGCATAGAGTTCGGTCGAAGATGCGCTGTCGCCGTCAATGCCCTCATAGGACTGTTCGAAACAAACGCTGGCTCCCAGCGCCATCGGACGGTTTTGGGCGTATTGGGCCCCCAGATACCCGCTTAAGATGAGAACCCCTTTGTTGTAGATTTTGCCGCTCATGTTGGCTTCCCGCTCGATGTCAACGACGCCGCGACGTCCGATATAGGTTTTTGCAGTGATGCGCGACGGTTTCCCGAATCGGACATCCCCGAGGTCGATTACGGACAGGCCGTTGACCTGCCCGACCTTGGTACCCGTGACGTCGACAATGATCGTACCTTCGCTTATGAGCTCCAGCATGCGCTGCTCGATCAGATTGGAGCGGTAATATTTTTCTTTGACGGCGCGCCGCACATGGCCGCCGGAAACGGCGGGGCTGGCATCGCTGCGCGCCCAGTAGCTTGACTCACGGATAATGTCGGCGATGTCGCTGTATCGGGATGAAAGCTTCTGCTGATTTTCCACCAGCCTGCTGCCGTACTCCGCGACTCGTGCCACCCCGGACGGGTCGAAATGCAGGAGGCCTTCGTCGTTGCATCGCGTGCTGATAAACGAAACATAGTCCCGGTAGGCCTTTTCGTCCCGGGGCATTTCTGAATCGAAATCCGCTTTGACCTTGAATATTTTCCGGAAATCCTCCTCCGTCTCATACAACAGTTGGTATACGAACTGGTGCCCGATCATAATGACCTTGACGTCGGCCGGCATCGGGCTCGGCCGCAATCCTGTGACCGGCACCATTCCGGATTCCTCCGCCAGATCCTCAATCCGCACTTCACGGTTTTTGACTGCCCGTTTCAGCGTTTCCCAGACTCCGGGATTCGACAACGCATCCTGGGCATTGACGACAAGGAAACCACCGTTGGCTCTAGCATAGGACCCCGAAACTATCAGGGTGAAATCCTCGGAAAAGGCTCCGAATTTGGCCCGTCGCTGCACCCTTCCGAACATATTGTGATAGGTCGGGTTGGTTTCGATGATGATGGGGGCCCCGTTCAACTCCGTATTGTCCACCACAATGTTTACTTCGTATTTGAGGAAGGGATCCTCTTGAGATTCCATCAGCGTCTGTACAGATTCCTTCGAATCGGGCTTCGGGTCCTCCTCAATGAAATCTTCGAGGTGCGCCAGTACGTACTCCTGGACGTTCTCAAGGTAGGAAACAACCATTTGGAAACCCTCGTACTGCTCCTTGATATCGTCGATGTGGTTTCCAATAATGTACAATCCAACTTTGCGGCGCAACTCCCCCACCTTCTTGCGGCTTTTCTTGTTGATCTCCCGCACCTGACGCATAAACTTCTGTATTTGAGGGCCCAGAGCGCCGCGCTTTTTTTCAAGCCGCTTTTTCACCTCCTCCTCGAGGGCTTCATACTGTTCGGCGGAGATCCGCTTATCATCCAGCAGAGGAACCAGCGTCACGCCGACTTCGGAGATATCCATGGCGAATCCGTCTTTGCGCGCCTTTTCCGACAGACGGTCGAAAAGGGCCTGTTGCGTTTTCTGGTTTTCGCGCAGCAGCCGGTTCACGCTCTCTTCGTAGTCTTTGGAATCAAAGGCCTTGGAAATTTCCTGCCGCAGGCTCCGGACAAGTTCATTCATTGAAGCTTTGAAGTTCTTTGCGCTGCCTGCGGGCAGGCTCAGTATGGTCGGGCTGACGGGATCCTTGAAGTTGTAGACGTAACACCAGTCATCAGGCCTCGGCATCTTTACAGCTATTTCTTCCAGAAAATTCTTGATGACGGTCGTCTTGCCGGTGCCTGTCAGTCCGCTTACGTAAATGTTGTAGCCCGGCGAATGGATATCGAGGCCGAAATGGATGGCCCGAACCGGACGCTCCTGCTCGATCATCCCCTTAAGCGGGGCGACATCGGCCGTTGTCTTGAAATCGAAAATGGAAGGATCGCATACCCATCGCAATTTTTCGGGAGATACCTCGCTATGATTCAAATCCATCCACCTCTCCTGTCATGTATATATATTATCACTACTGTCCCAACGTTACCGACGTCATCACGTATAAGCCATTGATTATAT
>CAZYXB010000003.1:113157-131050 GCA_964651155.1 uncultured Acidobacteriota bacterium | reverse complement strand
AAAACCAGAAAGGAACCAGGAGGGGTTTGGGGCCCCCTGTTGATTCCTAACCTTCTTAGCCCCGTCAAGGGGCGCAGTGGCAGCCACTATGCGATGTACAGCTTTCTTAGAAACACTTTTCATCCTCTGCATGCTTTCCGTGAATCGAATGCTCGTCCAGTTGAAGCCACGAATAGAGAATGGACGGGATACGGCGGCGCCCTCTCCGGCGAGTATTCCAGCGGGGAACGCCCTCGTCGCGGGAGCAGGACCAAAGCCGGCAGGCCACGTCTGCGGCGGGTTGCGGCCGAAGCGGCACGGTCCTGCCGCCGTCGCCCCGGGATACGCCATTTGTGGTCCGCACTGGAGCCGGCCCTTCCCGACATCGTTCCGATACCGCATGCCCCGCCGCACGAAAGCTCCGTCGCCCTGCTGGAATAATTCCCGGACTTTGTATACTCCGCAGCCCCCGGCCCTTAAGGTTTTTCGGCGAAATGCCGATGCGGCCCTTGAGACAATTTTGCCCGTTCGCGACCGGGATCCCTTCGTTCCGGGGCTCGGGGGAGATTCCGGATGTCAGGAATCGGCAAAACAGGCGCAACTGTAAACATATGTATTGCTTAAGGTGTTCATCCCGGATGAAAAGCAACCATTTCGGCCTTCTGGCATTCACGGTCGTATCGTTGTTCTGTTTCAGAACAGGCCATACGGCAGACGAGTCCTTTTTCCATGTATTGGACAGCGCCGGCGGAGGCCGGATGCCGTGGATTGAAGACCAGAAAACGGAAGCAGGCTTTTTCGCGGCGAACCCCCCGGTGCCGGCCGGGATCGCCCGTCCCGATGAATTGCATCGGGACGGGACCGGCAAGGGCTCCGCGATCGGGCGCCTGAAAAGAGCGGAGACGCTCTCTCTCAGCGCGCAAATCGCGGGGATGGGGATCCTCCAGGCGGCCGACGCCTGGAATACGGGGCACAGGCCTTTTCCCGACGCGGGGGCCAATCTGCGCCGGGCCTGGACAACGGCCCCTGCGTGGGACGCGGATTCCTATGTGTACAACTATATCGGGCACCCCTACACCGGCGCCTTCACCTACAACCTGATGCGGTCGCAGGAGGCTTCGCCGGTAGCGTCCTGGCTTTTCTCCTGCAGCCAGTCCCTGATCTGGGAGTATTCTCTCGAGGCAATGGAGCAGCAGCCCTCGATTCAGGATCTGCTTTTCACCTCGAACATCGGCTCGCTGATGGGCGAGGGCATTCACCGGCTGACGGGCAAACTGAAAAAAAACGGCCTCTCCCGGAAAGAAAAAATATTGATTCTGATCCTGAACCCGGCCCATTTTCTGAACAACGGTTTCAGCTCCGAGTAGAGGGGGATGCCGGCCGGCGGGTCCGCAGGGGTCCCTTTCCCCTTATCCGCCGTCTCCGGAATCGCGCCCGGGCAGGCCCACCCTGTCTTCGGACCGTGGCGTCGTCGGCTTCGTTTGCCGCTGCGCGCCGGCCCGGGAGCGCCTGGACCCGACTATGGGTCCGCCCGCCTGCCTTATTCCCCTCCAGCCGGCCCGCGCCCCGGATGCGGGGAGCGTCTCCCGGGCCCGGTCAGGGGCGCTGCCGGGGCGTTTTCAGGGGATTCGGGCGGTTGGGGAGGATTGGTTGAACGTACGCAATGCGTTTGTCGGCAGGGGATTCCATGGTGCCGGGGGCGGGAATCGGCCCCGCAATCCACGCGCATCGGCCGCGGCCGTCTGGGACTGGCCGGGCAACAGCCGGGGCGGCGCAAACGGCATCCGCCTGCGCCGCCCGTTTGGGAGTTTGACACGGGGACCTAGGGCATCTGCGGCCCCGCTCCGGTTTCGGTATTCCCCCTCTTGGCCTTCTTGCTGGAACCTCTGTTGATCACCACCAGGGCGATTACGGCCGCCAGCACAAGAACCACCACTACAATAGCATCCAGACCCATACCTACCTCGTTTCATGGAAATTGTTGCGTTGTCAGGTTGTGCCAATCGTGGATCTACTGCAGCGGGGGGGCCCGGTCGAAAATGTTCGGGGAACACGCGTCCGCAGCCGGAACCGTTCCCGGCCCGTCGAGGAGATGAAAAAGTACCCGTTCCCGTTCGAAGCGTCCGGCGGCGGAAGAAAGCCTGCCCGGCTTCGGAGAATCGGCGCCATAGGCCCGGTCCGCCCTGTTGGCCCGCCACGCGGACGGTTCCGTGGGGGAATCGCCCGTGGCCAGGATGCGGGCGGCCTGGTAGAGAAACGCCGGCAATTCCCGCGACACCGGGGACAGCAGCAGGACGCCGTCGATCGCACAGGCGCAGTGGACGCCCGCGAGGAAAGCTACAATCACTCCGATCGCCCGGATCCCGCCGGCTGTGTTCATACCCGGGATTATACACCATCCGGGGGCCCGATGGCACGGGAAGGGTGGTTTCAATCCGGCGGATTCCGGTTCCTTCTCCCCGCCCCCCGTTCCCCTGAAAGATCCCGGCTCACGATACGCCGGCAACGCCCCGATTCCGAAGCCGGCGCCGATTTCCGGACCCGGAGGGCCGACAAGCGTCCATGGCGAAACCGGAACGGCGGTTCCTGGTTGCGGGAATGCTCGCAGCCGCCCTCCGGGGGTGCACCGGAGGCGGCGGCCAGCGGCCGGACGCGGCCGGCCCGGCGCTAGGGCGGCTCACTCGCTCGAAAAATTGTCGAAGTACCCCTGGATGTGGACGATCGGTGTGCCCTTGTCGCCGCTGCCGCTCATGAGGTCGCACAGCGTGCCGATCAGGTCGGTCAGGCGCCGGGGGGTCGTGCCGAGCGAGGCTTCCTTGCTGCGCAGGTCGGAGTCCTTTTTCGCTATCATCGCCCGCAGTTTCTCTTCGGCCTCGCCCGCAGGCATCCCCGCGAGTTCGTTGTCGGCGATGTACTTGATCTTGATCTCGTTCGGGGTCCCGTTGAGCCCGGGGGTGAATCCCGGGGCGACCACCGGATCGGCCAGCTCCCAGATCTTCCCTATGGGGTCCTTGAAGGCGCCGTCGCCGTAGACGAGCACCTCGACGCATTTGCCGGTCTCTTCGAACAGGCGCCGGCTGATCCCCTCGCAAAACGGCTGCGCATCCCTGGGGAAGAGCTTCAGGCGCGTCGCCCCCGCCTGGTTCGAGCCCAGGAGCCCGTATTGCGGGTTCCAGCCCCCGTTGCGGGGCTCGTTCATCAGGTCGTCGAGGCTCACGACCTTCCTCCCCCCGGCGGCCGAGAGCCTGGCCTTGATCCGGTGCCGGTCGTGGATATTCGCCACCACGACGTCCTTCGAATACTCCAGGGCCCTGAGGGGGTCGTTGGCCAGCACGATGTCGAGGTTCCCTCCGACGCCGAGGCCCGCGTACAGGGCCACGTAGTCGAGCCCGGTGAACGGGTGCCGGTAGCCGTCCCCGAAATGCCGCCTGTACTCCCGCTCCGAAAGGACGTCGGTGGCCGGGTCGATGCCGACCGCCTCCATCGCGTCGACGTCCATGAGGCGGTTCCCCACCTCGTCGCACGGGTAGCTGAGCATGACGACGACTTTCCTGCCGCTCTGCGCCAGGCCCCTCAGAACCAGCGAAAAGCGGTTCCGGCTCAGGATCGGGAAAAGCACGACGAAGCTGCCGGGGAAGAGCTGCCGGGCCGCATCGGCGATTTCGGTCACGTCGACGTAGTTCCCCTGCGAGCGGGCAAGCAGCGACTCGGTGACGGCGACGATGTCCCGGTCCCGGATGGCGAAGCCTTCGGCCCGTGCCGCCTCCAGGACGCACTCGACGACGATCGCCTCCAGGTCGTCTCCCTGGGAAATGAGGGGGGCCCGGATCGCGCGGGCCTGGGTGCCGATCATTCTCCGCATGCACTCCTCCTGAAACGCGAAAGCATTCTGCGCCATTGCGGGATACGTGGCAACGGCCCATGCCATCGGCCCCCCCGGTTTCCGAAGGGGGTCGGCGGGACTTGGACAATCCCGGCGTGCGGCCTCCGGAGCGCGGCGCCGCCTGGAGGACACCCTGGGCACGGGGGCCGTTTGCAGCAGAATTGTAGCAGCGGGGGGTGAAAAAACAACGCAATAATCGGGCCGGGCCGATGGCGGCCCCTGCGCCCCTTCGGCCCGGCCCGACCGCGGGAGTCCCGGGGGCATTGGAGCCACGACCCTTCCAATGGTACACTAGGGGGGAGGGATCTGTAGGCAATTCAGTACGGGAAGGAGTCCTTATGGTCAGCTCGGTTACGGTCTGTGCCCGGTGCGGCGCAAAAAACAGGCTCGGCAAATCCGACGGAGCGCAGGCTCCCGTCTGCGGCAAGTGCCGGAATCCGCTCCCCTGGATCGTCGAGGGCACCGACGACCGCTTCGAGCAGGAACTCAGGGTATCCCTGCCGGTGCTGGTCGACTTCTGGGCCGCGTGGTGCGCCCCGTGCCGGGCGACCGCTCCGGCCCTTGAAGGCCTGGCCGGGGAACAGGCCGGGCGGATCAAGATCGTGAAGGTCGACGTGGACCAGAATCCCCAAACGGCCGGCCGGTTCGGCATCCGCAGCATCCCGACGTTGATGCTGTTTAAAAACGGGGCCGCGGTCGAGACCCTGGTGGGGGCCATGTCCAAGGACGCGATCTTGGACAAGCTCGGCCCGCACCTCGGCTAGGCCTCCGGGCGGGTCACTCCGGGCGGGTCTTGTACTCGATCAGCTCCAGCGTGTTCCCGGAGTTGTCGCGGATGAAGACGAAGCAGACCCCGGGGGTGTCGACCGGCCCCATGGCGACGTCCACCCCCTTGGCCCTGAGCGCCTCGACGGCGGCGTGGACCGAGGCCACCTCGAGGCCGAAGTGCTTGAGGCCGTGGACCCTGAGGTCCGCCGACGGATCGCGGCGGTATTCCGGGAGGGGCTGCGCCCCCTCGACCTCGAAAAGCTCTATGTAGCAGTTGCCGCGCCGTATGTGCCCGATTTCCATTTTGTTGGCGGCATCCTCCTTCATCCGCAGCACCTCCTCGAAACCGAGCATCTCCCTGTACCAGGCGATGGAGGCATCGAGATCGGCCACGCTGATGCCGACGTGGTGGAACGCGATGTCCAGGCCGGGTTTCGTATTCGTTTCCTCTGCCATGAGCCCCCCCGATCCCCCGATGCCGGCGGCCGGCCCCAGCGCCGCGGCCATGAGGGCGATTCGAATGCATCGTTTCATTGACAGGCCTCCCGGTTCGATGCGGTGCCGCGGTCACGCATTTGCTTCCTCTTCGTCCGATTCTATGGCAGAACCGCGGAGAAACCAAGCGCAGAGAAAGGTTCCGGCCGCCGTGAACAGGGCGGCGGCATAGAAGACCGATTCGATCCCCCACCCGTCGGCGACGGCTCCGAGGGCGATCGGCCCCGTCCCGTTGCCTATCTGCATGGCCAGCATGAAAAGAGTCAGGGAAGCGCCCATGCCGTAGGTGCGCCCCTGCTGCACCATGTAGGTGGTGGCCGCGGGGATTCCGAAGGCCTGGCCGACCAGGACCAGGACATACGCGCCGAGCAGCATCCAGAACCCCGACGCCAGGGGCAGGAGGGCCGTGGCGGCCAGGGAGGCCGCGCCGCCCCAGATGATCATGGCCCGGCGGTCCCACCGGTCCGCCAGGCGCCCCGTGTAGGACTGCAGGACCGACGCGGGCGTGCGCGTCGCCAGCACCACCCCGATCAGGCTCGCGCTCAGCCCGAGCGACACGTCCGCGAACAGGGGGACGAAGGCCATCAGGCTCGACGTGGAGATCCCCATGGCCAGCCGGTAGAGGAAGACGCCCTGGACGACGCGGTTCCGCATCAAAGAGCCAAGGGACGCGTGCCCGGGGGCGGCGGTTTTCCGCGGCATCTCCCGGAGGAAGACGAGCGTCGCGACCAGCCCCAGGATGTTCAGCGCGGCCATGACCAGAAATGCCGCCTGCATGCTGAAGGCGTCCTTGATGAGGCCGCCGGCCAGGGGGCCGGCGCCCAGGCCGGCGAACAGCACGGCGTTGAAGTACCCCATCCACTTCCCCTCGCCCCCCTTGGGCGTGATGTCCCCGAGGCAGGCCTGGGCTATGGGCAGGTGGGCCGAGGCGCCGAGCCCCTGGACGAACCGCCAGAAGATGAGGTGCGCGGGGTTCGCCGCGGTCATGAGCCCGAAGGACGCGATCGCCAGGACTATGAGGCCGCCGCTGAGGAACGCCTTCCGCCCGTAGCGGTCCGACAGCCGGCCGACGAAAAGCAGCGTGGCGATGCCCGTGATGTTGAACGCCGACTGGATGAGGCCGATCTCGAGCCTCGAGGCGCCCATGGTGTCGGCGTAGATGGGGAGGAAGGGGGTGACGATGCCCATGCCCATCATGGAGATGAACATGCTCGCTACCAGCACCACGAACGCTCGAATATTCATGAAGACCCCGCCGATCCCACCGGGCGCCCGTGGCGCAGATTCCCTGGCCCGTCGGGGGCCGGACCGGTTATTATAGAACGCCGCGGGAAGATGCGCGTACCTGTTTCTGGGGAGCGCGGCCGTTCGGCCACCCTTCCCCCGGGAGGTTGCCTGATGAAACCGAGGATTTTCGTAACCCGCCGCATCCCGGAAGCCGGACTGGAGCCGCTGCGGCATGCGGCCGACGTCGAAATCTGGCCCGATCCCCTCCCCCCGCCCTACCCGGTCCTTGTGCGCAAGGTCGCGGGGATCGACGCGCTGGTGTCGCTGCTGACCGACACGGTCGACGCCGGCCTGATGGATGCGGCCGGCACGGGGCTGAAGGTCATCAGCCAGATGGCGGTCGGGTTCGACAACATCGACCTGGCCGCGGCCACCGGGCGCGGGATCGCCGTGGGCAACACGCCGGGCGTGCTCACGGACACGACGGCCGATTTCGCCTGGGCGCTTTTGATGGCGGCGGCGCGCCGCGTGGCCGAGGGCGACAGGTTCGCCCGGGCCGGCAGGTGGAAAACCTGGGGGCCGGTCGATTTCCTGGGGCCCGACGTCACCGGGGCGACTTTGGGCATTGTCGGGTTCGGGCGGATCGGGCAGGCGGTGGCCAAGCGCGCCCTGGGGTTCGACATGCGCATCCTCTACACCAGCCGGAACCACCACCCGGAGGCCGCGCGCCGGTACCGCGCCGAGTATGCGGACCTGGACGCGCTGCTGGGCGCCGCGGACTTCGTGACGCTGCACACGAACCTGTCCCCGGAAACCCATCACCTGATGAACGATGCCCGCTTCCGGGCCATGAAGCCCGGCAGCGTCCTGGTCAACACCGCGCGCGGGCCCGTGGTCGATCCCGCGGCGCTCTACCGCGCGCTCACCCGGGGCCCGCTCGCCTGCGCGGCGCTCGACGTGACCGAACCCGAACCCCTGCCCCCGGGCGACCCCCTGTTCGCCCTGGAGAACATCATCATCAGCCCGCACATCGCCAGCGCCAGCTACGGGACGCGCGCCAGGATGGCGGCGATGGCGGCCGAGAACCTGCTTGCGGGCCTCCGGGGGGAGCGCCTTCCCCACTGCGTGAACCCGCAGGTCTACCCTGGCGGGGGCCCGGCCGCCTGAGGGGGGCCCCAAGGGCATTCCATGCCGACCGATTTGGCTGTATAGTCCGGCTGTATCCGGGTCCCGATGCCGTGCCGGGGCCCCAGGCCGACAGGGAGCCGCCGCCTATGAAGCTGCGCATGAAAATAATGTCGGGGTTTTTGATCCTGGCGCTGATGCTGGCTGCCGCAGGAATTTTTTTCATCTGCGAACTGGTCTCCATCCGCTCCTCGGTTCAGAGCCTTCTCGACGACAATTATAGAAGCATCGACGCCGCCCGGAAAATGATCGAAGCGCTGGGGAGGGCCAACAGCGGCCTTCTGCTGTCGCTGTCCGGGCATCCCGAGGAGGGCCGGCGGATGGCCGAAGAGGCCGACGGGGCATTCCTCGCGGCGCTCGA
Source organism: uncultured Acidobacteriota bacterium (assembly GCA_964651155.1). Taxonomy (GTDB): domain Bacteria; phylum Acidobacteriota; class UBA6911; order UBA6911; family UBA6911; genus UBA6911. The sequence goes on along the minus strand of CAZYXB010000003.1, from coordinate 123,152 downwards.
AACGGCCCGAAACAACCTGACTCTGCCCAATGAAAAGGATTTCGTCGGGGAGATTGAATCCCGGTACGACGCCTACCGGGGCCTGTGGACGCAGGCCCCCGGGGGCCGCCCCGGCCCTCAGGGCGTGGAGTGGTATTTCAGCGACGGCCATGCGAAGTACCAGGCGGCGATTGCGGCGGTGGACCGGCTCATGGCCCTCAACGACGAAGCCATGTACCGGACGGCGTCGGAACTCGAGAGCAGGATGCGCCGGGTGATCACCCCCGGAATCGTCGCCATCCTGTCCTCCCTGGCATTCGCCCTGCTGTTCAATTACTTCATCAACCTCTTCTTCGTCGGCCCCCTGTTGCGGATCACCCGGGACGTCCAGGAGGTGCTGAGAACCGGGAAACCGTCCAGGCTGGAGCTCGAGGCCGGCGACGAGCTCCAGGAGCTTGCGACGGCCGTCCGCGACCTGTCCCGCATGGTCCGGACACAGCCATGAGACCGTACATCATCTTCCGCTATGTCGGAACCGTCCTTCTTGTCAACGCGCTCTTTCTGGCCATCTCCGCCGCCATCGCCCTCTACCACCGCCAGCCCGACGGCCTTCCGCTTCTGTACAGCGCCGTGATCACGGTTCTTTTCGGGATATTCCCGATGATCTACGTCCCCGCGCCCCGGCACGTCAGCAACGGCGAAGGCCTCGTCATCGTCGTCGCCAGCTGGCTCCTCTCCTGCCTTGCCGGGACCCTGCCCTACGTGCTGTACGGGGGCGAATTTTCCCTGGTGAACGCCTGGTTTGAAAGCGTTTCGGGCTTCACCACAACCGGCGCCTCCGTTGTTTCGGACGTCGAAGCGCTGCCCTACGGCCTGCTGTTCTGGAGAGCGTCCACGAACTGGATAGGGGGCATCGGCATCATCGTGTTCGTCCTGGCCGTCCTGCCCGTGTTCGGCCCCGCCTCCATGCTGCTGAGCCGGAGCGAAATCTCCCCGCTGGCGATGAAAAATTTCCAGTACCGGACGCAGAAGACCCTGAAAATCGTGCTGACGGTCTACCTGAGCCTCACCTTCCTGGAAACGGCCCTGCTGCTTGCGTGCGGCCTGGACGCCTTCGACGCCGTCACGCATTCGTTCGCCACGGTGGCCACCGGGGGGTTTTCCACCAGGAACACGAGCATCTCCTTCTTCGGCAATCCGGCGGCGGAAGCCGTGATCATCCTGTTCATGGCGCTGTCGGGAATCCATTTCGGCCTGCTGTATGCGGCGGCAGGCGGGAAATTCCGGGAACTCAGGCAATCGGGCACCGTCGGGCTGTACGCGGGCGGCCTGGCGGCCGGCATCCTCCTGGTGGCCGTATGCATCCACGGCGGCGGCCTGTACCCGGAATGGACCGGCGCCTTCCGCTACGCCTCTTTTCAGGTTGTCTCCCTGGGAACGAGCACGGGCTTCGCGACGGCCGACACGGCCCCATGGCCCGGGTTCGCGGTGCTCGTCATGATGTACTTTACACTTCAGGGTGCCTGTTCCGGGTCCACTTCCGGCGGAATCAAAGTGGAACGGATCCTGATCTTCTGGAAATCCCTCGGGGTAAAAATAAAGAAGCTGAAACATCCCAAGGCCGTCCTCGCCCTGGAAATGGACCACTCCTTCATTCCCGAGGAGGCGGCGATGACGGGGCTGCTGTTCATCGTTTTGTACCTCGGGGTGGTCTTTCTGTCGACCCTGACGCTGGCCGGCATGGGGGTGGACCTGCTCAGCGCCTTTTCCGGTTCCGCCGCCTCGATGGGAAACGTCGGGCCCGGTTTCGGAACGCTCGGATCGATGGCCAGCTACGGCCACCTGCCGGCGGCCGGAAGGCTGGTCCTGACAATCGTCATGCTGCTCGGCCGCCTGGAGGTATTCGGGCTGATACTGTTTCTGTCGGCCAGGGACTGGAAATAGCCGGCCGGCTCCGCCTCATTCGAACAGGGCCAGATCGATCGATTCGGCCATGCGCCGGTACCCGGCGTCGCCCGGGTGCAGCCGGTCTCCCGAGTCGTATTCCGGGGCCATCCTCGACGGGTGGGCGGGATCCTGGATCGCCCGTTCGAAGTCGATCACGCCGTCGAACTCGCCCCCGGTCCGTATCCACTCATTGACCGCCGTGCGGATCGCGTCTTTTTCCGGGGTATAGTACCCCGCGAACGTCCCCTCGAACGGCGTCAGCGTCGCCCCGTAGATGGCCACCGGCGGGGACATCGAGTGGGCGCGGGCGATCAGCTGCCGATAGCCGGCGATCAGGTCCTCGGCCGCCGGCGTCTCCGGCGCCGGGCCGGGGGATCCGGGGAAGACCATCCCCCCGCTGCCGATGTCGTTGATCCCGACGAGCACCACGATGTGCGAAAGCCCGGGCGTCGCAAGCACATCCCGGTCGAAGCGTGCCAGGGCGCAGGGGCCGGCGCCCCGGCCCAGCAGCTGGTTGCCCGCGATGCCGTGATTGATTACGGCCAGGGGCCGGGCCCCGCCCGCGAGCCGCCGGGCCAGGTGGTCGGGCCAGCTGTTGCAGGTGTGGGGCGTCGACGCCGTGCCGTCGGTTATCGAATCCCCGAAGGCGGCGATCACGCCGGCGCCCCCGGTCGCCCTGACGTAGACGCCGGTCAGGAACACCAGGTTCGTCGTCTTCTCCGCGCCGTCGAGGTCGACCGCCTGCGTCCGGTCCCCGGCGGGGGACACAAACGCCGTCCTGCCCATGTGCACGGTGTTGGCCGGCGTCGGCCCGGGCAGGTAGACGCTCACGGCCAGTGGCTCGAGCGCCGCGACCGGCAGGTCCACCGGGTCCGAAAGCGCCGGAGCCCCGGGCGGAACCACAATGGAATCCCTGCCGCCGAACTGTAGCTTCCGGAGCGAATCGGGGCGGACGGAGGCTTCCCCGCCGGAGATGGCCACCGAAGCCGCCCCGATCCGAAGGGGCGCGTCGCCGGCCTCGTTGGAGAACCGTACGCGCAGCCGGGTGCCGCCGACGCTCACGCTCACGATCTGCCGTACGGTCTGATTTTCGAAGAAGGGCGCGATTTCCGTGCTCCCGAACGCCTGGAAGGCGTGGGGGCTGGCGCCCCAGGCGGCCACCCAGGCCTCGCCCGGGTGTTTCCCGTCCGCGCCTCCGGGCGCGCAGGAGGCCGCCAGCGTCAGGGCGGCCAGGAAAAGGGCCGTTGCCGCCGACGGGCGCGCATGCGGCATGCTGCGTTGTCTGTTTTGTGTGCTCATGGCGTAGTCTCCGGAAGGTTGCCGCCGGCGGGATTGTCCCGCGGCGGGGTCGAACCCGGCCCGGCGCCCTCCGCACCGGCCGGGGGCGCGGCATCCAGGGCGGCCAAAAAGGCGGCGACCAGGTTGTAGGTGTCGTAGTAGTCGCTCTGCCCGACGGCGGCAAAGCGGTCCTTTTCCGAATGCAGGATGTCCCAGGTGCCGGGAGTCACCGAATGCAAAGTCAGGACCGGGATGCCGTGCTTCTTGAACGAGCTCCCGTCGCTGTCGCCGTAGTCGTCGATATTGCAGGCGTCCAGGGGCAGCCCCCGGGCGCGGGCGACCGCGTGAAGCAGCTCGACCAGGGGGGGGCTGCTGTCGCGCTCCCACACCCGCGCGCTCGTAAGCCCCAGCGTGTCGAGATTGACCATGGCCCGGATCGACGCCCGCCGCGCCGCATCGAGCGTGTCGGCGTAGAATTTCGAACCGACGTACCCCTCCTCCTCGTCGGAAAACCCGATGAAAAGGAACGTGTGCCGCCGCGGCGTCCGGCCGAGGCTCTGGTAGAGGCTGGGCAGCAGCGAAGCCCCGCTCCAGTTGTCGGCGACGCCGTCTCCGACGTCGACGCGGTCGAAATGGGCGCCGACGACGAGGACGCCGTCGGTCTCGCCCGGGAGGGTGCAGATCACGTTCGGCGCGTCGGCATTGTCGACCGGCTGCAGCTCGAGCCGGTCGCCCCGGCATCCGGCCTCCTCGAACAACCCGGCCAGCGAAGCCTGCCGGGCGGCGTCGTCGCCCGCATAGCGCCGCAGCCGGTCCGCAATCGTGGCCGCCCGCACACGGTGGTACCCGCCCGGGTGCGGGCGGCAGGCTGCGGCGCCCAGGGCGAGAACGAGTGCGATGCCGATGATGCGCAACCTCATGCGAATCCACCCCTGCAGTATCTTCGGCCGGCTCCGGTGCCGCGGTCCCCGGCGGCAAACCGCGGATCGCGCGGACCCCAAAGCGCGCATTTTCTGCACCTCCGGGGGCCTCCTGGGACGGCGATCCCGCAAATGCATCAATCCCATAGGAATGCGGCCGGCCGCCCTCCGGGGGACCCTGCATTTTTTGCAGGGCCTCCCCCGGCTATTCCAGCCCGAGGCCATAGCGCTTGATCTTGTAGTGAAGCGACCGGAGGCTTATGCCCAGGATCCGGGCGGCCAGCGTTCGGTTCTGGGTTATTTGATTGAGGACGCTGCGGATCACCTTCTTCTCGATCTCTTCGAGCGGCTGGTCCAGGCCGAGCACGATCTCGGGCTTCCTGTCTTTTGCATGGGCGATCTGCTCGGGGAGGTCCGCGGGTTCGATGACGTCGCCGCGGGAGAGCAGCACGATGCGCTCGACCGTGTTCCGCAGCTCCCGGATGTTCCCGGGCCATTCGTACTGGACCAGGAGATTCTGCGCTTTCGCCGATATCGTCTTCGCCTTCTTCCCGTGCACCCGGCAGAATTCCAGGAGGAACGATTCGAGAAACAGCGGGATATCCTCCCTGCGCTCCCGCAAACAGGGCATGGTGATGGGGACGACGTTGAGGCGGTAGTACAGATCCTCCCGGAACCTCTTCTCGGCGATTTCCTCGTCCAGGTTCTTGTTCGTCGCCGCGATGAACCGCACATCGACGTTGACGGTCCTGTCCCCCCCCAATCGGCGCAGCTCGCGGTCCTGCAGGACCCGGAGCAGGTCGACCTGGGTCTTGAGGCTCATGTCCCCGACCTCATCGAGCAGCAGCGTGCCGCCCGCGGCCAGCTCGATGCGCCCGATCTTTCTCGTGACCGCCCCGGTGAACGCCCCCGCTTCATAGCCGAAAAGCTCGCTTTCGATCAGCGATTCGGGCAGGGCCCCGCAGTTGAGGGTCACGAAAGGCCGGTCGCGCCTCTGGCTGCGCTCGTGGATGGACCGGGCCACCAGCTCTTTGCCCGTTCCGCTTTCCCCTGTTATGAGAACGGTCGCGTTGGTCGGGGCCACCTCGGCCATGGTCTTGAAAATGGCCCGGATGGCGGGGCTGTTGCCGATGATTTTCGAGAATTCCTCCTTGATGCTGAGGCGCCGCCGGAGGTTGCGGTTTTCCATCGACAGCCGGTGCTTTTCCAGGGCTTTTTCAATCAGCAGGGCCAGGCGGCGGGGGTCGACGGGCTTGGCTATGTAGTCGTACGCCCCCAGCTTCATCGCTTCGACGGCGCCTTCGACCGTCCCGTAGGCGGTCAGGAATATCGTCTCCGCCTCCGGGTGCGCATCGCGCATGTACCGCAGGATGTCGAGCCCCGACCGGTCCCCCAGGCGCAGGTCCGACACCACGAGGTGGAAGGCGCCTCTCCCGAGGGCCTCTGTCGCCTCGTCGACGGAGGCGGCCGTGGAGACCTGGTACCCGTCTTCGGCAAGCAGGGCGCCGAGCGCCTCGCGGATGTTCACTTCATCGTCGACAACAAGGATTTTCGCCTGAGGTTTGAACATTTCCGGACTCCTTCGGGTGTCAGGATCGGTCCGCGGGGAATTCGACGGTGAATTCCGAACCTTTCCCCGGTTCGCTCCGGACGCGGATGACGCCCCCGTGCATCCGGGCAATGTGTTCGGCGATGGTCAGGCCCAGGCCGGTGCCCTGGGCCCGCATCGAAAAAAACGGCTCGAAAAGCCGGTGGAGCTTCCCGGGCGGGATCCCCACGCCCGTGTCCCGGACGGTGACGGCGGCAACGGGGCGGCCGGCGCCCTCCGGCTCCAGGATCCCGGCACGGATCGCGAGCCTCCCCCCGCCGGGCATCGATTCGATCCCGTTGATGACGAGGTTCAGGAAAAGCTGTTTCAGCCGGTCTTCGAATCCTTGGACGATGATGGGCCCGCCGCCCGTTTCCACGCTTATGGACACGCCCCGCGACTGCGCCTGGTTTTCCACCAGTTCCGCGACCTGCCGGAGCACCGCGTCGAGGCCGACGCTGCCGGTGGCGGAGGATCCCGGGCGGGCGAAAGAGAGAAAATTCTCCACGACCCCCGCCAGCCTCGACGCCTCCCGGTTGAAGACCCGCATGTATTTTTCTATCCTGTCCCGTTCGGGGGGCGGAATCCGGATCTGCCCGAGGATCCGGTTGAGAAGCTCAAGGTTCAGATTGAGCGCCTCGAGCGGATTCCGTATCTCGTGCGCGAGGGCGGCCGCGAGGGTTCCCATGGTCGAAAGCCTTTCGGCATCCTCCATCTGGCGCTGCAGCACGATCTCGTCGGTGATGTTGTCGACGAGGACCAGGGTCCCGTCGGCCCTGCCCTGGCGGTTTTTCAGGGGGAGCGTGGAGATGCGGACGGTCTGCGCATCCTCGGCGGGCCCGAGAGTCTGCTCCTTCTCCCTGGTGTAGGCGCCCTCGTGCACCGCCGATTGTATCACCGCATCGAGCTGGGGGCAGCCCCCGACCGCGTCGAGCAGTCCCGGGCCGGCGCCGCCGGGTCCGCCGCGGGGGAGGATGCCGCGGGCGCTTTCGTTGGCCAGCATCGGCTGCCCCTTCCGGTCGAGCACGACGACGCCGGTTTCAAGGCTTTCCAGAATCTGTTCGAGCAGCGCCCGCAGCTTCTCCCTCTGGCTGAGGTGGATGCGGTCCCGGACGATCATGACGACGCTTGCGGCGCTCAACAGCGCGCACAGGGCGACGACGGCCGCCATCGGGACCACGTGAATGCCGACGGGGAACAGCTGCCTGTCGAAATACTCCACCTCGCGCGTCCGCAGCGACACCTCCCACCGGAAGGCCAGAAGCAGCGTCCAGAGGACGCCGTTGAAAACGACCAGCAGCGCATAGATCCACGCCCGGGACCCGCCGCCCTGTGTCGGCCCGATGAGGCCGCCGTTTTTCCGCACCATCGTCCCTCCCGCAGCCGGCATCCCGAAAAGAGGCCGGGGCCCGTGCAAATAATGCACTCCCCGGCGGGTTTCGCGCCATCCGGACGCCCGCCGGGCGCCGGCGGGAACAGCCCGGGAGTGGCGCGCCCCCGGAGGCCCGCACCGAGACGCCCGCCCGGTCCGGCCGGATTCCCCATGCTTTGGAATTGCATCATTTCCAGCATGTTAGAGCCTTCCCGCACTCGGCCCGGGACGGAGTATTATGACATATTCCGGAAATAAAAACGCATTTTGTTCCGCCGGCCTCGAGTGGCCCTGGTATTGCAGTACATCGAACCGTTCGGGAGACGGAGTGCCAATGGAGGCATCCCCGTGCGAAGACCGAACAACACAAATAGGAGAATAGAAAATGAACAAGACATTGTTGGGACTGTTTCTGTTGCCGGTTTGCGCCATGCTGCTGGCGGGCTGCGGGGCTCCCCCCGCCGAGGAAATCAGCGCCACGACCGAAGCGCTCCAGTCCGTCGAAACAACCGAGATCGGCGCCTATGCACCGGAAACCCTGAAACTGGCGCAGGAAGAGATGAACAAGGCCCTGGCCGAAGTCAAGGTCCAGGACGAAAAGTTCGCCCTGACCCGGGACTACAAGCAGTCCGTAGCCCTGCTGAAATCCACCAAGGAACTGGTCGACAGAGCCAAGGAAGAAGCCCTGGCCAACAAGGTGAAGGCCAAGGCCGAAGCCGAGACGGCCGTTGCCGAGCTCCCCGCCCTGCTCGAGGAAGCGTCCGCCCTGCTGGCGAAAGCGCCGAAAGGCAAGGACACGAAAGCCGACCTGGAAGCCATGCAAAACGACCTGAAGCTGGCGCAGGAAGCCGCCGCTGAAGCCGGCGACGCGATGGCGTCCGAACAGTACACCGTCGCCCTGGGGAAAGCGGCTGCGGCCAAGGCCTCGGCCAGCACCATCATCGAGCAGGTCCAGAACGCCCTCCAGAAGCTCGGGCGCAGGCGCTAGGCCGGAACGCGCTCGGAATGACAGGGTACCGAAGACTGTCCATTATCGGATCCGTGTTGGTTGTGGCGGGCCTGTCGGTCGGGCTGGGCGTCTCCAGCATCCGGGCGGGGGCGGTTGCCCACCGGCCCTGGCTGCTGCAGTCGCGCCTCCGGTCGGATCTGGCTGCATGCAGAATGGGCCCGCTTTCAACCGTCCACGGGGAGGAACTGCGGTCTTTGGAGGCGCGGGCGCGGGACGCGGAGGCGTGCCTGGAGGCCGCGGGCCGGAAAATGCGTCTCTTGAGAGACTACTCCGGCTGCATCTCCATGCTCATGGCCGCGGAGTGCGACACGCGGCTTCTGGATCTGAAAGTGCGGCAGCGGGGGCAGGACCAGAGGCGCCTGGTCGAAGCCCTGCTCCCTTCCCTCCAGCGCCTGGTCTCCGGGACCAGGAATACCAGAAAAATCTGGGAGAAGTACGACCGGGAAGGCATCGAGGGGGAACGGGCCAGGAGGCTGCTGGGCGAAGCCTCGGCCCTGTTTGCGCGCAACGCCGTCGAACCCGCCCTGGAGGCCGCGTTGGGCGCGTTGGCTTCCTGGGACAGCTTCGCCCGCGCCCAGGACACGCACTTCGCCCGCTTCTCCGATCCGCGGGAGCTCCGGAAGTGGGCGGCGCAGGTGGAGCGGCTGCTGGCGTGGTCGAAAAAAAACGGCCGCAGGGCCGTCCTGGTCGACAAGGTCGGTCACCTGTGCCTGCTGATCGAGCGGGGCCGGGTCAGGAAACGCTACCGGGCAGACCTGGGAAGGAACTGGCCCGTGCGCAAGGCGCGGGCGCGGGACGCCGCGACGCCCGAGGGTGACTACGTCGTCACGCGTCTCATCCCGCGGGGGGCCTACGGGCTCGCCCTGCTGATCAACTACCCCAACGCCGAGGACGAAGCCCGGTTCCGGGCGCTCAAGCGCGGCGGGGCCATCCCGGCCGACGCCCGGATCGGGGGGAACATCGAAATCCACGGGAAGGGGGACAGGGAATCCGATTGGACCGACGGGTGCATCTCCCTGGGCGATGCCGACATGCGCGAGCTCTACGGCTTCGCCTATAAGGGGATGCCGGTCACGATCGTGGGGACCAGCCCCCGGACCCCGGGGGTGAAGGAGTGAAGGCCATGCGCGGCATCCCGGCCCTGACCGCGATCGCATTGCTGCTCGCCGCCGGCGCGTGCCGGCAACAAGAGGCTCCCCCGGCTGCCGGCGCCGCGGCCGCGGCCGGCGCCGCCCTCGAAAAAGAGCTGTCCCGGGCCGAAGCGAATCTGCGGAAGCTGGAAGGGGAGCGGCAGCGCCTGTTCCCCTCCGGGTTCGTAATCCTGGTCGACAGCGCGGCCAACCGGATCAGCCTCCTGAAGAATTCCAAGGTCGTCGCCGAGGACAGGTGTTCGACGGGAATGGGCTTCGAGCTCGCCGACGAGGATGGCAAAAAATCCTGGACCTTCGACACCCCGCGCGGGTTCTTCCGGGTCACGGCGACCATCGCGCATCCCACCTGGATCCGCCCCGACTGGGCCTTTGTCGAGGAAGGGATCCCGCTCCCGAAAACGCCCGGGGAACGGGCGCAGGCCGGCGTCCTGGGGGACTACGCCATCGCGTTCGGAAACGGATATTTCATCCACGGGACCCTGTACACCCGGCTCCTGGGATCGAGCGTCACCCACGGGTGTATCCGGGTGGGAGACGCGACGCTCGAAACCATCTACCGGTCGGTCCGCATAGGAACGCCCATCTGGATCTACTGACATGCTCACGGCGCACACTGAGACTACAGGCCGCACACCCGCCCTGGCCCTGCTCGCATGCGCCGCGGCGTGGCTGCTCCTGGCGGCCTCCTGCCGTCCGGGGGCGGCCGGGGTGGCCGGGGCGGCCGGGGTGGCCGGGGCGGCCGGGGCGGCCG
>CAZYXB010000003.1:0-113057 GCA_964651155.1 uncultured Acidobacteriota bacterium | reverse complement strand
GGGGCGGCCGGGGTGGCCGGGGCGGCCGGGGTGGCCGGGGCGGCCGGGGCGGCCGAAGGCGTCGAAACGGTTCCGCTCAGCCTGCGCCTGGCCGAGGCCAAGCGCAGGGAGCAGGCCCTGCGGGAGGAGAACAGATCGGCCCGGGCATACGAGCCCTACCTCGTCGTCGACACCCGGGCCCGGGAGATAACGCTCAAGGCCCGGGGCCGCATTTTGCGCGCCTTCACGATCCGGGACGCCGGGAGCATGCCGGCCGGGATCCCCCTGCAGGCCCGGGTCCTGTCGAAGGTCGAACCCCTCAAGAAAATCGCCCGCCCGAAAATGAAACCGGGCCAAGGGGAGGCCGCCGCCGCCCTGGCGGCCAAACGGCCGCTGTGGGGGCCGCACCGGATGCCGGTCGACTACGACCTGGTCTGCCGGGAAGGGGTGACCGTGCACATCCGGGCGCTCTGCGCAAAACAGCCGCTGCTGGGGCCCGTGGCGTGGCTCCAAAACAAATACCGGAGACTCAAAAACCGGTACCGGGAGTGGAGAAGCCGCGGCGACGGCCGCGGGCAGGAACTCCTGCTGTGGCTCGACGAGGACGATTCCCGTCTTCTTCTCTGGTCGCTCCCCCGGCGGCTGGAAATCCTCGTCCGCTAGCCCCCCGGTCAGTTCCCGAGCAGCTTCCGCAGAGCGTCGCCGACGGCACGTTCCGCCCCCCGCGTCCCCCCCTCCCCTTCGCCCGGGGGGGTGGGCGGACTCCCCAGCCGTCCGCCGATTGCCTTCCCGGCATCGGGGAGGAACTTCGGGTCCGAGGCCGTCCCCTGCACCAGGAAAGGGATTTCCAGGAATCCCGGGGCCCCGCCCCGGCCGACGAGCTGCGACAGGGCGTCGCCGAGACCCCCGGAAACCTTCACCTCGGCCACCATCCCGAAGTCCAGGGACCGGTCGGGACCGACGGCGCCCGCGCCCGTCAGGGTCCCTATCGCCGGGGCCACCAGCCGGATATCCCGGACGCGCGTCCCTTCCGGCCTCATCTGCACGCGGGCGGTCATGATTTCAATGTCGGTATCGGTGCCGGGGCGGATGCCCGATACCGCCGCGAGCACCGCCATCTTCCCGGCCAGGTCGAAACCCGTCAGCCGCGTTCCGGAAATCTCCGCCGTCGCGTCCATCCTCACAGACTGAAGGGGGCCCACGGCCGTCGCGTCCGCGCCTATGACGCCCCCCTCCAGGGACGCGCCCTCGGGCAGAACGACGCCGAAGGCCGGAAGCAGGCTCCGGATGTCGTCGACGGGCATGTCGGTTCCCCGCAGCCTCAGGTTCACGGTAAAGCCTTCGGGCGGATGCCCGAAATCCCCGCTGAGATCGGCGACCGCCCCCCCGCAGGACAGCCGGGTGTTCTCGAGCGCGCCGCGGTGGCCGGCCGTATCGTAGGTGGCGGCGAAGTCGAGCAGGACCTCCTGGCCCGCCGGGGACCCCCCGCGCACAACCTGCAGCCGTTCGGCCCTGGCCTCCCCCCGGAAGCGCACCCGTCGGCCGTCGGACTCGAGGGCGCCGCCGGCGTCGATCACCCCGCCCATGCCCGCGTCCCCGGGCCCTAACCCCGAGCGGGCCCAGTCAAGGCCCCGGATGTCGAATTCCGCCCGCAGCGGCGTCGCCGCAATGCCGTCCCGGCCGATGGGCCCCGCCTCCCCTTCGAGCTTCAGGCTGCCGCCGCCGGGCAGGGCCGCCGTCATCGCAAATGGGAACGACCGGGCAAACGAAAGATCCGCGGCCGTGACGTTCACGCCGTCCAGTCCCGAGACCCGGCCGTCGCTCCCGCTCCGGCGGATCCGGATGCTCCCCCCGGCAATGCGGAGCTTTTGTATGAGGACATCCGCTCCGGCCCTGCCTGCGGAAGGGGCGCCGCCTCGGCCGCCGGCGCCGCCGGCGCCCAGGGTGGAGACGTTCCACCGCCCGTCGGGGCCCCGGACCAGGTTCACCACGGGATTGTCCAGGACGATCTCCGTAATGCGCACCTGCCTCGACAGAAGCAGCGGCTTCAGCTCCACGCCGACCCCCAGCGATGCGGCCTGCAAAAATGGCTCGGAGCCATAGGCCGGATCGTCCCCTACGGAGACGGCGTCGACGCCGATCGACCCGGACAGGAGCGACAGGCGCAGCTTCCCGGTCTCGACTTCGCGGCCGAGGGCGGCCGACAGCCTCGACTGCAGCTCCGGCCGGAACCGGTCGACGTCTATAATGAAGGGGGCCGCCAGCAGGGCCGCCAGCACGATGGCGGCGACCAGGGCGATGGCGGCAAGCGGCGGGAACTTCTTCTTTGCTTCCTTGGACATGGGCCGACCTCCCGGCGATTCGTTTTCGTGCGCGTTTTCCGGCATTCCGCTCCATAATAGTGTACCGGGGCGGAGGGTAGTCAAGGACACAAAAGGCGGACGGCCCCCTGCGGCCGCATGCCGGGAGCGCAGCGGCGCCGCCGATTCTCCCCGGGGGACGCCATGGCACATACACGCACCGACGCGCAAACACTCGCCGGGTGCATCGACCACACCCTGCTCCGGGCCGATGCCGTTGCCCGGGACATCGAAACGCTCTGCGCCGAGGCCCGCCGCTGGGGCTTCTTCGGCACGTGCGTGCACTCGGGCTGGGTCGGCCTCGCGCGCGGCCTGCTCTCGGGCACGGCCGTCCGCGTGGTTTCCGTCGCGGGGTTCCCCCTGGGCGCGTCCTGCACGGCGGCCAAGTGCGCGGAAACCGTGCTTGCGCTCGACGCCGGGGCCGACGAGATCGACGTGGTCCTCAATATCGGGCGGCTCAAGCAGGGGGACGACTGCTACGTGGCCCGGGAGATAGCCGACATCGTCAGGGCCTCCGGGGGGCACACGGTCAAGGTGATCCTCGAGACCGGCCTTCTGTCCCGGGGCGAGAAAATCCGCGCCTGCCGGCTGGCGGTCGACGGCGGCGCCGGTTTCGTCAAGACGTCGACGGGATTCGGCCCGGGGGGCGCCACCGTGGCGGACGTGGCCCTGCTCCGCGCCTGCACGGGTCCGGCCGCGGGGGTCAAGGCCTCCGGGGGCATCCGGGACGCCGCGACGGCGCTGGCCTTGATCGAAGCCGGGGCGAGCCGGCTGGGCACCTCTTCGGGCGCCGCCATCGTTCATGGCGCCGCCATCGTTCAGGGCGCCGCCCGGGGGCGGGGAAGGCCCGCCCGGCCATGATGCGCGTCCTTTTGGTCAACCCCCCGATCTACGATTTCACCGCCTACGACTTCTGGCTCCGGCCCTACGGCCTGTTCCGGGTGGCGGGCCGCATCGCGCACTGCTGCAGCCTCTGCTTCTTCGATTTCCTGGTTTCGCGGCCGCGCGACGCCTGGGGCCGGGGGCCGTACGACAGCCGCGCCGCGGCAAAACCCGGGGCGTACGCCGACATCCCCAGGCGCTTCCGCCGCTACGGCCGCCCGCGCGGGGAATTCCGGGCGTACCTGGCCGGGCAGGCCCCTTTCGACGCGGTCCTGATCCAGACGATGATGACCTACTGGTACCCCGGCGTCCGGGAGGTCATCGAAGACGTCCGGGAACTGGCGCCCCGGGCCAGCATCATCCTCGGCGGCGTCTACGCCACCCTAGTCCCCGACCATGCCCGGGGACTGGGCGCGGACCTGGTCGTCCGGGGGAGCGACCTGGACCCCCTGTGGCGCCGCCTGTCGGTCGAGCCCCGGGACGGCCCCCCCTTCCAGGCGCCCTCCCGGCAGGGGTTCGGGGCGATGAAGATCACCGAGGGGTGCCCCTTCCGGTGCTCCTACTGCGCCGCCCCCCTGTTCTGGCCGGAGTTTACCGCGCGCCCCACCGACGCCTGCCTCGAGGAATTCCGCCGCCTGGCCGGCGCGGGCATCCGCAACATCGCCCTGTACGACGACGCCCTGCTGTTTCGCCCCGGCCAGGGGCTGCTTCCGTTCCTCGAGGGGGTTCTGGGAGAGGGGGTCCCCGTGGCCCTGCACACGCCCAACGCGCTCCATGCGCGGTTGCTGACGGCGGACCTGGCCCGGCGGATGGTCCGGGGGGGGTTCGCGAGCTTTTTCATCGGCCTCGACAGCAGTGCGCCCGCGTGGCAGCGGGCGACCGGAGGGAAGGTGGACGCGGGGGATTTCATCGCGGCCGTCGGGCACCTCCGCCGGGCGGGCGCCCGGTCGATCACGGCCTACGTCCTGGCGGGGCACCCGGATTCGGACGCCGGGGAGACGGAAGAATCGATCCGGTTCGCCCACCGGCACGGCGCCCGGGTGCTGCTGTCGGAGTTTTCGCCCATCCCGGGAACCGCCGACGGGGAAAAAAGCCGGCCGTGGGCGGATCTGGACGAGCCGCTCGCGCACAACAAGACCGCCTTCGTCATCCGCCGCCTGGGCGACGGCGGAACCGACCGCCTCAAGCGGCTCGCCCGCGCGCTCAACGAGCGCCTTCCCGGGCCGTCCTCCCCGGCGGCTGCGGGCGGCGTCAGCGGGCCTCGAGTTTGCGGATCTTCTCCAGGCGCCTCCGGTGGCGGGGCTCCCCGGAGAACGTCGCGCCCAGAAACAGCCGGACCAGGTCCCGGGCCAGGGCGACGCCGATAATCCGAGCGCCCAGCACCAGGACGTTCATGTCGTCGTGCTCCACCCCCTGGTGCGCCGAGTAGCAGTCGTGGCAGTTTCCGGCACGGATGCCCGGGATCTTGTTGACGGCTATGACGGCGCCGACGCCGCTGCCGCAGATCAGGACGCCCCGCTCGGCCTGCCGCGACGCGACGGCCCGGCCCACCGCTTCGGAAAAATCCGGGTAATCGACCGGCGACGCGTCGCAGGTCCCGACGTCCCGGACCTCGTGTCCCAGTTCCCGGACGTAGTCGATCATCTGCTGTTTCAGTTCATATCCGGCATGATCCGCCCCGAGCACCACGCGCATAGCCCTCTCCTTGAGAAATGCCATTATAGCCTCAAGAGCCCGGAAATGGCACCCCTATGGTGACAGATCTCCGACGGGCGCCCCGGCGCCCCGTATTCAGGGTTTGACAACCGCCCGGTGTCCCATTACATTTCCCCTTAGCCCGCGCCCCGGCGGCGTGCCCGGCGCCGATCGACAACTTCTGGTTACCGTGGAGCCCATGACCATGACTGGAAACAAAAAGGAATCCCCGTCGTCCGCCGGCCTGGATCTCCGGTGCATCAACGCCATCCGCGCCCTCTCCATCGACGCCATCGAGAAAGCCAACAGCGGGCACCCCGGCCTCCCCCTCGGCGCAGCGCCCATGGCCTGGACGCTCTGGTCGCGGTTTCTCAGGCACAACCCGGCCAACCCGCAGTGGTGGAACCGGGACCGGTTCATCCTCTCGGCCGGCCACGGGTCCATGCTCCTGTACAGCCTGCTCTACCTGACCGGGTACGACCTGCCCCTGTCGGAGATCCGGGAGTTCCGGCAGCCGGGCAGCCGCACGCCGGGGCACCCCGAGCGCGGCCTCGTCCCGGGCGCCGAAGTGACCACGGGCCCCCTCGGGCAGGGGTTCGCCAACGGCGTCGGCATGGCCGCGGCCGAAGCCCACCTGGCCTCCCGCTACAACCGCCCCGGGCACGCGGTCATCGACCACTACACCTACGTGCTCGTCAGCGACGGCGACCTCATGGAGGGGATCAGCTACGAAGCCGCGTCCCTGGCCGGCCACCTGAAGCTGGGCAAACTCGTCTGCCTGTACGACGACAACCGCGTCTGCCTTTCGGGCGCGACCGCCCTGTCGTTCACCGAGGACCGGGCCGCGCGCTTTGGCGCGCTCGGCTGGCACACGACCGCCGTCCGGGACGGGAACGACCCGGACGCGATCGACCGCGCCATCCGGGAGGCCCGGGCGGAGGCTCTCCGGCCGTCGATCATCTCCGTGCAGACCACCATCGGGTTCGGGTCGCCCAACAAGGCGGGATCGGCCGATTCCCACGGCTCCCCGCTCGGCGCCGAGGAGGCCCGGCTGACCAAGAGGAACCTGGGGTGCCCGGAGGAGCCGGCGTTTTACGTCCCGGACGAAGTCCTCGCCCGGTGCCGCCGGGCCGTCGCGGACGGTGCCCGGGCGGAGGCGGAATGGAACGCCGGGCTGGAGGCCTACGCTCGGCAGCACCCGGACCTGGCCGGGGAGCTCCGGCAGGCCATGCGGGGGGAGCTCCCCGAGGGCTGGGACGCCGCCGTCCCCTCCTTCCCGCCCGATGCGAAAGGGATCGCCACCCGCGCCGCGTCGGAGAAGGTGCTCGGCGCCATCGGGCCGAAGCTGCCGGCGATGATGGGCGGTTCGGCGGACCTGAACCCGTCGACGAAGACGGCCCTCAGGGGCGCCGGGGATTTCGGGCACCCCGTCTCCACCGGACCGGGCCTGCAGGGGTCGACCGGCGGCGGGTGGGGCTACCAGGGGCGCAACATCCATTTCGGCGTGCGCGAACACGCCATGGGGGGCATCGCGAACGGGCTGGCGGCCCACGGCGGCATCATCCCCTTCACGGCCACCTTCTTCGTCTTCGCCGACTACATGCGCCCCGCCATCCGGCTGGCCGCCCTGATGGAGCTGGGGACCGTCTTCGTGTTCACCCACGACAGCATCGGGGTGGGCGAAGACGGCCCCACGCACCAGCCCGTGGAGCAACTCGCCTCCCTGCGGTGCATCCCCGGCCTCACCGTCGTCCGCCCCTGCGACGCCAACGAAACGGCCGTCGCCTGGCGCGTGGCGGTCGAATCCAGGAACCGCCCGACCGCCCTGGTCCTCTCCCGGCAGTCCCTCCCGGTCCTGGACCGGACGCGGATGGCCGGCGCCGAAGGGCTGCGCCGCGGCGCGTATGTCCTCGTCGACGCTGCCGACGGAGAGCCCGGCCTGATTCTCGTCGCTTCGGGGTCGGAGGTCTCCCCCGCCGTCGAGGCCTGCCGGATACTGTCGGGGGAGGGGATCGCCACCCGCGTCGTGTCGATGCCCTGCTGGGAGCTGTTCGACGCGCAGCCGCGTGAGTACCGCGAAGCCGTCCTGCCCCCGGCGGTGCGCGCGCGCGTGGCCGTCGAAGCCGGCGTCCCGCAGGGGTGGCACCGCTATGTGGGCGACGCGGGAGCCGTCCTCGGGGTGGAGCGTTTCGGGGCGTCCGCGCCGGCCGGGGCCCTGATGCGGCAATTCGGCCTCACGGCCGACGCCATCGTCGAACGGGCGAAGCGGGTCCTGGCCGGCGCCCGGCCCTAGGCCGGCCGGGGGACGCGATTGTTTTGCCCGCGGATGTGGACAACGCGGCCCAAGCGTGGAAGAATTGTACTGGAAGGGGGGGGGTATGCCGAAAAAATCAGGGAGCAGGAGCCATCCGCCGTGCGTGGTATGCAACCCGGACAATGCCCGGCCGGGCGAGTACTGCCCGATGCATCTCGACCAGCTCCAGCATCTCGACCTGCAGTGCGAATCCCTTTTCCGCTTCCAGCGCCTGACGCGCGGGAAGGGGCACGAGAGTTACAACCTTTTCCTGCAGGGGGACATCGACCCGTGCGGGAGAATCCTGGTATCGGAAACCGATTTCGAGAATCTCTTCATCACCGTCCTTGTTTCGGACGACATCAACCTCGACGCCACCATCACCGAGTACGAGTTCTTCAAGGTCGTCCGCACGTTCGCCGACCAGCTCCACCTGCGGATCCGCCATGAAATCGTCCACAGCTGGTACGGAAACGCCCGGGCCTGCATCGAGGTCTTCCGCATCGTTCCCGAGCAGCCGCAGCACTGGGACATCGAATCCCGCTCCGAATACGCCGCCGAGGAAGAGCCGCCCGACCCCCATTTCCCCCAGGGCAACAAGAACTCCGTCCACTAGCCGCAGTGTTCGCCATCCTTGACTTGCACCGGGTAGTATTGAGAATATGTGGGGTTGCTTTTAACCAGGCATGCGGATTGGCCAGAGTGCACGCGCGCCCCATGAAGAAATGGAGTCATGAATGAACAGAACCGACGCCGATAGCCCTAACCCTGCCGGCAGCTACATTTTCACCTCGGAATCCGTAACCGAAGGCCACCCGGACAAGGTGTGCGATTACATTGCCGATTCCATCCTGGACGCCTACATCCAGCAGGATCCCCGGAGCCGTGTCGCGTGCGAGGTTCTCTGCAAGGAGAACATCCTCATCCTCGCGGGGGAAATCACCTCCCGGGGCAGCGTCGACCTTGATGCGGTCGCCCGCAGGGCCATCCGCGCCATCGGCTACACGGACCCGGCCATGCCCTTCAACGCCGACGGCGTCACCATCCACCAGTTCGTCTCCCGGCAGTCGCCCGAAATCGCCCAGGGCGTCGACCCCGACAGGGGCCTCGACACCGACCAGGGCGCCGGCGACCAGGGGATCATGTTCGGCTACGCCACCGATGAGAGCCCGGAGCTGATGCCGCTGCCCATCCTGCTGGCCCACCGCCTGGCCAGGGGCCTGGCCGAAGACCGCAGGAAGGCGCCCTACACATGGCTGCGCCCCGACGGCAAGACCCAGGTCTCGGTCCGCTACGAGAACGACCGGCCCGTCGCCCTCACCGACGTGGTCGTCTCCCCCCAGCATTCGGCGTCGATCGCCCGGGAGGAGATCGTGGCCTACGTCACCGGCTCGCTTGCGCCGCGCATCCTGGGGGACTGGTTCTCCAAGGACATCCGCTTCCACGTCAACCCCACCGGGAGCTTCGTCCTCGGCGGGCCCTCGGCCGACGCGGGCGTCACCGGCAGGAAGATCATCGTGGACACCTACGGCGGGGCCGGCCGCCACGGGGGCGGGGCCTTCAGCGGCAAGGACCCCTCGAAGGTGGACCGCAGCGGCGCCTATTTCTGCCGCTACATCGCGCGGCAGCTGATCGGGCAGAAGCTGGCCCGGAAGGCCGAGATCCAGATCTCCTACGCCATCGGCATATCCAAACCGCTGTCGGTCAAGGTCGACACCTTCGGCACCGGGGACGACGCCGCCGCGGCCGAGTTCATCCAAAACATGGATTTCCGCCCCGCGGCCATCATCGAGCGTTTCGACCTTCTCCGGCCCATCTACTGCCAGACGACCAACTACGGGCATTTCGGCAAGCCCGGGCTGCCGTGGGAACAGTAGGGCCCGCCGCATTCCGCCCCCCGAACCGGCTGCGGCGCAGCGGTTTCGGGGGGCACCCCCCCCTGCAACAAAATCTAACTTTCCCCTGTTTTTGTGACGATTAAACATTCGTAGATTCGAGGGGAGTCCTGCGGGCGCCCCGACGGCGAATCGGCGGAGGCACGGCATGGGCCCGCTCCATGCCGTGAAAACAGGACATCTAGATCCGCATCGGGTTGCGGAACCAAAACCCGGGGAGGAACCTATGAAGAAGTTGGTGATGGTGGTGCTTCTGGCCCTGGCGGGCCAGGCGGCGGCGCTGGCGCAGACGCAGTTCGGAACCGTCTCGGGCCGGATCGAGGACCCATCCGGCGCCCTGGTGCCCAACGCCCGGATCCGGCTTACCGACACGGCCAGGGGCGTCGAGCAGACGGCGTCGAGCAACGACGCGGGCGCCTATCTCCTGCCGAACGTCCCGAGCGGCGACTACACGATCACGGTCGAAGTCCCCGGGTTCCAGACCTTCTCCCGGGCAGTGGCCCTGACGGTCGCCGAACGCCGCATCCTCGACGTCCGCCTCGCCGTCGGGCCCGTCGAGGAGGTGGTCCGCGTCACCTCCGGCGACATACCGGTGAATACGGCCACGGGGGACCTGTCCTCCGCGTTCTACAACCGGGACATCGAGCTGTTGCCCCTGCCCGACCGGGATCCCTACAGGCTGATCTCCCTCGTGCCCGCCTCGGCCGATACGGCCTCCTCGGCGGGGGACCCCTACGGCGTCGGCATTGCCGTATCCGGCGCCCGGAACCGGTCGATCAACTTCATGCTCGACGGCGGGGAGAACAACGAGACCTTCCTGGCCGGGGTGGGGCAGTCGGTCCCCCAGGACGCCATCGCCGAATTCCGCGTCCTCTCCAACAACATGTCGGCCGAATTCGGGCGGAACGCCGTCAACGCCAACGTGATCACCAAGTCCGGCGGCAACGGTTTCCACGGGAGCCTCTACGAATTCTACCGGGGATCCGGGCTGGCGGCGTGGAACTATGACGACAAGGCCAGCGGGGCCCGGAAAAGCAATTTTGTACGGAACCAGTTCGGCGGTTCCGTCGGGGGCCCCGTCCGGAAAGACCGGACCTTCTTCTTCGGGTCCTTCGAGGGGATCGTTGTGCGCAGCACCACCAGCCGGTACGTGTACGTGCCCACCCCGGAGTTCCTCGACGCGGCCGCGCCCAACGCCCGCGAGTTCATCGAGGGATTCGGTGCGGTGCCCGTGGGCAACCCCGATCACGTCCTCACCGCCGGCCAGATCGCGCAGTCGATCGACGGGATCATGATGCAGTACGGCATCGGGGAGCTCTACGACTTCAATACCGGCATGGCGCTCGAGCAGGACACGCCGCTGTTTGCCCGCGCCGCCGTCCGGGACCCCAGGGACGCCGGCGGGGGGGACGCCCAGGACACCTACCTGTTCACCGTCCGCCTCGACCACGAGTTCAGCCCCGACACCCGGCTCTACGGACGCGCGGCCTACCAGCAGAGCGCCTACCCCTCCGGAACGGTCAGCCTCAGCCCGTTCGAGGCCTTCAACTCCGAGGAGAACCGGCGCAACCAGAACTACGCCCTCTCGCTGACCCACACCTTCGGGCCCAGGCTGTCGAGCGAATCCCGTGTGGTCTACAACCGGATCCAGGAAAACCAGCCCCTGGGGGAGGCCCCGGCCAACACCCCCTGCTGGGATTACTTCTGGGACACCGCCGACAGCCCCATCGTCTTCCCCGGGTACCTGCCCGAGAGCTGCGCCTCGTTCGCCATTCCCGCCCGCGGAGCTCAGAACGTCTATCAGTTCTATGAAGGCATGATCGGCACGCACGGGATCCACACCATGAAATGGGGCGGCCAGTACGTGCACATCCGGGACAACCGCACCTACGGCGCGGGCCAGAGCGGGTATTTCCCCACCCTGACCATGCAGGGGATGCTCGACGGGGTGGTCGACGCCCTGCAGCTGGCCATCGACACCAGGGGGAAGGTGCCCGGCGACCTGTACGACCCCGCGACCGACGGCCCCTTCGGCCCCCCGAACTCGACCCGGCATCACCGGTACAACGAGTTCGCGCTCTATTTCGAGGACAGCATCCGCCTGGGCCGGAGGCTGAACCTGACACTCGGCCTGCGCTGGGAATATTTCGGCGTGCTGCACAGCCCCGACCACGAGAAGGACCTGGACTCGAACCTCTACCTGAACGCGCTGGAGTCCTCCGATCCGGACGCGGGCATCTTCGAGCAGGTGCGCGACGCACGCTTCCGAAGCGGCGAGGACCTCTACGACCGGGATTTCAACAATTTCGCCCCCCGGTTCGGCTTCGCCTACGACCTGACCGGCAAGGGCAGCTCCGTGCTGCGGGGCGGCTACGGGATCTTCTACGACCGCAACTTCGGGAACGCCCTGTTCAACGTCATGCTCAATTTCCCCAACTACTCGATCGTCCAGCTCGAGACCTACGGGTCCCTCGGAGGCCCCCCGGTCCCGATCGCGACCGACCAGTACGACAGCCTCAACGCCCTGTTCTCCGGAGGCGCCCTGCCGCTCGAAGGCTCCGCGCGGATGCTCGACAAGGACCTCAAGACGGCCTACAGCGCCCAGTGGAACCTCACGCTGGAGCACAACATCCTCGGGAGCGGTACGATCGGGTCCCTGTCCTACCTGGGGGCCAACGGCAACCGCCTCTACTCGATCAACAACCTGAACCAGGACGGCAGCTGCGTCCTGGCGCCGGAGATCAACCCCGGGTGCGACCCCGGCGGCATCGTCGAATCCCGCCTCAACCAGACCGGGCTGAGCAGCATGAACCGGCGGGGGAACGAAGGGCTCTCCCGCTACCATGCCATGGCGCTCGAGATCCGGGCGCCGCGGATCGGTTCGACGGGCCTCGGCCTCCAGGGTAACTACACCTGGGCGCATGCGATCGACAACGCGAGCTCGGAGCTGCAGCGTACGGCCTTCGAGGCCCCCTACGGGTACGGGTTCCGCGACCCGTTCAACCCGTCCCTGGACCGGGCCAGTTCGTCCAACGACGTCCGGCACCGGCTGAACATCTCCGGGATGTGGGCCCTCCCCTTCGCGCACTCGTTTGCCGGCATCGGGCACCACCTGCTGGGGGGATGGACCGTTTCCGGGATCTTCCAGGCCCAGACGGGCACCCCCTTCTCGGTCTATGACGTCAGCGAAAGCCAGTGCACTTACAGCATGGCGAACTTCTGCTACCCCGTCGTCATCGGCGGCGTCCCGGAAAGGACGGAAACCGCCGGCCCGGAACCGAACACGTTCGTGCTCTACGACAACCTCGACGCCATGTTCATGTCCCAGGCCGAGTACTGCGATGACGGCACGGGCATGGTCGACCTGGCCTGCACGGCCCACCTCGCGAACCTGGAGGCCTCGAAACTCTCGTCCCGCAACCTGTTCCGGACGCCGGGGCAGTGGCATTTCGACATCGCGGTCGTGAAGGAATTCCCGCTTCCCAGGGAAGGCGTGAAGCTCCGCTTCCACGCCGACTTCCTGAACGTGTTCAACCACGCCAACCTGTACGCCTTCCCGGGCACGAACCAGTTCGGCGGCGGCAGCGGCCAGGTTCTGGCGCGCAGGGGGGTGGACCCGAACGACAGGAAGGAACAGCGGAACATCCAGCTGGCATTGCGCCTGCTGTTTTAGACCCGGGCGCCGGGCTCCGGGCGCCGCAGCGCCCGGGGCCCGGGGCCCTAATCCATCCTAAGCACCGCGGCGCCCTCGAGCTGCCCGTCGCGCAGCCGGCGGAGGGCTTCGTTGGCCTCCTCGAGCGGGAACTCTTCCGTTTGGGTCACCACCGGCACCCGCGGGGCGATCGCCAGAAACTCCTCCCCGTCCCTGCGCGTCAGGTTGGCCACCGAGAGCATCTCCCGCTCCCCCCAGAGGATCTCGTAGGGGAACGAGGGGATCGGGCTCATGTAGATGCCCCCGCAGACGACCCTGCCGCCCTTGGCCGTGGCGCCTAGGGCCGCGGGGAGCAGCGGGCCGACCGGGGCGAAAATGATGGCCGCGTCGACCGGCTCCGGCGGCATTTCCGTAGAATCCCCCGCCCAGACCGCCCCCAGCCTCCGGGCAAATTGCTGGGCGGCCGCATCCCCGGGACGGGTGAAGGCGTACACCCGCCTCCCCTGGTGGACGGCCACCTGGGCGATGATGTGCGCGGCGCCGCCGAACCCGTAGATGCCCAGGCGGGCCGCCCGCTCTCCCGCCATGCGGTAGGCGCGGTACCCGATCAGCCCGGCGCACAGCAGCGGGGCGGCATCGGCGTCGCTGTAGCCGTCGGGCATCCGGAAGCAGTACCGGTGGTCGGCAACCGCGTACTCGGCATACCCGCCGTCGATGGTGTACCCGGTAAACAGCGGCCGGTCGCACAGGTTCTCCCTGCCGTCGCGGCAGTAGCGGCATCGACCGCAGGTACCCCCAAGCCAGGGGACGCCGATCCTGTCCCCGGGGGAAAACCCGTCCGCGCCCCGGCCGGCCCCGGCGACGGTTCCGACGATTTCATGGCCGGGGATCAGGGGCAGCCTTGGGCCGGCCAGTTCGCCGTCGACCACGTGCAGATCCGTCCGGCAGACGCCGCAGGCCCGCACCCGGATGAGGACCTGGCCGGGGCCGGGACGGGGAACGGCCACCGTTTCGCGCCCCAGCGGCCGGCCGGGGCTTCGCAGCACCATGGCGCGCATTGTCTCGGGAATCTTCATGCCGGCCCTCCTGTCCCGACGGCGGCAGCCGGCCTAGTCGCCGTTGCCGGGGAGAATTTCCTGCGGGTCCCGGATCCGCCTGTTATCCTTCATCGCCTTCCTCAGGTTTCCCAGCAGCTCTTCGACCTGATCCCGTTCGTCCTCGGTCGACAGCTCCCTGGCCGTCGTGAGCGAGGCGACCGCCGCATCGAGGTCCCCCTCCACGGCGAAGATCAGCCCGAGGTTGAAATGAACACTCGTGCAGTTCGGCTCGAGAACCGCCGAAATCCCGTAATGGAGATGCGCGAGCCTGAAGTCTCCGGCCTCGAAGTACAGGTGCGCGAGATTGAGGTGGGCCTCCAGGTGCCTGGGGTCGTGTTTCAGGGCGTTGGTGAAATGATCGAACGCATCGGGAATCTCGTTGGCCTCA
This sequence comes from uncultured Acidobacteriota bacterium, assembly GCA_964651155.1. GTDB lineage: Bacteria > Acidobacteriota > UBA6911 > UBA6911 > UBA6911 > UBA6911. Next base: position 98,816 of record CAZYXB010000003.1, on the reverse strand, counting down.
AAGGCCAGGATGCCCAAGTTGCAGTAGGCGTCCGAAACGCACTCCCCCCGGATGATGGCCAGGCGGTACATCTCGGCCGCCCGCCTGTCCCCCAGCTCGTGCAGCACCAGGGCCTCCTCGAACGGGCTGCGGCGGACGGGCAGCGGAATCAGCCTCCCCCCCCGTTCCGGGAACAGGTTCAGCTGGCCGTGCAGCTCCGACTCGATCTGGCGCAGCGTCAACCCGCGGTTGCGGAGTTCCCGGACCCGCCGGAACCGGGTCAGGGCGAAGAAGTCGTAGCGCGCCTCCCCGTCGGGCGCATCCGCAACCGCCGGGATCGCCCCCGTGCGCGTCCAGCGCCGGATCGAGCTTTGGCTCAGACCGAACTGGCGGCTGATCTCCCGGACCGTGTAGGTGGACTGGATCCGTTCGAAGCCCTTGGCCCGGGAGGACCCGGGAAACCGGTTCATGGAGCTCATGCGTTCCCCCGTCGGGCCGCCGCAGGTCCCGGCCCGAACTACTCTGCCGCCGCGGCAATCAGGCCCCGCCGTCAGGCACGGCGGCCGGGCCGGTGGCGCACTATTTTTTCTTCAGCATATCCCCGAGGCCGGCGAAAGGATTGTAGGTGGAGACCGTCGCCTGCCCCCGGTCCGGACTGGGTCCGCCCGACCACTGGGCTACGCTATAGCGGGAATGCTCGTTGTCGTGGCAGTAGAGGCACAGAAGCTCCCAGTTGCTGCCGTCGCGCGGGTTGTTGTCATGGTCGTGGTCCTTGTGGTGGACGGTCAGCTCCCGCAGGCGCTTCCCCTCGAATTCCCGCCCGCAGCGCCCGCAGACATGCGGGAACATTTTCAGGGCCTGCTCGCGGTAGCCCTGCATCCTTTTCTCCTGCTCCCGCCTGGCCTCGGCAATAAACCGGCGCCTGAGATCGTCCTCCGGCCCGTTTCGGTCTGGTCCCATGGCCCTCCTCCGGTTGCGGCCCCCGGCCCCGGCGCCCGCAGTGCACCCTCATTATACAGAACCCCGCGCCGGAATGAACGGAATGCCTACATTAATTCGCAGAATGGTCTATAATTGTTCCCTGCCCGCCGGGCGCGGGCGCTCCATGGCGGGATTGCATATCGAGGTGCGTATGAAAGCGATACAGGTCGGTCTTCTGGGGCTGGGAACCGTGGGCGCCGGTGTGGCCAAGATCCTCTTGTCCCACCGCGGCGAGCTGGAGGAGAAAATCGGCGCGCCGGTGGTTCTCGGCGCCATCGCCGACAAGGACGTCACGAGCCCCCGCAGCGGCCTCGATCTTGCCGGGCTCCCCCTGTCGGCCGATGTCTCCGCCGTGCTCGACGACCCGGCCATCGATATCGTCGTCGAACTGATCGGGGGGCTGGAACCGGCGCGCTCGTTCATGCTCCGGGCCCTGGCGGGCGGCAAGCACGTCGTAACCGCCAACAAGGCGCTGCTGGCCACCCACGGGGAGGAGCTCTATGCGGCCGCCGCCGCCAGCGGCAGGATGCTGGCCTTCGAGGCGTCCGTGGCGGGCGGCATCCCCATCATCCGGTCGGTCAAGGAGGGGCTGGCGGCCAACCGCCTCGTATCGCTGTTCGGCATCCTGAACGGGACCTGCAACTACATCCTCTCGAAAATGACCGGCGAGGGGCGGGAATTCGCCCAGGTCCTGGCCGAGGCGCAGGCCCGGGGATACGCCGAGGCCGACCCCACCTTCGACATCGAAGGGACCGATTCCGCCCACAAGCTTCAGATCCTGGCCACGCTGGCCTTCCGCACCCCCGTCAAGCTCGACGGCATCTACGTCGAGGGGATTTCGGGAATCACCCCCCTGGATATCGAGCTGGCGGGCGAGATGGGGTTCCGGATCAAGCTGCTGGCCATCGCCAAGGCCGCCGACGGGGAGCTGGAACTGCGCGTCCACCCGACGATGATTCCGGAAAATACGCCCATGGCCGCGGTTTCCGGCGTGTTCAACGCCATCTTCCTCAACGGCGATGCCGTCGGCGACCTGATGTTCTACGGACGCGGGGCGGGGCAGATGCCCACGGCCTCCTCCGTTTGCGCCGATATCGTCGAAATCGCCCGCCGCCTGGCTGCCGGCCAGCCGGCGGTCCCCCAGGACCTCCCCATCCTGGGGCGGAACCCCCTGAGGCCCAAACCCATGGAGGACGTCCTGTCCTCCTATTATCTCTGCGTCTTCGTCCTGGACCAGCCGGCGGTGCTCGCGCAGATCACCGGGATACTCGGCCGCCACAAGATCAGCATTTCCAGCGTGATCCAGAAGGGACGCCACTCGGCGAAAGCGGTGCCCGTCGTCATGATGACCCACCGGGCGAGGGAGGGGTCCATGCAGAAGGCCATCGAGGAGATCAACCGCCTCGAGGTGGTCGTTTCCGACACCCGCATGATCCGCGTCGAAGAACCCGCCGTCTGACCGGCGGGGGCGGGCTTTGCCGTTTCGGGACAACGGCCCCGCAAGACCCAGGGAGGGAGGCCCGATGGATCAGCCCCAGAACCCGACACCGGGGGCCCCGACACCGGGGGCCCGGACTCCGGGGGCCCGGACTCCGGGGGCCCGGATTGCCAACAACAAGCCGTTTCCGGGTTCCGTCAAAGTCTACATCCCCGGGAGCCGGGGCATCCGTGTGCCGATGCGCGAGATCCGCCTGCATCCGACCAAAAGCCGGAACGGCCTGCTCGAGGAGAATCCTCCCGTCCGCGTCTACGACACTTCCGGCCCCTACACCGACCCCGATGCGGTCCTCGATCTCCGGCAGGGACTTCCCGGTGTCCGGTCTTCCTGGATCCGTGCAAGGGAGCACTACGATATCCTCGAACCGAGCTACCGTCCCGTCCCGGGACACAGCGATCCGGGGATCCCGCTTCCGAAGCGGCGCCCGGTTCTCTGCGGGCGGGGGGCCGTCACCCAGATGCACTATGCCCGCAAAGGGACCGTCACGCCCGAGATGGAGTACGTCGCGCTGCGCGAAAACCTGTCGCCCGATTTTGTCCGGGACGAAGTCGCCCGGGGGCGCGCCATCCTACCGGCCAACATCAACCACCCGGAACTCGAGCCGATGGCCATCGGGCGGAATTTCCTGGTGAAGATCAACGCGAATATCGGGAACTCCGTCGTCCGCTCCTCCATCGAAGAGGAGGTCGAGAAGATGACCTGGGCGATCCGGTGGGGGGCCGATACGGTCATGGACCTGTCCACGGGCCGGAACATCCACGAGACGCGGGAATGGATCCTGCGGAATTCCCCGGTCCCCGTCGGCACCGTCCCCATCTACCAGGCGCTGGAAAAGGTCGAAGGGGAGGCCGAGGCGCTCTCCTGGGACGTCTTCCGGGACACGCTCGTCGAGCAGGCCGAACAGGGGGTCGACTACTTCACGATCCATGCCGGCGTGCGCCTCGGCCACATCCCCCTGACGGCGGGCCGGGTCGCGGGCATCGTCAGCCGGGGAGGCTCGATACTGGCCAAATGGTGCCAGGCCCATCACGAGGAAAATTTCCTGTACAGCCGTTTCGACGAGATCTGCGAAATCATGAAAGCCTACGACATCGCCTTCTCCCTGGGGGACGGGCTGCGGCCGGGCGCGCTGGCCGACGCCAACGACAGGGCGCAGTTCGCGGAACTGGAAACCCTGGGGGAGCTGACCCTGAAAGCCTGGGCCCAGGACTGCCAGGTGATGATCGAGGGGCCGGGGCACGTGCCGCTAGACCGGATCAGGGAGAACATCGACCGGGAGTCCCGGATCTGCCACGAAGCCCCGTTCTATACCCTGGGCCCGCTCGTCACGGACGCGGCGCCGGGGTACGACCACATCACCAGCGCTATCGGGGCGGCCCTGATCGGGTGGCTGGGCACGGCCATGCTGTGCTACGTGACCCCGAAGGAACACCTGGGGCTGCCCGACAAGAAGGACGTCAAGGACGGGGTGATCGCCCACAAGATCGCGGCCCACGCCGCGGACATCGCCAGGGGCCACCCCGCGGCGGCGGCCCGGGACGACGCCATCAGCAAGGCCCGGTTCGAGTTCCGCTGGGAAGACCAGTTCCGGCTGTCTCTGGACCCGGACACGGCGCGGGAATTCCACGACGGGTCCATGCCGCCGGAGGGGTCGGAGGCGTCCCATTTCTGCAGCATGTGCGGGCCCCAGTTCTGCTCCATGAAGATCACCCGCGACATCCGCGACAGTGCCGAAGGCACGGGGACCGGCCCGGACGAGGCCCTCGACCGGAAGAGGAAGGGATAGGGGCGCCATTTCGGATCGTACCGGATGCCCCGGGTCTCTTCGGACATGCCCCGCCCGTAGGCGCTCCCCCCGGAATGGATCCCGGACGGGCACCGGTGGAAGGCGGCCCCGATCCGGCGGATGTTTCCCTTTTCGATCCGGAACCTCTCCCCGAGCCGCCAGGTCCGGTGGATCGGGTGGCGATCGAAAAATCCGGACGCGAAGACGATGCCGCGGTCGCGGTCGACCGCCGCGGCTCGATACGGGCCCGCCGGCCGGACCCGAACGGTGCCGTAACCGCCGAGCCGCCGCAAGGGGGTTGCCGGCACTACGGGCACTGTTTGCCGCCTTTGGCGAGCGCCGCTGTTGACAGGAATGGACGCAGGAGAGTTGGCACCCTCCTGTTCCCCGGTTCCCGGCTCCAGTTGTCAAAGTCCGGCTGGAATTGCACTTTGTATTCCATGCGTCCCCGCCATACACCAGGGCAGGACATAAACAGTGCAATTCCGGCCTGACACCCAACTCACTTTTTAGCGGATGCTCTGGAGCTCTTCGGACATGCCCTGCTCGTAGGTGCTCCATCCGGAGTTCATGCCGAAGGGACATCTGCCGAAAATGGCTTCAATTCTGCGAATCTGGCCCTTCTCAATTTTGAACAGCTCCGCAAGCTGCCAGGTCCAGTTGATGGAATGATGATCGAAAAACCCGAAGGCGTAGGCTATGCCGCGTTCACGGTCGACCGCCACGACGCGGCGATCGCGGATCCTGGAAACGATACCGGCAAGGGATCCGTCCGAAAACTGCTTTTTGCATTCCCTGGTCGCCACCATCCCGTTTTCATAGCGCAAGCAGTCATCCGTAAAGGGATAGTAGCCTTTCCCGTCATTGCGCTGCAGGCCCTCGAAATAATAATTGGCGACCACCGCCAATTCTTCCCGGGACATCCGCTCGGCTTCGGGGATGGCTTCCATGTATATCTGGTGCGGAGCGCCCATTTTTTCGACAGCCTCACCGGTTGGGGGAAACGCCGAGGAGCTCTGCTCCGCTGGAGCGAACAGGCTTGTTTCCGGGCGGATCGCCAGCTGCTCGGCTTCGCAGATCTTTCCGTCGTCGTTAATTTTCAGGCGGATTGCCACCGCCACTGTCGTAGGCTGCGGCGCTTTGGCTCCGGGCGCGGATTTCGCGCTCTTGGCAGGCGCGGCGCCTCCTTCTTTCACCGTGCCCAAAAAAGCGACCTGCCGGGTTTCGATATCCGGGACATAAAACTTGTAGGTGCCTTTCCCGGACATGCTGTACCAGAGCCCCTCCCCGCCGAGTGGCAGCTCGACGCCATTTTCGGTAAACCTGCAGTCTCTCGTAAACAGCTCCAGGCTTGGGTCATTCGCCATCATCGCATCCATGTACCTGTCCATATACTTTTCCAGGCAGTCGCGGTCGCAGGGAGCCTTCCCCGCTTGCGCAAAAGCGCAAGGCAATACCAGTAGAACACCTACCAGAATCATCAAATTCTTCCGCATGGCGCACTCCTCTCGTAAAGATGTACAATCAACGAATCGGTACCGATTTCAGGATTTTTGCGTGACCATCATACGCAGCGCGGTCTGCTTCAATCAACTCTATAATCTACGATTGGAGAAGTACCTGTATTTCTTTCGGATTTCATGCAGTAATTGGTGACAGGCCAGAATAGCCCAAAAAGGATGTGGAAATGGGATCCAAATACACACACGTATTCGAACCGGTCCGGATCAGGGGCGTCCAGTTCAAGAACCGCCTGGAGCTGGCCCCGCCGTCGCCCAACCTCGCCGACAGCCAGGGGCGGGTCACCACGGAGTTCGTCGACTTCTTCCGGCCGATCGCCAGGGGCGGGGCGGCCGTCATCCACGTCGGCAATTCCGTCGTCGACATCCGGGAAGCCTGCGACGAGGAGCGCCAGCTCGACCTCGGCACCGACGCCTCCATCCTTCCCCTGACCCGGTTCGTCGAGATGTGCCACGGCTACGGCGCGCTCGCGTCCCTGGAAATCAACCACAACGGCAAGGATTCCGATTTCGACAAGACCGGACGGCCGGCCTGGAGCCCCTCCTCCATCATCGCGTCCAGCGAGAGGTGGCGCGCCGAGGCGCACGGCAGGGAGCCCGTCCCCACGCGGGAAATGGACCCCGCGACCATCAAGCGCACGGTGGACCTGTACGCCGCGGCCGCCTTCCGGTGCAAGCGGGCGGGGTTCCGGATGTGCATGATCCACGGCGGCCACGGGAACCTGATCGCCCAGTTCGCCAGCCCCCTGTACAACAAGCGCACGGACGACTACGGCGGCCCCCTGGAGAACAGGGCCCGCTTCGCCCTGGAGGTGCTCGACAGGGTCCGCGAACTTTGCGGGGAGGATTTCGTGATCGAATACCGCATTTCGGCCGACGAAATCCACCCGGACGGGATGCACTTCGAGGAAACCCTGAGGTTCATCGAGAGGATCCGGAACAAAGTCGACATCCTCCATGTTTCCGCCGGGCTGCACGGCGAGTTCGAGTACATGCGCAACTGGTGGCAGAACTACATGATGGACCGGCTCTACAACGTGCACTATGCCGCGGACATCAAGAAAGCGTTCCCGGACCTTCGGGTCTGCACCGTCGGCTCCATCATGAACATCGGGCAGGCCGAGGAGATCCTCGCCTCGGGCCAGGCGGATTTCGTCGCCATGTGCCGTCCTCTGCTGGCCGACCCCGAGATGCCGCGCAAGTACGCCCTGGGCATGGAGGAGGACCACCGCCCCTGCCTCCGCTGCCAGTACTGCGGATTCCGCCTCATCATCCCCGCCGTGATCAACTGCGCCGTGAACCCCTTCCTGGGAAACGAGACCGAGTTCCCCGAGGCCAGGGTCCGGTTGTCCCGGGCAAGGAAACGGGTCGCCGTCGCCGGCGGGGGCCCGGCCGGCATCCAGGCATACCTGACGCTGTGCGAGCGCGGGCACGACGTGACGCTCTACGAGATGAGCGACAGGCTGGGGGGGAACCTCATCGCAGGCTCCGCGCTGCCGTTCAAGCAGGACGTCCGGGACTATCTCGGCTACCTTGTGCGCCAGGCCCGCAAGGCCCCCGGCAGCATACGCTTCCATACCGAGGCGACGCGGGATCTGCTCGAAGGGGAGGGCTACGACGCCCTCGTCGTCGCCGTCGGCTCCGTCCCCCTCATTCCCGGCATCCCCGGGATCGGCAGGGGGCACGTGCACTGGGCGCCGCACGCCGACGCCGGCAGCGTGCAGGTGCTCGGCCGGACGGTGGTCGTCGGTGCCGGAGCCGTCGGCATCGAAAGCGCCATAGGGCTGAAGCGCCGCGGGAAGAACGTGACCGTGGTCGAAAGGAACCCGGACCTGTCGCATCTCGGCGCGTCGGCCGGCGGCGCGGCCTCGGAACTGGCCGCGCAGCTGGAGGAGCTCGGGATCCCGGTGTATTTCAACTGCGCGCTGGAGGAGGTGACAGACGACGCCATCGTCTGCCGCGACACGCGGACGTCCTCGACGATCGGATTCCCCGCCGATACCGTGCTTTTGGCCCTCGGCATGCAGCCGAGGCTCGAGGCGGCCGACGCCCTGCGCCGCTCGGCCCCGGAGACCGAGGTGTTTGTCGTCGGCGATGCGGCGGGGATCGGCACCATCGCCACGGCCGTCATGACTGCGTTCCGCGCCGCGGCCTACCTGTGATTGACGCCTCCGGCCCCCGGAGAGGCCCAGCGGGGCTGATCCCACCCCAGGTGCGCGTGGGAATTGAACAGGCGGACGAAAGGCCGGTCGCCCCAGTCGACGACGCTGATGGAGCAGGGGTCGAGAAACAGCCGGCGGGTCGATTCGAGCCCGATGTCCAGGGCAAGGGCTAGCAGCGCCTTGATCGGCCCCACGTGGCTGACCAGGGCCACCGCCCCGCCCGGGTACGCCTCCTCGAGCTCCCCCACCAGGCCGGCGACCCGCTCCTGGACCTCCAGCAGGGATTCCCCGTCGGGCGGGGCGAACGAGGCGTCGGACTCCCAGCGCGCGAGCAGGCCGGCCTCCCGGCTCCCCCCCCGCAGGACCTCGTCGCGGCACAGGCCCTCCCAGCGCCCGAAGGAACCCTCGATCAGGCGCCGGTCCCGGAACAGACGGGCGCCGCACGCCTCCCGGATCCGGGCGGCCGTTTCGGCCGCCCGCTCGAGCGGGCTGGTGTAGACCGCGCGGATCGGGAAGGGCCTCAGCGCCTCGGCCGCCTGCCGGGCCTGCCGCCGGCCGGCTTCGGTCAGGGGCGCGTCCCTCCTCCCCAGATAGCGCATCTCGACATTTTCCGCCGTTTCGCCGTGCCGTATGATAAAGAGCCGCACGGCCCGCTTCCAGTTCTCGCCCATGCAATCACCCCACCTCGACGACGATGCCCCGGCCGGAGGCCAGCGGCGGGCCCCGGCACCGCCTGACGGCCCGCCACGGAAGACGCGACGGGCAAAACAGCCTCCCATGGTGTATTATACCCGGATTCCGGTACGCGCCGCCGCTGTCGATGGCCAGGACGGCCCCCGGAAGGCGGCCCGGGCAACCACGCCCGGGCCGAACCCGTGCAGACCTGCCCCCCGGGGCAGGTCCGGCAAAGGCGGCAGGCAACCATGCGGTTTGGCATACCCGATGTTCGCAGGTGCGCCGCGTCGTTGGACGCGACCGACAGGATGCTCGTGGCGTTCTGGGGGTTTCTCGCCTGCGTCAGCCTGGTTTTCAGCGCCCGTATCCCCCACTGGCGGCCGCTTCTGGCCGCCTTCGCCCTGGCCGCCGCCGCGGTCTGTTTTCTGGCGTCGGCCGCGCGATCCTCCCCCGCGGGGTGGGTGCGCAGCCTACACGACTGGATCGCCTTCCCCCTGGTCCTTTTCACCTACAAGGCGCTCTACTACCTCATCGGCCCGATTCACGGGGGCCGGGACTTCGACCGCCTCCTGATCGCGGCGGACCGGTGGCTGTTCGGGACCGGGTGGCCGGTGTGGCTCGACCGGATTGCGAATCCCCTCCTGACCGAACTGCTGCAGATCGCCTACACCCTCTTCTACCTCTACTTCATCGTCGTCGGCCTGCAGCTGTATTGCCGCCGGGACGGCAGCCCGTTCCGGTACTTCCGGTTCACGTCGGTCTACGGCTTCTTTCTGTCCTACATCGGGTATTTTTTCCTTCCCGCCGTCGGACCGCGGTTCACGCTGCATGCGTATTCCGACATGCACGCCGACCTGCCGGGACTCGGCCTGACGCCCCTGATGCGCCGCTTCGTCGACTTCTTCGAAGCGATCCCGCCCGAGGCGACCGATGCCGTCGCGGCGGCGGTCGCGCAGAGGGACGTGTTCCCGAGCGGGCATACGATGCTCACGCTCGTGGTGCTGTGGCTGGCCTACCGGTACCGGGTTCGCGCGCGCCATGTCCTGCTCGTCGCGGGTCTGCTGCTGATTGTCGCCACCGTCTATCTGCGCTACCACTACCTGGTCGACGTCGTCGCGGGCGCCCTGTTCGCCCTGTTCGCCCTGGGGACTGCGCCGGGGCTGTACGCGGGCTTCGGGGAGGGCCGCCCGGCGCGGAGGGAATAGCCGGAGCGGCGCGGCGCCCTTTCATGCATTGTCGGGCGGATTCTGCATCAGCTCGATGAATTTTTTCGCGGCGCGGCTCAGCGAGTGCTTGCGCCGGACGACGATGCCGAGCGGGCGGAAGAAGTCCTTGCCCGTGAACCCGACCTCGGCCAAAGTCCCGTTCTCCACTTCCTTCTGCACGCTCAGCTGCGGGACCATCGAAACGCCGTGGTTGATTTCGACGCTGCGCTTGATCGTTTCAATGTTGTCGAACTGCATGACCACGTCGACGTCGACCGACTGCTCCTGGAATATCCTCTCGATGGCGCGCTGGCTGGCCAGGCCCCTTTCGAACGTAATGAACGGCATTCCGCCGAGCTCCTGGATGTCGATGAGGCGCCGCTGGGAGAGGGGGTGTTCCGGCGCGCAGATCAGGACGAGCTTTTCGGGTGGAAGCGGGATGATGCGCAGCCCCTTCCTGGCTTCCGGGTAGGTGACGATCCCGAGGTCGATCATCCCGTGGAGGCAATCCTCGTACACCTGGGGACCCTTGCTGTATTCCACGTGCAGGTTGACCTTGGGGTATATCCTGAGAAACGATTTGACCACGACGGACATTTCATAAATGCCGAAGCTGTAGATCGTCGCCACCCGGACGCTTCCGGCCACCCCCTGCCCGAGCGACCGCATCTCCTGCTGCAGGTACTCGAACTTGTCGAGAATGGCCCGGGAGTGCTCGTAGAATTTCCTTCCGGCCGCCGTGGGCGTCACCAAGCGGCCGTCCCGGCGCAGCAGCTGCGTTTCAAACTTGGACTCGAGGTTCTTGACCTGCTGGCTGACGGCGGACTGGGTGATGTAATTCCGGAGGGCGGCGCGGGAAAAGCTTCTGCTTTCAACAAGATCACAGAAGACCTTTAGGGTTTCTATCTGCATGGACCGCCTCCGGGCACTTGTAGGATAGCATACATCGACGGCCGGCGGCCTCATTTCCGGCGGCAGTTCCAGCGGGCGTACCCGGATGCAACAACACATCAAATGGTGGAAGGGTTTTCGTTCCCCGGCCCCGCAGGGGGGAGCCCGGGTTCCCGGATGGGAGCTTTCAAAGGTTGGCCCGGCGGCAGGTTCCCTGCCGCATCAGGCCGTCTTCTTTTCCTTGCACTCGATGCACACCGACGTCCATGGAACGGCCTTGAGACGGGCGCGGCCTATTTCCTGCTCGCAGATGGTGCAGATGCCGTAGGTCCCTTTCTCGATCCTGTCGATCGCCGCCTCGATGGCCCGAAGCAGCTTGGCGTCAATCTGAAGCAGCCGGAGGTTCACGTGGACTTCGTTGTCGTCGCTGGCCTGATCCACAAAATCCCCGTGACGCGTGTCTTCCATATTCTCCCAGTGGGCCTTTTTGCCCGTTGAAAGGATTTCGTCGCGCTTTTTCTCCAGGGCGATTTTGAATTTCTTGAGATCCCTTTTATTCATCGGTGCAACCTCTGGTTAGAAATGGGTAAGTATAGATCAAAACAGGCTTGGTGTAAACCTCCAGATAGGGATTAGGCGGTTGGCCCCGCCGGCACGGGGAAATGCCGGGGAAAGGGCGCCAGGGGGGTCGGGGCGGTTGGCCCCGCCGCAGACGGCCCCGCGATTCTGCCGGGCCCCCGCGAGTCGGGCGGGCCCCCGCGAGTCGGGCGGGCCCCCGCGAGTCAGGCGGATATCCGCCCGCGATAGGTCAGTATGAAGGCGGGCACGACCCTGATCGGGTGGTAGGACCGTTTCGCGTCCCTCAAGCCGGGGTCGCCCATGTCCTCCTCCCGGTTGATGCATTCGTACCCCTGCGCGGCGACGGCCTGGGCGGTCTCCCGGTTTATGACCTGGTAGAGGCCCTTGTAGCGGCGCAGGGCTCTCTCGAAATGAACGGCGACGGCCTTCGGGCCGATCGCCTCGTAGATGGAAAACGCCACCGGGGAGCCTTCGACGCGGATCAGCAGGCCCTGCTGGCCCAGCTCCCGGAAATGATCCAGGGTGTAGCCGAGCGCGGCTATCTCGCGCTCGAGCATCCCCTCCATGACCGGGCTCTCCTCCTTCTCGATGGCCTCGAGGACCTCCCGACAGGCGCCGGTCCCCTCCGCCGTCAGGGGCTCGGACTCCCACGCGTACAGCTTCGTCGCCTGGGACAGCAGGTTCCGTTTTTTGGAGTATTTCCGGCCCGGCAGCCGGGCGAGCGCATCGGCGCGGTAGAGGTAGTTCGACATGGACCTCTCTTCCCGGGCGGTACAATGCTCCAGCAGCTCCGGGTTCTCCTTGAGAAACCGGCTGGAGGCGTTGACGATTTCCAGCGGGTAGGGGAGGGCCGCGGCGCCGGCGAGGATCGCGTCCCGCACGTCTGCGGGCACGGGCCCCACGGGCTGCAGCAGATGACGCGGGGAGCCGGGGGACTGGTCCCAGGAGATCAGAAGCGTTTCCGGGGACGCGAACGCCCACCCGTAGCGGTAGGAGGCCTGCCAGGCCGACAGCGTGGCCATCGTGTACCCCGACAGCGGCTGGGGGTATCGCCTCAAAAATTCCTCGAGCGCCGCGTGGTGGTCGAGCCCTACGGGGGTGAAATCAAAATTCAGAAAAGAATGGGCATCCATCTATTCGCCGTAGAGCATGGGCTGGTAGCCGGCCAGGGGGCGGTAGCCGAGCGATTCGTACAGGCCCTGGGTTCCCGGTTCGGCCACCAGGCCGATCCACCCTATCTTGTTGTCCCGGCAGACCGCTGTCAGCCTCCGGACGAGTTCTCCGCCGATTCCCCGTCCCCTGTATTCGGGCAGAACCACCACATCCTGGATGTAGGCGTCGCTGTGGCCGTCGGAAATGACACGCCCCATCCCGACAACCCCCCCCCCGGGGGAGCGCGCCACCATGAAACAGAAGCTGCCCCGGATCATGAGGGGGATGACGCGTCTCCCCTCGGGGCTTTCCGTCCACCATCCGGCCGATGCGTACAGCGCCACGATCGCGTCAACGGGCGCGGACCGAACCGCCTCGTATTCGATATGCATCCGGGCAACCCTCAGCCGGCGGCAGGGCGCCGCCGCCCGCCCGCCGGCCCCTCATTTCAGATGGCCAGCCGTTCCCCTATCCCTTCCTCCTCCGCCTTGGCAAAAATCCTTGCCGCCAGGGCGACGTCCGCCAGGGCGATACCGTGGGATTCGAAAAGGGTGATCTCCCGGGCGTCTTCGCGCCCGGGGTACTCGCCGATGAGCACCAGGCCCAGTTCCCGGGCATCCTCCCAGTAGAACGCCTGCTTCTGTACGGCATGCACCAGGTCCCCGGACTCCATCAGCGCCTGCTCGTGGGAATCAACGACGACGCAATCGCACCTGCGCACGGCCTCGACGTCGATCTCCTGGCTGGTGAGGACGTTGGAGCCGATGGCGTTTACGTGTGCCCCTTCGGCCAGCCACTCGCCCATCAGAACGGGCGTTTTGGAAGTGGTCGCCGTGACGATGATGTCCATGTCCCTGACGGCCTCCTCGGCCGTCTCGGCCGGGTGGACCTTGACGCCGGTTTTTTCGGCCATCTCCTCGCAGAATTTCAGGCGGTTTTCCGGATCCCTCGAATAGGCGGCGATGCTGCGTATCTGCCGGACGGCGCAGACAGCCTCGACCTGGGCGCGCGCCTGCCGCCCCGTCCCGATGATGCCGAGTTTGGCGGCGTTTGGCCGCGCCATGTACCGGGTCGCCACGCCCGTGGCGGCCCCGGTCCGCATCTGCCCCAGTTTGTCCGCCTGGACGACGGCGACCAGCATTCCGTCCGCATCGTAGAGCATCACGTGGAACCTGTGCTTCCTGGAGATGTCCGAATAGCTTTTCAGTCCGGCGAATCCGAGCGTGGGCAGCGACGCGCTCATGACGTTGAGCATCCCCTTGTTCAACCGGCTGCGGCGCCTCGGGGCGTTGTCGACCTTATACTCCCCCTGGAGTTTGAACGCCTGTTCGATCGCTTCGATCGCCATGTCCATCGTGACCAGATTCTCGACATCCGACTCTTTCAGCAAAATCGCCATACATGCCCCCGTCCTTTGAATTGCGCCAAGCTTGCAGTGCACACTATACTGGAGCCCGGTGGCGCCGCCAAGCACGAAAAGCACCCGTCCCGGCCGGGCGGCCCGGGCCCGAAGCGGCATGCTGATTTTGGCAGACACGCCCGCCGGAAAACGGTATAAAGAAGCGAGCCCATCCGTTTTGCCCGGCTGAAGCCGCGGATGGCGGGGAAGGGAGTATGCAAAGACAAGGATCTCAGTTCCGGAGAAGCCTGTTCTACGGGTTGACCCTGCTCCTGGCATGCGTGTTCGTCTACCTGGCCGTTCGGGGAAGCCGCATGGAAAAGCAGCGGTCGGAGCAGGGGGAGTCCGCTGTCGAGACCTTCGAGCCGACGCCCATCCGCGCCCTGGCCCCGCAAGACCTCCAAATCACCGCGGCCAGCCTGTCGCCCGGCAACGGGGATTTTCGGCCGGCGGCGCGGCACCGGATCGAGATCCGCAACACGGGGAAGGCGACCTACTCCGAAGTTTTCCTGGAGATGGAGTACCTCGACGCCGGGGGCGGCAAGCTCGGATCGCTCGCGCGGGGAGTGTCCGAAGACATCCACCCGGGCAGCAGGCGGATCACCCTGGAAGTCCCCGATGACGCCGTCCCGCCCGGGGCCGTCGGCTTTGAGCCGAGGATCGTCTACGCCGACATCCGTCCGGAGGACTAGCGGCGGCCTGACGGATTGACACGCCGTCGCGTGCTGTGGTACTCTGGGCACAATCCGGCTACCCCGGATAGTGTGCGTATCTTTCGATACGAGGCATACCGGCAATGAGATTCCCTTACCGGATTCTGGCCCCCGTCCTTCTGGCCGCCTGTTTGTGCCCCGGGGCGTCCCCGGCCGCGGCCGCGGACCGCGGGCGCATCTCGGGCGAAATCAGAAGCGCCTCCGGGCATCCCCTGCAGAACGCTCTCGTCACCATCGTCAAGGTGGCCCTCAAAGAGGACGTTCCCGCCGTCACGGGCATCCGCAGCAACCCCGGCGGCCTCTTCTCCGCCTCCGACCTGGACCCGGGCCTCTATTACGTGCAGGTCCGGCGCGAAGGATTCCGTTCCCATGCCACGGAAAGGTTCGAAGTCCGGCCCGACCGGACGACGTCGCTCGACATAACCCTGGAATCCCTCATCCAGTACCTTTCGGACAAGGACGACCCGCGCAACTGGGACCTGAAAACCATGCTGCGCAGCTCCTCGGACGACCGCATGATATTCCGGCACCTGCCGGTGCGCACGCCGGGCGGCGGGGCGCCTGACAAAGCCCCCTTCCTGCGCGGCGGTTCGATGAGCCTTTCGTCGAACACCCCCATCGGGAACGAGCCCCACGCATCGCGCCCGCATCCGAGCCTGAACGGGGTGATCACCAACTTTGCCCTCTCCGAACCCCTGGGCCGAAAGAGCAGGATGATTTTCTCCGGGCAGTTCGATGCCGGGAAAAGCGCCTACTGGCGGGTGCGCAACACGATCAACTACCGCCCCGACGACAGCCATGACTACGACATATCGTTCGGATACGGGCGCATGAACGTCGACTACAACGGGAAGGGGCCTGCCGAGGAGGGGTCGAGGGAATCCGGAATCCAGCTGATCGCTTTCGGCCTGAAGGGAACGACGAAGCTCTACGACCTTTTTTCCATCCACTACGGGTTCGACTACTCGCACCTGCACTACGGAACCGACAGGGGGTTCATCCACCCGTCGATGCAGATTGTTCTGACCCCGACGGACGGGTGGCGTTTCACGACCTCCTTCACCTCCAGGCGCGCCAGCGATGCGAACAGCCTCATGCTTGCGCCGGGGGAGGCCTTCGACCTTTCGGAACCGACGCTGATCACCGTCGTCGGCGACGACATCAGCATGAGCCAGGTCCGGCACTCCGAAATGGCGGTTGAACGGACCCTGGCCCGGGACACCACGGTCGAGGCGGCCGTCTACAAGGACAACACCCTGGGGCCCGGGATCCCGCTGATGGTTACGGTGATCACCCCGGAGAGCCAGACAAGCACGGTGATCCACTTGCGGGAAAACCAGACCCCGAAGCAGGGGATGCGCCTGACCTTCAACCGCCGCCTGCAGCCGAACCTTCGAGGCTCGTTCGCCTACGTCTACGGCGAAGCCGCCCACGTCTCCGACGTGGACGCGTCGGAGACCATCGACGGCCTGAGCCGCAACATCCAGGCCTACGCCGGGCAGCGGTACTACCATTCGCTCACGGGGCAGCTCGACGCCTTCCTCCCCGAAACAAACACAAACCTGCTGGCGACCGTCCGCTGGAACCCCGGGAATCCCGTCTCGGCCATCGACTGGTTTTCCGACCCGCTCGACATAGGATCGAAATCGCTGAACCTGGCAATCCGCCAGGCCATCCCCATCGAGACGAAATTCCTGAGTGCGGGCGGCTGGGAAATTCTTCTGGACTTTCGCAATATATTGAATCAGGGCGAAGAAGTCCTCGCCGCCTCCGACGGCGTCATGGTACTGAACCGCAACCCAAGGTCCCTCCGCTTCGGGCTCAGCCTCAAATTCCTGTAATTCAAAATATTGAATGTCCGGGTTCAGTTTGTTGGAGGGCATGGGCGTCCCCGGGCGCGCCGGGAGGCTGGAAAGATTTAAAGCGTTTGGCGGCATACGGTTGCCGCCACGAACAAACCGGCCCCCTTCGAAGGGTCTGGTACAACAATTGCGTCCCCTTTCTGTACAGTCTGCATACGGGGATATATACAGCCGCATGAACTCTATTCCGGTGCCCTTTAAAATCGTTGCGGCCCTCCTGCTCGGCGGGATTCTGGTGCTCGTCGGCATCCTGAATTTCCGCGACCGCCAGGCCTGGACGGTCCCGGCCGACGGCGTGGAGTGGCGGACCGACGGCGGCATCCTCGCCGCTCGAGCCGTCGGTCCCGGCAGCCCGGCCGAAGCCGCGGGCATCCGTCCCGGGGACCGCCTCCGTTCCATAGACGGCCGGGAGATCGGGGATATCGGCGCCTACTCCGACACCGTCTACCGGCTGGGCTCCGGGGCCACGGCCACCTACCGCATCGAAGGCGTGGGCGGGCCGAGGGACGTCGCGGTCCGGCTGGTGGCCGAGCGGGTGTTCTCCCCCCGCGACGGGCTGCGCGCCGTCCTGGCGTTTCTTCATCTCGGCATCGGCCTGTTCGTCCTCTTCCGGGGATACCGGCTGCCGCGGGCCTGCCACTTTTACGGCATCTGCCTGGCCGCGTTCGTCGTCTACCTCTACAGCTGGACCTCCAGGCTGGGCCCGCTCGACTGGTGGGTGTACTGCCTGTCGGTTCTGGCGTTTCTCCTTTTGCCGGCCCTTTTCGTCCATTTCTGCCTCCGTTTCCCCGTCCGGGCGCCCCGGGACATCCACCCCCTGTGGGCCTACGCGCCCGCCGCCGGCCTCCTGGTGATGCACGGGCTGTGGATCACGGGGCGGCTGGCCGGCCTGGGGCTGCCGCGGACGGCCGTCGCGAGCGGCCTCATCGACGGCCTTCAGCTCGGATATTTCGTCGCGGCCTTTGCCGCCGGCGGATGCCTGCTGCTCGGGAACCGCCGCAGGGTCCTGGACCTGGTCGCCCGGCAGCAGATGAAGTGGATGGGGTACGGGACCCTGGCCGGGATCCTCCCGTTCGGCCTGGTCTACGCCCTGCCCGCACTGTCGGGCGTGAAGACGCATTTCGCGATGGAAGCCTCCATGCTCTCGCTGGCCCTGATACCGCTGTCGGTGGGCTATGCCGTCATCCGGTTCCGGCTGATGGACGTCGAAACGATCGCCCGGCAAAGCGCCGCCTATGTCATAGCCAGCAGCCTCCTTCTGGCCCTCTACCTGCTGTTTGCCCTCGTTCTGGGGCACGCGGCGCAACGGGTGGCGCCCGACGCCGATTTCCTGGTTGTCTGCCTTGCCGTTCTGGCCGTCGCCCTGATGTTTGCGCCGCTGCGCAACGCCGTCCAGAACCGCCTGGACCGCAGGTTCTACCGGGACAGCTTCGAGGCCAGGACCGGGCTGGGGGATTTCGCCCGGAAACTCAGCTCCGAAATCAACCTCGACGTCCTGCTGCAGGCCGTAGCCGACCGCATCTCCAGGACGTTCCGTATCGAAAGGGTCGCCATCTTCCTTGCCGATCCCGTGCTGCGGGGCTTTTTCCGCCTGAGCGCGACCGGGGACCCGGGGCTTGGGGCCTCCGGCGGCTCCTTCCGCGGGGAGGACCTCTTCAGCGCCGAAGACGGGCCCCGGGGCGCCCCCGGCGGCGCCGGATGCCTGCAATCTGCCGGCCCGCTGCTGGCCGAGCGCGGATTCTCCCACGTCCTGGATCTGAGGCTCCACGGGCGGCGCACCGGCGCGATCGCCCTCGGCCGCACCGGCAGGGGGCATTTCTCGACCGAAGACCTCGAGCTGCTTGAAACGCTGGCGGGGTACGCCGCCATGGCGCTCGAAAACGCCAACCTGTACCGCTCGGTCCAGAACAAGGCCTTCGAGCTGGAGAAGCTCCGGGCGTACACCGAAAACATCATCGAAAGCATCAACGTGGCCGTCCTCGCCCTGGCCCCCTCCGGGAGGATCACCGCCTGCAACCGCGCCTTCGAGCGGCTCTACGCCACCGCCCGGGCCGACGTCGTCGGCTCCCGGGTCGAGGACCTCTTCCCGGCCGACATCCTGGCTTCGATCCACACCGTCACCGGGACGGAAGGCTGGGGCCTGTCCTCGCCCGCCAACATGGCGAAACTCTACCTGGAGAACCGGGCCGGAAATCCCAGATTCGTCAACCTGAGCCTGATCCCCCTCTCGGGCGATGCCGCGCGCGGGAGCGCAGGATCGCTCATCGTCCTCGACGACATCACGGAAAAGCTTGAACTGGAAAAGCAGCTTCTGCAGTCCGAGAAGCTTTCCTCCATCGGGCTGCTTGCCGCCGGCATCGCCCACGAGATCAACACGCCGATCGCCGGCATCTCCAGCTATACCCAGATGCTGCTCAAGGGCCTGCCCCGGTCGGACAAGCGCAAACCCATACTGGAGAAGATCGAGACCCAGACCTTCCGAGCGGCGGAGATCGTCAACGGGCTGCTGAACTTTTCACGGATGAGCGGCAGCGAGTTCAGCCCGCTCGACGTCAACCGGCTCCTGGGCGACAGCCTCGCCCTGCTCGACCACCAGCTCCAGGGGAGCGGCATCCGGGTGGAATCGAATTTGGACCCGTCGCTTCCGGCGATCTACGGGAATTCGGGGAAGCTGCAGCAGGTGTTCGTCAACCTGTTTCTAAACGCCAGGGATGCCATGCCCTCCGGGGGGGACCTGACGATCGAAACGGCCCTGAACGATTCGATGGTCGTCATCGATATCGCCGACACCGGCGCGGGCATTTCCGAGGAGAACAAGAAGAAGATCTACGACCCCTTCTTCACCACGAAAACCACCGGGAAGGGAACCGGGCTCGGCCTTTCGGTCAGCTACGGCATCATCCAGGAGCACGGCGGGAGGATCCTGGTCGACAGCGCCGCCGGCCTGGGGACCCGCTTCACCCTCAAACTGCCGATCCGGCTTCAGTAGTCCCCCTCATCCCCTCACCAGCGCCCCGGCGCCGGGCCCCGACGGCGGGATCCGCCGGCGGGGCCGAAGAAAGCCTTTTCGGGATTGTGCGCCCCCGAATCCTGGACTAAGATGAAGGAACATGCATACGAACGGACGGATACTTGTCGCCGATGACGAGCTCGTGATGCGGGAGGTCCTGTCGGAACTGCTGTCGGCGGAATCCTACGCGGTCGACCTGGCCGAGGACGGCGCGCAGGCCCTCGGGCAGATCCGGAGCGGGGAGTACGACGTCGTGCTTCTCGATTTGATGATGCCGGAACTGGACGGGCTCCAGGTGCTCGAAGAGCTCGCAACGGCCGACAACCGGCCGGAAGTCATCATCCTGACCGCGTACGCGTCCATCGAAAAAGCCGTCAGGGCCACCAGGCTGGGGGCGTTCGATTTCCTGTCCAAACCCTTCAAGAACGACAAGCTCCTGCTCTCGATCAGGAACGCGCTCGAGCACCGCCACCTTCTGGAGGAGAACCGGAGGCTGAGGGACTCGCTCCTCGAGCGGTTCAGCTTCCACAACATCATCGGCAAAAGCGCCGGCATGCGGCAGGTGTTCGACCTTATTACCCAGACGGCGCCGCGGCGCACCACCATCCTCATCCAGGGGGAAAGCGGGACGGGCAAAGAGCTGGTGGCCAAGGCCGTGCATGCCGCCAGCGACAGGAGCCGGGGCCCGTTCATCGCCGTCAACTGCGGGAACATCCCTCCGGATCTTCTGGAAAGCGAACTCTTCGGGCACACGCGCGGCGCCTACACCGGCGCAACCAGCACCAAAAAGGGGCTGTTCGAGGCGGCCGACGGGGGGACCCTTTTCCTGGACGAAGTGACGACGATCTCCATGGAAATCCAGACAAAGCTCCTGCGGGTCATCCAGGAACGCGAGTTCCGGAGGCTCGGGAGCCTGGAAACCATCCGGGTGGACGTCCGCATCATCGCCGCGAGCAACACCGACCTGCAGGCGGCCGTCCGCGCGGGGACCTTTCGCGACGACCTCTTCTACCGCCTGAACGTCATCGCCATCAGGATCCCGCCCCTGAGGGAACGGCCCGAGGACATCCCGCTTCTGGTCAACCATTTCCTGGAGAAATACCAGCGGGAGAACCGCAGAAGCGGGCTCGTGATGACCCCGCCGGCGCTGAAGGTCCTGATCGACTACCCCTGGCCGGGGAACGTGCGGGAACTCGAGAACGTCATCGAGCGGGCCGTGGTCCTGGCGCCGGAAGACCGCATCACGGCCGACCTGTTTCCCGGCAACATTGCCGCCCCTCCCCCGGAAACGTCCTTTGCGTTCTCCCTGGAGCCGGCATCGCTCAAGGACAAGGTGGCCGAGTACGAAAGAAAGCTGATCCTGGCGGCGCTCGAAAAAACGAACGGGAACCAGAAGAAAGCGGCCGAGCTGTTGTCGGTCAACGCAACGACCCTGAGCGAAAAACTCAAACGGCTCCAAATCAAACCGTAGGGCCGCACCCCGATGCGTCAAAAACCGGTTGAGACATCGGGGCCGGCCCGTCATCCTATACGACGGGTATTGTTCGGATCCAACAACCGGGAGAGACCATGCGGAATCGTTTCCTACTGTGCAGTGCACTCATTGTATCGCTTGCGGGGGCCGGGACCATCCCGGCCGCCCGGGCCGGCTACAAGGAGGCCGTGGCCCATTACAACCGGGGCGAATACGAAAAGGCCATCCACGAGCTGCAGGACGACCTTGAAAACAACCGGGACTGGGAATTCGGGCACCGGCTGCTCGGGTTGTGCTACCTGAACCTTAAAGACAACGCCCTGGCGGCCAAATCCCTCGCGCGCGCCGTCGAGCTCGGGTCCGAGGCCTTCTCGACCTACCTCGGGCTCGCCCAGGCCTACTTCAACATGGAGAAATACCGGGATTGCGTCGCCGCGCTGGACAGGGGGAAGCCCGTCGCCGACAAGGACGGGAGCCCGGAAACGAGCAAGGCCCAACTCTACCGGCTGCGGGGTTCTGCCAATTACCGCCTCGGCGACTACGCAGAAGCCGCGGCCGACCTGACCCAGTCGCTGCGCCTGAGCAAACCGGACTGGACCGATTACACGATGCTGGGCATCAGCTACCTGAACATGAAGCGCACCGACGAGGCCATCTCGGCCCTGGAAAAATCCCGGTCCATGAACCCGAACCAGACGGCCATCGGGGGGCTGCTCGGCAAGGCCTACCTGGGGAAGGGGACGGAGGCCCTTTCCGCAAAACAGTTCGCCCAGGCCACCGACCTTCTGCGGAAGGCCGGGGAGTTCGACCCCTCCAACGGCTACATCTTCTACAACCTCGCCGAAGCCTACCTGTTCGACAAAAAGTATTCGGAGGCGGAAACATCCCTGAAAAGGGCGGCCGCCCTGCTGCCCCAAAACGCGGGCGTCCAGCTGCGGCTGGGGCTGGTGTATGAGAAGATGAAACAATGGGACCAGGCCCTGAAGGCCTACGAGAAGGCCCAGGGGATGGAGCCGTCCGAACAGCTCAAGGAATCCATCGCGCGCGTCAGGAACAACCGCGACCGGTAAGGGCGCGGGGGCCCCGGCGCGGGTTTCGATCGGCCTACCGGGGGCCGACGCGGTAGCTCCCCTTCCAGGACCTGAGATTGCCGGATTCGTCTATGGCGGTGACGATGTAGCCGTATTCCCCGGGGGCAACCCCGGCCTCAACAGGAATTGTCCCGGAAATGTATCCGGAATCGGCCTCGGCCGCGTGGAGGTTCCCGGTCCGTTCGTCCCGGACAAACACCCCCTCGGGAAGAACAATGCCGGAACTCTTCCTGAAAAGGAACCGGAGCTTCAGCCGCTCCCCCGCCTGCACCTGTTCGGGGACCCGGACTGTTTCGTCCAGCTGCGGCGCCTCCTGGTCGGTCGCGATCGTTATCGAGTCCGGGACGCGGCGCCCGCGCACCGCCTCGAGCCAGAGCGATTCCACTTCCGCCGCGTCCGCTTTGCACACGTCCTGCAGGCTGCGGGAGAGGTTGGCCCGCTTGAGCGCCTCGAAAATTTTCCCCGGCGTGTCCCTCCCCTTCAGGTCCCGGATCGTCACCAGGAGCGTGATCCCGGGCGCCGCATTCCTGAAACTGCGGCGGTTTTGCGAAAAATCGGCCCACGACCGCTGCGCTTCCAGCCCGAGCCGGCCCATTTCATCGAGAAACCGCGCGAGGACCCACGCGCTTTCCAGGCTTCTCGTGGTGTGGCTGAACTCCTTGACGAGCATCTCGATCATCCCCTCGTACAGGAACGTGTACTCCGGGCGGTCGGCGCCCCTGGAGAGCTCGAGCAGGCCGAAGCGGGCGAGTTCACGCATGGACTCTTCGAGGAGGAAGGACCTCGGGCTGGATGCCGCCGGCTGGTTCATGCCGACGGTGATGCTGCCCTCCCGGTAATGCACGCTGCTCACGGGGAGATCCCAGTCGACCAGCATCAGTATCCGGCCGGGCAGCTTCACGCTGAGGGCCCGGTTGAGAAACTGGTAGAAGCGTTCGAGCTCCGTGATGGTCTCCCTGCCCAGAAGAACCCGTTCTTTGGGCAGGCGCAGCAGCAGGTGTTCCGAGAAAACGTCCCCCATCTGCTGCGGCGAGGCCCCCGCGCCCGACGGGGGCAGGACCGCGAAGCAGATCAGGAGGAAGAGAGACAGGGTATTCTTATGCATCAGCGGCGAAACTCTTCAGCGCGGCAGACTCCTCGTCGTACCAGTCGAACACGTTCAGCAGGTTGGTAATGGTGAGCAGGTCGATGATGCGCGCATTGGGGGCCAAAAGTTTGAAGCTGCCGCCGATTCGCCGCAGCGCCGTAAAACAGCGGATGAGCTCCCCCAGCCCCGCACTGTCTATATACGGGACCCGGGTCAGATTCAGGAGAATTTTTTTCGTGCCCTTGTGGATCAGGTTGTCGACGGTCGTTTTGATCTCGACATCCCCTTCGCCCAGCAGAACCTTGCCGTCAAGATCGATGATGACGACATCCCCGGCCTCTCGCGTCGAAAAATTCATGCGCCCTCCCGCGTGTCTTCGAAGAAACTAGCATAGCCCGCTACAGCTGTCAATTTGAGCCTGCCCGGATCCCGCCGGCCCTTCGGCGCACTGCCGGCTTTCCGGCACACTGCCGGCCCTTCGGCACACCGCCGGCTTTCCGGCACACCGCCGGCCCTTCGGCACACTGCCGGCTTTCCGGCGCACTGCCTTCGTCGAGGAGAGAATCATCGGGGGGACGCCGCCGTCCTCCCGGAACCGCTCGGCCGGGACCGGCCGGCCGCACGGGCCTGCGCAATCCTCCGCCGGGCATCGGGAGAGATCCCCGGGGGCGCTGGGCCTGGTGGATCGGCAGCGGCTTGCCCGGGGGCGGCGGGCGGCCTAGGACGCCCGCTTCGACATCTCGTCGATCGCGATCTGGCCGTCCAGGAGCCGGATGACGCGGTGGGCGTGTTCGGCGATGTCGGGCTCGTGGGTGACGAGAATGATGGTGTTGCCCCGATCATGCAGGTTGTCGAACAGGGCCATGATTTCCCTGCTGGTAGCCGAATCCAGGTTCCCGGTCGGTTCGTCGGCCAGGATGATGGAAGGATTGTTGATCAGGGCCCTGGCGACTGCCACCCTCTGGCGCTGTCCGCCGGACAGTTCGTTGGGGCGGTGATAAACGCGCTCCCCCAGTTCCACGGACTGCAGTGCCTGGATCGCGCGCTCCTTGCGCTCGTGGGCGGGGGTTCCGTTGTAGATCAGAGGGAGTTCCACGTTATGCAGGGCGGACGCCCGGGGGAGCAGGTTGAACGTCTGGAACACAAAACCGATTTCCTTGTTCCGTATGTGGGCCAGCTCGTCGTCGTCCATTTCCGACACGAGGCGCGCGTTCAAGAAGTAGTTCCCCTTCGAGGGGGTGTCCAGGCATCCGATCAGGTTCATGAGGGTGGATTTCCCGGACCCGGAGGGCCCCATGATTGCGAGGTACTCGCCCTTCATGATCTGGAAGGTCACCCCCCGCAGGGCATGGATCTCCTCCGTCCCCATTTGATAGGTCTTCCACATGTCCTCAATCTGTATCATGACTTTGACGGCCGATGCGTCCGATCCATTCGTTCCGCTCATTGCATACCTCTGTATTCCCGAAAATCCTTCAGGTTTTGTCTATAGGGCCTTGTTCTTGTTGCTGACGGTCACATAGTCGCCGTCCTTGATGTTCCGGAGGGTCTGGAAACTCCCCGTGATGATTTCTTCGCCGTCTTTGAGGTTTTCGATCACCTCGATATTGGTTTCGCCCGTGATACCCGTCTTGACCGGGCGGAACCGGGCCCGTTGGTTCGCGTCGACGGTGAAAACGCCCTCGAGCTCCTTCTTGGGCTTTTTGTCCGCCCCGGAATTGGCCTCGACGACGGCCTTCGCCCCCTTGGCGTCCAGGTCGGGCTCATGATACACCCCGTTGTCGTCGACCGCGACCTCGCGGATCGTCAGGGCCTGGATGGGGATGGCAAGGACGTCCTTCCGGGTGTCGGTCGTGATGTCTGTGGTGCACGACATTCCGGGACGGAGTTTGGGGGACGGCTCCTGCAGCGTGACGACCACCTTGAAATCCTTCGATTCCTGCTGGGACGTGCCGGAGATCGGGCTGTTCCCGATCTCGGTGACATCCCCCTTGAAGACCACGTCCGGGAGCGCGTCGACCTGGACTTCGGCGACATTGCCCAGGGCGAGGCCGACGATTTCCGTTTCATCCACCTTGAGCTCGGCCTGGATCGTGCTCAGGTCCGCGATGGTCATGATCGTCGCTTCGGGATTGTTGAGGTTCCCGGGGACGGCCCGCTCGCCTTTCTCCTTCGACAGCTTCGTGATCACCCCGTCGAGGGGGGACCGGATGGTCGCTTTCTTCGACTGGTCCTTCGCCTTGACCAGATTGGACTGGGCCTGCCGTTCCCGTTGCCGGGTGCTGTCGAGGTTCAGCTTCATCTGGTCGATCTTGTTCCTGGTCAAATCCAGCTGCATCTCGATCTGCTTGATATTCTCCCTCTGGATGTCGAGCAGCGCCTTGGACGATTTCAGCGCATTCTGGGCGGATTCATACTCGTCGCGCGGAAGGAGCCCCTCCTCGTGCAGCTTCTGCCTTCTCGCGAAGCTGTTCTGTTCCCTCTGGTAGTTGTTCTCTCGCTGTATGAGTTCGGCCCGCGCCTGGCTGAGGCTGGACTGGTCCCGTTGCAGCTGCAGCTGGGTGTTCGTTATCTCGATTTCCTGGTTCCGGACATCCATGACCGCCTGCTTGTACTGGGAGTCGGCGATGTTTTCCTCGGCGTCGGTCTGCACCGGGTCGATCTGCAGAAGCAGGTCCCCCGCCCGGACATTCCCACCTTCGCGGACGTGTAGGTCCGTGATGATGCCGGCGACCTCCGACTGAAGGTCGACAAAGCTCATGGCGCGGATTTCACCGCTTGCGGTGACTTTAGAGGTCAGCAGGTCCACGCGCTCGACCTTGGCGGTCTGCACCGGCACGCCCCTGTGTTTCGAAGAAACGCTCGTGATAATGATCAGGGCCAGCAATGCCGCGCCACCGCAAGCCAGATACAGCTTTTTCTTCTTGCTCATCCACTCCTCCGAAAATACCGCATCGACGAATACTACGAGTTCGCCCGACGAAAGGTTTCATAAAAGAGGGCAAAAGGTAAAGAATATGCCTCTTTTCGACAGGATTCAAGTATCTGACCCGATTAAGTTTAAATCCCCGTGCACACCGCCGGCCCGATTGCGCCCCCCCGCAAAACGCGCGATTGAAACCCGCCCGGCGGAAGCGTACACTGTAGCCGGGACAGGCTATCGAAATCACCCGGGAGCACCGCATGCCCGATGACGCCATAGGACGTATCATCCGACAGCTCGGAGAAGCTATCAGCGAAACCCTCGCCGAATCGGCCAGCATCAACGGGTACCTCAGGGAAATCCGCGAGGCCGGCTACGACCTGCTGCTTGTGATCGAGGCCAAAATCGGCAGCAGCCAAAGGGGCGGCAAGAAGGGGCCGGGAGACCCCGACAGCGCCACCGGGGAATCCGTGCAGCTCCAGATCACGCCCGAAGATGCCAGGTTTCTGAAATCCTTGAAGATATCTACGGATTAAATCCCCGGCATTACCGGTCTTCCCCCGGCAAAGCGGAGGCATCGGCCGGGGGGCCGGAAGGCGCCTCCCGACCCGGCATGTCACGGTCCCCTGCGGTTGTGCCCGCGTCCTGGTCCCCCATGTTGCAGGACCCTTCGAACGTGGCGCCGGCCTCGATGATCAGGCACGGGGAATAGATGTCGCCGATAACTTTCCCCTCCTTGTGGATTTCCACCCGTTCGGCCGCCCGCAGGGTGCCCCGGAATTCCCCGTGGACGACCACCTTCCGGACCCGGGCCTCCGCGTCTATAATTCCTTCTTTTCCAATAATTAAGGATGCGTCAGCCCGGATTTTCCCTCGAATGATGCCGTCGACCCGCATCCCGCTGGAAAAGGTAATGTCCCCTGTCACCTCCGTCCCCTTGCCAAGAAAGCTTGCGATTTCACCGTTGGATTTTCCCTTGCCTAATCCCATAAGCCTACTCCGTACCCCCCGCTCTTTCGGTTAATAGTCCATAGATACGCAACAGTTCATCCCGGCCGAAGTAATGAATACGTATCTCTCCTTTTTCCTTGGATTTAGGGCAAATCTCCACCTTGGTCCCGAGGAGGTTGCGCAATCGGTCCGCCGCGGCGGCCTCGTTGGGGTCCTCGATTTTGGGAAGAGGTTTCGGCGCCAGGCTCTGCCGGGCCCAGCGTTCGGCCTCCCGCACGGACCACCCTTTTTCGATGATGACCCGGGCCATCCTGCCCATTTCCGAGGCCCCGGCGCTAGAGGAAAGCAGCGCCCGCGCATGTCCCGGGGACAGCTTCCCGTCGCTGACGAGGCGTTTGACTTCCGGCGGCAACTTCAGCAGCCGGAGGGAGTTGGCTACCGTACTCCGGTCTTTGCCCAGCCGTTCGGCGACCGTTTCCTGGGTTTCCCCGGTGGCGGCGATCAGCTCTTCATAGGCCTGCGCCTCTTCAATGGGGTTCAGCGGCTCCCGCTGAATGTTTTCCACCAGCGCAAGTTCGAGCAGCCGGTCGTCGGGCACCTCCCGGATGATCGCGGGTATTTTGAGCAATCCGGCCCGCTGGGCGGCCAGAAGCCGTCTCTCCCCGGCCACGAGCTGGTAGCCGCCTTCGAACGGGCGGACCAGAATCGGCTGCAGGACTCCGTTCTTGCGGATGGAAACGGCCAGCTCCTCCAGGCGTTTCTCGTCAAACTGCAGCCGCGGCTGGTCGGGATTGGCGGTTATCCTGTCGGTGTCGATTTCATTGGACGGGATGTCGGTCTTCCTGTGCTCCGGAATCAACGCATCCAGGCCCCTACCCAATACCTTTTTTTTCATGTCGTAGTATTTCCCTGGCTAATTTGATGTAACTGTCCGCGCCTTTGGACCGGATGTCGTAGAGCAGGACCGGCTGTCCGAAGCTGGGGGCTTCGGCCAGCCGCACGTTGCGGGGAATGACCGTCTCGAGCAGGTGGTTGGGGAAATGGTTGCGCACCTCCTCCCGGACCTGGTCGCTCAGGTTCGTTCTTTCATCGAACATCGTCAGCAGGATGCCCTGGATCAGGAGCTCGGGATTGAGGGAGCGGCGCACCCGGGCCAGCGTATCGAAAAGGTCCGACAGCCCTTCCAGGGCGAAATACTCGCACTGGATGGGGATCAGGACGGCGTCGCTCGCCACCAGCCCGTTAAGGGTCAGGATATTCAGGGAGGGTGGGCTGTCAATTATAATGAAATCAAAGCTTTCCGAGACAGGGGACAGCAGCGTCTTCAGCCGGAACTCCCGGTCCGGGAGATCGAGCATTTCGATGACGGCCCCGGTCAGATTCCTGTCGGCCGGCACCAGCTTCAGGCTGTCGAGCTCCGTGTCCAGAACGATATCCCCCAGGGGCGTCCCCTCTATCAGGGCGTGATAGAGGCTTCGGGCCGATCCCTTGGAAAATCCCAGGCCGCTCGTGCAGTTCGCCTGGGCATCCGTGTCGACGATCAGGACGCGCATGTCCGCCACGGCAAGAGCGGCGCCGAGGTTAATGGCCGTCGTCGTTTTCCCGACGCCCCCCTTCTGATTGGTCACTGCAATGATTTTAGCCATCTGTTCCGTGCAGGCCCCCACTGCCGGCGCATCGTCCGTAGTTTTCCGGCGGAAGACGCCCGGGGCACGATTCCACGTCCAAGGTTTGGAGTAACGCGAACCAGCAGAGAGTATCACAAAGGGAAGGGGAAACACAAATCATCTGCGCATGGACGGGCCGGAATCCGCCTGTGTTTCATGGGAAACAGGGGGGGGGAGAGCGTTTCACGTGAAACGCCAGCCGGGGAGAAAGATCTTTGTCTTTCGAAATGGGGCACCCCGGCCATCAGTAGAGCATTTCATGCATTTGCTGCGGATCCGAATCGTTTGGGGCAGGATTTCCCGTTCTTCTGGATCGCCGGGCAATTTGTGCGAAGTGTTTGCACGAAATCCAGAACGGCTGCGTTGTCTCGCTGATCTTTGGGAAGGGGTGCCGGTTGTCTCCGCTGGCGCCGGATGAAACGTTTCCCCAATGCCACGAGACGATCCACTTCCTCCGGGTCACGAGTGGAGCCTGTCGTTTTGACTCCTCGATACCCGTTGGCTTTGTCGATACCTTGAATGCTGATCGTACCGGACTTGGGGCGCTTAGGTTCGGACACACATTACGGCATTGGGCCCGCGGGACACCCAATTTCGCAAAACAGGTATTGTATAATAAGGACTTACGGCTTTTTCTTTAGCCTATTCGGAAGTCAGGAAACAAATCCTCTGCGCATGGACGGGCCGGAATCCGCCTGTGTTTCACGTGAAACGCTAGCCGGGGAGAAAGACCGACAGCCTCCAGCCGGGTTTGCGGGGGAAGTCCTCCAGCCGGATCCTCCGGAACGCCTCGAGGACCCACCCGGGATCCTCCACCGGCAGTTCCCGCCCGTGGAACATCCAGAACTGGGTCTGTGCGTGCGCACGCCCCCGGAGCGACTCCAGGTCCCTGGTCCGAAGCTTCAGCCCCTTCCAGCTTATGCAGTCCCAGCACCCTTTTCGCCCCTCGAGGAACTGTTCGAGGCGCCCGTGGAAGGCCCGCATCCCCGAAAGCCCCAGCTCCACGGCCACGGTCTCGAGGAACCGCACCCGCTTGTACCTGCTGTCGACCATGTCGAGCTGCATGCGCGGGATCAGAATGCGCATGGGGACGGCGGGAAACCCGGCCCCGCTGCCGATGTCGAGGTGGGTCACGGCGCCCTCCGGGTAGGTCCCTGCGGCCCAAAGCGCCTCCTGCACAAGCGGGGCGATCAGGCCCCAGTCGTTGGAGGCGACCAGGTTCATCCGGGCGTTCCATTTCTCCAGCAGCGAGACGTAGCGCTCGATCCGGCCGGCGGTTTGCCGGTCGGCGGGCAGGCCGACGTCCCGGAGCAGGCCTTCAATCCGATCCGTCACTGTCCCCGCTCCCTCCCGCAGCCCGCGGCGGCCCCGTCCGGGCCCCGGTGCGCGCGTCCCCGTCCGCGCTCTTCCCCGCCGCCTTCCGCATCTCGAGCTGGATGCGGAGAATGGAAACGGCGGCGGGCGTCATGCCCGGAATCCTCCCGGCCATGGCCAGGTCGACGGGCCTGACGCGCCCGAGCTTCTCCTTCATCTCCCGGCTCAGCCCGTCGATGCCGCTGTAGTCGAAATCGGTCGGGATGCGCTGTTTCCCCGTGCGGCGCATCTTCTCCGCATCCCTTGCCTGCTGTTCGATATAGCCCTCGTACCGGATCTCGATTTCCGCAATCCGGCCGATCTCGGGGTCCGACGGCGCCATCCCGTACTTCCTCAGCAGCGGTTCGAACAACCCCAGCTCCATCCCCGGCCGGCGCAGGATCTCCTCGAGCGTGTACCCCTTGACCGCCTCGACAGCCACCTTTTCGTCCAGATCGGGGCACCGGGCGTCCCCCGTGCGCCACCGCTTCTCCTTCAGAAAATGGCGCAGCCGGTCGATTTCCCCGTATTTTTCCCGGAATTTTCGGTATTCGGCTTCCGGAACCAGGCCCAGGGCATACCCGGTGGGGCGGAGACGCCGGTCCGCGTTGTCGATACGCAGCAGGAGCCTGAATTCGGACCGGGAGGTGAACATCCTGTAGGGCTCGTCGACCCCTTTCGTGACGAGGTCGTCCACCATGGTCCCGATATAGCTGTCCTCGCGCGGGAACGTCACCTCCCCCTCCCCCAATACCTTCCTGGCCGCATTCACTCCGGCGACGAAGCCCTGGGCGGCCGCCTCCTCGTACCCGGTGGTCCCGTTGATCTGCCCGGCATGATAGAGCCCGCTGACCCTCTTGGTTTCCATCGTCGGCACGAGTTCCGTCGGTTGAACGAAGTCGTATTCAATGGCGTAGCCGGGCCGCAGCATGCGCGCCGTCTCCAGACCCGGTATCGCGTCGAGCATTTGCCGCTGCACATCGACCGGCAGGCTGCTCGAAAGCCCGTTCAGGTAGATTTCCTCCGTGTCGAGCCCCTCGGGCTCGAGAAACAGCTGGTGGCGCTCCCTGTCGGCGAACTTGACGACCTTGTCCTCGACGCTGGGGCAGTAGCGGGGGCCGATTCCGTGGATGCGTCCGCCGTAAAGTGCTGATTTATCTATATTTGCGCGGATTATTCCGTGCACCGCCTCGTTGGTGTAGCCCAGGTAACAGGAAACCTGCGGCAGCCGCACCTCCGTCGTGCGGAAGGAAAAAAACGTGGGATGGTCATCCCCCCTCTGCTCCTGGAACCGGCTGAAGTCGATGGTCCGGCCGTCGAGCCTCGGGGGCGTTCCGGTTTTGAGCCTTTCGGTGGGAAACCCGATTTCCCGCAGATTTTCGGCCAGCCGGACCGACGCCTTCTCCCCGATCCTGCCGGCCCGGAAGGTGTCGTACCCGATGTGGATGATCCCGTCGAGGAAGGTGCCCGCGGTCAGCACGACGGCGCCGGCGCGCACCCTCGTCCCGTCCGCGAGCTCGACGCCTGCGGCCGCCCGGCCGTCGACCAGGACGCGGGCCACCTCGGCCTCGTGGAGTTCCAGGGTCTCCAACCGGGACAGCACTCTCCTTATCTCTTTGCAGTATTTGGCTTTATCAGATTGGCACCGGGGAGCCTGCACCGAGGGGCCCCGGCTGGCGTTCAACAGGCGGAATTGAATCCCGGTTGCATCGGCCACCTCGCCGATGATGCCGCCCAGGGCGTCGAGCTCCCGCACCAGGTGCCCCTTGGCGATGCCCCCGATCGACGGGTTGCACGACATCTCGGCCAGCCCGTCCAGGTCGAAGCTGTACAGGGCGGTCCGGGCCCCGAGGCGCGCCGCGGCCGCCGCGGCTTCGCAGCCCGCGTGCCCCCCCCCGACGACGACGACATCGTAGCTCGTTTCGGGCTGTCGCATCCGGCCCCCCCCCAGGGCAAAACCCTATTTCCCGATGCAGAACCGGGAAAAGATCTCTTCCAGTATGTCCTCGACGGACGTTTCGCCCGTTATGGCGCCGAGCGCCTTGAGCCCCTGGTGGAGGTGGACGAGCGCGAACTCCTCCGAAAGGCCATGGCCTAAGGCGTTTGCGGCCTTTTCGAGCTCCGCTTCGACCGTCTGCAGGCATTGCCGGTGCCTCAGGTTCGTGACGAGCAGGCCGCCCTGGTCCGGGGTGCCCGGCCCGAACAGGCTTTCGAAGATCATGCCCCGGAGCCTGTCGATTCCTGCGCCGGTTTTGGCCGACACTTCGATGCTGGGCCACACTCCGGCAAATTCCAGGATCTCCCCGGGGGTCCACGCCGTGCCGAGGTCGCTCTTGTTGAAGACGGCGATGCAGCGGAGGGGCTTCAGGTGGTCCCTGAAGGCAAGATCCTCCCCGCCCGGGCCCCTGCTTCGATCGACGACGAGCAGCACGGCGTCGGCATCGGCGATCGCCCGGTAGGTGCGGTCGGCCCCGATCATCGCCGCGGGGTCTCCGGGGGCGCCGACGCCGGCCGTATCGAGCAGCCGGACGGGGATGCCCCCGATGCTGGTGTGTTCCGACACCAGGTCCCTCGTGGTCCCGGGCAGGTCCATCACAATCGATCGCTCCTGCCCCAGCAGGGCGTTGAAGCAGCTGCTTTTGCCCGCGTTCGGCCGCCCGACTACGGCCAGGCTGAACCCCTCCCGCACGATCCGGCCCCTTTCGAAGGAGTCGATCCATTTCCGGAGGCGGCCTCTCAGGTCACCGAGGCTGGCCGTCACCTCCGCGCGTCCGTCTACCGCAAGATCCTGCTCGACGAATTCCACCGCCGTTTCCAGGCCGGCGATGAGGCCCGTCAGCCGCTCCCGCACCGGCCCGATGGCTTCGGCCATCCCCCCCCACCGCTGCCGGGCGGCCACCTGCGCCTGGTACAGGGTGGCGGCGTCGATCGTGTCCCGGACGGCCTCGGCCTCGGCCAGGTCCATCTTCCCGTTCAGAAACGCCCGCATCGTGAACTCGCCGGGTACGGCCAGCCGGGCTCCGGACCGGCACAGGCAGTCGAGCAGAGCGTCGACGAGCACGGGGCTCCCGTGGATGGAGTACTCGGTCAGGTCCTCGCCCGTGTAGGATTTCGGTGCGCGATAGTAGAGGGCGACCGCCTCGTCTATGTCCGCCCCCCCGGCGGGGTCCACGATGCGCCCGAGCACGGCCCGGCCGTGCGGCGGGGCCGGCGGCCCCGTTCTGGGCCGGAACAGGGACCCGTAGATTGCCGCGGCCCCCGGGCCGCTGACCCGGATGACGGCCAGGCCCGAACGCCCGGGCGGGGTCGAGAGCGCGCATATGGTATCGGTCGGATCGGCCATAGTATTCGGCCTTCGGGGGCCGCAGATCGGGAGGCTGCGGCTAGGAGGGGTAGATGGTGATGCTGCGGTTGTCGCCGTCTCCGCTGCTTCTGGTTTCCACGCCTTCGATTCCGGCCAGGGCCAGGTGGATGATCCTGCGTTCGCGCGGGGTCATCGGCTGCAGCCCGAGGGGCTTTTTCATGGCCAGGACCTTCTCGGACGCCATTGCGGCCAGCAGGTTCAGCTCCGCCTCCCGGTGCCGCCAGTACCCGTCCGAATCCAGGAATACGCCGGCGGCCTCCTCCCGGGTCCCCCGGTAGATCCTCCCCAGGAGATACTCGAGGCAGTTGAGCAGCGATGCCGAATTCGACAGCAGGCAGGGCCGGTCCGCGCCGGTGAGGTTGATCCGCAGCACCCCCTCCTCCTCGCTCCCTGTAACGGTCAGGTCGAGGCGCATGCAGTCGATCATCCTCTGGCAGGTGTCGAGCACCTGCCCGGCCGGGAGGCCGCTATTTTTTCCCTGGTTTTGGCTTTCCGCCATTTTTTGCCTCACCCGCGACCAGCTCGTAGACTTTCTGGAATCCGACCTGGAAGATATTACTGCAGAGAAAATACAGGTTCAAGCCGCTCGAGACCGTTAAAAACATGAACGTGAAGACGATCGGCAGAAACTGCATCATCTTGGCCTGCGAGTTGTCCGCCGTCGGCGCCATCGGCGTCATTTTCTGTGAGAGGAACATGGTCAGGCCCATGACGATCGGGAGGACGAACTTGGGGTCCTTGGCCGACAGGTCCTGGATCCACCCGATGAACGGGGCCTGGCGCAGCTCAATGGAGTTGGCCAGCAGCGAGTAGAAGGCGATCAGCAGCGGGAACTGGACCAGCAGCGGCAGGCACCCCCCCATGGGGTTGACCTTGTTCTCCTTGTACAGCGCCATGACCTCCTGGTTCATCTCTCCCCGTTTCGGGTCGGTCTTCTTGTACTTCTTGTAGCGCTCCTGGATGGCCTTGACCTGGGGCTGGATCGCCTGCATCTTCTTCATCGAAAACATCTGCTTGAGCCTTAGCGGCATCAACAGCAGCGACAGAATCAGCGTCAGCAGAATGATCGCGAACCCGTAGTTGTTGACGTACCTGTGGATCCACTGCAGGGCCGACAATAGCGGCATGGCGATGATCGAGAACATGCCGTAGTCGATCACGCCCGTGAGGTCGTACTGCGTCACCGCCTTGAGGCTGGACTGCTTCTTCGGACCGATGTAGAGCAGGCAGTCCAGGGACCCGTCGACGGGCACCTTGATGCTGAGCAGGCTCCGCTCCAGGGTGTCCTTGTTCAGGTCCGTCTTCGTTTCATACCCGCGGATATCGAAGGAGGCGACTGGCCGATCGGGGATCGCGATCGCCGTGAAGTAGTGCATGTCCAGGCCGATCCAGCGGATGTTGCCCGAGAGCGTCACGTCCCCCTGCTTGTCCTTGGGGGGGGATTCGCGCTGGATTTTCTTGCTGTCGAAATACGTGGCGTTCAGCTCCGTGCGCCGCCCCTCGATATACTCCTCGATGGGGCCGAGATCCTGCCCGAGGAAGAACCGCCCCCGGAGCCCCTCCCCCCCCCTGGTGAAGGAGGCGGCAAGGTTCATGGTGTAGTTCTCCTGGTGGAAGCTGTACTGTTTCCGGATCTGCAGGTCCCCGCGCCGCAGCGTCAGCACTACATCGACCGGGGGCGCGAGCCGGCCGCCCGAGTAGGGCTCCCCGTCGACGGTGACCTCGTAGAACTGGCCGTTGGCCAGCTCCGTGATCGCGTCGTCCTCGAAATAGAGCGATCCGGGCCGGGACCATGTTTCGCCCTGGTCCCCGGCGGCGATCATGTCGAATTCCCCGCCGGAGGACGACAGGTACCCGTGGAGGATCCAGCTCTCCAGGACGGCGCCCCGGTTGTCGATAACGGCGCTGTAGAGATCCGTTTGGACGACGACCTTGTTCGGCCCCACGGCGGCCGTGTCGGTGTCCGAGGCAGCCATGCCGGCCGCCGGCGCGATCATGCCGGCCGCCGGAGGCTCCGACGGCACTGCCGGCGCGGCGCCACTTGGGGCGGCGCCACTTGGGGCGGCGCCGGCAGTTTCGGCGGCCTCCTCCCGGGGGGGCTCTTCGGGAAGGTAGTACTTCTTGTAGACGTAGTCGAACGCCATCAGGATGATAAACGACAGCGCGATTGCCAGAACGGTTCTCTTTTCCATAGCACCACTATCGGATCGCGGCAGGGGATTCGGGCCCTGCCTGGGTATCGATTGAATGTTCCGGGCGGTCTGCGTCCACGGCCATGCGTCCCGCAACCTGCTGCGCCGGCCCTTCCCTACGGGACGGGATCGTACCCCCCCGCCGAGAAGGGGTGGCACCGTGCAATCCGCTTCAGCCCGAGGACGAGCCCCTTGAGGAGCCCCTTCCGGGCAATCGCCTGGTACATGTAGACCGAGCAGGTCGGTTCGAAGCGGCAGGCCGGGGGCAGGAGGGGGGACAGGTACTTTTTATAGCTTTTCAGCACCCAGAGAACCGCCCCCCGCATGCGGGCGGCCGCCGTCGTCGGCGATCGGTGTGTCATGTTTCCCCGGCCCCCCGGGCAATCCCGCCCGGGCGATTCTCCCGGCCGCGGCCAGGAATTCCCGGCGCAGGGCCCCGTAGGGATTCCCGGCGCATCCCTTCCTGGGGTTGACGATCAGGTCGAGGTTGCCCGGTACCTCCGCGTAGGATCTTCTGAATATCTCCCGGAACAGCCTTTTGGTTCGGTTTCTGACGCTGGCGCAGCCCACTTTCCGGGAGACCGTAAGGCCCAGGCGCGAGAACCCGATTCCGTTTTTCCTGGCGAAAAGAACGAAATTCTCCGAGTGCACCCGTATCCCGCCTTCATAGATCGCCTTGTAGTCGGCGGATCGGACGATGCGGCGGGAGCGGGGGAACTTTCCGGAAGAGTGTTTATCCACTGACCGTCAGCCTTTTGCGCCCCTTGGCGCGCCGCCGCGCCAGCACCAGCCGGCCGCCTTTGGTCGACATGCGCTCCTTGAAGCCGTGCGTCTTTTTTCTCTTGCTGTTGTTGGGTTGAAACGTTCTCTTCATAATCGATGCATCTCCGCTCGCGGCTCGAGCATAAATTCAAAAACACCAATGATAGAAATTGACGGTGGAAAAAGCAAGCCTTATGCCGGAATTAGAAGCGCCGCCTCACTTTTCCAGCCAGGCGTCGCCCCGGCGGCCCAGGTCGTCCATGGCGCTCTGAATGCGCCCCAGCTCCTGCGGGCCCGGGTGCGGCCCGACCCGGATGGGGGTCCCGAAGATCACCAGCGCCCGGGAGAACGGCTTCGGGACGATGAACCCGTCCCAGCTCGGCAGCGCCCAGCTTCTGTCGACGGCGACGGTGAAGGGGAGCACCGGGCTGCCGGTTTTCCCCGCGACATAGGCGGCCCCCGGTTTGGCCCTGTAGCGCGGGCCGCGCGGGCCGTCGAGGGTGACCAGGACATCCCGGCCGCGGCGGAGGGCCCGGAGCAGCTCGACGACGGCGCCCCGGCCGCCCCGGCTGCCCGAACCCCGGGCCGCGGCGAATCCGAGGCGGCGGCTGACCCGCGCGATGTATTCCCCATCCCGGTGGCGGCTGATCATGGCCACGATGCCCCGGTGGCGGAGAAAGTAGGCCGTCATCAGTATCCTGTTGTGCCAGAAGGCGCCGACGAACCGGCTCCCCTCCCGGTGGACGGCCTCGAGGTTTGCCCACCCCTCGGTCCGCCACCGTATCGTCCTGCCGATGCCCAGGATGGCCCAGTAGCCGAGCTCCGTCACGCAGGCTAGTCCGACCCGTTGCCAAAACGACATTGCAGCATTGCCCCGATGATGTGTGTCCTGTAGGCCGGTACCGTCATACGGGCCCCGGTTGCGGCCGCCCGGGGATCCCGGCCAGTGCCTTCCGCAGGTCTTCGGGCGTGATCGGCAGCCGGTGGAAGCGGATGCCGGTGGCGTCGAAAACCGCGTTGGCGATCAAGGCCCCCATGCCCACGATCGGGGGCTCGCCGCACCCGGAAGGATCGATCCCGTGGTTTTCGACCAGCACGGTTTCGATCCGTTGCGGCATCCATGAGAAGCGGGGGATCCGGTACGCGCTGAAATTCAGGTCCTTGATCCTGCCGCCTTCGAAGCGCACCTGCTCCCCGAGGCAGTACCCGAGCCCCATGGTGATCGCGCCCTCGATCTGGACGCGGGCCCCCTCGGGGTTGATGACGGGCCCCATGTCCTGGGCGTGCACGATGCGCTCGACGCCGAGGGCGCCGCTTGCGGGATCGACCCGGACCTCGGCCATGGCCGCGACATACGTCCCCAGGTAGTCGAGGCACACCATCCCGCGCCCCCGCCCGCCCGACCCCCTGCCGGCCTGCCAGCAAAATTGCCCGGCCGCGGCCTCGACGACCCGTCGCATCCTGGCGTCGGACAGGTTCCTGAGCCGGAACTGGAGCGGGTCGATCCCGGCCGCGGCCGCCATGAGGTCGATGTGGGATTCGCGGGCGAAGATGTTCGTGTTGCTCCCCGGCCCGCGCCAGGCGCCGGTCCCGAACGGGTGCGGACCACCCCCGCCGAAGCCGGTGCCCCGGGAAATGGTCCGCACGTGCGGCACGTCGTAGATGTTCTGCGAGGACCGGTCCCCGGCGAAAAAGACATGGTAGTCCCAGGCGGCGATCCGGTTGTCCCGGTCCAGGCCCGAACGTATGCGGACAACGGCCGCCGGCTGGAAGGTGTCGTAAAAAAACTCCTCCTCGCGCGTCCATGCGACCTGGACCGGCGCGCCGGCCAGTTTGGACAGCCGCGCCGCCTGGACCGCCTGCCCCACCTGGCTCTTGCCCCCGAACCCCCCGCCGACAAAGGGGGTGATGACCCGGACGTCCCGGGTCTGCATGCCGATGGCCCGGCCGATTTCGGCGTCGGCGCCGAGCGGGCGCTGGGTCCCCGCCCACACGGTGGCGCCCGAAGCCCGCACGTCGGCCAGCGCGCTGTGGGTCTCCATCGCCGCATGCGCGACGTAGGGGGTGCGGTAGGTGGCCTCGAACCGCCGGCTGCAGAGGCTCCACCCCTGCCCGAGGTCCCCCCTGTCCTCAACCGTGTTGTCCCGCGCGGGGGTTTGGAGGATCCTGTCGTGGATCGTCTCCTCGTCGACGCTCTCCGTGCCCAGCTCGTAGCGGGCCTCGACCAGGGCCAGGGCCCTCTCGGCCACATCCGGAAGCGGGTGGACCACCCCGACGAAATCCCCGTCGACGAAAACACGGGCGCCCGGGACCGCCCCGGCGGCCGCGGTATCGACCCGGACCAGCCTGGCCCCGTGGGCGGGAGGCCGCAGGACCCTGCCGTAGAGCATGCCCGGAACCCGGATGTCGCCGGCGAACTCGGCCGCGCCCGTAACCTTCGCAAGGGCGTCGGGACGCCTCGGGGATTTCCCGCAGACCTTGAAGTCGCCCGGCCGCCTGAGCCCGGGCTTCTCCCGGAGATGCCGCTCGATGGTTTCCCCCCGGGCGAGCGTCCCGTAGGCCACCTTCCTCTCCGGCCGCATTCTGTCGCAGACGGCGCCGCCGGAGGCCACGAGCCGGTCCGCGGGCAGCCCGAGATGTTCCGCGGCCAGTTCGATGAGGACCTCCCGCGCCTCCGCGGCGGCCGCCCTCAGCGCGGGGCCGAAATACTTGATCGTGCGGGATCCGTTGGTGCCGGCGTCCCAGGGGCAGAGCTTCGTGTCCCCCATGACCATCCGCACGCTTTCGTAGGGGACTTCGAGTTCCTCGGCCAGCATCTGCCCGAGCGACGCCACGATCCCCTGCCCCATTTCGATTTTCCCGGTGTAGCAGGCGACGCTTCCGTCCTTGGCTATGCGGAGATACGCGTTGAAATCGTCCGGGTACTGCCGGCGGGCGAATCCCGTCTGCCCTGCGGCCGGCATTCCCCGGACGGTAAACAGGATGGTGATGCCCGGGCCGAGAAGTTTCAAAAAGCCTCTCCGCCCGATCGTCGTCACAGATGCATGCGCCATGGACCCTCCGGCCCCGGGGCCGGTTGCTTCCATTCCGTGCACCGGGTCAGAGTAGGGCAAACCGCCCGCGGGGGACACCGATTTCGCGTATTCCGAGAACCGTTCCCGGGGCCGGCTCATTCGTACCGCAGGGCTTCGATCGGGTCGAGCAGCGCGGCCTTGCGCGCGGGCCAGACGCCGAAAATGAGGCCGATGGCCACCGACACGGTGATCCCCGCGACGACCGACCACAGGGGGATCGAAGAGGGGAGCATGGGAAACAGCACGAGGATCATGGCGCTGATTCCGAAGGCGATAAGGATGCCGAGCACCCCCCCCACGCCGGCCAGCGTCATGGCCTCGAACAAAAACTGCAGCACGATGTCCCGCCTGGTCGCGCCGATGGCTTTGCGGACCCCGATTTCCCGCGTCCGCTCGGTAACGGAAACCAGCATGATGTTCATGACCCCGATGCCGCCGACCAGAAGGCCCACGCTGGATATGGCGATGGCCCCGACGCTGACGGCCAGCATCATGGAGTCGAGCTGCTGGCTGATCCGCTCGGCCGTCGTCAGGTCGAAATCGCTCTCCTCCGAAGGCTTGACCCTGCGCCGGATGCGCAGCAGGCTCTCGACCTCATCCTTGGCCTTGTCCCGGAGCCCGGTCTCTGCCTGGATGATCAGGAAAAGCATCTCCTCCCAGGGCATCAGGCCCCGGAAGGTCTTGTAGGGGATGATGACGGAGCTGTCCCCCTGGCCCCCCAGCAGGCTGCTCTTGCTTTTCTCCGTAATCCCGACCACCGTGAAGGGATGCTCGTTGATCTGGATCTGCTTGCCGAGCGGGTCCGCGTTCGGGAACATCGCCTCGGCCGCATCCGGCCCGATGATCACGACCGGCATCCGGTGCGCATTCTCCGACTCGGTGAAGAAGCGGCCCCGCTCCAGTTTCACGTTCGCGGCGGCCCCGTAATTGGACGGGACCCCCATGAAATCGGCGCTGCGCACCGTGTTGCCCTTGTAGGACACCCGCATGGAGGACCGGAAGGCCACCCCCCGCCAGCTCACGTCCCGGACCGACGGGCAGTTGGCCAGGATGGCTTCGGCGTCGGACGTCGTCAGCGGTTTCCGCTTCCATTCGTCGCGGGATCGCCGGCCGGCGCTCATGGTGCTCATGTGGAAGGCGAATATGTTGTTCGTCCCGAACTCCTCGATCTGGGAGACAAGATCCTCCTTGAGCCCCGTCAGGATGGAGCCGACCAGAATCACGACGACAATGCCGATGATGATCCCGAGCACGGTCAGAAAAGACCGGAATTTGTGGGTCACGATCGTGTCGAGCGCCATGGAGAGGTTTTCTTTGTAAACGATCATCGGATTCTGTCCAATTCCTTCGTGGCCAACGCCGGCCCTTGGGCGCCCTAGTCCCGCGTCAGGGCTATGATCGGGTCGAGCTTGGCCGCCCGGTAGGCCGGGTAGATGCCGGAAATAATCCCGATAAGGCCCGAGGAGAGGATGGCAAACAGGATATAGGCGACGGTTATGTACATGGGGATCGAGGTGGCGGCCTCGACGACCGCGCTGATGCCGTAGGCGAGCAGGACCCCGATGGCGCCGCCGATCGAGGCAAGAAGAGCCGATTCGACGAGAAACTGCAGCAGGATGTCCTTCCTCCTGGCGCCGATGGCCTTGCGCATGCCGATTTCCTGCGTGCGCTCGGTGACGACCACCAGCATGATGTTCATGACGACGATCGCGGCGACCACCATCGAGATCACGATCACGGGCATGACGACCATGGTGATCATGCCCGTGAGCTCCCCGATCGTATTCTGGATCTCCTCGGTGGCGAACAGGTCGAAATTGTCCTCCTGGTTCGGCTTCAATTTGCGCCGGGCCCTCAAAATCTGCCGCACTTCGTCCTGGGTGTACTGGAACCCCTCGGCCGACGCGGACTTGACGCGGAACGCGATGGACTGCCGCGTGCCGTACTTCTTTAAAAACGCCGTGTAGGGGACGTAGATGCTCGTGTCCATGGACTGCCCCAGGAGGCTGCCGTTTTCGACTTCGACGCCGATGACGGTGTAGGGGTCGCCGCTGATCCGGATTTCCTTCCCCATGGCGTCGATGGGGCCGAAAAGCTCTTCCCGTATCCTGTGACCGATGACGGCCACGGGAGCCCCGAACGCCACCTCTACGGCCGAGAGGAAACGCCCTTCGGCGAGCTCGAGCTCCTTGATTTGGGGATACTCCTCGCTGGTGCCGTTGATGTTGGCTTCATCGTAGACCAGGTTGCCCCTTTTCACGGTATCGCTCCGGCTGAGCTCGGGCGAGATGGCCTCGCAGTTGTCGCACCGTTCCCGGACTATTTTCATGTCGATGAGATACACCGGTTTGTTCTTCCGGATCTTCTCCTCGTACTCGTCGAAGGAGCGGACCCGGCCGATGCGCGTCACGACGAAGCTGTTGCTCCCGAGGACGCCCTCGAGGCTGTCGGAAACATAGCGCCCCAGCCCCTCGATGGCGGCCCCCACCGCCACGACCGAGGCCACCCCGATGATGATGCCGAGCAGGGTGAGGAAGGACCGCAGCTTGTGCGACCAGATGGAGTCGACGGAGATGCGGAAGGCCTCCCACAGCGCGGCGTTGGCGCTCAACTTCGAGTGCCGGCCGCCGGACTCGGACGGGGGCCCCTGTGCTCTGTCGTCAGAACTGTTCATGCCGTGGACTCGTAACAAAGGCGGACACCGTTTACTACGATGCCCGGCACGGGTTTGTTATGGCTCGACCGAAAAACCTCCCTA
Source organism: uncultured Acidobacteriota bacterium (assembly GCA_964651155.1). GTDB lineage: Bacteria > Acidobacteriota > UBA6911 > UBA6911 > UBA6911 > UBA6911. Next base: position 56,708 of record CAZYXB010000003.1, on the reverse strand, counting down.
TTATACACGGTGCCGGCAAAAAGGCATGCCGCGCGGCACCGTTTTGCGGTCCCCCCGCTCTAGGAGTACTTTTCGGACATCATCGCAAGGGTGGCCAGCCGCTCCCGCAGGTGCACGTCGCTGCCGGCGGGGATCTTCAGGCGGAACCCGGGGTAGCCGGCCGGGGTCCTCGAGGCCGTCAGGGCCGGGTTCAGCCGCCGGATCTCCTCGACGGTGATGTCGAGAATCCTGGCCACCTCGCAGAGGTCGACCGGTCTGGGGACGGAGATTTCGACGTACTCGACGTAGGGATCAAGCTCGGTCGGGAGCTCGAAGATTTCCGCGTTGTGCGCCAGGATGATGCTGGCGTGGATGAGCGGGACGTGGTTTCTGGTCTCGTTGGGCATGCCCCCGCCCGCACGGGCCAGGGCCCAGAAATCGCCGACGCCGGTCTCCTGCATCAGCCGCTTGACCCTTGCGCCGCCCCAATTGTAGGCGGCCAGCGCGAGGTTCCAGTCCCCGAAGGCCCTGTAGAGGTCCTTGAGGTAGCGCGCCGCGGCGCGCGTGGATTTCTCGGGATCGGACCGTTCGTCGATATCCTCGGCGACGCACAGGCCGTACTGCAGGGCGGTGCTGGTGTTGAACTGCCAGATCCCCTTGGCCCGCGCCCTGGAAAACGCGGTCGGCTTGAACAGGCTCTCGACCTGGGCGAGGTACATCAGATCGAGCGGCACCGATTCCTCGCGGAAGATTCTTTCGATGATGGGCCGGTACTGCCCCGAACGCTTCAGGCCGTCGGCGAAGAACCGCCCGCCGTCGTTGAGCCAGTAGTAGAGGGACCGGACGACCATCCGGTTGACGGAGATGGGGATCCCGTAGCCGCCGTCGGCCAGCCGGGCCGTGTCGAACTCGTCGCCGAGCGACGGGCTGATTTCCAGGAGGAACAGCTCCGGGCCGCTGCCGTCTACGGGAGACCCCGCCTGCCCCCCGGGGATTCTCTGCATCATTTCCTGGAAAAAATGGTTCAGGTGCAGCGAGGAGGCCGCATCCCAGTCCGGGGTCAGCAGCAGGTCGACCGCCGCGTTGAATGCGTCGCGCGCCCGTTCCGATTCCCCGGCCTGAAACAGCATGCAGCTTTCCAGGTATTTCCGGTGGGACGCCTGCAGGACTTCCGACGCATCTCTCGGCACGTAGCCGTTGCCCGCGATGGAGGACATCTTGCCGGTTTCTGCGGCGGCGTCCTCCAGTGTGGCGGAAAAGGTGACGGCGTCCCGCCCGCCGTTGATCGCTGCAACCAGCAGCGCGCAGCACACCAGTACCAGTATCAATCCAGGCCTGAATGTGTTCATTGTTTTGGGCCCCTATGGGTATATCCGGAAACCCCCGGCCGAAGGCCTTTCCCACGGATTCCGGACAGCCAAGCTCCTGCATTCATGGCTTGCGATATGTTTGCGGCCAGAACCGGACCGCATCCCCCTGCATACGGCATTCCCCAATCAGCGGTAGAGCTTCACGTGCCCCGGTTCGGCAGGATCAGGCCCTCGGTCGCATTCCATGGTTCCCGGCCCGATTCCCACGACCCCGGAAGCTGCCGGACCGTGAAGGGATGGAATGCGGCGTCAGTTGTTCTGATCCTCCGTTGCCGGTTTCTTCCGGCCTGATGTCATCAGCAATCCGGCCTCAGGCAATACCTCCAGAGCCTTTAAAACCTGTCGGTCCCCCTGGATGCCGATCTTGTAGCCCTCCTGGATCCCGAAGGTGGATGTGTAGACTTCCTGTTTGATCCGTCTCTTGATGAAATCGTTGCTTTGCAGGATGTCCTCGTCCTCGAAACGGATGTTGCGGCCGCGGACATACTCCTTGAAATCTTCGAGAATCTCGTCGGTGATGGTCAGATCCGGGACGTCGCCGGCCGTGGCGCCCTGGAGCTTCCGGGTGAAGTCCGCCGCGGCGGCGACCTCCCCCGACATCAGCCTGCGGGCGTACTGGAAGAACACATCCTTCGAAGCCAGGATGCCCTCGAACCGCTCGAGTTCCCGCACCGATTCGATGATGTCGGGCGTAATCCCCCCGCCGCCGAGCACCGTGCGGCCGCTGTCGGTGGTTTTGACCTCCCGCGGGCCGCCGCCGGTCACGATCGAAGCGCCCGCGTCGTTCATGTAGTAGTACTCGAAGCTGGACACGGAATAATCGCGCTGGATCAGCCTCCCGCTGGGGGTGTAGTACTTCGCCGTGGTCAGCGCCATCCCGGTATTGTTGTCGAGCGTGTAGACGGTCTGCACCAGCCCTTTCCCGAAACTGGTCTCCCCCACGATCAGCGCGCGGTCGTGGTCCTGGAGCGCGCCGGCCACGATTTCCGAGGCGCTGGCGCTGTGCTGGTTGATGAGCACGATCGTCGGAACCTTGATCTTCTCGACGCTGGGCGCCGGGTAGGTCTGCACGGACCCGCGCGCGCGGCCCTTGGTGGAGACGATGATTTCGTTGCGCGGCAGGAAGAAATCCGATATCTCGATGGCCTGGCTCAGCAGCCCCCCCGGGTTGTCCCGCAGGTCCAGGATCAATCCGGACAGATTCTCCGCCTGCAGGCCCTCCATTTTCTTTTCGAAATCCTCCGACGTGGATTCGGCGAACCGGTCGATTTTCACGTAGCCGATCCCGGGCTTGATTTCAAAGGCATAGGGGACGGTTTCCATGGGGATTTCGTCCCTTTCCACGGAAAACTCGAGGGGCTCGCCGACTCCGGGACGCTCCACGGTGATGCGCACCTTCGTCCCCTGGGGCCCCCGGAGGTGGTCCACCACCTCGTCGGAGGTCCAGTCGTCGATCGGCTCCCCCTCGATGTGCGTGATCACGTCCCCGGCCCGCAGGCCCCGCCGCTGCGCGGGCGTGCCGATCGACGGGGGCTCCACGATGACGACCTTTCCCCGGTCCCGCAGCAGGGGGCGCACCCGGATCCCGAGCCCGTAGTACCGGCTGTGCTGGTCCTCGCGCAGGCTGGCGAATTCCCTGGGGTCGAGAAAGTTCGAGTGCGGGTCGAGCGCCCGGAGCATCCCCTTGATGGCGCTGTAGACGAGCTTGTCCGGGCCGACGTCCTCCACGTAGGTCTTCTGGATGATGTCCAGGGCCTCGGTGAAATTCGTCAGGAACTCGCCCGTGGAGGTCTCCGCCGGATTCTCCGCGGGCGCCAGGGCCCCGCCCTGGATCCATCCCACCGCAAGGGAACTCAGCAGAAGCACCAGGACAACCATGATGGCAAATCTGTGTTTCATAATCATTTGGCCCCAGATCATCTTCCTGGACCCCCCCCCCGTGCATACGGTCGACCTTGTATAGTGACAAAATTCCGACAGGCATGCAAGCGTGCAGAAGGATTTGGACGATTCCGCCACGGCGCGCCGCCGGGGCCGGCGCCGGCCCCGGCACACCATGGTGGAATCTTGACTTAGCCTATGGGCTCCTTTAGACTCTCCTCATGGCCCGGAAGAAACGGACCGGAAGGCGGGTGCTCGATGGGCTCTCTGGGAATGCAGGAAATCATCATTATCTTCATTATAGCCCTGATCGTCTTCGGGCCCCGGAAGCTGCCGGACATCGGAAAAACCATCGGCAAGGGGATGGCCGAATTCAAGAAGGCTTCCAACGAACTGAAGCAGACGTGGGAGGATGAGGTGAGCCTCGACAAGGAAAAAGAGGCGATGAGCGAAATCATCGAGGACGTAAAAAAGGACGCGACCTCCCTGCTGACCGAAGAGTCCCCCGATCGCGGCGGCGCCGCCGACTCCGCGGGATCCGAAACTATTCCATGAGCGCGAAAACCACGGAGTTGGACAAGAAATCCGAGCCGGCCGCGCCCGAAGAGGAAGAAGCGGGGAAGATGTCCTTCCTCGAGCACCTCGACGAGCTGCGCAAGCGGCTGCTGCACATCGCCGCCTACCTGTTCACGGGATTCGTCCTCAGCCTGTTTTTCTCCAAGCCGATTTACGATTTCATCTCCCGCCCGCTGACGGAGATCCTGCCCAACGAGAAGCTCATCTTCACCAAGCTGACCTCCCCCTTCACCCTGTACATGAAGGTGGCCTTCCTGGGGGGCATTTTCCTGACCCTGCCGCTGACGCTGTACGAGGTCTGGAAATTCATCGCGCCGGGGCTGTACCGGAAAGAGAAGCGGTACGTCATCCCGTTCCTGGTTTTTTCCGTCATCCTCTTTGTCCTGGGGGCGTCGTTCTGCTACGTGTTCGTCCTGCCGAGGGCCTACGCGTTTCTGATCAACCTGGGCAGCTCGTTCGACGCCATGATCGACATCAAGGAGTACCTCGACCTGACCAACATGATGCTGCTCGGCTTCGGGATCATTTTCGAAATGCCCGTGCTCGCGGGGTTTCTGGCCCTGTTCGGGCTCGTCAGCGCCAAGTTCCTGGTCAGCAAATTCAAGTACGCCATTCTCTGCATCGTCATCCTGGCCGCCATCATCTCGCCGACGCCGGACGCGCTGAACCTCATCGTCTGGACCATCCCGATGATCCTGCTCTACCTTGTGAGCATCGGGGTGGTCGCCCTCATCGATCTGCGCCGCAGGAGGAAGGAATCCGCCTGATTGCTGCTACCCGGGCGGCAGTTCCCGTGCGAGGTAGGCGCGGTAGGCCTCGAAAGCCTCCCCGACCGAACGCGCGGCGTGCATCCGCTCCCTGAGGCGGGCGCCCTGGGGGAACCCCCTGCAAAGGTACCCCCCGACTTTTTTCATCCTGCCCAGCGCCACGGCCGGCGGCATCTCCCCGGCTATGCGCTCGAGGTAGCCGGCCATGAACTCCGCCCTCTCCCGCAGGCTGGTCGCGCCAACCGGCCTGCCGGCCAGCCGGTCCCGGCACTGGCGGATCAGCCAGGGGTTGGCCAGGACGCCGCGGCCCATCATCACGCCGTCGACCCCCGTTTCCCGAAACATCCGGACCGCATCTTCCGGGGAAAAGACGTCCCCGTTGCCCACGACCGGGATGCGCGCCGCCCGCTTCACCCTCGCGATGATGTCCCAGTCCGCCTTCCCGGAAAACAGATCGCTGCGCGTCCGTCCGTGGATCGAGAGCGCTTCGACGCCGCAATCCTCGGCAAGTTTGAGCACTTCGACCGCGTTGATGGAGTTGTGGTCCCACCCGGAACGGATCTTGATCGTCAGGGGGATCCGCACCGCCCGGCGCACCTGTCGCAGGATCTCCTCCAGCCGCGGCAGGTCGCAGAGCAGGCCGGCGCCCCCGCCCTGGCGGACGACCTTCTTGACCGGGCACCCGGCGTTGACGTCCACGATGTCGGCGCCCATGGCCTCGACCATCGCGGCCGATGCGGCCATGCGGGCGCTCGAGGACCCGAAGATCTGGATGGCGACGGGGCGCTCCTCCTCGGCGAAACGGGCGATGCGGGCCGTCCCGGCGTGGCGGCGGGTCAGCCCCTCGGTGCTGACCAGCTCCGACACCACGAGCCCGCACCCGCCCAGGTCCTTGATCAGGCGGCGGAACAGGGAATCGGTGTGTCCGGCGACGGGGGCCAGAACCAGCGGCGGATCGACAATCACATCCCGGATCTGTAGCATAGGGCCCCCATTATACCAGCCCGCGGCCCGGGCGCCGATAGCGGCCGCCCCGGGCCGGAAAATCTGCTACCTTATTACTGCGGGGTCCGTCCGGACCGGACAGGGCCCCGGGAAACTGGGGGGAGCCATGACCGATCCTACGGGGCGGGGGCCGTCGGGAGGTAGCCTGGAGGCGCTGGGGCGCGCATACCTTGAAGCCTATGCGGAGCGGGAAGGGGACGTCCGGGGCCAGATCCTCCTCGGCGCCGACGGCGCCGCCGGCGTCTTGTCGATCCTGGCGCGCACGCTCGGCGGCGCACCGGCCTGCGGGGATCTTGTCGACGAGCGCATCGGCCGCCTCGAACAGGGCCGCCGGGGGGCCCGGAGCTTCGAGGACCGCCTGGCCAACGCCTCATGCGCCATCTACAACAGCCTCGATGCGCTCGGGCGCCTGTATGCGGAGGGGAACGAACCTGCGGCGGATCTGATACGGAACGCGGGCAGTCAGGCGCGGGCGGGCGGCACGGCGGCCGCCCGGTCGGCGGCGGCGATGCGCGCCGCGTTCGCCCTCCTCGGCCTTGTGACGATCGCGGCCGACGACCGGCAGTCGATGACGGGGGCGATCCGGAAGCTGGAGCGGCGGTTTGCCGATGCCGCCCTGGCCTGCGTATCGGACTGGGACCACCTGCTCAACGCGCTGTACCGCTCCGTGGAGATGATGCAGCTTTTTGCGCTTGTGACCGGCCCGGAGCTTGCGGGCAGGATCGCCCCTGTCGCCGCCCGTTTCCAGCAGGAGGACGGCCAGGGGGCGATCCTTCTGAAAATGCGCAACGGCTTCTGCCGTCTCTTCGAACTGGGGCATCTGCTTGCCGCGCATGCCGATGCCTCCGTCTGACCCCGGCAGGCCGGACGGGGAGCCGGGGCGGCCCCCGGCTCCCGGCGGCCTAGGTCGCCGCCTCGAATCTCCTCTGGACTTCGGCCCAGTCGACGGCCTTCATGAACGCGCCTATGTAGTCGGGGCGCTTCAGCCCGTAATCGGAAATGAAGGCGTGTTCGAAGACGTCCATGACGAGCAGCGGCACCGCGCCGCCCAGGTGTCCCCCGTCGTGCTCGTTGATCCAGGTGTTGTAGAGCCGGCGCCCCCTGGCGTCGTAGTAGAGGATGACCCAGCCGATGCCGCGCATGGCGCCGACGGCTTTGAAGTTCGCTTCCCAGTTCTCGAAAGACCCGAAAGCCTCCGCGATCGCGGCATAGAGCTTCGAACCCTTCCCCGGGGCGCATCCGCCCTTGACCATGTTTTCGAAGTAGAGTTCGTGCAGCCGCATCCCGTTGAATTCCCAGCCGAACCGGCGCTTCATCTCGGCGTACTGGGGCGTTGCCGCCTTCCCCTGCTTTTCCAGTTCGGCGCCTTCGTCGATGAGCTTGTTGGTGTTGGCCACATAGCCGTTGTAGAGCGTGAAATGATTGGCCAGCAGCTGATCGCTGAGGCCATCGGTGCCCAGCAGTTTTTCAAAATTCATCGCTTCGTACTTCATCGAATCCTCCTAGGGTGAACAGCGTTGGCGTCGTCGGCCCGGCGGGCCCGCACGGGCGCGCACCCGGGGCGCTATGGGTAGAAGTGTACCCAGTTCCCGGGAAAAGAACAATAGAGCCCGCGCGGGCCGGACGCGGTCAGCGCGGGACCCAGAGCACCATCCGCGGCTTTTCCCCCGCGGCCCGGGCCAGGTCCTCGATCCTGCCGTACCGCATGCAGGCGGCCATGCAGTGCTTGACGCACGCCGGGTCCAGGCCCTCGCGGGTCAGGTGCGGGCAGAGAAGGCAGCTGTCGGTGGGAAAGGGGAAGAAGGACAGGGTCTCCCTCCCGTCCGGCAGCGTCTGTTCGACCTCGAACACCCGGATTCCAGAGTTCCCCGGCTTGTGGTTGTATTCCTGGGCGCACGCCATCTCGCAGCTGTGGCAGCCGGTGCAGTACTCGTAGTCGATCAGCAGGCCGAATTCAGGCCTGGCCTTGCTCGTCATCGGACCCACCCCTTCGGCCGCCGACTCTGTAGACGCGGCACATCAGGTTCTTCAGCGGGGCCCCCAGGCCGTCCTCGCCCTGGCTGCCCATGGGGATCAACTGGTTGATGTTCGATTTCCAGGCCCCGAACAGGGAGGGTTCCGCGCCCTCTTCCTCGGGGAACCACCACCCGTGGGCGGCCATGACCATGTCGGGCCGCACGGCGATGGTCACCTTCGCCCGGAACCGCTGCCGGCCCAGCCAGTTTTCCACCCAGACCCAGTCCCCGCCGGCGATGCCGAGGCCGGCCGCCGTGCGGGGATGGATCTCGACGGTCGGGTCCGGGTCGAGCGCCCGGAGCCAGGGGATGTTCCGGTGCTCCGCGTTGAAAAACGCGAACGACCGGCGCCCCGTCGACAGGATCAGGGGGTAGTCCTTGGCCAGATCCGGCCGGCTGACCGGGGTCAGCGGCGGCTCCTCGTAGTGGGGCAGCGGCTCGAGACCCCACTCCTCGCGCAGCGAGGCGTACAGTTCCACCAGGCCCGAAGGCGTGGCGAAGCCCGGCCGGCCGTCCGGCCGGAGCAGCCCCTTTTCGTGCCGGCGGTAGGGGGCGCTGGAATGCCCCGCCGGGGGCAGCGCCCACTGCCTCTTTTGCAGCTCCCGGAAGCTCATGCCCGAATTTTTGAGGATGTCGTCAAAGAGCGCCTCGACCGATTCCCAGCGGAAACCCGGGTCGAGGCGCCGCGCCAGCTCGAAGTTGATCTCGACGTCGGGCCGGCATTCCGGGACCGTCATCGCCCTGTTGATGGTCTGCAGCGGGACCCACCAGCTCCGGACGCTGTCCTTTTCGAGGAATGTGGCGGCGGGGAGCACGACGTCCGCATACTGCGTCGTCGGGGTCATGAACAGGTCGACGGCGGCGATGAAATCGAGCTTGCGGAAGGCCTCCCGCCACTTCTTCGGCTCGAATCCGATCCCGGCGATCAAATTGCCCGTCTGCATCCACAGGGCCTTGATCGGATAGGGTTTCCCGGAGAAGATCTGCTCGAGAACCTTGTCGGTTTGGGCCCTCCAGATGAACCGCCGGAAAGGCCCGTAGGCGTCGACGCCGATCCGCTTCCGGTCCGCCTCCTTCGTGGCCAGGCGGATGACCCCCTCGGCCCCGGGCAGGGCATAGGAGACGCACTCGAAGGCATTGCGGGCGATGACGTTGCCCCCCGGAACCTCCAGGTTCCCCGTGATGCACCACAGCGCCGTGATCGCCTGCGCCGTCGGCGTGATGCCCGGAGTGGAGTCGATCGGCAGCCCCCAGTGGATGGCCGCCGGGGAGCTTCGGGCGTACATCCGCGCCGCGTCCCGGATCGTGGCGGCCGGGACCCCGGTGATCGCCTCCACGCGTTCGGGCGGATACCCCGCGGCGGCTTCGCAGAAGGCGTCCCAGACGGTCCGGCACCGGACAGTGGCCCCGCCGTGCAGCCCGACGGAAAACTCCCCGCCGAGAGCCGGTTTCGCATGTTCACGCTCGAAGGCGGCCGCGGCCGAGTCCCAGACCACGGCCTCCCCGGCGGCGGCGTCCCAGGCGGCGAAGTTGTCCCGGGAGCCCCGGGGCCGGAGGTCGGATTCCCGCAGCAGCCTGCCCGTGTCCGTGCGCAGAAGCAACGGGGCGTTGGTCCACCGGCGGACGAACGCGCGGTCGTAGAGCCCCTCTGCCAGGATCGTGTGCAAAAACCCCATCGCGATGGCGCCGTCGGTCCCCGGCCGGAGGCGGAGCCAGTGCTTGGCCCTCGAGGAGAACCAGGTCAGCCTCGGATCCATGCATATGATCTCGGTCCCCCGCTTCATCAGATCGATGAACCAGTGGCCGAAAATGTTGTCGGGGCAGGTGTTGGGAATGTTGTAGCCCCAGATTACGAGGCAGCGGGGGACGCGGTACTCCGGGTCCTCGTACCGCCGCTCGAGCCACTGCGCCGCATCGGGTACGCAGTAGTCCCCGAGCACGGTCTCGACGGCGGCGATCCGCGGGCTGTAGCAGGCATTGCCGCTTAGGGCGAACATGACGTTGGGGCTGCCGTAGGCATAGGCCAGCATGCAGAGCCAGGGGCTGATGTCGCGCCCCGTCCCCATGCTGAACACCACGCTTTCGGGGCCGTGGGCGCTGCGGATGGCCTTGAGCTTCCCCTCGATCAGATCGAAGGCCTCGTCCCAGGAGATCGCCTCCCATTTCCCCTCGCCGCGCTCCCCCACCCTCCTGAGCGGACGGGTCAGGCGGTCCGGGTGGTGGACGTACTGGGTCATGGCCAGGCACCGGGCGCACAGCCGCCCCTGGTTCCAGGGGTGGTCCGGGTCCCCCTCGATCTTCACAAGCCTACCCTTCCGTATGTGGGCCAGGACGCCGCACGTACCATGGCATCCCGGGCCCGCCGACCAGACGGTGGTGCGGACGATCTCGGTGTCCCGGGTTCTTGGCTTCACCCTGTATGCAGCCACGGGCCTCCTCAGGCCGGCCGGCAGCGCGCGCCGCCGGCCGGCCTGAGGAGTGTATCACGAAACCGGCCGGGGGCGCCCCGGAGAAATCCCCCCGGGCGCGCCCGGGGGGCATGGTTTCTCTTTGCCCCCGCACCAAGGCGTGCTATATAGACACCTTCTCTTGTTGGGGGCATCCGATGAGCGGGATACCTGTTTTGCACGTGGAGGCCGATTGCATCGCCCGCGGGTGGGAGGCGTCGCTTCTGGCGCTCTACCGCAACGGCTGCGACATCCGGACCCAGTACGACAAGGAGGGCCACCGGCCGAGCAAAGACGCCACCATGATCCTGACCATCACCGACCCGCTCCGGGAGCCGATGATCCACAAGGATTTCCCCGGGGGGCCGGTCCAGCTCGAGGAGTACGCCATGGAGGTGTGCGACGGCATCAAGGACCACATGATCCGCAATCCCAACGACCCGGACGACACCCGGTGGGAGTACACCTACCACCGGCGCCTGGCGGCCTACGACCCCCCGGGGCTTGCGCCCCTGGACCAGGTGGAAACCATGTGCCGGAAGCTGGCCGAGGTGCCCTACACGCGGCGGGCCCAGGCCGTCACGTGGAAAGCCTGGGAGGACAACGACTGCTTCGACCCACCCTGCCTGCAGAGCCTGTGGGCCCGCGTCACGGTCGACGACGGCGCCCGGCTGCTGAGCCTCAACGCGCGGTTCCGTTCCAACGACGCCTACAAGGCGGCGTTCATGAACATCTACGCGCTCGTCCGGCTCCAGGAGGCCATGGCGAAACGGATCGCGGAGATTTCCGGGGAGCCGGTCGGCCTGGGGCGCTACTGCCACATGGCCGACAGCTACCACCTCTACGGTTCGTATTTCGGGGAATTCGAAACGCGGTTTCTGGGCGCTGTCGACAAGCGCACGTTCGAGGAGCGCACGCTGCGCTACGACGCCGTGCGCGGGATGATGGAGCGGGCGCGGCCGTCCATTCTTGAAAAAGCAGGCCGCATGGGCAGAAACAGGAAAGGCGGAGAGGTTTGAATCCGCACAGGTATTTTTTCATGGAGGAGGCGTCCGATGTCTGGACCATTGACCGGTGTTCGAGTGGTGGAAATAACGATGTTTCAACAGGGCCCTATCGCCGGCGCGCGGCTGGGGGATCTCGGGGCGGACGTGATCAAGGTGGAGCCCAGGGAGGGGGATCCCGCGCGCGGGTTCATGCGCGTCATCGGGGCGCAGACCGGACTGAAGGGGCACAATTACTACTTTGAAAGCAACAACCGCAACAAACGGAGCATCGCGCTGAACCTGAAGGACCCGAAGGGGAAGGACGTCTTCCTCAGGCTGATCGACACCGCCGACGTGTTTCTGACGAACATGAGCATCGATGCGCCGGCCAAGATCGGCCTGGGCCCGGAGGATCTGATGGCCCGGAATCCGCGCCTCGTCTACGGCCATTCGTCCGGGTGGGGGCGCAAGGGCCCGGATGCGCGGGCCCTTTCGTTCGATTACACCGGGATCGCGCGCTCCGGGTTCATGATGTGCGCCGGCGAAGCCGGCAGCCCCCCCGCGCAGATGCTGCCCGGGATGGGGGACGAAATGGGCGGCCTGATCCTGGCCTGGGGGATCACGGCGGCCCTGTTCGCCCGCGAGAAGACCGGGCGCGGCCAGCTGGTGGACACCTCGCTGATGGGGAGCATCATCAACCTGGCCGGGCTCATCATGGACGCCCCGGCCATGCTGGGGCAGGAGTTCCCGCGCGAGACCCGCGCCGCCGCGGGCAACCCCATGTACAACCACTACCGCTGCAGCGACGACCGGTGGCTGGCCGTGGCGCACCTGCAGCCGGACCGCTACTGGCCCGTCTTCTGCAAAGCCATGGGGATCGAAAGCCTGGAAAAGGACGAGAGGTTCTCGAGCATCGAGGCGCGCGGCCGCAGCGCCAGGGAGCTGGTCCGGATCCTCGACGAACGGTTTGCCACCCGGACCCGGGACGAGTGGCTCCGCCATCTGGACGAGCAGGGCTGCATCGCCACCCCCGTCCAGACGCCCGGCGAAGTCTGCCGTGACCCGCAGGCTCTGGCCAACAACTACATCATCGACGTCGAGCACCCTGAAGTGGGCACACTCAGGCAGGTCGGTTTCCCGTGGGACTTCAGCGACACGCCGGCCAGCTGGCGCCTTCCGGCGCCGGGGCTGGGCCAGCACACCGACGCGCTGCTCGGGGAACTCGGCTACAGCGGCGACCAGATCGGCCAGCTCCGGGAATCCGGCTCCGTCCTGTAGGCGCGCCGCGGGTCCCGCCCGTCAGGGAACAACCACGTTTCCTCCGCCGAAACACGGTGTTTCTGCGCCCGGGCATGCGCCCGCTACTGCACGATGGGGATGATCGTGCCTCCGGACGGGAGGATGGTCACATCCGCCCGCGGCAGCTGTTCCCGGGCCATGCGGATCGCCTCCTCGACCGTCCCGGCGTACTCGAACTGCATCATCGTGACCTGCTCCCGGGAGAGCCCCTCGGTGACGTGGATGACCCGGTATTTCTCCGAAAGCTCCTTGAACGGCACGCCCAGCATGAAGAAGGAGATGCCGAAGGGCCGGAGGCTTTCGGGAATGTCGCCGTTGAGCAGCCGGCGGTGGTAGTCGTTGGCGCTCGGGGCCGCGGCCATCTGTTCGATCAGCGCCATCAGGGGGCCGGCCTGCCGCTGGGCGGCCGCCCATATGATCGTCCCGCCCGACCGCACGGCGGCCCGGGAGTTGAGCAGGGCCTTCGTCGCCTGCACGCCGATCTCCATGGGGGAGGCGCTGGTGATGACGACGTCGGCCTGCCGGGGCAGCCGCACCAGCGACAGCGACAGGGCGCGGTCGGCGGCCTGCCGGTGCTCCGCGACCGGGTCCCCGAAGAAGGCGCCGATGACGCGGGCGGCCTCATCGAGCAAAAAGTCGAGCTTGTAGGAGAGCCCCGCCAGGCGGGCGGCCTCGACGCTCTCCTCGTACCAGGGATTCCCCTCGAGCTTGTTCAGCCGGCTGTCCCGGTTCCGGAGCCAGCTGTAGTGGTGGGCGCCGATGGTCTGGTAGGAACACACGCCGGGCAGAATCATTTTGCACCCGCCGCCGAACCCGGAGTAGGGGTGGGGGATGCAGGTCCCGATCCCGATGACCAGATCGGCCTCGGCGACGTTCCGGTTGATCTCGACGGCCGTTCCGAAACGGGTTCGCCCGACCAGGACGTTGTCTCCCGACTGCGCGTCGTGGATGGAGATGCGGCCCTCGAGGCGCCGCATCCCCTCGGGCCCGAGCTTCGCCTGGAGCTGCTCTTGGGTGGGCGCCGGGTGCGTTCCCCGGGCGCAGACGGCTCGGACGCGGTCGTCGCCTATGCCGGCGCGGTTGAGGCGGTCGAGCAGCGGGGGGATGGCCGCGGCGGCGGGAGTGGGCCTCTGCGGGTCGTCGAACAGCAGGACCGCCTTCATCCCCGGCCCGGCGAATTCCTCCAGGGGCGGCATCCCTATCGGGTTGTCCAGGGAGCGCTCCACTTCGCCCGCCACATCCCCGACGACGGGAGCCTTGGCGCAATCGCTCGAACTGAGCACGTTCCATTCCGGAGGGACCGAAAAATGAATCCTGCCGCCGCTGTAATTCAGGTAGTAGTCCATGCAACCCCCGCTTTCCCTAACAGTGTTTGCCGAGCGGGCCAAAGGGCCGGCCACGATGGAATGGTACTGGCCCCGCCAGAGGATTCAAACCGAAAAATGACCCCGCCTCCCCGAACCCCCGTCCGGCGCCGCGCGCGTACGCGCCGGGAATCAGATTTCATCTGTACAGGAACCGCCGATCTTGCTATTGTGCTATGCTGTCCCGGCGAGGACGGGCGCAGGGCGCCCGGCGCGTGCGGGCACGGCCGAGACCCCCGGAAGGGTCCAGCAATTTATTGTCGATGGGAGTCGGACACGTGGAAAAGCAACGAGGACCGGTATTCAAGAAGATCCAAGCAACCAAGCAGATGAAGGAGATCATGGAGCAGCACTTCCGCGAGATGGACGAGGCTGCCAAGACCAAAAGCCGGAAGATCGCCTGGTGCACCAGCGTCGGCCCGGCGGAGCTGCTGCGCGCCGCGGGATTTTTGGTCTTCTTCCCCGAAAACCACGGCGCCATGCTCGGCGCCAGCCGCATGGCCACCGACCTGATCCCCACGGCCAACGCCATCGGCTACTCCCCCGACATCTGCTCGTACCTGACGGCCGACATCGGCTCCTACATACAGAAGAAGAGCCCGCTGTCGAAGTCCTATCCCGGGATCGAGGGCCCGCCCCGCCCCGACATGCTGGTCTTCAACACCAACCAGTGCCGCGACGTGCAGGACTGGTTCAATTTCTACGGCCGGGAATTCAACGTCCCCGTCGTCGGCGTCCAGACCCACCGCGGGATCGGGGCCGTCACCAGGGCGCACATCGATTCGATCGCCGAGCAGTTCCGGGCGCTGGTCCCGAAACTGGAGGAGGTCGCCGGCAGGAAGATGGATTACGAGGAACTGAAGAGGGTCGTGGGCCTGTCCCGCCAGTGCACGGACCTGTGGAAGGAGGTGCTCGAGATCGCCGCCAACGTGCCGTCCCCCCTGACGTTTTTCGACGGCACCATCCAGATGGGCCCCGCCGTCGTCATGCGGGGCGAGCAGCGGGCGGTGGACTTCTACCAGGTCCTGCTCGCGGAGCTCCGGCAGCGGGTCGCCGACGGCGTCGGCGCCCTCGACGACGAACGGTTCCGCCTCTACTGGGAAGGGATGCCGATCTGGGGGAAACTGCGCGAGCTGTCCGACCAGTTCTCCTCGCTGAACGCCTGCGTGCTGGCCTCCACCTACTGCAGCAGCTGGGTGTTCCCGGCGCTGGATCCGGACGACCCCTTCGACAGCATGGCGCGCGCCTATATCGAGCTTCTCATCGTCCGCGACGAGGACTACAAGGAACGGTATTTCGAGGAACAGATCGAGCGGTACCGGATCGACGGGATGATCTTCCACGACGCCAAGACCTGCCCGAACAATTCCAACAACCGGTACGGCATGCCCGAACGCCTCGCCTTGAAACACTCGCTCCCCACGCTTGTGATCAACGGCGACCTGAACGACCTGCGCTGCTACTCGGAGGAGCAGGCCCGCACCAATATCGAGGCGTTCATCGAGCAGCTGTCCGAGAAGGGGAACCAGTGAGCCGGGAAGAGTACTTCGGCGGTGTGGACGTGGGGGCGTCCTCGACAAAGAGCGTGGTCATCAACTCCAGCCTGCAGCTGCTGGCGTCGGACGTGCGCAGGACCGGGGTCGATTTCGAGGCGTGCGCGCGCGAATCGATGGACGCGGTGCTGGCCTCGTGCGGCCGGACCTACCGGGACCTCAAGGGGGCCTTCTCCACCGGGTACGGGCGGCACAACGTCGGGTTCGCCCGGGACTCGCGCACCGAAATAGCCTGCCACTCCAAGGCCGCATTCCATTTCTTCCCCCGGCGTACGACGGTGGTCGACGTCGGCGGCCAGGACAACAAGATCATCCACATCGACGCCTCGGGCCGCCGCGAGAACTTCAAGATGAACCGGAAATGCGCCGCCGGCACGGGCGCCTTTCTGGAAGAGGTCGCCCAGCGCATCGACGTCCCGCTCGATCAGATCGACGCCCTGGCCCGCCAGTCGACCGAGGTCGTGCACATGGGCAGCTATTGCACGGTGTTTACCAAAACCGAGATCCTGGCCCATATCCGGGCGGGGAGGAAGGTGCCCGACATCGTGGCCGGCCTGATCGAGTCCGTCGTCAAACGGATCATAGAAATGGACCCGCTCACCGGCGAAGTCGTCCTCAGCGGCGGCGTCGCGGCGCACAACCCCGTCCTGGCGGAAATGCTGGCCCGCCACCTGAAACATCCGGTCCATATCCTCCCGAACGCACAGCTGGCCGGCGCCTTCGGCGCGGCGCTGTTCGCCTCGGAGGAATCGGAACCAAAAACCAATTGAGAAGGAGCCCCTGCCATGCTTGATTCCCTGTTCCGGCCCCGGGCCGTCGCCGTTATGGGCGCGTCAAACAACCCCCTGTCCATAGGCCACATCGTCGTCAGGAACCTGAAGACCTACGGGTTCCGGGGGGAGATATACCCGATCAATCCCAAGCAGGCGGAAATCCTCGGGCTGAAGGCCTACAAGAGCATCGGGGACGTGCCGGGGCCGGTCGACATCTGCAACATCGCCGTCAAGAGCACCCTGGTGCCGCAGATGGTCGAAGAGTGCGGCCGGAAGGGGGTCCGGTTCGTCATCATCCACACCGCCGGGTTCCGCGAGATGGGCGGCGAGGGGGCCAGTCTCGAGGACGCCCTCCTCGAGGCGGCCCGCCGGCACGGCGTGCGCGTCTACGGCCCCAACTGCCAGGGCATCATGAACTCGGACCCGGACGTCAGCGTCTACGCCAATTTCACCTTCACCCCCCTGAACCAGGGGAAGGTGTCCATCATCGGGCAGAGCGGCGGCGTCGCGGAGATGATCAACCTGAACCTGCGCGCCATGGGTTCCGGGTTCCGCATCTACGCCTCCCACGGGAACGCCTCGGACGTCAGCACCAACGAAATCCTGGAGTACCTCGGCAACGACCCGGAAACCCACGCGATCATGATGCACATCGAGAGCATGAAAGACACCCCGGGGTTCATCGAGCAGTGCCGCAAGATCGCACGGGACAAATCGATCCTGGCCATCCGCACCGGGCGGACGCAGGCGGCCGCCACGGCCGTGAGCTCGCACACCGGGTCCCTCATCCAGCAGGACTCTTTGACCGACGCCATCTTCGAGCGCGCCGGCGTCCTGCGGTTTCAGACCGCCGAGGAGATGATCGCCGCCGGGTATGCCCTGTCCACCCAGCCGGTCCCGGCCGGCCCCAAAGTCGGCATCATCGCCAACGCGGGCGGCCCCGGCATCATCGCCATCGACGAGTGCATCCTCAACGGCCTCGAGCTGGCGCCCCTGGCCGAAGCGACCAGGCAGAAGCTGCGCGCCGGCCTGATCCCCGAAGCCTACGTCCGGAATCCCGTCGACGTCGGCGCCACGGCGACGCCGGAGCACTTTGCGCTGGCGCTCGACCTGCTCAACCGGGACCCGGATGTCGACGCGATCCTGATCACGATGGTGACCCCGCCCTTTGTGGACTGCGAAGGCCTGGCCCGAAGCATCTCCGGGGCGGCCGGGAAACTGTCGAAGCCCATCATCGTCTCCATCCTGACCAACGAGAAATGGGCCGGCACGGTGGCGATCATCCGCGACGCGGGGATCCCGGTCTACAACTTCCCGGAAACCGCCTCCCGGGCGCTGGCCGCCATGGTGCGCTACGGCCGGATGCGCCGGCGCCTGGCCGAACCCCCGGCCCGGGCCGCAGGCGACAGGGCGCGCGCGGCCGGGATCCTCTCCGGCGCGGGGGACGGGTTCCTGCCGGCTGCGGCCGCATTCGAGGTTCTGGACGCCTACGGCGTCCCGGCCGCACGCACCCGGAGCATCCTCGCCCCGGGCGCCGACCTGCCCGAAATCCCCTTCCCGGCCGTTCTGAAAGTGGACAGCCCCGACGTCGTGCACAAGAGCGACGCCGGCGGCGTCGCGCTCGGCCTCAAGGACGGGGCGGATCTCCGGAAGGCCCTCGCCGACATGTCCGCCCGGTTCCCGGGCGCCGGCTTCGTCGTCCAGCAACAATGCCCCGCCGGCACCGAGGTCATCATCGGCATCAAGCAGGAACCGGGCGTCGGCCCCGTGCTGATGTTCGGGCTGGGCGGCGTCTACGTCGAACTCCTCAAGGATGTGTCCTTCCGCCTGGCGCCCCTGTCGGCGGCGGATGCGGCGCGCATGGTCCGGGAAATCCGCTCGTTCCCGCTGCTCGCCGGCGGGCGGGGGCAGGAGGCGGCCGACGTCGAAGCCCTCGAGCGCCTGCTGGTCACGATCTCCCAGATGGCGATGGACCTGCCGGAAATCGGCGAGATGGACCTCAACCCCGTCATCGTCTACCCGAAGGGGAAGGGGGTCCAGGTCGTCGACGTCCGGATCCGGAAGGGGTAGCGGCGGGGGCGCCCCGGGGGAAACAAGGACCCGGCGCCGACGGCCGAACATAGGTGTTGTGTCCCCGCAGCCGTTTCTGGTAGATTCCCTACCGCTATGGATGTCTCCCGCTACATTCGTCAAGGCGTCGTCATCCCCTGCCCGGAGTCGGTCGAAATCGACCCGGACATCCCCCCGGAAAACATCGCCGCCGGGGTATGCATCCACGCGGGGTCCCGCATCCGCGGCTCCGGGACCTTTATCGGTCCCGGCTGCATCATCGGGGCCGAAGCCCCGGCCACTGTCGACGACTGCCAGCTGGGGCACGGCGTCGGGCTCAAGGGGGGCTATTACGGCTCGGCCACATTCCTGGACCGGTGCGAAATGGGGAGCGGGTCCCACGTCCGGGCCGGGACCCTCCTGGAGGAGCAGTCGGGCGCCGCGCACTCGGTCGGGTTCAAGCAGACCATCTTGTTCCCCTTCGTCACCGCCGGAAGCCTCATCAACCTCTGCGACTGCCTGATGGCGGGGGGGACCGGCCGGAAAAACCACAGTGAAATCGGGTCCTCCTACATCCACTTCAACTTCACGCCCCGCCAGGACAAGGCGACGGCCTCGCTTCTGGGGGATGTCCCGCGCGGCGTGATGCTCGACCGGAGGCCGATTTTCCTCGGGGGCCAGGGCGGCCTCGTGGGCCCCTCCCGCATCGCATTCGGCACCGTCATCCCCGCCGGCACCGTCTGCCGCGACGACATCCTGGAAGAGAACACGCTCTACGCCCCGCCGGAAACTCCGGGGGGATCGCCGCCCGCCCGGGAATTCAACCCGTCGCTGTATTTCGGGATCCGCCGCATCGTGGCCAACAACCTTCTCTACATAGGGAACCTGCATGCCCTGCGCGCCTGGTACCGGTGGGTGCGCGCGCGCTGCATGGCGGCGGACCCGTACGCCAGGGCGTGCCACGCCGGCGCCCTGGCCCGCATCGAAAGCGGCATCCGCGAGCGAATCCTGCAGCTGGGCGGTCTCGCCCGGAAACTCCCCCGCTCCCTGGAGCTTGCCGGCTCCGTGGACGGCTTCCCGGGGGAATGCCTCCGGCAGCAGCGGTCGTTTCTCCGGCAGTGGCCCCGCCTGGAAGACGCCCTGCGGCAGGACCCGCCCGAAGACGCCGCCGCAGACCTCCGCGACGTCTTCCTCAAGGCCTGGGAGGGGATCGACCGCTCGATTCCGTACCCCGACGCCGTCGGGCGGGTCGACGGGGAGAGCCGCGAGGCCGGGACCCGGTGGCTGCAGGCGATCGTGGACCACACGGCCTCGCTCTGGCGCCCCACTCCGGCCGCCGGCGGGGGGCTGGCCGGCCCCTAGTAGATCTCGTCCTCCTCGGCGCGGGTGAAGAAAAGGTTCAGGTCTTCGCACCCATCGGACGGGTTGACGTCGAGAAGCCGCTCCTCGGCCCGCTGGCGGTGCTCGACCGCCTGGCGCTCCAGGGCGTCGAGTTTCCCCGGAATGCCGCAGGAGGCGATGAGATCCCGGACCTTTTCGAACACCTCCCTGCTGCCGTGGAGCACCTGCCCCTCATCGAGAATCTTCGAGGCCACCATGGAGGAGAACAGGTCGAACCGGAGCTGCTGCCGGACGCGGGAAACCGTCTTGATGAGATAGTCCATCTCCTCCCGATCGTTGACGAGCAAAAGGTGTTTCCGCTTGTGCAGGTTCCCGTCGAGAAGCCGCAGCAGCTCCGGATCGACATCGTCCTCGGCAACGACGACGATGTCCAGGTCCGAGCCCCGGACCATCTCCCCCGTGCTCTTCTCGGGCCGCGATACGGTGTGGGCCATGCCGTAGACGACATCGCCCGCGATGATGAAGCAGGCCTTCTCCAGGATCCGGTCCCCGCCCGGCGTGATCGCCAGGGTGGCGATCACGCTCTGCCGGGCCGCGTCCTTTTTCGCCCGGCTGATGCAGGCTGTTTCCCGCCGGAACGCCTCGGCCTTCGCCCGGAGCTCCGCCTGCTGGCCGGGGAGGCCCACAAAGGTGTAGGTGAGGAATTCGCGCCGTATCGACGGGGACAGCCGCGCATACCCCTCGACGTTCCTGTCGAGCCGGAGGTAGCGGATGCCGGCCGTCTCCATGCGCACCGACGGGGATCGCCGGCACGCCCGCCACAGGGGCAGGACGTCGATCCCGGTCCGCTCGACCAGCATCGCCCCCGTCTGGGGGCCCGTTTCCTCAAGGGTTGAAAGGATCGTGTCCAGGTCCATGGTGCTCGCAGCCGGCAACCGGGGGGAATCCGCACCGCCCGGCCGGGGGGCCGTGGGGGCGGCGGCCGTTCAGTCCCTGATCCGCGCCTCGGATCGTTTGACCAGGGGCAGGAATACCGCGCGTTCGTTTTCCACCATCCGGATCGCGCCCTGGCTGCACTGGAGCTCGCACTGGCCGCAGCCGATGCACATCCTCCTTTCGATCCGGCAGACGCCGTCCTCGAGGGTGATCGCCTGAACCGGGCAGAAGCGCACACACACGCCGCACCCGTTGCAGGCGGCCGCGTCCCGGATGCTCGCCTCGAAATAGGCGTGCAGGTGCAGGGGGATGATGCCCCGGTTGTAGGATCCCAGGACGCCGCAGCAGTCCCAGCAGCAGTTGCAGATGCCGATTTCGGGCTTGCCGGTGTCCTCATCGGCGTGAAACACCTGGTGGACGGCGCCGCGGGACTCGACCTCGCGCAGCAGCTGCAGGGCGTCGGATTTCGACAGGTAGCGCCCCGTCCCGTACTGGACCGCAAACCGGGCCAGGCTCCCGATGACAAGGCAGGACTGCGGCGCGTGGCCGAAGCGGCAGGGCTCCTCCATCATTTTGCGGTACTGCCTGCAGAAGCAGTGGACGACGGCGATGTTGCGGTCGTCCCCGTTCTTTTCGATCAGCTCCCGGACCGTTTTGGCCGGATACACATTGGCCGGCCCGGCATCGAGCCGCCTGTCGACCGGGATCCGGGTCCGGCCGGGGGCGGCCCCGGGGAGGAGGATGCTCTGCTGGGGACGCGACCGCTTCACCTGCGCGTTGAAAATATTCCTCGTGGGGAAGGTGTTCAGTTTTGCGAAGGACTCGAACAGCGCGTCGAGCCGGCGGGCGAACTCCCTCTTCTCCGGGGTTTCGGCCCCGTCGGCCAAATACACCTCGAAGGCGCCGAGCATGAAGCCCGGGAGCCGGAACCACTGGACGCCGTCGGTCGTTTCATGGGGCCAGGCAAAGCCCTTGCGCACGATGCTTTCGAATAGTTTTTCGAACCGCGCCTCCGGCATGAAGCTGTGGTACAGGGCCTGTTCGTACGTGTAGGGATCCGTATCCATTTCGATCAAAAAGTCGATCTCCTCGGACGTCAGAATGGCGTCGAGGCAGCCGAGCAGCTGCTCCGAAATGGGGTAGGGGTCCTTGTGGCGCGTGTTCATCAGCTTCGCCAGTTTGACGAGGCTCTTCTCCCGTTCCTCCGGGATCGTCGATGCAATCTTCACTGGGTCCTCCGCAAGTATGCGGGGTATCTTACCACGGTTGCGGGGATCTGGGTACAACCCTGTTTTGCGCCCCTTCCTCCGGGGTGCCGGGGGCGTACGGGATCCCGGAACGGATCGACGATTCCGGGAATGGACGCGCGCGCCTGCCGCCGGCCAGCGGCAGGTCCGCCTGCCTTTTCAGAAATCAGTAGCGGTAGTGCTCGGGCTTGTAGGGCCCGTCGATCGGCACGCCGATGTAGTCGGCCTGTTTGGGGGTCAGCCTGGTCAGCTTCACGCCGATTTTCTCCAGATGCAGCCGGGCGACTTCCTCGTCGAGCTTCTTCGAAAGGCGGTACACCCCCGGTCGGTAGGCGTCCCGGTTCCTCCAGAGATCGATCTGGGCCAGGACCTGGTTGGTGAAGGAATTCGACATCACGAAGCTCGGGTGCCCTTCGGCGCACCCCAGGTTCACGAGCCGCCCTTCGGCCAGCAGGTAGATGCTCCGGTTGCCCGGCAGGTCGTACCGGTCGACCTGCGGCTTGATGGGGACCTTGTGCACGCCGGGAGCCTGGTTGAGCTTTTCCACCTGGATTTCGTTGTCGAAGTGGCCGATGTTGCAGACGATCGCCTGGTCTTTCATCCCCAGCATGTGGTCGCGCGTGATGACGTCGCAGTTCCCCGTGGCCGTCACGTAGATGTCCCCCGTGCCCAGGGTGTCCTCCAGGCGCGTCACTTCGAACCCTTCCATGGCCGCCTGGAGCGCGTTGATCGGGTCGATTTCCGTGACCAGGACGCGCGCCCCGAAGCCTCTGAGCGACTGCGCCGAGCCCTTGCCGACGTCCCCGTACCCGCAGACGACGGCGACCTTGCCCGCGATCATGACCCCCAGGGCGCGCTTGAGGCCGTCGGCCAGGGATTCGCGGCACCCGTAGAGGTTGTCGAACTTGGACTTGGTCACCGAGTCGTTGACGTTCATGGCCGGGACAAGCAGCGTCCCCGCCTCCATCCTCTGGTAGAGCCGGTGCACGCCGGTGGTGGTTTCCTCGCTGACGCCCTTCCATTGCAGGGCCGCCGTGGTGAACCAGCCCGGGCGGTCCTGCGCGCATTTGCGGAGGAGGCCCTTGAGGACCGCCTCCTCGCGCGTCTCGCTCGGAGAGTCGGCCCAGCGGCTCCCCTGCTCCATCTCGTACCCCTTGTGCAGAAGCAGGGTGGCGTCGCCGCCGTCATCGACCACCAGCTCCGGGCCCTTGCCGCCCGGGTGGGTGAGCGCCCGCAGGGTAAACTCCCAGTACTGCTCCAGGGTCTCCCCCTTGAAGGCGAAAACGGGCACGCCGGTTCCGGCGATCGCGGCGGCCGCCTGGTCCTGCGTGCTGAAAATGTTGCAGCTCGCCCATCGCACCGAGGCGCCGAGCTCGACCAGGGTTTCAATCAGAACGGCGGTCTCGACCGTCATGTGCAGCGACCCGGAGACGCGCGCCCCGGCCAGCGGCTTCTCCGGCCCGTACTTGGCGCGCACGGCCATCAGGCCGGGCATCTCCTGCTCGGCAATCAGGATCTCCCTGCGGCCCCATTCGGCGAGGCCGGCATCCTTGACGACACAGCCCTCGTCCCCGGGGGCGTTCCCGGCCGGGCCGGGGGGCACAACGCCGTTTGTTGCAGACATACGCGCACCTTTCATCGTAACGCGGAAGCGGCCGGCGGCCGGCCCCCGCAAAAATCTTTTTTATATCGACATATCATGATACGATGATATATTAAATTCCCCGATCGTCAACAGGTTTTATTGCAGAAGGGGCGGTCGGCCTTCGATTCCGGAGCCAGGCATGCATTCGATCCTGAAGCTGCTGCGGGCCGTCGCCGACGCGACCCGCCTGCGCATTCTTTCCCTGCTGGAAAAGGACGAGCTGTCCGTGCGCGAGATCCAGGAGATCACCGGCATGGGGCAGTCGCGCATATCGACCCATCTGGGGCAGCTGCTCGATCTCGGGCTGGTGCAGACGCGCAGGGAGGGGAAACGCACCTACTACAGCCTCCACCCGGAACCGGGCCGCCCGGCGGCAGAGGTCGTCCGCCTGGCGGTCCCGGGCGCCCGGGAACTGCCCGGGTACGCCCCGGACCGGATCAATCTGAAGCGGATTCTGCGGCGGCGGCAGGACCGCGCCCGGCTGTATTTTGACGAGGTGGCCGGGCGGTTCGACCGGGTGTACGGGCCGGGCCGGTCCTGGCAGGCCTTCGGCCACCTGCTGCTTCGGATCCTCCCCCCCCTGGTCGTCGCCGACCTCGGCTCGGGCGAAGGGCTGCTGGCCGAACTGCTGGCCCGCAGGTGCAAAAAGGTCATCGCCGTGGACAACTCCGAGAAAATCGTCGCCTACGGCGCCGCCAAAGCCAGGAAAAACAACCTCGGGAACCTCGAGTTCCGGCTGGGAGACCTGGAGGACCCCCCGATAGAGGCCGGCAGCGTGGACCTGGCGATCCTCAGCCACGCGCTGCATCACGCCCGGCACCCGGAATCGGCCATCGGGGCGGCCTACCGGCTGCTGCGGCCCGGGGGCATGATCCTGATTCTCGACCTGCTCGAGCACCATTTCGAGGATGCGCGGCGCCTCTACGGGGACCTCTGGACCGGCTTCGCGGAAAGCGACCTCGACCGGTGGCTCGGAAGCGCCGGCTTCCGGCGTATCGACATCACCGTCGTCGCCCGGGAGGAATCCCCGCCGCATTTCCAGACGATCCTCGCCGGCGGGGAGAAGGGGCCGCGCCCCCCCGGCAAAGAAACCTAAAGAAATCGGCCCCCGCCTCCGAAAAGAACACCGGGCGCCATCCCCGGCGCCCGAAACCATCGAGCGAGCTCGGACCATGCCTTCAAGAACCTCCCGGAGCCTCTACCTGCAGTCCCCCAGGATGAACCAGCTGAACATCCTGCGGGAAGTGGCCGGCAGCGCGCGCATCACCCAGTCGGAGCTGGCGGGCCGCTGTTCGCTTTCTGTCGCCATGGTGAACAATTACATGCAGGGGATGTGCGGCCGCGGCCTTCTCCGGTACAACCGCAAATCGGCCAAGAACGTCACCTACCACCTGACCGACAAAGGGGCGCGCCATGCCGCACGGCTCGAGGCCGAACTGCTCGAAGAGATGGCGCGCATGTTCGCGGAGGCTCGGGACCGGATACGGGACCGCATCGCGGGACGGGACGGGACGGTCCCGCGCCGGGTCGTCCTGTACGGGACCGGGCGCCTGGCCGAGCTCGCGCTGTGCGCCCTGGAGCCGGCCGGCGTGCAGGTCCTGGCCGTCTGCGACCACGCGGCGGCGCCCGGGGTGGATTTCTGCGGGCGCCCGGTCGTCCCGCCTTCCCGGATCCGTTCCCTTGCGCCCGACGCGGTCGTCGTCGCCGCAGATCCCAAACCGGGGGAAACGCTGCGGAGCCTCGAGACGCTCCCGCAGCTGGGCATCGGGCTCGTCTACCTCGACGGGGCCTCCGCCCGGGGGCCCTCCCGGCCGCCGGCCGATAGCCCCGGCGCGGATACCCTTGCCGACACGGAACCGGACGGCGACGGCGTCGCCGAACCCCTTCCGGCGCCTTCGGCGCCCTAGGGGGGGTCCGCCGTCTATGCCGTGCCCCGGCAAACCGGCTCCCGGCGCACCTTTTCAAACAGCCGCTCCCACCTTCCGGGGCACGGGTAGGAAACCACCGACCGAAGGACCAGCCGCCGCACATCGCCGCGGCGGAGCTTCACGCGCCGGAAATCTCCCTGCGCCGCCCCGGCGCGCAGCTGCCCGAGCGTCCGGATGCCGATCAGTATGGGCCAGGAGCAGGCCAGGCGGATGCGGACGTGGCGCGCGGGGATCGCCGTCGTGTAGCGCCAGCCGTCGGACAGGTACGCCTCCGCCCTGTCCAGGTACCCGGCGTAGACCGGGTAGAACCGCTCCATGGAGGCTGTTTCAAGGAGGTCGCCCGGGCGCAGCCCGGCCTGCCGCAACCGCTCCCGGGGCAGGTAGCACCGGCCCTGGCTCAGGTCGCGGGGCAGGTCGCGCAGGATGTTGACCAGCTGCAGACCCTTCCCGAACCGGATGCCGTCCTCGAGCATCCTCTCCCGGTCGAGAGCGGCACCCGATAGCGGGTACGCCCGGCACATCTCAGTCCAGAATTCCCCGACACACCCGGCAACGCAGTAGATGTACTCGTCCAGGTCCTCCTCGGTCTCGAGCGCGGAGACCGCCGCGGCCGACGCCGCGCCGAAGCGGAGGAGGTCCAGTTCCTGGCCGCGCATGATCGTCAGCAGGACATCGCGGATCCTCCGGCGGTCCTCTTCCGAAAACCCGCCATAGGCTTCGAAGACCGCGTGCAGGCCCCCGAGCAGCCTGCGCTCGGCCGGCGTGCCTTCCCCCCCGCCGCCGGGACGCGCTTCGGCCGCCGGCCCGGCCAGCGGCCCCAGGTCGGGGAGCGTGACGGGACGGCCCAGGGCGGCCTCCTGCACGCAGCGGCGCAGCCCGAGGAGCGCCTCCACCCTTTTGGGCACCCCGACCAGGCCCGTGTCGGCGATCGTGTCGGCCGCGCGCGCCAGCAGGTAGGCGGCGCCGATCTGCGGCTTGATCGACCGGGGGAGCACCCGGAGCGTCAGGTAAAAGGACCGGGAAACCTCCCGGAGAAGCTTCTGCATAGAATCAGGTAGGGATGCCATGATGTTCCGACTGAAAAGGAAACCGCCCGGCCCCGGCAGCCCGATGCCCCGCGCGTCCTCCGCCCGCTGGAGCGACTATCTTAATCCACTTCATTTTTTTGTGCTCGATAATTGCACAATTCGCTCTACTGCCGGGTCGTTTCATGCAATAGTATCGGTCTCCATCCGGCGCCCGGCGCCGGGGGCCGGACGGGGCGGTCCGCCGGGGGCCGGCCCTGGGGAAGGACCGCATACCAGACAGGAGATGCCCGATGTCCCAACAAGAGCCCGACCTTGCCGTCTACGACAAAAGACACCGCTTTTTCGGCCTGCTGGCCGTCTTTCTCATCTACGGGACCCTGGGCTACTACATCCAGGCCCTGAACATCGCGCGCCCCCAGATCGCGGCCGCCTTCGACAGCACGGCGCTGATCTCCTGGTCCGTGTCGCTCCCCGCGCTCGTCGGCGCCTTCGTCACCCTGCTCTACGGCAAGCTTTCGGACATGTACGGCCGCCGGGTCCTTCTGCTCGTATCCATGGTGTTCGCGCTGGTCGGAACCGCCCTGGCCGCCCTGAGCCCCAGCTTCCCCTTCCTGATCGTCGTGACCTCCATCGGGGCGCTCGGCATCGGCGGCATGATGCCGCTGATCATGGCCGCCATCGGGGACATGTACCCCCCGGTCGAGCGCAGCAAGTGGATCGGGATGCTGAACATCCCGATGGGCATCGCCACCTTCCTGGGCCCCACCCTGGGCGGGTGGCTCTCGGACACCTGGGGATGGAACTACGTGTTCTGGGCCGCGGTCCCCTTTCTCGTCATCGGGCTGATCCTCATCCCGCTGGGCATCCCCAAGCTGGCCGCCCGCAGCCGGAGTCATGCGATCGACATCCGGGGGTGCGTCCTGTCGATTTTGGCGTCGACGACGACGATCGTGGGTTTCTCGCTGGCCGGCAACCCCTATCCATGGGCGTCCTATGAAATCATCGGCCTGCTCGGGCTGTCGCTCCTGTTCTGGGTTCTTTTCTTCCGGCAGGAAAACCGCGCCCGGGAGCCGATCCTGGAGCCCGAGGTGCTGCGCAACCGCTCCTTCGCCACCGTGGCCGGGGCCACGTTCCTATCCTCGTTCGGGCAGATGGCCATGATGGTGTATTTCCCGATGTTCCTGCAGGGCGTTTTGGGAACCAGCGCGACGCTGAGCGGGAAGGTCTTCACCCCGTTCATCGTGATGATGGCCTTCGTCGGCATCCCCGTGGGTTTTTTGATCGGGCGCACCAAGCGGTATAAATACCTGTACATCATCGGGTTTGCCATAGCCACCCTCCAGATGTTCGGAACGGTCCTCCTCTCGGCGGATTCCCCTATAGGCTGGTGCTGGCTTGTTACCTTCGTCGGGGGCGTCGGCCTGGGCGCCATCCCCACGGTGAACACCATGGTGGTCCAGAACGCGCTCCCCAAACGGCTGATGGGCGCCGCCATGGGAGCCCTGTTTTTCAGCCTCATGCTGGGCGTGGCCATCGCCCCGGCCATCCTCGGTTCCGCCATGAACCACTCCTACGCCCGCAGCCTGGTCCTGCCCGAAGACCTGCAGCTGCGGACCGACGCCGCGACGATGGCGTCTCTGGAGAATCCCGATGCGCTGCTCTCGGCCGGGAGCATGTCGGTGCTCGAAGCCTCGTTCCGGGGCCAGGGGCCCGCCGGGGACGCGCTGTTCCACCGGACCGTCGACGCCATACGCACCGCCCTGGAGTCGGGGCTGAGAACCACGTTCCTCATCGGGGCGATCACGATGCTGCTGGCCTTTTTGCTGATCTCGACGATCCCGGAAGTCCCGATCGGCAGCGGCGCGGACCCCGAATAGGGGCGGCCGCCATGATCCGGGGACAGGGGCGCGCGGAATCGTGAAATCCTACCAGACCCTCTCGAAATCGGTCCTGTTTGAAAACCCCTGGTGGCGGTACGGGCGCGATGCGGTCGAATTCCCCTCGGGCCGACGGGGCCAGTACCATTACGTCTCGACCAACGGGTCGGCCATGGTGCTGCCCGTCACCGCCTCGGGCCGCCTGATCCTGGTGCGGCAATACCGCTACACGGGAAAGCGCGACAGCCTCGAATTCCCCTCGGGCGGCGTCAAGAACGGGGCCGACCACGAGTCGACCGCCCGGGAGGAACTGCGGGAGGAGACCGGGTACGCGGCCGCCGGGCTCGAAGCCGCCGGGGAGTTCAACCCCTGCAACGGGCTGCTCGACGAGATCTGCCGCGTCTACATCGCCAGGGATCTCCGCTACGTCGGCGCGCGCCCGGACGAGACCGAAAGCTTCGAGCTGGTCCGGCTCGCCCCCGAAGACATCGACGCGCTGGCCGCCGACGGGACAATCTGGGACGGCAGGACGCTGGCGGCCTGGGCCCTGGCCGGGCGCCGGCTGCGGCAGGGCCTCGCGGCGCACCCGGATTGCGGGACCCCGAAAACCTCCCCTTGAGTTCCCGCCGTTGGGGAGGTACCGTTCTCCCCTTTGCCTGTCGCAAACTGGAACCGTATTTGCAGGGGATGCGCCTTATGAACATTCCGCAGACGATCGCCGGGGAACTCTCCCTCGGCCTCCACCAGATAGAGAACGCCCTGGCACTGTTTGCAGAAGGGGGGACGGTCCCCTTCATCGCCCGGTACCGGAAGGAACGGACCGGCGAAATGAACGAAACGCAGCTCCGCACGCTGCTCGAAAGGCACGCCTACCTCAGCGAGCTCGAGGACCGGAAGGCGGCCGTGCTGAAATCGATCGGGGAGCAGGGCCGACTGACCGGCCAACTGCAGTCGGCCATCGAGGCCTGCCGGCAGAAGACCGAACTGGAGGACCTCTACCTCCCGTACAAGCCCAGGAAGCGCACCCGCGCCACCGTCGCCAGGGGTAAGGGGCTCGAGCCCCTGGCCGCCCTGCTGCGGGATCTGAACCGGCCCGGCGCCCCCGCGGCGGACCTCGAGGCGGAAGCCGCCCGGTACGTCTCCGCGGAAACCGGCGTATCCGGCGCCCGGGACGCCCTCGCGGGGGCTTCGGACATCCTGGCCGAAGAGGTGTCCGAGCGGGCGCACCTGCGCCGGCACCTGCGCCAATTCCTGCTCCGAGAGGGAGCGTTCGTATCCCGGATCGGGGAGGAGTACCCCGAGGGGACCACCCGGTTCGAGATGTACCGCGACTACCGGGTGCCCGTAGGCGACATCGCTCCGCACAACATGCTCGCCCTGCGCCGCGGGGAAACCGAGGGCGTCCTCTCCTTCACCGTGGAGTTCGACGCCGACGCCGCGACGGCCTACCTCGAGTCCGAGGAAATCCGGTCGTCGCAGCCCGAGGTCGTGGCCTTCTACAGGGCCATGATCGCCGACGCCTTTGACCGCCTGATGCGCACGGCGCTGATCGGGGAGGTCCGGCTGGAGAAGAAGACCGAGGCCGACCGCGCATCGGTGCGCACCTTCGAGGCCAACCTGCGGGAGCTTCTGCTGGCAAGCCCGGCCGGGATGAAGCCCACCCTGGGGATCGACCCGGGCTTCCGCACCGGGTGCAAGGTCTCGGCCGTCGACCGCACGGGGAAGCTTCTGGAATACGCGACGATACACCCGTTCAAGTCCGAGGGGGAGCGCACCCGGGCGCGCGAGACAGTCCGGGAACTGGTCGCGAAGCACGGGATCGAGCTGATCGCCATCGGCAACGGCACCGCCGGGCGGGAAACCGACGCGTTTGTCGGCGACGCCCTCGAGCCGCTCGAGCACAGGCCCGTCCGGGTCCTCGTCAGCGAGGCCGGCGCTTCGGTCTACTCGGCAAGCGAAGCGGCGATCGGGGAGTTCCCCGACCTGGACCTTACGGTCCGCGGGGCCGTCAGCATCGCCCGCCGGCTCCAGGACCCGCTCGCGGAGCTCGTCAAGATCGACCCGAAATCGATCGGCGTGGGCCAGTACCAGCATGACGTGGACCAGAGGCTCCTGAAGCGGAAGCTCGACGAGACGGTCGAAACCTGCGTCAACTACGTCGGCGTCGACCTGAACCTGGCCTCGAAGGAGCTCCTCGGTTTCGTTGCCGGCATGTCGCCGTCGGTCGCCGGCAGCGTCGTCGCCCACCGGAACGCCCGCGGCCCGTTCCGCAACCGGAAAGATTTGCTCGAGGTCCCGAGGCTCGGGACCAGGACCTTCGAGCAGGCGGCCGGATTCCTCCGGATCCGCAACGGCGACAATCCCCTGGACAACACGGCCGTGCACCCGGAAAGCTACCCCGTCGTACAGCGGATCGCCCGCATCCTCGGAACGCCCCTCGAGCGTATCACCGGGGCCACCGGCCGGCTCCGGACCCTCGACCTGAAGGATCTGGCGACGGACACCATCGGCGAGCCGACCCTCCGCGACATCATCGCCGAACTGGAGAAGCCGGGGCGGGATCCCCGCGCGGAATTCCGGTACGCCCGGTTCCAGGAAGACGTCCGGGAGATCGGGGACCTCCTTCCGGGCATGCAGCTCGAGGGGGTTGTGACCAACGTGGCCAACTTCGGGGCTTTTGTCGACATCGGCGTGCACCAGGACGGGCTGGTGCACATATCCCAGCTATCGGACCGCTTCGTCGACGATCCCGGGAAGGTGGTCAAAGTGGGCCAGATCGTCACCGTGCGCGTTCTCGAGGTGAACGCCTCCCTGAAGCGGATCTCCCTGACGATGAAACAGGACGGGAAGGGGGCCCGGAAAGCCGCCCCGAAGAAGAGCCCGCCCCCCCGGGAGCCGTCCGCCTCCGTCGGGGACCTCGTGGCCCGGTTCCACACGCGGAAAAACCGCTGACCCGGGGACGCGGGGCTCAGGCACCGAAAAACCTGCGCACCCGGTCGGTCCCGAGGAGGCGCACGGCCTGTTCCCGCCCCCGGTCGAAGGTCCGCATGATGGCCGGGTTGTCCGTGCAGAGGAACCCCGCCTCGACGGCGTGGTCCGGGTGGATGACCAGGAGGCGGTCCTCCCTGACGGCCCGGGCGACCGACGGCAAGCCGTTCAGGCAGCGGAGCCTCGAGCTGTTTTCCCAGAGGCGCCCCAGGGGGTCGCAGCAGAAAACAACGGTCTTGTCCGCCCGGGCCCACCCCGCCAGAGGCCGGAACCGCGGGTCCTCTTCAAATACGCCCATGGGCATCTTGATCGTGTAGCCCCCGTCGAGGAAGACGGCCCGGCAATCGGAAGGGTGCCGCTCGGCGCCCACCTCCTCCGGATCCAGGGGCCGGCCCATCGCCACCGGCACCAGGCAGGACGCTTCGATCACCGCGTGGTAGTTCCGCCTCGTGAGCGGCCGCACGCACTCGGACCGAAGCTCCCCGGGAAGGCCGGTCGCGAAAATGACCGGATCCTCCCGGTAGAGGCCGGGGAGGTATTTCCAGCGTGCCGGCAGCTTCCGGGTCGCGGACCGGGCGGCATAGCGGACCCGGTCGAGCGCCCCGAATGGTTTCCCGTCGAGGCGGCGCACGCGGGTGGTGAACACCAGAAGCTTCCTCCCCGCCGCGCCGTGGAACACGCCGTCGAGCTCGCGCTCGGACATGACGTACCGGACCGAGGCGTGCAGGTTCCGGCCGAAGCGGTTCCTCCCGCGGCCTCCCGGGGCCGGCGGCCCCATCTGCGTCTCCGTGCCCCAGGCGGTCCACCCCTTCATGACGGTCCGGTCCGTCCCGGTCGCCACGTCGGCGGCCGCGTACCCGCCGGCCGAAGCCCCCATGGCCACCTCCGGAAAGCACCCGCGGCGCAGACACCAGCGCATGAATTCGTAGATCACGCCCCCCTGCCACGCGCCGCGCCCGGCGCCGCCCGAATCCAGTATCCACGCATAGGTCATGACCGCCGCCCCCGATGCCGGAACCGGTGGAGGCGCCGCCCGGGATTCCGATCCCGGTATCGGGCGCCACGGCCCCGGATTTCGTGTACTATCTACTTCCATGAACGCCACAAGGCAGAACCCGCCCGGCCGGGGAGAGCCGGCACAGACTTTGACCGACACCCACGCGCACCTGGGCGACGCGGTTTTTGACGCGGACCGGGCCGGGGTGCTCTCGGCCGCCGGCCGGGCCGGCATCGGCCGTATCATCGCCGTCGCGGAAACCCTGGCGGACGCGGAAAAGAACCTGGTCCTGGCCGACCGGCACCGGGCCATCCTGCCCGCGGCCGGGCTCTTCCCCACCTATCTCGATACGTCCGAAGCCGGGCGCATGCGCGCCTTTATCCGGCGCCATGCCGGCCGCCTCGCGGCCGTCGGCGAGGTGGGCCTGGATTACTGGAAGGTGCAGGACGAGGCCCTCCGGGAGATCCAGCGGGAGATCTTTTGCGGGTTCATCGACCTGGCCGTCGAGCTCGACATCCCGCTCAACGTGCATTCGCGCTCGGCCGGTCGGCACGTGATCGCCCTCCTGCTGGAACGCGCCGCCGGCAGGGTTCAGCTGCACGCGTTCGACGGCAGGGCCTCCTCGGCCCTCCCCGCGGTCGAGGCCGGCTTCCTGTTCTCCATCCCGCCTTCGGTCGTTCGCTCCCCGCAGAAGCAGCGCCTGGTGCGGCGGCTCCCGCTGGCGCACATCCTGGTCGAATCCGACAGCCCGGCCCTGGGCCCCGAGCCCGGGGTGCGGAACGAGCCGGCGAACGCGGCCATGGTGGTCCGGGCTATTGCGGAACTGAAGGGCCTCCGCGCCGAGGAGGTCGCCGAAAACGTTGTGGCCAACACCCGGCGCCTGTACGGGGACCGTGCCGTGCTCCCCTGACTCCCGGGGGCGGGCCTACCCGGAACCGGGCACGACCGTTTTCGGGGGCGCCTGGGGAATTTCGCCGGCGGGCCGCCTTTCCTCGGACGGGGGGATGACGCCGCCGGCCTTGCGGGGTTTGCCGAGCCCGAGCCCCTGCAGGAAGGCCTGCCGCTTGGCCATCTGGATCGCCAGCGCGGGATCGACGCCCTTGGGGCACACCTGCGAACAGGCGCCGGCAAAATGGCACCGGTAGACACCGTGGCTGCCGTAGAGGGCGGCCTTTCTCTCCTGGTCCCCCTCGTCGCGGGAATCGGACAGGTACCGCCAGCCGGCCGCAAGCGCCTGCGGCCCCGCATAGTCTTCGCTGGTGGCGACCGTCGGGCACGCCGACAGGCAGAGGCCGCATTTGATGCAGTAGGCGAACTGGAGGTAGGAAAACAGCTCCTGCCGCGACTGGAAGAACTCGCCCGTCGGCCGGTCCTGCTCCCCGGGGTCTTTCCGGATCAGATAGGGCTCTACCGTGCGGTGCTTCCGGAAAAGGTCCCCGAGGTCCGGCACCAGGTCCCGGATCAGGTCGTAATTGGGCAGGGGCTTGACGACGATGCGGTCCGAGTGCAGATTCAGGATCTGGTTGTTGCAGGCAAGGCGGGGAAGCCCGTTGATGAACATGCCGCAGGAGCCGCAGACGCCCATCCGGCACGAAGACCGCCAGGAGAGCGTGGGATCCTTGTGCTCCTTGATCCACGTCAGCCCGTCGAGCACCGTCATCCCTTTCGTGACGGGCACCCGGTAGGTTTCCAGGCGCGGCGGCGCGCCCCCCGAAGGGTTGTACCGAAGGACCTCGAACGTGACGGTCTTGAGAATCGCTCTGTCGCCGGTTGCCGCATTGCTCATGATCAGACTCCACTGCCCCGAACCAGGGCGACGGCAACGTAGCTGCCGTAGATGAAAAGGGCGATGCCTGCCACGGCCAGAACGCCCCCGACCGCCCTCTCGGCCCGCTTGGGGAGCGACAGCTCCAGAAACAGGCTCCGGAGGCCGTACAGCCCGTGGAACAGCCCCGCGCCCAGCAGGGTGATGTAGGTGGCCATGTACCCGGTTTGACGGCTCCGGTGCAGGACCCGGGCCCAGTCGACCGGATCGCCCGAACCGACACCCAACCTCTCGAGGAGCCCGCCGAGGTGCATCGTCCCCATGTGCGCTCCGAGCAGCACGACAATGACGACGGCCGAAAGGATGTGCCAGGTCCAGAGTTTCGATTCGCGCATGACGCCTCCTAGTGCATTCCGAAATACAGGTCCACGCCGCCGGCGACCGCCAGCAAGGCCGCGACCGCCATGGCCGCGATCAGCACGGGCCTGTGCCGCAGGGCGGAATAGCTGTAGGGGAAGGCCGGGACCCCTGGGCGGCCGATGAGCAGGCCCAGTTCGGCCAGAACGAGGCGGATCCCGTTGGCCGCGTGGAAGGCGAAGGCGAGGACGACCAGGAATTCACCCGCCCGGACCGTCGGGCTGCCCAAAGACGCCATGATGCCTTCCCAGCGCTGCTGGCCGCCCAGGCGCTGTCCGGTCACGAAGATGTGCATGATGAAATACGCCAGGATCCCGAGGCCGGTCAGCCGGTGGAGGCTGTAGGCGTAGCGGTCCGGGCCGTACCGCCCCCCGCCGAGCCAGCCCCAGAATCCAAGCCTGTTCTTCCGTCTCTGCAGCATGGAAATCCCTCCTGTTGTCGGCGCCTCAATACTTCCTTTCCACGGGCAGCCAGTTCGTAATGGCCACGGGCTTGTATTCCAGCCGGGGGCCCTGGTCGGAGCAGAAGGCCAGCGTGTGCTTGAGCCAGCGATCGTCGTCGCGGCCCGGGTGATCCCTGCGGGCGTGCGCCCCGCGCGATTCGGTGCGCTCCAGGGCGCCCGCGATCAGCACCTGGGCCAGATCCAGCAGGTTTTCCACCTCCAGCGCATGGTACAGGTTCGTGTTGTACACCGTGCTTTTGTCCCCGATGCCGATGCGTCCGAACCGCGCCCGCAGGTCGCCGATGGTCTCCAGACCGCGGCTGAGCTCCTCGCCGGTCCGGAACACCCCGACGTGCAGATCCATGTTGGAGCGCAGGTCATGGCGGATGCCGTAGAGGCTTTCCGAGCCCTGCCGGCGGAGCAGGTCGTCATAAATCCGCCGGTATTCGGCCTCGACCCTGGCCTCGGGGACCGCGGCGGGCCGGGCCGCCTCCTGGCAGTACCGGCCCGCTTCCCGCCCCGTGATCTTCCCCCACACGAGGCATTCGGCCGTGGAATTGGCCCCGAGGCGGTTCGCGCCGTGCAAACTGACGCAGGCGGCTTCCCCCGCGGCCCAGATGCCCCGCACGCGGGTCGCCCCGTGAATGTCCGTTTCGATGCCTCCCATGGAATAGTGGGCGACGGGCCGGCACGGGATCGGCTCCTCGACGGGGTCGAGGTCGTTGAACTGCATGCAGATCTCCCGGATGAGCGGCAGCCTCGCGTTGATCTTCCTGGCCCCCAGGTGCCGCAGGTCGAGATGGATGTAGTCGAGGCCGTCGGGCCCTTCGAACCCCCGCCCCGTCTCGATTTCGGTCTGCTCCGAGCGCGAGATCAGGTCCCGCGGCGCCAGCTCGTGCTGGGAGGGCGCGTAGGCGTGCATGAAGCGCTCGCCCCGGTTGTTGATCAAATACCCCCCCTCGCCGCGGCAGGCCTCGGTGATCAGAATGCCGGAAGGCACCAGCCCGGTCGGGTGGAACTGGAGGAATTCCATGTCCTCGAGCGGTATCCCGGCGCGGTAGGCCAGGGCCATCCCGTCGCCCGTGACCGTCTGCGAGTAGGTCGTGAATCCGAACAGCGTTCCGGCC
This sequence comes from uncultured Acidobacteriota bacterium, assembly GCA_964651155.1. GTDB lineage: Bacteria > Acidobacteriota > UBA6911 > UBA6911 > UBA6911 > UBA6911. Next base: position 20,906 of record CAZYXB010000003.1, on the reverse strand, counting down.
CCGCCGCTGGCGATGATGAGGGCCTTGCCGCGGAGGACCTTGAACGCGCCGGTGGTCATGTCGATGGCCGTCAGCCCGCAGAACCTGTTGTTCTCCACCAGAATGGACGTGACGAAGTGCTCGTTGTAGTGCCGGGTATTGTTGTACCGGAGCAGCGTGTCGTACAGGGTCTGCATTTCGAAAAAGCCGGTTTTGTCCTGGGCCATCGCCGCGCGCGGGAAACTGTGCCCCCCGAACGGCCTCTGCGCGATCCGCCCGTCCTTGCGGCGCGACCAGGGGATCCCCCAGTGGTCGAGCTGCAGTATTTCCGAGGGGATGGTCCGGACAAACAGGTCCACCACGTCCTGGTCCGCCAAAAAATCGCTTCCCTTGACCGTGTCCCATGCGTGCAGGTCGTACCCGTCGCCTTCTTCGGTCCGCAGCACGGCCGATGTCCCCCCTTCGGCGGCGACCGAATGGGCCCGCATCATCTGGTTCTTGGTGATGACGGCGATGTCGATCCCGCCGGCGGCGGCCCGCGAGGCTTCTATGGCCGCGCGCAAACCCGCCAGCCCCGCCCCTAAGATGATCAGATCGTGCGTGAAAACATCGGCCATGCAAGGCTCCCTTTCCTTCCTTTTCCCGGATGGCGGCGCCCTCCCGGGCACCTGCCCCGCCCTCCGCCGCGTGCTAGGCCCGGGGATACGCCTCCAGGCCTTCGGCGAGAACGGCCACCGCCTCCCCGATATCCTCCTTGTTGAGGACATAGGCGACCCTGGCCTGCCGGCGCCCGAGAGAGTTCTGGATGTAGAATCCCGCGGCGGGCGCGATGAACGTCGTCCTGCCCCGGCTGGAAAACTTCTCGAGCATGTAGGCGGCAAAGGCCTCGGCGTCCTCCACCGGCAGCTCCACCACCGTGTAGAAGGCCCCCTGCGGCTTGAGCGCCACCACGCCGGGGATCTGCTTCAGGGCTGCGTACAGGGCGTCGCGGCGCACCCGGAACTCCTCCCGGACGCGGCCGAGAAAGTCGTCGGGGATGTGTTCGAGCATGTGGGCCGCGGCAAACTGGCCCATGGTGGGGGCCGCAAGGCGGGCCTGCGCGATCTTCAGCGCCGCCGCCGTGAAGGCGCGGTTGCACGTTATCAAACAGCCGATCCTCGCCCCGCAGAGGCTGAACCGTTTCGACAGGCTGTCGACGACGATCACCCGGCCGCTGTCGGGCGCCATGTTCAGAATCGAAAACGGTTCGCACGCATCGTAGACGAATTCCCGGTAGGTCTCGTCGACGATCAGAAACAGGTTGTGCTTTTCGCAGAGATCGAAAAGCAGCCGCATCTCCTCCCTGCCGTAGACGGTCCCGGTCGGGTTGTTCGGGTTGCAGATGAGAATGGCCCGGGTGCGCCGGGTGATCCGGCCCTCGATCGCGCCGCCGGGCGGCAGGGCGAAATTGTCCTCCATGTTGCTGGCGACCGGGATCAGATGGATCCCCGCAATGGCGGCAAACCCGAGATAGTTCGCATAGGTCGGGTCGAAGATGATGATTTCATCCCCGGGGTCGCAGCAGGTCATGAAGGCGAAAACCAGCGCTTCGCTTGCGCCGACGGTTATGAGGAATTGTTCGGGCCGGGTGTGCAGGTCCAGGGTCTTGTTGGCGTAGCGCGACCAGGCCCGGCACAGCCGCTCGTTGCCCATGGACTCCTCGTAGGCAATGACCTTTTCCCGGTACAGGCCGAGCCCTTCGAAATACTCCCGCGGGGATTCGATGTCGGGCTGGCCTATATTGAGTTTGTACACGCGGGTCCCCGCTTTCTGCGCGTTGATCGCAAGATGGGCCAGCTTGCGGATCGGCGACGCCGGTGTTTTTTCAGCTCTGTTCGACACTGCGGGGTCAGGCATAGGGAACCTCCATTCATTTTCGCATGCAACCAAACGCCTACGCCCGCCGGCGCAGCACTCCTCGACCCACAAGGGTGCGCCACATCGGGCGTATTCCGTATCGTCTCGGGGGTACCATTTCCAGGCGAAATCCGGAATGGGCCGCTCCGGATCGGTGCAAACCGCGGCACTTCGGAGACCGCGGCTGCAGGCCTGGTACTGCGCTCCGCCTGCAACCGTCGTACAATAATACAGCAAATGCGGGAAGATTCCGAATTTCTTCGGCGGTTTCCTTGCAGAAAATTGAACCCGGGCGGGATCCCCCCCCCGGGGCGGGACAGGCGCCGCACGGGCCGCCGGCCCCGCTATTTGGTACCAGCCGTTGCCTTTAATTGTCCCCGGACCCGCAACAGCGTCCTTGACAACCCGGCATGGAACAGGGTATATGTAGGGGCTTACATCTCTGATGATTCAAGGAACATGAACCTTTGGATTTGCCTCGCCGAATATTTCGAATACAGACAGGGTGGCCGTTCCCTGTCCCGTGCCGATTCGCAATCATAAGCGCAATCATAAGGATTGAGCAGTACAATTCGGACCCTGCCCGGATGTTTCGAGGCCCGGGTCTATCCTAGGAGGAGTGCATGTCAGTAGAAGCCAATGAAAACCTTCCGGACGCCGAGAAATCCGCCGGCCCGGAAGATCTTGCCGGCAAGGAAAACGGAGCCGCTGCCGGAGCCGCGGAGGAGGAATCCAGCTTTGAATCCCTCCTGGCGGCCTATGAAGGGAAAACCCAGACTTTCTCCGAAGGGGAGGTCATCAAGGGGAAAATCATCGCCATCTCCGGCGGCGGCGTCATCGTCGATGTCGGTTTCAAATCCGAAGGGATCATTCCCGTGGAGCAGTTCACCGGCGACGACGGCAAACTGTCGGTCCAGGTCGGCGACAGCGTGGACGTTTTTCTCGAGCAGACCGAGGATTCGCACGGGTACGTGGTCCTGTCCAGGGAAAAAGCGGAGCGGATGAAGGTCTGGGATGAAATCGAAACCGCCTACCGCGAGGGCAGCGTCGTCAAGGGCCGCGTGATCGAGCGGATCAAGGGCGGCCTCGCCGTCGACATCGGCGTGCGCGCCTTTTTGCCGGGATCGCAGATCGATGTCCGGCCCGTGCGCAACCTCGACAGCCTCCGGGGCGAGGAATTCGAGATGCGGGTCATCAAGGTGAACAAAAAGCGCGGCAACATCGTGCTGTCCCGCAAGTCGGTTCTCGAAGAATCGATGAAGGAGGAAAAGGCGAAGACGCTCGAGATCCTTGAGAACGGCAAGGTGATGGACGGCATCGTCAAGAACATCACCGATTACGGCGCCTTCATCGACCTCGGCGGCGTCGACGGGCTTCTGCACATCACGGACATGTCCTGGGGCCGGGTCAACCATCCGTCCGAGCTCTTCAGCGTGGGCGACAAGCTCAAGGTCAAGGTCATCAAATTCACGCGGGAAGACGGCCGGGTTTCGCTCGGCTACAAGCAGCTGAGCGAAGATCCGTGGCTGCACGCCGACATGCGCTACCCGAAGAACATGCGCATCCAGGGCCGGGTGGTCAGCCTCACCGACTACGGCGCATTCGTGGAACTGGAACCCGGCGTCGAAGGCCTGATCCACATCTCCGAGATGACGTGGAACAAGAGGGTGAAGCACCCCTCGAAGATCCTCAACGTCGGGGACGAAATCGAAACCGTGGTGCTCGACATCGACATCGAATCGCGGCGCATCTCCCTGGGGCTCAAGCAGACGGAACCGAACCCTTGGGATGTCATCGAGGAAACCTATGCCCCCGGGACCGTGATCACCGGAAAGGTCCGCAACCTCACGGATTTCGGCGCCTTCATCGAGGTGGAGGAAGGCATCGACGGCCTGGTGCACGTCTCCGACATTTCCTGGACCAAGCGAATGAAGCACCCCTCGGAAGTCCTCAAAAAGGGGGACGAGGTGCAGGCGGTCGTCCTCAGCATCGACGCCGCCAACCAGAAGCTTTCGCTCGGCATCAAGCAGCTCGAGCCCGATCGCTGGGAGGACTGGTTCAGCCGCCACAACGTCGGGGACACGCTAACGGGCAGGGTGGTGCGCATGACCAATTTCGGGGCTTTCATCGAACTGGAAGAGGGGATCGAGGGCTTGTGCCATGTCTCCGAACTCGATGAGAAGCATGTGGAAAAGCCGACGGAATTCCTCAATCCCGGCCAGGAGATCGAGATGAAGGTCATCAAGATGAACCTGGATGAAAAGAAGATCGGGCTGAGCCTGAAGGCCATGAAGGAAGACGAGCCCCGGCTTGAGTTCACCTCCTATATGGCGTCGGCCGACTCCGGCAACGCCTCCATGGGGGAACGGCTCGGGGAACAACTGCAGCGGTTCAAGAAAACGGAACCGGAAAACGAAGAGCCGTAACCTCTTTTCCGATCGGGACACGCCATGTCGATGAAGCGGTCAACCTTGTGGCTATGGATCCTTGGAGGCGGGGGGGGGTGCGTCTTTATCCTGCTCTGCCTGCTGGCTTTGGCGTTGTATTTCACGTCCGGACGCTCCCCCGGCCTGCCGCTGTCCGGAGGCCAGATCGCCGTCCTCGACCTGGAAGGGACCCTCGTCGACTCGCGTGCTTTCATCGAGCAGCTCGAGACTTTCGGCAGCCGGCCCGGCGTGCGGTCGGTCGTCGTCCGAATCAACAGCCCGGGAGGCGGCGTCGCCGCCTCCCAGGAGATTCATGAAGCCATCGTGAAATTCCGTTCGGAGACCGACAAGAAAGTGATCGTCAGCATGGCCTCCGTGGCGGCTTCGGGCGGGTATTACGTCGCCTGTGCCGCCGACACCATTTTCGCCAACCCGGGATCGATCACCGGCAGCATCGGCGTGATCATGAACTGGTACAACTACGGGGACCTCCTCGAGTGGGCGAAACTGAGGAATATCGTGATCAAAACCGGTCCATTCAAGGACGCGGGATCGTCGACACGGCCGCTTACGGACGAGGAGCAGGTGTATTTTCAGTCTCTTGCCGACTCGATCTGCGGCCAGTTCGTCTCGGCCGTCGCCCTCGGCCGGGACATGACCGAGGACGCTGTGCGCCTGCTGGCCGACGGGCGCGTGTTCACCGGCCAGCAGGCGCACAGCCTCGGCCTGGTAGACAGGATCGGGACCTACCAGGACGCCATTGAAGAGGCGGCGCTCGTGGCCGGAATCAAGGGGAAGCCCCGGATCGTGCGCCCCTACAGGAAAAGCCTTTCCCTGCTCGATTTTTTGCTTGGAGACCTGCAATCGGTTCTGTTGCAGAATTCCGATCGTTCAGAATCCCACATCCGTTTTGAATACCTCTGGAGATGAAACCATCATGACAAAAGCGGAACTCGTCGAAGAAGTCGCCAAGGAATCCGACCTGACTAAAAAAGACGCGGAAGTGATCGTCCAGACCGTCCTGGACAGCATCACCGATTCCCTCCAGCGCGGGGAGAAGATCGAATTGCGCGGATTCGGTTCCTTCCGGATCCGCAACCGCATGTCCCGCCAGGGACGCAACCCGAAGACGGGAACCGCCGTCAGCGTCCCGGCCAAGCAGGTGCCGTATTTCAAGCCGGGCAAGGAAATCAAGGACCTGGTTAATCAATAATGGACCGTCTCTGGACCCCGTGGCGATTTGACTACATCAGCAAGGTGGACCAGGCCGTCGGGTGCCCCTTCTGCAGGATGCTGTCGGAATCGGACGATTCCGGGAACCTGATCCTCTACCGCGGCGCGCACGCGTTCGTCGTCATGAACCTGTTCCCCTACGCGTCGGGCCACCTGCTCGTCGTGTCCAACCTCCACGTGGACTCGCTCGGGGCGGCCTCGGACGAAGCCCTGTCCGAATGCATCACCCTCGGCCGGCACTGCGAGAACGCGCTCGGCCGGGAATACCACCCCAACGGGTTCAACCTGGGATTCAATATCGGCCGTGCCGCGGGGGCCGGCATCGCCGATCACCTGCACATGCACGTCCTCCCCCGGTGGGTTGGAGATTCGAATTTTGTCGCCGTGGTCGGTGAGACCCGCATCCTGCCTGAGGAATTGCCCGTCACCTACCAAAGGCTCCTGCCCTATTTCAGGAACCTCCGACCGGCATCCTGCTGACTCCGTTGCGGTTGAAGGACCCGCCCGGCGCCCGCTCCGCGCCGTTCGTCCGGCGCCGGCGCCCGCCCCGCGGCGATCCGTCTTTTTAAAGGATTCCACGCACAGGTTTTACTCCGGCCGGGCGCCGGCGGCCGAGAATTTTTTTCTACTATCCTATAAACCAGCCAATAGGATTTTCTATTTTGTCAAGTCTTTTTTACACCCTGTCGTTACAAGCCCTCCGGCGGCATGACCGCCATGAAACCCGCGTCAATACTGGCGATTTTAATTTCAGGACAAAAACAGCCCCGGATCCTTTTTTTAGTTGAATGTGCCAAACCCCGTGTGTTACCTTTCTGCCCCGTTGCAGAAAATTATTTGCGGCGCACGCCATCCAAAACATTTTTTCCGCTGCGGCACGCAGCAGGACAACGGGCCTTCCGGGGTGTGGGGGCGGGGCTTTTTCACACCTGTGGAAATATCTGTGGAAAACTTTCGGCACGGGGCACGCCTGTCGTTGAATTTCTGCCGGTCTTGTATGCTATGGATTTCTGGGATCGCATTCTGGCTCATGTTGAAAAACAGCTGAGCCGGCAAAGTTTCGACACCTGGTTCCGTCCCGTGTCCTGCCGGGGTCTTGAAAATGAAATCCTGTATCTGAAAGTCCCCACCGAAAGCTTCCGCAAGTGCCTGCTCGAACACTACGCGGACATGATCGTGGACGCGGCCGGAAAAACGGCCGCCGTCGGCCCGAAATCCGGCGTGACGCTCGACATCTCCGTGGATGCGGCCGATCCGCCTGCTGCGCCTGCCGCCCCGGCACCGGCGGAATCCCCGGAATCCCCGCTGCGCCTGACCCCGAAATATACGTTCGCCTCCTTTGTCGTCGGCACCAGCAACCAGCTGGCGCACGCCGCCTCCCTGGCCGTGGCGGAGCGTCCCTCGAAGGCCTACAACCCGCTGTACCTCTACGGGGGGGTCGGCCTGGGCAAGACGCACCTGATGCATTCGATCGGCAACAGCATCCAGTCCAAGAGCCGCAGCGTCCGGCTGGCGTACATGTCGTCGGAAAACTTCATGAACGAGCTCGTCCACTCCATCCGCTTCGACCGGACCAGCCAGTTCCGGCAGAAGTACCGCAGCATCGACGTCCTGCTCATGGACGACATCCAGTTCATTGCCGGAAAGGAGCGGACCCAGGAGGAATTCTTCCACACCTTCAACGCGCTCTACGACGCCCAGAAGCAGATCGTGATCACGAGCGACTGCCCCCCGAAACAGATTCCGACCCTCGAAGAGCGGCTCCACTCCCGCTTCGAGTGGGGCCTCATCGCGGATATCCAGCCTCCGGATCTGGAAACCAAGCTGGCGATTTTGAAGAAAAAATCCGAGACCGTGCTTCCGAACATCTCCAACGACGTGGCGATGTTCATCGCCGGCGGCATACGCTCGAACATCCGGGAACTGGAAGGGGCCCTGAACCGGCTCAGCGCCCGCGCGTCCCTGGACGGGTTGGCCGTTTCGGACATCGACGTCGCCTACACCAAGGACGTCCTCCGGGGGTTCGCGTCCCCGGATTCGCCGGAAATTTCCTCCGACAAGATCCTCAGGGCGGTCGCCTCCTTCTTCTCCCTGAAACCCGCCCAGCTCAAGGCCAAAAACAACTCGCGCCCCATCGCCGTTCCGCGCCAGATAGCGATGTATATCTGCAAGGAGCTGACCAAGCAGTCGCTGCCGCAGATAGGCAAAGAATTCGGCGGCAAACACCACACCACGGTGCTGCATTCCATCCGCAAGATCGATTCCCTGCGGAAAAAGGACCCCGAGATCTCCTCGGTCGTCCAAACCATCGTCAATTCCCTGCGCTAGGTCGTCCGCCGGGCCCCGCCGCCCTTTTTCAACACGTTTTCAACACCCTAAACGACTGGATGCGAAGGGAAACCAAGGTATTGCACAGCATCGGCCCCGAACCATCCTTTTGATACGTCTCCCGGGACCGGCCATGCACAGAAAACCCATATTTTGCACTGCACGCACGCCGCGCCGTACACACCCTATCCCGGCGCCCGGGAACCGGTTACCCCTCCTTTCCACAAATCCACAGCCTCTACTACTAGTACTGGTAACTATCCCAATAGAGAGATCCATATACTAGAGGGACAATCCCGGACGCAGTCCATGGATATTCCCTGAAAGTTCTGATACATTTTGCCCGAACCAGGCGGATAATGATTTCGGACCGCGGTCCGAAGCAGTATAATCAGACTCTCAAATCCGGAATTCCCAACACTGGAAACCAAGGAGCGTCCTTCATGAAATTTACCGTTGCCAGGAATGCGCTGCTCAATGAACTTAACTTGGTACAGGGCGTGATCGAAAAGAAGAGCACCATCCCCATTCTTTCGAATATCCTTATGGAGGCCGCGGGGGAGTATCTCGACATCACGGCTACCGATCTCGACGTCACGATCCGGTGCGGGTGTGCGGCTACGGTGGAATCGGAAGGAACGACGACCATTTCCGCCAGGCGCCTTTTCGACATTGTGCGCCTCCTCCCCGAAGGGGTGGACCTGAGCATAGGCCTTCTTGAAAACGACTATGTGACCCTGACCTCCGGCTCGTCGACCTACAAGATCGTCGCCCTGGCGAAAGAACATTTCCCCTCCGTGCCCGAATCCCTGCCGGCGATGTCGCAGATTCCCGGGAACCTGATGCGCAGCATGATCCAGAAGACCATGTTCGCCATTACGCAGGAGGAATCGAGGTACTCGCTCAACGGGGCGCTGCTGGTGCTTCTGCCCGGCGAGATACGGATGGTGGCCACCGACGGGCACCGGCTGGCCCTGGTGAGCCGGTCGATGGAAGTGCCCGGCATCGAGGGGGAGGTCCGGGCCCTGATACCGAGAAAGACCCTGGTGGAAATTCAGAAGCTGATCGGCGACCAGGACTCTAGCACGGTGGAGTTCGGCAAAGACGAGAACCACCTGTACTTCTCCGTTGAAAAACGGAAGCTCATCAGCCGGGTGATGGCCGGGCAGTTCCCGAATTACGAGCTGGTGATACCGCGCGAGAACGACCAGTTCGTCGTCGCGGAATCCCGGAGCCTGGGCGACGGCGTCCGGAGGGCCGCCATCATGTCCGACGAAAAGCTCAAAGCCATCCACCTGGCGTTCAGGACCGGATCGGTGGAGATGACGGCGAGCTGTGCCGAGGCCGGTGAAGCCAGGGACGAGGTGACGGTGCAGTACGAGGGGGCGGGCGTGGACATCGGGTTCAATCCCCAGTACCTGATCGACTTCCTGGCCGTCTGCAACTCGGAAACGGTGTCGGTCGCGCTGAAGGATTCCGAGACGCAGGGCCTTTTCAGCCCCGTCGGGTCCTCGGACCTTGAGTACCGCTATGTCGTCATGCCTATGAAGCTGTAACGGGCCCGGGCGTGCATCTTACCAAGCTGCGTCTTTGCTGTTTCCGCAACATCGAGGAGCTGGAGTTTGCCCCTCCGGAGGGGACAACCCTGTTCGTGGGGGACAACGGCCAGGGGAAGACCAACCTGCTCGAAGCGATGTACTTCCTCTCTTTCGGAAAAAGCTTCCGCACCGCCGCGCCCCGCGAATGCATACGCCACGGCGCCCGGCAGTGCCGCATCGAAGGGACCGTCCGGCGCGGGGCGCTCGAGAGGGATCTCGAGGTGCGCCTGACGCCCGACGACAAGAAGATGTTCCTCTTCGGGAAACAGACGGGGATCGACGGATTCGTCGGGAACCTGCACCTGCTTGCCTTCACCTGCGACCATCTTGACATCGTCCGCGGAAGCCCCGGGGAAAGGAGGGCGTTTCTCGACAGGGCCATGGCGACGATATACCCGGGCCACGTCGGATCCCTGGCCCGGTACGGGCGCGCCCTGAAGCAGCGCAACAGGGTCCTGTCGGCGGTCCGGGACGGGAAGGCGTCTTTGGATCCGAGGCTTCTCGACAGCTGGGATGAAACGCTGGTGGAGGAGGGGGCGCGCATCCTTGTGAACCGGGTGCGCTACGTGGACCAGATGAAAAAGGCGCTGCCCCGCGGGCTGTTCGGCAGCGAGGAGCTTAAGATGCACTACCTGTCGGCGGTTCCCGGCCAAGACGGCGGGGAAACGACAGCGGCCGACAGGTTCCGGCGCCGGCTGGCCGAGGCCCGCGAATCCGACCGCAGGACCGGGTACACGTCCGTGGGGCCGCACAGGGACGATCTCAGGCTCTACGTCAACGGGAAATCCCTGGCCGATTACGGTTCGGCGGGCCAACAGCGGTCGAGCCTTCTTGCGATGTATTTTTCCCAGATGGAGATTCATTGCGGCGTGCACGGATTCTATCCCGTATTTCTCGTCGATGACGCGGAAGCGGAACTGGATCAAAACCGGCTCGACACCTTTCTGCACTACCTTTCCGGGAGAACCCAGACGTTCCTGACTTCGGCCAGGGACTTCGCGCTCCCATCGGCCGGCGGAGGGATCCGCAGGATGCGGGTGCATAACGGAACCCTGGCGGAATCCGCTTCCCGACCGTGAAAAAAACCGCCGCCGGCCCCGAAATCCCCCCGGCCGGAAAACCCGGGAATTCCTTCTGGCTAAATTATTTATTTTGAATAATTTAAATCGCAGGTGAAACGAAAAAAATTATCTCTTTTCCACCGTCTTTGTGCTATACTATAACGGATATGGCTCAGAAAAAGTAATGGAATAATTTATTGTAAATAAACAAGTTAGGGAACCGCTCCGGGGGCGTCCGGCGACGGGTTCCAACGGTGCGGGTTGTATGGGCGAACATGCGGGGGTTCAGCAGGGGGCCGGGGGGGTCTCGGACGGGATGAAGGCCGAGGGGCTTGCGGCAGTCCCGGAGGAATACGGGGCGGATAAGATCAAGGTCCTCGAGGGTCTGTCCGCGGTGCGGACCAGGCCTGCGATGTACATCGGTTCGACCGGCGTGGAGGGCCTGCACCACCTGATCTACGAAGTGGTCGACAACTCGGTCGACGAGGCGCTCAACGGCCACTGCACGAGCGTCGAGGTCACCATCCATATCGACAACAGCGTGACCGTAGTGGACAACGGCCGCGGGATACCCACGGACTTCCATGCCCCGACGGGGAAATTTGCGGCCGAGGTCGTCATGACCGTCCTGCACGCCGGCGGGAAGTTCGACAACGATTCCTACAAAGTGTCCGGCGGGCTGCACGGGGTCGGCGTTTCCGTCGTCAACGCGCTGAGCCGGCGCCTCGACCTGGAGATATGGAGGAACGGCAGCGTCTACGGGCAGAGCTACGAACGCGGGAAGCCGTCAACGGAATTCCGGAAGACGGGCACGACCAAGCGGCGGGGCACGAAAATCACCTTCGTGCCGGACGAGGAGATTTTCGAAACCACCGAAATGAACTACGACACGATCGCCGCCCGGTTGCGCGAGCTTTCGTTTCTGACCCGCGGGCTCGAAATCATCCTCGAGGATCTGCGCCTGGAGCGCCGGGAAGTCTTCAAGTACGAGGGGGGCATCGCCTCCTTTGTCGAGTACCTGAACAAGAACAAGAACGTCCTGCACGCGAAGCCCATCTACTTCGAAACGCAGCGGGACGATGTCCTCGTCGAAGCGTCCATGCAGTTCAACGACGGCTACAGCGAAACGATATTCTCGTTCGCCAACAACATAAACACCCACGAGGGGGGGACCCATCTTTCCGGGTTCAAGGCGGCGCTGACGCGGACCGTCAACGCCTATGCCCAGGAGAACGACCTTCTGAAGAACCTCAAGGAAAATTTCACGGGCGAAGACATCCGCGAAGGCCTGGTGGCCGTCGTCAGCGTCAAGCTGAAAAACCCCCAGTTTGAAGGGCAAACCAAGACCAAGCTCGGCAACAGCGAAATCAAGGGCATCGTCGAAAACGTCGTCAACGAAAAACTTGGGGCTTTTCTGGAGGAAAACCCGGCGCTGGCCAAGCGCATCCTCAACAAGGCCCTGGACGCGGCCAGGGCGCGCGAGGCGGCCCGCAAGGCCCGGGACCTGACCCGGAGAAAGGGGGCCCTGGATTCGGCCCTGCTGCCCGGGAAGCTTGCCGACTGCCAGGAAAGGGACCCGCAGTTCTGCGAGATATTCATCGTCGAGGGGGACAGCGCCGGAGGGTCGGCCAAGCAGGGGCGGGACCGCAAATTCCAGGCGATCCTCCCCATAAGGGGAAAGATCCTGAACGTGGAGAAGGCCCGGTTCGACAAGATGCTGAGCAATGCGGAGATCACCACCATGATTTCGGCCTTCGGCACCGGAATCGGCCAGGAGGATTTCGCGATTGACAAGCTCCGGTACTGGCGCATCATCATCATGACCGACGCCGATGTTGACGGGTCCCACATCCGCACGCTGCTGCTGACCTTCTTCTACCGCCAGATGCCCGATCTTCTCGAAAGGGGCCACATCTACATCGCACAGCCGCCCCTGTACGGCATCAAGCACGGCAAGAACCTCGCGTACGTGAACAACGAGAAGGAGATGGAGGATTTCCTGATGCAGCGGGCCGCCGAGGGCGTGGCCGTCTCGGTGGAGAAGACCGGCGCCGAGTTCAGCGGGGACCGGGTCAAGAGTCTGCTCCGGGGGATCTACGAACACCGCAGGGTCTACGACAAGCTGCACCGAAGGCTGCAGCACCGCGAGCTTCTCGACCGCCTGCTGTACGCGATCGCCGGCGACGGCGGGCTGCTCCAACAGGGTTTCACGCTCCGGCAGCTGTTCGAAAAACGGGAGCTGCTCGAGATTCTCTGCCCGGCGATCGAGGATATCGGGTACCGGTGCACCGTCGACCAGGACGAGGAGCACGGGCTGTATTCGCTCGAGGTGGAAAAGAACCATTCCAAGAAGAAGCTGCGGCTGACGTGGGAGGATCTTTCCTCGGCCGAGTGGGTGCGGCTGTTCGACCTGTACGCGGAACTGGCGCCTCTGCAGAAGCCGCCCTTCACCATCAGGGAGAACGGCAATGTCGTGACCGTCTCTTCGACCGGGGAGCTGCTCGACTACGCGCTGGCCCTGGGGAAGAAGAACCTGACCATCCAGCGGTACAAGGGGCTGGGGGAGATGAACCCGGAGCAGTTGTGGAAGACCACCATGGATCCCGCAACCCGCACCCTGCTGAAGGTCTCGATCGACGATGCGGTGCAGACCGACGCCATCTTCACCATCCTGATGGGCGATGCCGTCGAACCCCGCAGGCGCTTCATCGAAGATAATGCACTGAACGTTCGAAACCTCGACATATAAAAGCGTTACTGACCATGCAAGAAGCTCTGGAACAGGTCCCCGTCAACATCATCGATGAGATGCGCAAGTCCTATCTGGACTACGCGATGAGCGTCATCATCGGGCGCGCCCTGCCCGACGTGCGCGACGGGCTCAAGCCCGTCCACAGGCGCGTGCTCTACGCGATGCACGACCTGGGCAACACGTCGACCAAGCCCTACAAGAAATCCGCCCGGATCGTCGGCGACGTGATCGGCAAGTATCACCCCCACGGGGACAGCGCCGTCTACGACACGATCGTGCGGCTGGTCCAGGATTTTTCCGTCCGCTACCCCCTGATCGACGGCCAGGGCAATTTCGGATCCGTCGACGGCGACAGCGCGGCCGCCATGCGCTACACCGAAGTGCGCATGGCCCGCCTCTCGGATGAGCTGCTGGCCGACATAGACAAGGAAACGGTGGATTTCGGACCGAACTACGACGATTCGCTCCAGGAGCCCCTCGTGCTCCCCGCCCGTTTCCCGAACCTGCTGGTGAACGGGTCTTCGGGAATCGCCGTGGGCATGGCCACGAACATCCCCCCGCACAACCTGAAAGAGATCATCGACGCCACCGTGCTGCTGATCGAAAACCGGGAGACCTCCATCGAGGAGATCATGGCGATTGTGCCGGGACCCGACTTCCCCACGGCCGGATACATCTACGGCCGGAACGGCATACGGGAAGCCTACAAAACCGGCCGGGGCATAGTCCAGATGCGGGCGAAAGCGGCCATCGAGGAGATGGCGCGCGACCGCGAAGCCATCATCGTCAGCGAGATTCCCTACCAGGTCAACAAGGCGAGGCTGATCGAGCGCATGGCCGAACTGGTCCACGAGAAGAAGATCGAGGGGATCTCCGATCTGCGGGACGAGTCCGACCGCGACGGCATGCGCATCGTCATCGAACTGAAGAAGGGGGAGCCGGCGCAGGTCGTCCTCAACAACCTCTACAAGATGACGCCCATGCAGGCGAGTTTCGGGATCATCCTGCTGGCCATCGTCGGCAACCAGCCCAGGGTCCTGGACCTGCGCGAGGCGCTTCTGCTTTTCATCGACTACCGCAGGACCGTCGTCCGCCGCAGGACCGTCTTCGACCTTGCCAAAGCCGAAGCGCGCGCCCATATCCTCGAGGGCCTCAAGCGCGCGCTGGACCTGCTCGACGAGGTGATCGCCCTGATCCGCGCATCCAAGGAGCCGGCCGCGGCCAAGGAGGGCCTGCGGACCCGCTTCCAGTTCAGCGCCGAGCAGGCCCAGGCCATCCTGGACATGCGGCTGCACCGCCTGACCGGCCTCGAGAGGGAGAAGATCGTCGCCGAATACGGGGAGATCCTGAAATTCATCGCGCGGCTCAAGGAGATCCTGGCCGACGAGAAGGTCCTCGACGGCGTGGTGATCGACGAGCTCCGGGAGGTGCGGGACGCCTACGGCGACGCCCGGCGCACCCAGATCGTGGATGAAGAGGTGGAACTGTCCCGGGAAGACCTGATCGCCGAGGAGGACGTGGTCCTCACCCTCACCCATTCGGGGTACATCAAGCGAACGGCCGTTTCCATGTACCACCCGCAGGGGCGCGGGGGCAAGGGCCGCATCGGAATGACGACGCGGGACGAAGATTTCATCCACCACGTCTTCATCGCCTCCACGCACAGCTACCTGCTCGTGTTCACCGACCGGGGCAAAGTCCACTGGCTCAAGGTCTACGAGATCCCCGATGTCGGAACCGCCGGGAAAGGCAAGGCGATCGTGAATCTCGTCAACATCGCCCGGGGCGAGAAGATCGCCGACGTCATCCCGGTCAGGAACTTCGACACCGGCGAGAACGTCCTCATGGCCACGCGCAACGGGATCGTGAAGAAGACGGCGCTGGCCGAGTACGCCAACCCCCGGAGTTCGGGCATCATCGGCATCACGGTCCCGGACGACGATGCGCTCATCGGGTGCGGGCTGACCGACGGGAGCTACGACATCCTGCTCGCCACCCACCTGGGGAAGGCGATCCGCTTTTCCGAAAAGGACGCCCGGACCATGGGGCGAACGGCGCGCGGCGTCATCGGCATCCGCATGGCCCGCGGGGACCGGGTCGTCGCCATGGCCGCCTTCAACGGGCCCGGGCAGTTCCTCACGGTCACCGAAAAGGGCTACGGCAAGAGGACCGACGTCCAGGGGTATCCCCTCCAGGGGCGGGGCGGCTCCGGCGTCATCAACATCAAGGTCGGCGAGAAAAACGGCAAGGTGGTCAACACCTGCCACGTGCAGGACGACGACTCGGTCATGCTCATCACCGGCAACGGCAAACTGATCCAGCTCCACGCGGAGGCTATCCGGAACACGCAGGGCCGGGCGGCCGTGGGCGTCAAATGCATCGACCTGGACGATGACGACTGGGTCGCAAGCGTGACGGTCGTCGGGGGCGAGGAATCCGTAGCGCCCGAAGAGCCGGCCCGGGAGTGATGCGCCCTCCCCTGTAGGTCCTCGTTTTCCCCCCGCACCCCCCGGGGGCGCCCGGGACGAGGCCGCCCCCGCCGTTCCTCCTTCCAGCAAGTTCCGATGCCCGATGATTGGGGATCGGCGCCGCAAACGGTCTCCGCGGCCGGCCGGTCCGGCATTTTCGGAAAAAACATAATGCGTATGGAAACCCAAATGGGGTACAATCCCGCGACATGTCCAAGCAAATCCAGAGATTCTTCCGGGGAATTATTCGACCGGATCCGCCTGGAATCGTTGATGTAGATCTGTAAGGGAGGGTGTTCCATGTCAACGGCATTGATTATCGCTATCGCGTATTTCGTCCTGTTAAGCGTCGGCGTCAGCCTCTACCTCAGGAAAAAAGTCAAATCGGGGAGCGACTTCGTGACCGGAGGCAGCACCCTGGCCTGGCCCCTGGTCACCGCGGCCTTCGTGCTCGCACCCCTGGGGAGCGGACACACCCTTTCCCTGTGGGAAAGTTCGGCCACCCTGGGCGCCTCGGTCCTGTGGTGGGGCATCATATCCGGCGGCATCTTCGTCCCCCTGTTTCTGCTCTGGTTCGGCCCCTGGTTCCGCAGCCTGGACGTCAAGACCTTCCCGGAGGGGATGGGCAAGCTGTTCGGCAAGAAAATAGGGTGGCTGATATCCGCGGTGTTCCCGGCGCAGTTGATCGGAATCTGCATCGCGGAGGTCATGGCCACGGCCACGGCCTTTTACGCCCTGAGCGGAGGCAAGGAAGGCGTGCTGGAATACTCGCCCGACTGCATCATACTGGCCGTGGTTCTCACGATCCTGTACATCATCGCGGCCGGGCTGATGCAGGTCGCCTGGATGAACCTGTTCAACGCGATCATGCTGATCGTGGGCTCTTTCCTGGCCGTTTTCTACACCGGGTCCTGGCTGTCGAAGGAGCACGCCGGATGGGGCGGCGTGGCGGAGATCTACGCCAATGCCGGCGAGGCCTGGAAAATCAGCCTCCTGGATTTCTCGCCCGGGATCGTCTGGGGCGTCATGGTTCCCTGCCTGTTTCTCGTGGTCTTCATGTGCAGCGCCTCCCAGGCGCAGAATCAGCCCATGCTGCTGGCCAAGTCCGACTCGGACGTCCGGCGCGGAGTATTCTGGGCCGCCTTCATCAACAGCATGGTCACCTATCCCTGGGTAGTCCTGGCGCTGGTCGGCATGACGTTTGCCGGCATCGCCGGCCTCGAAGGCGCCGCCATCAAGTCCGTGCCCGAACTGGCGCTGATGGCCCTTCCCTCCTGGATGGTCGGCCTCCTGATGATAGCCCTTCTTGCGGCGACCCTGTCGACGACCAGCATCCTGACGCTGGCCTCGTCGCACATTATCGTGCACGACATTTTCAAACAGGTCGTGCACCCCAAAATGAGCGACAGGACGTTCTTGCGGCTCACCAGGATGATGATTTTCGTCTGCATGATCCTGGTGATCATCCCCGCGCTGACATCCCCGAGGATCCTCCCGCTCCTGATGTGGATTTTCTCCTTCGCCATTCCGGTTTTCGTCGTCTATTTGATCGGGATGCTGTGGAAGGTGAACAAGGCCGCCGCCTGGATCACGATCCTGGCCGGGTATGCTGCGGACTTTCTGTGGACCATCGTGCCCCCGCCCGGACTGCCCCAGGAGCTGTACCTGAACGTGTATCCGACCACCATCGTAACGCTCGTCGCCGGGATTGTCCTGAACCTCATTCTGCCGGGCAAGCCCGGATACCTTCGGCAGATCAAAGCCGAGGCAAGGCAAGCCGCCGCCGGCGCCTAGAACGGAAATATATTGAAGGGAAAGGAGTGCGAACAATGGCGTGGCCTTGGGAAATTCTGATATTCCAGTTTTGTGTGACCATGGGGCTGGCCCTCATTTTCTATGGTATCTGGAGATGGATGCATCGCGGACAAAAATGGTAGCGCGGGCACCAGGAAAAGCAGAGGAGGAACGCTCATGCAGGCGACTGTGGATTATATGATAGTGTACTACTTGTGCGGCATCATGGCGGCTCTGGCGCTGATCATCGCCGTGGGGGCGATCCGCCATCGGTCCGGTCCGCAATCCACGGGGCAGGATCCGTCCCCGGACCGAAAGCAGTGACGGGCGCAAGCCGGATGACGGCGGCCGGCCGGATGCTTCCGTGACCGAACGGGCTCCCGTCTTCCCACCCGCCGGCGCGGCCATGCCGCCCAATAACTATGGGCGGCGGCGGCCGCCCGAACCGACCCGCAACAGAATCGGACCCGGGGCAGCCCAGGACCGGGCAAACCGGAACTCCCGGCCAAAGCAAGCCGTTTATAATTCAGGAACTTAGATCTAAACTATTCCGGCCGGCGCGCCGATGACTTGATAGTCAGGCACGGGTCTGTATGGTTTCCCGCGACCCATGGTTTCCGAAACAGGGCGGATTCGCGACCGAATGCGGCCCAACCAATTATCTGAATCAATTACTTTGGTGCTAGCACAATGATGGAGCCCGGAAACAAGGATTTGGAAATGTCCAACCGGCGGCGGTGGCCCCGGCTGAAGCCGGACGCTGTTCCCGGATTGAAGCATGTGGAGTTCACCCACGGAGCGGACGTCAATATCATCGATATTTCAAAGGGTGGATTGCTGCTCGAAACCGAGGCGCGCCTCCGTCCGGACATGAAGATTATGCTCAAGCTGGTCACGGCCGAGGGCGTTCTCCGGATAGACGGCACCATCCTCCGATCTGCAATTTATTCTCTTAAAAGCGTTCCCAGGTACCGGACGGCGATAGTGTTCCAGCAGCCTTTGGAGTTGTTGGATATACCGGACAGGGAGGCCCGGCCCGGCGCCGGAGGTTCCGATCCATCGTCGGATCTCGAGCGGGACGGGGTCGAGGATGAAGACGCAAAAGTGCCGGCGGTTCTCACCGTTGTCGCACAGGACGGCGGGGGCGTGTGCCTCGAGGAAAGCTTTTCGCTCAACAACTGGTGATCCATGTGCCCGAGACCGCTGGCAGCGGGTTCCCTGCAAAAGGGCTTGAAAACGCATACTCCGGCGGCAGATTATTTCAACTATGAACGTTGTTTTCGTCAGTGAAGATTCCACAGAGGCGAAGCTTCTCAAGAACGAATGGGCCGCCTACGCACAGGCCTGGAGGGGCGCCGCAACGCTCGAGGCCAGAACAATGCCGGTCGATCTGCGTCATGTGACCGTGCAACAGGTTGGCGTTACGCAGGACGGCCGGCTGCAGATTCCGGAAAACGGGTTGTTTCCCGGGGACGTCATCGTTGTGGATTCGGCTGTGACCGGCGGCCGTACGAAGCATGCCATTGAAGATTCCGTTCAGCGTATGCCCGGCGTGCCCGTGATTCTTCTTACAGACCCGCAGAACGAATCCCTGGCAATGGAGGCGCTGCGTGCCGGTGCGGCCGACAGTGTGGCCAAGACGGAAAACTATTTGGCCCGGCTGCTGCCTGTTATCGAAAGGGAAATCCGGTATCAGATTTTGAACCGTGAAAAAACGGAAATAATCGCCCGGGAGAACCGGCTTCGGCAGATTGTGGAAATCCTTCCTGTCGGGGTTGCGGTGATTGCGCCCAACGGCGCCTTCCTGGCGGTCAATGGGACCGGGCTCAAGCATCTGGGTTTTGCAGAATTGGGTCAGGTGATCGGGAAAAATATTTTGGATCTCGTGCCCTGGGATGTCAGGGAACGGACTCAGGCGTTTCTCAGGTCTGTCTGTGAGGGGGCACATGAAAGTATCCATCTGCAATGGAAGGGAACGGAAGAGGCGGTTTCCGGAATACGGCTCGAGGGGACCCCAATGCGCAGGGAGGGCATCCAGGGCGCAGCGGTTCTCACGGTAATACATTCTTCCGCAGAACCGGCACAAAGCACCGCGGAGGAAATGCAGGCGGCGGAAAACGCCGATTTAAAGAAAAAGCTGCAGGAATATGAAGAAAAATTGCGTGAGCTCCAGGAACATCACTCCCTGCAACAATCCAAATGGGAAAGCGCAATAAGGCACGAAGAAGCCCTTCGCAAGGAAGCAGACGGCCAGCAGGCGGAGCTGGAGCTCAAAAAGGAAGGACTGGAGCAGGAAGCGAAACAACAGCGGGATTTGGCGGAATCGTCCATCAGGGAAGCTGTCCAAAAACAGGCGGCAGCAGAGGCGGCGCTCGAAGAATCCGAACGAGGCCGGGAAAAGACAGAATCCGAGCTCGAGGCCGAGCGCGCCCGCTCGGAACAGCTCCGCGGCGAGCTCGAGCAGAAGACCAGAGAAGCAGGAGAAGGCCGGGACAAAGCCTATGAAGAGCTCCAGGCCGAGCGCGGAAGCTGGGAACAGCTCCGCGGCGAGCTCGAGCAGAAGATCCGGGAGGCCGAAGAGGGCCGCAACGGGTTGGCCGGGGAGCTCGAGGCCGAGCGCGCACGTTCGGAACCGATGCGCCAGGAGCTGGAACAGAAGATCCGGGAGGCCGAAGAAAAGCAGTCCCTGGTGCAGTCCACGCTTCAGGAAGCCGGAGGGCAGCTAACCGTAATAGAAGCGGCATTGCGGGAATCGGAAGAGAACCTCAGGCAACAGACCGAGCAATACCAGGCCGAGCGCGCCCGCTCGGAACAGCTCCGCGGCGAGCTCGAGCAGAAGATCCGGGAGGCCGAAGAGGGCCGCAACGGGTTGGCCGGGGAGCTCGAGGCCGAGCGCGCACGTTCGGAACCGATGCGCCAGGAGCTGGAACAGAAGATCCGGGAGGCCGAAGAAAAGCAGTCCCTGGTGCAGTCCACGCTTCAGGAAGCCGGAGGGCAGCTAACCGTAATAGAAGCGGCATTGCGGGAATCGGAAGAGAACCGCAGGCAACAGGCCGAGCAATACCAGGCCGAACGCGCCCGCTGGGAACAGCTCCGCGGCGAGCTCGAGCAGAAGACCAGAGAAGCAGGAGAAGGCCGGAACAAAGCCTATGAAGAGCTCCAGGCCGAGCGCGGCCGCTGGGAACAGCACCGCCAGGAGCTCGAGCAGAAGGCAAAGGCGGTTGAGGGAAGCCGCAACCGGTTGTCCGAGGAATTCAGCGCCGAACGCGCCCGCTGGGAACAGCTCCGCGGCGAGCTCGAGCAGAAGATCCGGGAAGCCGCCGAGCCGCGGGCTGCCCTGGAAGCATCTCTGCGGGAGGCCGAAGAGGGCC
>CAZYXB010000002.1:0-131487 GCA_964651155.1 uncultured Acidobacteriota bacterium | reverse complement strand
TATCGTCCCGATGTTTACGTGCGTCTTGCTGCGATCAAATTTCTCCTTGGCCATATCTTTCCTCCGAACCTATTTAACCCGCCAACCTTCCGCGGATTCGTGAGATCACCTCTTCGCTGACGGACTTCGGTGCTTCATCATAGTGGGAAAAATGCATGGTGTAGGTCGCACGCCCCTGGGTCATGGAACGCAGGGTCGTCGAGTACCCGAACATCTCCGAAAGCGGGACTTTGCACTGGATGACAGCCGAGCTGAGCCGTGTTTCGGTCGCCTCCACGCGCCCTCTCCGGGAATGCAGATCCCCCGTGACGCTCCCCATGTACTCTTCGGGCACAACGACCTCGACCTTCATCAGCGGTTCCAGAAGCACCGGCTTCGCCCGCTGCGCCGCCGCCTTGAGCGCCATCGATCCGGCGATCTTGAACGCCATTTCCGAGGAATCGACTTCGTGGTAGGACCCGTCGGTCAATGTCACCTTCACGTCGATGGTTTCGTACCCCGCCAGAATCCCGTTTCCAAGCGCTTGCCGGACACCCGTTTCCACCGGAGCGATGTATTCCTTCGGGATCGCCCCGCCGACAATTTCACTGACGAATTCAAACCCGCTGCCCGGTTCGGCCGGCTCGAGCGTAATCCTGACGTGCCCGTACTGCCCGTGCCCGCCGGTCTGCCGGATGAATTTCCCCTCGGCTTCGGCCCTCTGGCGTATCGTCTCGCGGTAGGCGACCTGGGGTTTGCCGATGTTGGCGGCGACCCCGAACTCGCGGACCATGCGATCGACGAGGATCTCCAGGTGCAGCTCCCCCATCCCGGAGATGATCGTCTGCCCCGTGTCCGGATCCGTGTGCACCCGGAACGTCGGGTCCTCGCGGATCAGCTTGTCGAGCGCAACGCCGAGTTTTTCCTGGTCGGACTTCGTTTTGGGCTCGATCGCCACGTCGATCACCGGCGCCGGGAACTCGATGGCCTCCAGAACGACCGGGCGCGCCCGGTCGCAGATCGTGTCGCCGGTACTGACCGACCGGAGCCCGACGGCGGCGGCGATATCCCCGCTGTAGACGACCTTGATCTCCTCGCGCTTGTTCGCGTGCATTTTCAGAAGACGGCCGACCCGCTCCGCGGAATCCTTCGTTGCGTTGTAGACGCTGGTTCCCGCCTGGAGTTGCCCGGAGTAGACGCGGAAGAACGCCAGGTGCCCGACGAAGGGATCGGTCATTATCTTGAACACCAGCGCCGAAAAGGGCTCGTCGTCGGACGCCTTCCGGACCGGCAGGCTCCCGCCGTCGTCGGCGATGCCCGTAACCGCCGGCACGTCCAGAGGCGAGGGCAGGTACCGGACGATGGCATCGAGCAGCTGCTGGATCCCCTTGTTCTTGAAGGCGGAGCCGCAGAGGACCGGAACGAATTTCAGGCCGATCGTCCCCTTGCGCAGCGCCTGCAGAAGATCCTCCTGCGTCAGGGCCTCCCCGCTCAGGTATTTTTCCAGGAGGGCATCGTCCACCTCGGTCGCCCGCTCGATCAGCTGCTCCCGGTAGCGTGCGGCCTCTTCGCGGTACTCGTCGGGGATGTCGAGGATTTCGAACTCGAACCCCATCGTCTCCTCATCGAATGCGATGGCCTTCTGCGCAATGAGGTCGATGACGCCCAGGAACCGGTCTTCGGCCCCCAGCGGTATCTGCACTGCAACCGGCACCGCATGCAACCGTGTGCGCATCATTTCCAGCACCCGCGCGAAATCCGCCCCCGGGCGGTCCATCTTGTTGACAAAACCGATGCGCGGAACGCAGTATTTGTCCGCCTGCCGCCACACGGTTTCCGATTGCGGCTCCACGCCCTCGACCGAGCCGAACAGGGCCACGGACCCGTCGAGCACCCGCAGGCTACGTTCCACCTCCGCGGTAAAATCCACATGCCCCGGCGTATCGATGATGTTGATCCGGTGCTCCTTCCACATGCAGGTCGTCGCGGCCGACGTGATCGTAATCCCCCGTTCCTGCTCCTGCTCCATCCAGTCCATCGTCGCGGTGCCCTCGTGCACCTCTCCGAGTTTGTGGGTGATGCCGGTATAAAAAAGGACACGCTCCGTCGTCGTCGTCTTCCCGGCGTCGATATGGGCCATGATGCCGATATTCCTGGTCTTGTCCAGCTGTACGGAACGTGCCACAGGGAACCTCGATTACCACCTGTAATGGGCGAAAGCCTTGTTGGCCTCGGCCATCCGGTGCGTGTCTTCCTTCTTTTTGACGGCGCCGCCGCGATTGTTGAACGCGTCGAGAAATTCCCCGGCGAGCTTCTCCCTCATGGTCTTCTCCCCGCGGGACCGTGCGTTGAGAATCAGCCAGCGGATGGCCAGCGATGTCCGCCGGTCCTGCGATACTTCGATGGGCACCTGATAGGTGGCGCCGCCGACGCGCCGCGACTTGACCTCGAGGACCGGCTTGACGTTGTCGAGGGCCTTTTTGAAAACCTTGACCGGGTCCTCTTTCATTCGATCTTTGATCACGTCGAGGCTGCCATAGAAAGAGCCTTCAGCGACACTCTTCTTACCATCGGACATCATGCAGTTGATGAATTTGGTAATGAGCGTGCTCCCATAGGCGGGATCCGGCAGCGTCTCTCGTTTCGGAACTTCTCTACGCCTCGGCATACTTGCATGATCTCCCAAAGCTTACTGGAAATGTTAGGACTGCCGCGGAAGGGGACCAGTACCGAGAGGAACGCCTTTCGACTTATGGCAGTCGCCGTTTGTGACACTCGACGGGTGTGGATCACGCACCCATGTGCAATCGTAATAAAGGTTTAGCTTTTTGGCCGCTTGGCACCATACTTCGAGCGGGAATTCTTCCTGTCCTGAACGCCGACGGAGTCGAGCGTCCCCCGCACCACATGGTACCGAACCCCGGGGAGGTCCTTGACACGTCCGCCGCGGATCAACACGATGGAGTGTTCCTGAAGGTTGTGCCCGATACCCGGGATGTAGGTGGTGACCTCTATCCCGTTCGTAAGCCGGACACGCGCAACTTTACGCAGAGCAGAATTCGGTTTCTTGGGTGTAGACGTATACACCCTCGTACATACGCCTCTGCGCTGCGGGCTCCCCTGTAAAGCCGGACTCTTCGTCTTGAAACGAACCGCTTTCCGGCCATGTCGTACCAACTGATTGAAGGTCGGCAAACCCTGCTCTCCTTATCTGGGTATATCCCTGCATGACGGGCAACCGCACGGCAACATACCGCCGCTTGGCCCGCCATCCTGATTCTGCGAAAAACCCGACGAATATAGCAAACGGCCGGAATCCTGTCAAGCGAATAGACTTGCTACAACACTTTATACCAGTCGAATAGGAACCGAAGGCGGGGCATTCCAGTCTTCAGGCGAGCGGGGACCGGGATCCGGCGGATGCGGCATCGGTCGTGTCGCCGCCTCGCGGACCGCCGTATCCGCGCGTCAAACCGTACGAAACCATCGCTCTGGCCTATTTGCCGTAAGTGTCAGAGCATACCACAAGGAATACTCAGATGCAACGCAGGGCTTCCGCCATTCGGCAAAGCGCTTCCTGGAGAACCGTGCGGGGGCAGGCGAAATTGAGCCGGACGAACTGGCCGTAGCCCTCCCCGAACTGCGCACCGTCGTTCAGAGCCACACGCGCCCGGTCGAGGAAAAAGCGGAAGGGGTGGCGCCCCAGGCCCGCCTCCGAACAGTCGAGCCATGCCAGGTAGGTGGCCTCCACGCGGCACATCGAAACCCCCGGCAGGGCATCTCCCACGAAATCATGCACATAATCCCTGTTCCGCACCAGGTAGGCCAGCACCTGATCGAGCCATTCCTGGCCGTGCCGGTAGGCGGCGGACGCCGCGACATGTCCCATGACAGTCACCCATGGAACGATCCCGGAGGCGGCGCGGTCCCAGCGCGCGCGCAGCCGCGGGTTCCGGATGAGGGCAAAAGCGCACCCGAGGCCGGCGATGTTGTAAGTCTTGCTCGGGGCCATGAGGGTGACGGTGCATGCTTCGACCTCGGGGCTGAGCACGGCGATGGGGATGTGCCGGTGGGGGGGGTAGACGAGGTCGCAGTGGATCTCGTCGGAACAGATGACCAGGCCGTGGCGGAGGCAGACATCGGCGATCGTCTCCAGTTCCGGCCGGGTGAAGGCCCGCCCGACGGGGTTGTGCGGATTGCACAGAACGAACAGTTTCGTGTCGGTGGTGATGGCATGCTCGAGGAGGTCCGGATCGATTTCGTAAGAATCGCCCCGGCGGACCAGCGGGGCACCCCGCAGAACCCGCCCGCGGGAGACCGGATCCCTGAGAAAGTGGCCATAGACCGGCGGCTGCGCCAGGATCCCTTCCCCGGGGGATGCGAATGCCTCGAAGGCGATGTTCAGGCCGGAGACGACCCCCGGGATGTAGACGATGTCGGGCGCCGCAATCTCCCAGCCGTACAACCGCCGCATCCGGTCCAGGATACATCCGGCGAGTTCCGGACAGGGGCGGCTGTAGCCGAACACCCCATGGTCGGTCCGCTCGCGCAAGGCCTCGAGGATGGGCGCCGCGGACACGAAATCCATGTCCGCGACCCAGAGAGGGATCACATCCTCGGGATAGAGTCCCCATTTGACGCTGTCGGTTCCCCTGCGCCGGGGGACCGCGTCGAAATCGTAGCGCATCGTTCCGCCCTGCCAGATGGTAGGATACAGGAAGGGGCGGCCCGATATCAAATGCCGCCGCCAGGCATCCCGCGCCAGGGCCGAAGCGACGGTCCCCGAACCCCGGCGCGGTCGCCGGCGCATTCCGTGCTTCAGAAGGGCGCGGCCTGCCCCTCGCAGTCGACCTCCTCCATCTCCTGACCGGGCGGATTCTCCGATCCGCCGGCATCGAGGAAGGAGACGCCCGAAGCGACGATGTGCGTGACGTACCGCCTGTCGCCCGGCGATTTCTCCCAGGCCCTGGTTTCCAGGTGCCCTTCGACGCACACGAGCCTGCCCTTGTGCAGATACCGGTTGCACTGCTCGGCCACCTTCCCGAACGCGACAATCCGGTGCCATTCCGTCGCCTTGTCCTCATCGGCGCCGCGATAGGTGTCCGTGGCCAGGCTGAAACTCGACACGCACGTTCCGCCCGCGGTCGCCCGCTCCTCCGGATCGGCGCCCAGCCGTCCGACCAGCAGTACCTTGTTCAGTGTTCCCATGGTTGATCCTCCTGACTACCTAACGGCAAGGCGGGATTGGGAGCCAAAAAAAAACGCGCCCGCGGGCCGGGACGTGTGCCGGTGTCCGCGAAGCTGTATAATGCGGTCATGGTTTCGAGACTGGACCCATCGGCCGGCCGTCGGGCGCATCGCCGGGCTTGCCTCGCGGCGGGCATCCTGCTGGCGGCCCTGGCCGGCGCGGCTGCGGGCATCCTCGCCGGCTATGCCTTCAACATCCCCGACGTCCAGAGCCTGGAGGACTACCGCCCGGACGTCATCACCGAGGTCTATGCCGACGACAACAGCGTGATCGGGGAGCTCTGCATCGAGCGGCGCATGGTCGTGCCGTACGAGGCCATCCCACAGCATCTCCGGGCGGCCATCCTGGCAACCGAGGACACGCAGTTTTTCAGCCACTCCGGGATCGACTACGTGTCGATCCTCCGGGCCGTGGCCAAGGACCTCATCCGGCGTAGCTTTCCCGTCGGCAAGGGGGCCAGCACCATCACGCAGCAGCTGTCGCGCATGCTTCTGCTCAGCAACGAAAAGACCTACGACCGCAAGATCAAGGAGGTCCTGATTGCCCGGAAGATCGAGGCCATCTACACCAAGCAGCAGATTTTCGCCCTCTACTGCAACCTGCACCCGATGGGGCACGGCATCTACGGGGTCGCGGCCGCGGCCGACAGCTACTTCGGGAAGAAGCTCGGGGATCTGAATCTCCAGGAATGCGCCCTGATCGCGGGGCTTCCGAGCAACCCCTCCAGGTTTTCCCCCCGGCTGCATCCCGCCTCGGCCGTCGCGCGGAGGAATTTCGTCCTCGACAGGATGGCCGAGGAGGGAATGATCTCCCGGGATCTGGCGGCGAGCGCCAAAACACAACCGCTGGTCCTGAAGCAAGAGGGGGGCGGCGCGGAAATACCCGCGGCCCATTTCCTCGAGCACGTCCGGAAATACCTCGCGGAGCGCTATTCGACCGATGAAATCTGGAGGCGGGGGCTGCGGGTATACACGACCCTGGACGCCTCGATGCAGCAAGCCGCGCACCGTGCCCTGGTGGGCGGTCTGGAAGCCTTCGACAAACGACACGGATGGCGCGGGCCGGTGGGCACCGTCGGGGAGCCCGCGGCTCCCAACACGGCGCCCTACGCCCACCCGAGCTGGCGCACGCCCCCGGCGGCGGACCGGATGGCCGTCGGGCTGATCACGGAATCGGACGCGGCCGAAGCGCAGGTCAGGATCGGGGACTATAGCGGCAGGATCGGGCCCGAGCAGATCCGCTGGACCGGGGCCGCAGGGCCTTCGGATATTCTGAAACCGGGCGATCTCGCCTGGTTCCGGATTCACATTGTCGACGAGAAGGACCGCACCGTCACGCTTTCGCTCGAGCAGAAACCGGAAGTCGACGGCGCGATAGTCGCCGTCGACAACAGGACCGGCGCAATCCGGGCCATGGCGGGCGGATACGATTTCCAGTCGAGCGAGTTCAACCGCGCCACCCAGGCCATGCGCCAGGTGGGCTCCACCATAAAACCGCTGGTCTACGCCGCTGCCTTCGAGAAGGGGTTCACCCGGGAAAGCACGGTCCAGGACACGCCCTATCTGCTCGTCGACGGACTCGGGCGCCCGTGGCGCCCGCTCAACTACGACGGGGAGTTCAAGGGGGAGGTCACGGTCGGGCAGGCCCTGGTCGAATCGAGGAACGTCCCCACCGTCAGGGTGGCCGAGGCGATCGGCATCGAGAACGTGGTGCGCATGGCCCGGCGCTTCGGGCTGTCGGGCCCCATGAAACCGTACCTTTCCCTGGCCATCGGCGCGGCCGAGGCGACGCCCCTGGAAATGGCCTCGGCCTACACCGTGTTTCCCAACCTCGGGATCCGGGCGACCCCGTACTTCATACGCGAAGTCGAGGACTACGACCACCGCACGAAGGAGGAGACCCGTCCGGCCACCCAGCGGGTTCTCGAACCCGGGATCGCCGGGGAGATACTCGACCTGCTGCAGGAGGTGGTCGCCAGCGGCACGGCGAAGGCGGCCGCCACCCTCGGCCGGCCCCTGGGAGGGAAGACGGGGACCACCGATGACTTCACCGATGCCTGGTTTGTGGGATTTTCGCCCTCGATCACCGCGGCCGTCTGGATCGGGCACGACCGGAATCGACCCCTCGGGCGCCGGCAGTCCGGGAGCGTTGTGGCGCTCCCGGTCTGGATCGAGTTCATGGGGGAGATCCTGGCCGGCCGGCCGGTGGAGGCATTCCAATCATCACGGACGAAGCGGTACGCGTCCCCCGATTCCACGCCGTATAAGCGGAGGCACCTCTACATCGAGACCCTTACGGAATCCGGGCCGGAGGAACCGTAGCCGCGCCAGGACCGGCCGGCCGCATCCGGGACGAATCCGGCCGGCCTACCGGTCGCGTTCGACGATATAATCGGGGATCGACATCAGGGCCTGGCGCGCGACGCAGTCCGGGAACGTCTCCAGGCAGGATTTGGCCTCTTCGGCCAGGGCGTGGGCCTTCTCCAGAACGCGATCGGCGGCTCCATACTCCCGGACGAGCCGGATAACTGCGTCCCGCCCTTCCCCGTTGAGGGCGTCGGTGCGGAGGACGTTGCGGACCAGCGCGCGGTGTTCCGGCCTCCCGTCCCGCAGCAGGTAGATCAGAGGCAGCGTGAGCTTCCCCTCCTGCATGTCGCTGCCCACCGGCTTGCCGAGGGTGTTCTCATCGGACGTGAAGTCCAGGACATCATCGACAAGCTGAAAGGCCAGGCCCACGTTCAGCCCATACAGGCGCAGCCTTTCGATCGCTGCCTCGGGCGCCGCGCCGAGGATCCCGCCGAGCTGGGAGCAGGCGGCGAACAGGTAGGCGGTCTTGCGCCTGGAAATATCCATGTGCTGCTCTTCGGTGATGTCGACATTGCCGTTGTAGCTGAGCTGGATGAGTTCGCCCTCCACCATCTTGCGGGTTGCCTCGATAAGAACGTCCAGTATCGGGAACTGCCGTTCCCCCAGAGCCATGCTGAAGGAGGTCATATACAGCCAGTCGCCCATCAGGACCGTTATCTCGTTCCCCCACCGGGCATTGACGGAGGCATGGCCGCGCCGGACACACGCATTGTCGATGATATCGTCGTGCACCAGGGTGGCCGAATGGATCATCTCCAGGATGGCGCCCAAACGGGGCCCGATGGGTCCATCGTACCCGCACATCCGGGAGCTCAGCAGCAGTATGGCGGGCCGCACCCGCTTGCCTCCGCTGTTGCAGATGTAGCGGCCGATATTCTCGATCATGGGGACGCCGGAGCGGGACTGGCGGGCCAGTTCCTCTTCCACGCAAGCCATGCCGTCTTCAATCAGTTTGTAGATCTCATGCGGAGTCAATGGGCACTCTCGGAAACAGCCGTTACGGACAACCGGGCATCCGCCCGGAATCTTACCACAGGGAGGCAGCCGCCGGGCATCATTTCCGCCTACCGGAGAGGCGCGCCGTTGGGCACGTCTTCCCCGAATGCGGGCAGCACGGCGCGGCCGCCGTCGCTGGCGGCGAGAACCATCCCGTTCGATTCCACTCCCATCAGCCTCGCCGGCTTGAGGTTCACCACCAGGATCACTTTTTTGCCCACCAGCTGGTCCGGAGTGTAGGCATCGGCGATGCCGGCGACGACCTGCCGCACCTCCGTCCCGATGTCCACCCTCAGTTGGATCAGCTTGCGGGACCCTTCGATCCTGGAGGCCTCCAGGATCTGCCCGACGCGCATCTCGACCTTGGCGAACTCACCGATGCTGATGCGCGGCGGCTCCGGCCGGCTGGCTTCGGGTTGTTCCGGGGCGGCAGCTGCCGGCTTTGGTTCGGACGTTGCTTCCGACGTTGTTTCAGGCTTTTCTTCGGGCATCGTATCTCCAGGAAACAGGTGGACTTGCGTACGGATTGGATCCCCGGGCCGCCACCCTTTTGGCCGATGGATCAGGCACCAGGGACCGAGCGGCGGTACGCGGCGGCGGCGGCGGCCTGCACCTCCTTGAGCGGGGCGCCTTGTTCGGACGCGAGGCGCCGGCAGTCCTCGAATTCGGGGACCGCATTGACCACGCGGTCTCCCATCAGGGAAATCTTCATCGTCACGGTCCCGTAGGGAGTCTCCACGGGCTCAAACCGCCGGTCGAGCGTCTTGCGATCCGCCGTCGTGTACCGGATCCCGATGGTTGTCGTTTCGCGGAAGATGAGTTCGGCGAAACGGTCGACATCGGCCAGGGCGCAGATGCAGCTCACTTTCTGCCCCGGCCGGTTCTTCTTCATCTGGATCGGCGTCGAGTATACGTCCAGGGCCCCGGCGGCCATCGCCTTTTCAAGGAAGTAGCCGTACACCTGGGGATTCATATCGTCGACGGTGGCCTCGATAACGGCCACCCGGACCTCGGGAGGCACGGGAGCCTGCACCGCGTCGGCCATCCGCTCCCCCAGGCTGATCCGGAGCACGTTGGCGCCGCCCTCGGTCTGGCGCGAACCGGCGCCGTAGCCGGTCCTATGATTTCTCATGGCCGGCCGGCCGCCGAAAGCGCCCGAGACGGTCGACAGCAGGGCCGCCCCCGTGGGGGTCGTCAGTTCCCCCCCGATTTCGTTGGTGAACGTGGGAATGTCTTTGAGCAGCTCCTGGACCGCGGGTGCCGGAACGGGGTAGATCCCGTGCTGGCACCGGACCGTCCCGTGGCCGACATTGACGGGGGAGGCGACGATATCGGCGGGCAGGAAGGACTCGAGCGCGATCATGGAGCCGACGATGTCGATGATGGAATCGACCGCCCCCACCTCGTGGAAGTGCACCTGGTCGACCGTCTTTTCGTGAATCCTGGCTTCGGCCTCGGCCAGTCTCCGGAACGCCTCCACGGACATCTGCTTCACCCAGGGGGACAGCCCGCTCGATTCGATCATCCCGCGTATGTCCGACAATCCCCTGTGGGCGTGCTCGTCAGGCAGGTCCACATCGAATTTGGTGGCCGCAATGCCCGAGCGTATGCACCGCCGGCAGGAGATCCGGTACCCCTTGACGGGGAGAAGCCCGAGCTCATCGGAGAGCCTGGCGAAATCGAACCCGAGGTCGAGCAGCGCCCCGACCATCATGTCGCCGCTGATGCCCGAGAAGGGCTCTATCACCAGGATCTTCTGTTCCTGCTTGCGCATTTGCACCAACGTCGCCTCTCCAAGATTGTGTCAGTGTGAGTCTATTGACGGTACGACCCGAAGTCAAGCAGCAGTCCGCCGCGCCCCGATTGATTTGCCGGCGCCCTTGGAGTATGTTTCTTTCTCGAGTGCCGGCCGGGGAATCCCGGGTGTACCAACGACTGGAAAGTCCTAAAGCCATGCTGCTTGCCCTGACACGCCAACTGGAACAAAGCCTGCTCCAACGCATCGCGGAGCGCTACGACGTTCATTACGAATCCCTGAACTTCACGCTGCCGCCCAAGATCGAACTCGGGGAGCTCGCCCTGCCCGTCGCCTTCGACCTGGCCCGGAAAGTCCGGCGCCCCCCGATCGAGATCGCGCGGGAACTCGCCTCGGACGCCTGCGGCATCCGGGGGATCTGGAAGGCCGATGTCGCCGGCGGGGGTTTTCTGAATCTCCACATCGACCGGGAATGGTTCGCGCGCCAGCTGGGCCTAAGCATCGCCCGGGGGTCCTTCGGCCGCCTGTCGGGCCCGGACGACGAGGGGAAGATCATCGTCGAGCACACGAACATCAATCCCAACAAGGCCGCCCACATAGGCCACCTGCGCAACGCCTCCCTCGGAGACTCCTTCGTCCGCTGCCTCCGCTTCCTGGGACACGAGGTCGAAGTGCAGAACTACCTGGACAACACCGGGGTCCAGGTGGCCGATGTCGTCGTAGGGCTCGAAAGGATGCAGGGGAAGACGCTCCTGGAGCTCTCCGGCATGGGGGGCAGGTTCGATTACTTCTGCTGGGACGTCTACGCGCAGGTCTACGACTTCTACCGGCAGTCGGAAGACAACCGGGCATGGCGCAGCCTCACCCTTCAGGCGATCGAGGCGGGCGGCAACCCGACGGCCGAACTGGCCGAGCACGTCGCCATGCGCGTCGCCCGGGCGCACCTGGCGACCATGGACAGGATCAACGTCCGGTATGACCTGCTCCCCCGCGAAAGCGAAATCCTCCACCTGAAATTCTGGGAGAAGGCCTACCAGCTGCTGCAGGAGCGCAACGCGATCTATTACGTCGACGAGGGGAAGAACAAGGGATGCTGGGTGATGCACACGGGCGACGACGCCCTGCCGGGCGCCTCGCGCGAGGAGGCCGAAGAGGACGAAAAAATCATCGTCCGGTCCGACGGCACCGTCACCTATGTCGGCAAGGACATCGCCTACCAGCTCTGGAAGCTGGGGCTCCTCGGCCTGGATTTCAACTACCGGCTCCTGGGGGCGGATGCGGGCTACCCGGTCTGGGTCACCTCGGCCGAGAAGGACCCGGATGCGGCCGCGCCGGGTTTCGGCTGCGGCCGGCGCGTCTACAACGTCATCGACAGCCGCCAGGCCTACCTGCAGAATATCGTCGTTCTGGGCCTGAAGGCGCTCGGCTTCGAGGCCCAGGCGGAGAATTCGGTCCACTTTTCCTATGAAATGGTGGCGCTGACCCCCGCCTGCTGCGAGGAACTCGGGTTCCCGCTTTCGGACGAGGACCGGAATCGGCCTTACGTCGAGGTTTCCGGAAGGAAAGGGCTCGGGGTCAAGGCCGACGACCTGCTCGACACCCTCCACGAAAAGGCCCTGCAGGAGGTCCGTTCCCGCCACGACCTGCCCGAGGAGGAGTCGGGGGCGATCGCCCATGCGATCGCCGTCGGAGCGCTGCGCTACTTTCTTCTGCGCTTCGCGCGCAACACCGTCATAGCATTCGATTTCAAGGAAGCCCTCAATTTCGACGGCGAAACCGGGCCCTACATCCAGTACGCGGTCGTGCGGGCCAACAACATCTTCAACAAGCTGGCGCAGTCGGGGGAGGCCCCGCCCGATATCCGGGACATCCCTCCCGGAACCGGGGACTTTCTCGCCGCCTACGACACGATCTGGGACATCGTCTACCAGGCGGCACGCCTCCCGGAGGTCGTCCGGCAGGTCACCCGGTCGATGGAACTCGGCCAGCTGTGCAAGTACGCCTTTTCGCTGGCCCAGAAATTCAACCTGTTCTACCACAAGCACCACATTCTGTCGGAGGCGGATCCCGAAAGGAAGCGCCACCTGCTCCTGGTGGCCGATCTTGTTCGCAAACAGCTCGAGCATGCGCTATACTTGCTGGGAACCGATGTGCCCCCGAGGATGTGACCCCGATGCGCCTTCTGGCCTCCTGCAGCCTGCTGTCGGCCCTTCTCCTTCAGGCCGCGCCCGCGCCGCCGCCTTTTCCCGAAGGGATGTTCACGGAAAAGGAGAGGGAAAAGATCGACAAAAACGCCGATGACCTCGGAAAACGCATCGAAGTATACCGCGACGCCTCCGCCAGGATGCACAAGGCGCTCGGCAAAAGCGTGTCCGCCGGGGATTTCGGCCCTGTTCCCGGACAGCTTGAGGCCTGGGTGCGCTTCCTTGCGGAATCCGTCAAGGACATCGAAGCCAACACCGACCCCGAAAAGAAAAGGCTCAAGGCCCTGATCCGGTACGAGATCGACGTGCGCAAAGCCATCAACGACCTCCGGAACTACCGGGTCCGGGCCCCTGCAGCGCAGCAGGATGCCTTCGAACGGTGCGTCGGCCGGGCCGACGCGCTCCGGGGCACGATGGTGGACCTGCTGTTCCGGCCCGAGGATGTGGTCGGGCGCAAGGAGGCGGAATGAGAGTCCTGGCGCTGTTGCTGCTGTCGGCCGTAACGCTCGCCGGTGCTGAGGCGCCCAGGGAGTTTCTGACCGCGGAGGAGATCGCGCTCCTCCAGATCAAGCAGAGGATCGACGTGCGGACGGATCTGTACCTGCGGGCCGCCCTGCTGCGCCTCAAGTCGGCCGAAGCCCGCCTGCGCGGCGAGGAGACGGAACCGGGGGACCCCCTGGAGTACCTGACAGCCGAAGACATGCTCGACGGCTACTACCGGATCCTCCACAGCGTCATGGTCAACCTCGAGGACGCCTACCGGCCGGCAACGGCCGACCTCGACAGGGTGCGCAAAGCTCTGAAGCAACTGCGGCAGCGGGCCGAAGAATCGATGCGCCGGCTCGATTCCCTCGAGGCCCTGGCCCGCAGGCGAAACGACGGGCAGCTGCTGCGCCTGATCGAAAGGGCCCGGGAAATCACTGCCGGCGCGCACGAAGGCGCCCGTGAGGCGCTCAGGGAAAAGACCGACGCCCCCGCGGGGTAGGCAGCCGCCGCCGCGAACCGGATCCGGTCCCTGCCGCTCATTCCTCGGCCCAGAAATCCGGGGACGCCAGGATAACGCCCCGTTTCCAGGTCAGGCGGTTGCGGCCGCTCAAATCCCGCAGCAGTCGGGACAGCGTCTCGGGCGTGGCGCCGATGGCCGAAGCCAGCTGTTTCTTGTTGATTTCCGCCTCTATCCGCCCTACTTCCCCGTACTGCTCGCGCAGAAAGGCCCGCAGGCGCTGCTCGACATCCTGGCTGGTCAGCTGGCGGATTTTTTCGGTCAGGTAGCGCTGCTTGCGCAACAGCATCGCGATGAAATCGTTCCGGAAATCCTCCTGCCGGAGAAGATGGAGGATGTCCCGCCGCAGGAGCTTGAGCGCCAGAATGTCCGTAAGCGACACCGCCGTCACCGGATAGTGCCTTTTTTCAAACAGGATGGCTTCGGCAAACACCTCGCCCGGCCCAACCACCTTGATCACGACTTCACGGCCTTCGGGCGACAGCTTGTGCAGACTGACGCGCCCCCGCGCCAGAAGGTACATCGCCTCGCCCGGCTCCGCCTCATGGAAAAGCGTCGTGCGCTTCGGGCGCTCGACGGGCATGCAGACCCGGCTCAGGGCTTCCCTGCTCATCGGGGAGATGCCTTCGAAAAAACCCGCGCCGTCCAGAATGTGCCGCACCTTCATGCCCGGCCCCCCTCCCCTCCCGGCAGCGGACGCACATCGGGGGAGATGTGCCGTTTCCTGAGCCGCATCATGAGTCCCGTCGAGAAATGCCCGTAGGATAGCAGCGGTGCACGATCACTGGCAAACACCTTTTAGGGAAAACGACACGATGGATGTGTCCCGCTGCCGGGGCGCTGGCCGAAGCCTTCCGTTGCGACGTCAACGTCCTGCCTTTTTCGATCATGCTTTCCTGGTACGAGCAGAAAGCCTGTGCCATACTGCCAGCCCTGCTGCGTCTCGGCATCCGCAGCATACAGCCCGGACCTACCCCGGCCGGTACCCCCCACGCCCGCGGTGCGGGAGGGGCCGGCCGGCGCGTTCCACGTCGCCCCGGCGACCGATGCCGCGTCGGCTCTCGAAGCGGCGCCGGGGCGGTCCTGACGCCCAGGAGCGTACCGATGCATGCGCATAGCCCCGGACCTCCCCCCAGGGGAGGGGCCTACATTCTCCATCTGCGGATTGCACAAGACCTGGCCCTGGAGGTCGGAGCGCTGGGACGGGTCCTTCTGCCGGCCGGGCGCTACGCCTACATCGGCAGCGCCCGCAGTTCCCTTGCCGGCAGGGTTGCCCGCCACCGCCGCCTGGCCGCATCCAAATCCGGGACGATGCACTGGC
Source organism: uncultured Acidobacteriota bacterium (assembly GCA_964651155.1). Taxonomy (GTDB): domain Bacteria; phylum Acidobacteriota; class UBA6911; order UBA6911; family UBA6911; genus UBA6911. Next base: position 116,614 of record CAZYXB010000002.1, on the reverse strand, counting down.
ACATCGATTACGTGCTGGCACACCCCGCGGTCTCCCTGGCACGGGTGGAATCCCTTCCGGGCTGCGAGGAGTGCGAGGCGGCGCAACGGGTCGCCCGGCGCCCGGGTGCGTCGGCCCCCGTGCCGCGTTTCGGAGCCACCGACTGCCGATCTGGCTGCGCGGCGCACCTTTTCCGGGTGGGGAGTCCCGCCGGCGGCCGCGGGGCGTACGAAGATCGCCGGGGGGCGTACGAAGATCGCCGGGGGGCGTACGGAGATCGCCGGGGGGCGAAAAAAGACCGCCGCGGGCGCTAGCGCCGGGGCGCTGCGGGTTTCGGCCCCTGCCGGCCGGCCAGCAATCGGGCGCAGAGCTCCGGGTCCGCGGCCAGGTCTATGGCGGTCCAGGCCATGGCCAGCGCGCCGTCGTACAGGGCCCGATCCGCCGACGCGGAGACGCACCGTTGTGCGAATTCAGCCTGATGGTTGACCGCAGGGAACGAGTCGATCCCGATCATCGGATGGATCGAGGGGACCAGGTGGCTGACATTGCCCATATCGGTCGAGGCGGAAAACCCGGGCGCGGATGCGGCCGCATCGGGGAAGGTGCGCCCCAGCGCCTCGGAGTTCCGCCCGAAGGCGGCGGCCATGTCCGTGTCGTGGATCATCTCCGCGTACGGCTTGTCCCCGCCGGTGATCCCGAGCTTCGCCCCGGTGGCGACGGCGCCGGCCTCAAAACACCCGTGAACCCGCGCCCGGAGCTCCGCAACCGCGCTCAGCGTGCGTCCCCGGACAATATACCGGGCCGTGGTCCGGGCCGGGATGATATTGGGGGCGTCCCCGCCGTGGGTGATGATTCCATGGATGCGGTCGGTCGGGAGTATGTGCTGCCGCAGCAGGCCGATGGCCGTCTGCGCGACCGTCAGGGCATCCGCGGCGTTGATGCCCCGCTCGGGATAGGCCGAGGCATGCGCCTCCTTTCCGGTGTACTCCACCTCGAACATGGACGACGCGATAATGAGGGGCATCAGGATGTCCGACGGAGCGGGGTGCACCATCATGGCCGCATGCATGCCCGAGAACGCGCCCCTGTCCAGCATCAGGATCTTCCCCCCGGCATTGCCCGCCTCCTCGCCCGGAGTGCCCAGAACGGTGACGGTCAGCCCCGCCTCGTCGGCGACCCGCGCCGCGGCGATCCCGGCGCCGACCGCCGCGGCGGCGATGATATTGTGGCCGCAGGCGTGGCCGATTTCGGGAAGCGCGTCGTATTCGGCGCAGATGGCCACATGCAGGGGGCCGCTGCCCGCACTGGCGGCGAAGGCCGTCGGCAGCCCGCACAGGCCCGGCTCCACGCGGAAGCCTTCACCGGAGAGGAATTCCATGATCCATCCCGAAGCCCGCAGCTCCTGGAAGCCGGGTTCCGGATTTGCATGAACTCTACGGCTCAACTCGACCAGTCGCCCCCGTATCGAGTCGAGGTTCCCCTTGGCAACAGCCTTCAGATCCATACCATCCCCCCTGAGACTGTATACCATCCGGTCCCCGCTTTGCCTACCGCCAATCGATACGGTAAAAGGCCCCTCCGTCTTATACGGATCTTGTATTATAATGGAAGTTTTGGGAACGGAATCCGGAATGTTCTACCGCCCCTTTGCGGGCCGCAGCAGGCCGGGCCGCAGCAGGCCGGGCCGCAGCAGGCCGGCCCGCATCCCACGCCTGCCCGAAAACGGCGCACGTCCTGCGACCGCAGCCGCAGGCGCCACGAGGAGATCGAGCGATGTTAGTGATGATGAAGTCCCAGGCAACCAGTGAAGACATTGCAAACGTGTGCCGAAAGATCGAATCCATGGGGTATCGGGCGCATCCGATCCCGGGCGTCACGCGAACCGCCATCGGCATCACCGGCAACGAAGGCCCACTCGAAGCCGCGACGTTTGAATCGTTCCCGGGAGTGGCCGACTGCGTTCCCGTCTCGAAACCCTACAAGCTCGTCAGCCGGGAACTGAAGGAGGATACGACGGTCGTCGACCTGGGGGACGGGGTCCGGATAGGAGGCCGCCAGCTGGCCATCATCGCCGGCCCCTGCGCGGTCGAGAGCCGGGAACAGGCGCGGTCGATCGCCGCCAGCGTCGCGGCCGCGGGAGCGACGCTGTTCCGCGGCGGAGCGTACAAACCGCGCACCTCCCCCTACAGTTTCCAGGGACTCGCCGAGGAGGGGCTCAGGATCCTGGCCGGCATCCGGGAGGACTTCGGCCTGAAAATCGTCACGGAAGCTGTCGACGCCGAAAGCATCGGACTGGTCCAACAGTACGCGGACGTCATCCAGATCGGTGCGCGGAACATGCAGAATTTCTCCCTTTTAAAGCGGGCGGGGAGGTCCCGATGCCCCGTGCTCCTCAAAAGAGGCATTGCCGCGACCCTGGACGAGCTGCTCATGGCCGCCGAATACATCCTCTCGGAGGGCAACTACAATGTTATACTCTGCGAAAGGGGCATACGGACTTTCGCCGACCACACGCGGAACACCCTGGATCTGAGCGTCGTTCCAGCCGCGCAGCGTCTGAGCCACCTGCCGATCATCGTCGACCCCAGCCACGGCACCGGACGCAGGGAAAAAGTGATCCCGCTGTCGCGCGCAGCGGTTGCGGTCGGAGCCGACGGCTTGATCATCGAGGTGCACAACCATCCGGAAACGGCGCTTTCCGACGGCAACCAGTCGATCCTCCCGCAGGATTTGGAAACGCTGATCAAGGAGATCCGGCTGATCGCGTCCGCCGTCGACAGAACGCTCTAGCGGCCCGCGGCGCCGGCCCGGCCGTCTGCAACGAAACAAACAGGAGGCTGACAATGAACGTTCTCGTAACCGGATCCACCGGTCTCGTGGGCTCAAGCCTGTGCACTTCCCTCGAACGGCACCACCACCGCGTCATCCACATGGTGCGCAGGACCCCGGTTTCGGACAACCAGGCCTTCTGGAATCCCGCCCGGGGGGAATTGAACGCCGGTGCGTTCGACGGCGTCGATGCGGTGGTTCACCTTGCAGGCGAAAGCCTGACCGGGGGGAGGTGGACCGGGGAGAAGAAACGGCGGATCCTCGACAGCCGCGTTCTGGGGACCCGGCTTCTCGCGGAATCGATGGCACGTCTTCCTTCGCCCCCGAAGGTCCTGGTCAGCACGTCGGCCGTCGGCTATTACGGGGACCGGGGAGACGAGCTGCTCGATGAAGACAGCGGCCCGGGGTCGGGATTCCTTGCCGACGTGTGCCAACAGTGGGAGCGTGCGACCGAACCGGCCGCCAGGGCGGGGATACGCGTCGTCATCCTCAGGTTCGGCATCGTGCTGAGCGCATCGGGGGGAGCGCTCGACAGAATGCTGCCCGTTTTCCGGATGGGATTCGGGGGGAAGATCGGCAACGGCCGGCAGCACATCAGCTGGATCGCCCTGGACGACCTGACGGGCGTCATCGAATACGCGATCGGAAACGAGTCCCTGAGCGGGCCGGTCAATGCCGTCTCCCCGGACCCGGTAACGAACCATACGTTTTCAAAAAAGCTGGGGAAGGTGCTCCGGCGCCCGGTGTGGCTCATGCTGCCTGGCTTCGCCGCGCGCATTGTTTTCGGGGAAATGGCGGACGCGCTGCTTCTGGCCAGCTCCAGGGTCCTGCCGTCCCGGCTCGCCGGTACGGCATTCCAGTTCCGTTTCCCGTCGCTCGAGCACGCCCTCGGGCACACGTTCCCGCCGAAGGATCCCTTCCAATGACCGACGGGGAGGCTGCGTGAACCGTTCCGTTCGAATCTGCGGCCCGGCGCCCCACCCGAGCCTCCGTTTCGATCCCGACGCGCTGGGGCTGGCGGAATTCCCCCGCGGGTTCTACCGCGGGGATACGGTCCGGATCGCCCGGCGCCTGCTCGGCGCCTGGCTGGCACACCGCCACGACGGGTGCTGGTACGGCGCCCGGATCGTGGAAACGGAGGCCTACCTCGGCCGCGGGGACGCGGCGGCCCATTCGCGCGGCGGTCGGCGCACGCCCCGGGTGGAACCGATGTACATGGACGGCGGCCACCTGTACGTTTTCCTGGTCTACGGGATGCACCACTGCACGAATGTCGTGACGCGGCCCGAGGGGATCGCGGAAGCCGTTCTGCTCCGGGCCGCAGAAGGCCCGGCTGGCGCCCCGGCCCGCCTCCTCGCGGGCCCGGCAAATCTGAGCCGCGGCCTCGGCATAACCGCCCTGGCGAGCGGAACGGACCTGCTCGCGGCGGGGGATCTGCGCCTGTTCGACAACGGCGCGGCCTGCGCCGGGATCGGCCGGTCCCGGCGTATCGGCGTCGACTACGCCGGGGAAGCCGCCGGCTGGCCGCTGCGCTTCTTTGCCAGGGGCTCCGCGGCACTGTCCGGGCCCGCCCGCCTGAATCGAACGGGGCAGACCACGCCGTAGAAAAGGAATGCGCCATGCTTGCAGTCAAAGCACTTGCCCTTTCGGCACTGTGTCTGGCGTTGCCGGACGGAGCCTCCCAAGAAGAGGCTCCCTCCCAGCGGGAGGCTCCCTCCCAGCGGGAGGCTCCCCCCTCGGACGCCCCCGGCGGGAAATCGTTCCAGATCCGTGTGGACATGGTGTCTTTGCCCGTCGTCGTCACCACCGCCGCGGGGGGCTATGTCACGGATCTCCGGCGGGAGGATTTCAGGGTTCTCGACGACGGCGTCCCCCAGGAGATTGCGGCCTTTGCCAGCGTGGAGGAACCCGTATCGGTGGCCCTGATGCTCGACACGAGCGACAGCATGAGAAAGCACGAGGGCATCATCCGGAACGAGGCGACCCGCTTTGTCGGTTTTCTCAAGAAGGAGGACCGCCTGGCGATACTGTCGTTCAACGACGATGTCGTTCTGTGGGAGCCGTTCAGCCTCTACGGGAACAAGAACCCGGCGGCCCTCGGGCGGATGGAGTTCAAGGGGATGAGCGCCGTCTATGAGGCCGTGTGGCTCGGCCTCGAACAGGTGCTGCGGCATGAATACGGGCGCAAGGCCCTCGTCGTCTTCAGCGACGGCATCGACACCCGGAGCCGGACCGTCACGGAAGAGGAGACCCTCCGCCTGGCCCGCGAAACCGAGGCGGCCATCTACGCGGTCTGTTTCCGCCCCGCGGAAAGGACTTTCGGAAGATTTCCGGCGCCCGGAGGCGGGGGCGCCAGGGCGGGCAACGAAGCCGGGCGCGCCTACCTGGCGAGGCTTGCGGGATCGAGCGGCGGCACCCTGGCCGAGGCCCGGAAGACCGACGACCTCAGCACGGCTTTCCGGAAAATCGCCCGGGAGCTTTCCTCCCGGTACAGCATCGGCTATTACCCGAGCAATCTCGAGCGGAACGGGGCGTTCCACCGGGTCGAGGTGCGGCTCAAAAGAAACGGGTACACCGTGCGCACCCGTGAGGGGTATTACGCGCCCCGGCCGTAGGGTCGGCCGCCGGTCAGCCGCAGTCGATGGGGTCGGGCTTGTCCGGATCCACGCCGAGGTCCCTGATCGCCTCGGCGACCCGCGCCGGAGGGATCGCGCCTTCCTGCGCCAGAGCGTGCAGGGCCGCGATGACGATGCTTTCGGCATCGACTTCGAAGAACCGGCGCAGGGCTTCCCGGGTATCGCTGCGGCCGTACCCGTCCGTCCCCAGAGCCACGAGACGTCCGGGCAGCCAGGGCCGGATCATCTCCGGCAGCGCCTTCATGAAATCCGTCGCCGCGACAAACGGCCCCCGGGCGCCGTCGAGAACTTCGGCCACATAGGGAACGCGGGGGGGCGATTCGGGGTGCAGGCGATTCCACCGGTCCGCCGACAGGGCTTCATTGCGCAGCTGCTGGTAGCTTGTCGCGCTCCATACATCGGAGGAGACCCGGAATTTCTCGGCCAGCAGTTCTTGGGCGCGGAGCACGCCCTGCATGATGGCCCCGCTTCCGAAGAGCCCGACGTGATGCCGGAGCCTTTCCTCTGCCGGGCGGAACAGATACAGTCCCTTGAGAATCCCCTCCTCCGCACCCCCGGGCATGGGCGGGTGGGAGATGTTTTCGTTGTACAGGGTCAGGTAGTACCAGACGTCCTCCTGCTTTTCATACATCCGGTGCAGGCCGTTTTTCACGATCATGGCGAGTTCGAAGGCGAATGCGGGGTCGTAGCACAGCAGACTGGGCACCGTCGAGGCCAGGATATGGCTGTGCCCGTCCTGGTGCTGCAGGCCCTCGCCGTTGAGCGTCGTGCGGCCGGCGGTGGCGCCCAGGGCAAAGCCGCGTCCGCGCGCGTCCCCGAAGGCCCAGAAAAGATCGCCCGTCCGCTGGAATCCGAACATGGAATAGAAGATGTAGAACGGGATCATCGGCTCCGAATGCGTCGCGTAGCTCGTGCCGGCGGCCGTGAAACTGGCCGCGCTCCCGGCTTCGGTGATCCCCTCCTCCAGGATCTGCCCTTCGCCGGACTCGTGGTAGCTCAACAGCATGCCCGCGTCGACCGGCTCGTACAGCTGGCCGACCGACGAATAGATGCCGAACTCCCGGAACATGGAATCCATGCCGAAGGTCCTCGCCTCGTCGGGGATGATCGGGACAATGCGGCGGCCGATGTTTTCGTCGCGCATGAGCGACCGCAGCAGCCGCACGAACACCATGGTGGTGGACACATCCCTGCCGGTACCGGTCCCCGGGCGGAACTCGTCGTAGAGCGCGCCCGGCGGAAGGCCAAGCGGCCGCGAGGGGGCCGCACGCCCTGGCAGTCCGCTCCCGAGCGGCCGCCGGAGCTCCTGCAGGTACCGGACTTCCGGGCTGTCCTTCCCGGGGTGGTAGTAGGGCGGGTCCTCGAGGTCCCGGTCCCGAACCGGCAGCTCCAGAAGGTCCCGGAATGTGCGGAGCTGTTCCAGGTTCATCTTCTTCAGCTGGTGGGTGACGTTCTTCCCCAAAAACCCTTCGCCGAGCGCCCAGCCCTTGACCGTTTTCGCCAGGATGACCGTCGGGGCCCCCCGGTGCTCGACGGCCGCCCTGTAGGCGGCATACAGCTTCCGGTAGTCGTGCCCTCCGCGCCTGAGGTTCTCCAGGTCCGCGTCGCCCAGGTGCTCGACCAGATTGCGCAACCGCGGGTCGGGGCCGAAGAAATGCTCGCGGATATAGTCCCCCTTGGAGATGGCGTACTTCTGGTAGGCGCCGTCGACGGTCTGGTTCATCTTCTCGACGAGCACCCCGTCGGTGTCCTTCTCGAGCAGCGCGTCCCACTCGCGCCCCCAGATGACCTTCAACACGTTCCAGCCGGCGCCGCGGAAGATCATCTCCAGCTCCTGGATGATCTTGCCGTTGCCCCGTACGGGCCCGTCCAGTCTCTGGAGATTGCAGTTGACGACAAATACGAGGTTGTCCAGTTTCTCGCGGGAGGCCAGAAAAAGCGCTCCGAGCGATTCCGGCTCGTCGCACTCCCCGTCGCCCAGAAAACACCAGACGCGCGCGCTCCCGGTGTCCCGGATGCCGCGCGCCTGAAGGTAGCGGTTGAACCGCGCCTGATAGATCGCCGTCAGGGGCCCCAGCCCCATCGACACGGTCGGAAACTCCCAGAAATCGGGCATCAGGCGCGGGTGCGGGTAGGACGACAGCCCCGCGCCCCGCACCGATTCGCGCCGGAAGTGCTCCATCTGCCGCTCGGTGATGCGGCCTTCGAGAAAGGCGCGGGCATAGATGCCGGGCGACGCGTGCCCCTGGAAAAACACCTGGTCCCCGGATGCGTCGGGGCTCTTGCCGCGGAAGAAATGGTTCAGGCCCACCCCGTAGAGGGCGGCGCTGGAGGCGTAGGTGGAGATGTGACCCCCGATGCCGTCGTGCCGCGTGTTGGCGCGCGTGACCATCACGGCCGCATTCCAACGGTCTATCCGCCGTATCCGTTTTTCCATCTCCTCGTCCCCGGGGAAGGCGGGCTCCCGGTCGGGCGGGATCGTGTTGATGTACGGGGTCTGGACGAGCTCCGGGATGCCGAGGTCGAGCGCGCGCGCCTCGGCCAGGAGCAGGCGAAGAAGGTTGCGCGCGCGTCGGCGCCCCCTGTCGAGCGCGACCGACCGCAGGGAATCGAACCATTCCTGGGTTTCCGAGGGATCCTCGTCGGGTAGGTGCCGGTTGAGAAGGGTCATGGAACGCCTCCGGTTTCGTTTCAGCCCATCATAGGCGCACCGGCGCGTGATTGCACCTGTTTCTTCGCCGTGCGCAGGGCCGCAACCGGGCCGGGCGCGGGCCCGGATACCGGGATTTTCTCACCCGGCGGGGAAAATTTCCCTGCCCGGCAGTCTACAGGCTCCAAAGCCGGGATCCCGCAAGTGCCGCGCTTTTCGCTATTTGCATATGTTCCCGATCTGGCACGGCGATTGCTTTAGAATAGGTGTGCATGGTGGATGCCGCGCCTTCGGACAACTTGGCCGGCAGGTCCAACCAAGAACCTAGGAGGATGTGCGAAGATGAAGAATAGCCACCGAATACCCGTGTTGTTTCTTTGCGTGATTATGGCCCTTTCCGCCATCGGGCCGGTCCGGGCAGCCGCCCAGGATCCCCAAGGCGGCCTCCAGACCCGGGCCGTCGAGGTCCAGAGCGGCCAGAAGCTGAAGGTCGAAGGCGTGATCCTGGACAAGAAGGCCGGCGGTCTGGCGCTGCTCTGCCCCGGAGGGGTTGTCTACAACGTGACCATCACCGGCACCACCGAGATCAAGGAAAGAAAGAAAAACCCGTTCCGCGGATCCAAGAAATACTCGGAAGCGGACCTGCTGCAGGGGTTGCAGGCCGAAGTGGAAGGGACAGGCGATGGCAGCGGCAGCCTGGTGGCCAAAAACATCAAGCTCCGGAACGATGACCTCGAGATGGCCCAGTCGATGGATACGCGCGTTTTGCCGGTCGAGAAGGAGCTCGAGGCGGCGCAGAACCGGCTGAGCGAAACCGAACAGAATGCGCAGAGGCTCTCGGGACAGGTGCAGGAGCTTTCCGAGGTGTCCAACACCGCGCGCGCCGGCGCCCAGAAGGCCCAGGAATCGGCCGACCAGGCCATGTCGGCGGCCACCAGCGCCCGGACGTTCGCCGAAGAGCGCGTGGCGGCAACCAACGAACGTATTTCGGCGCTCGATGAATACAGCGTGCAGTCCACCGTCGTCGTTCTCTTTGCCGCCGACAGCGCGGACCTCTCCGCGGCTGCCAAAAGCGACCTGCAGGCGGCGGCCGCGCGGCTGGAAAGCGAAAAAGGCTACCTGGTCGAAGTTGCAGGGTTCACCTCCTCCGACGGGGATCCCGACTACAACCGCAGGCTGAGCCAGCGACGGGCCGATTCGGTCATCCAGTACATGGCCGAAACCTTCGGCATACCGCTGCGCCGCTTCGTCACCCCCATGGGGTACGGGGAGAATCAGCCGGTGGCCGACAATCAGACCCGCGCCGGACGGAGCCAGAACAGGCGGGTCGAGGTCCGGGTCCTGGTCAGCAAGGGCCTGAGCAACCCCGAACAGCAGTAAACTAACGACGCAGCGGATCAGGACGATACTATTAGAATGGAATTGCAGCCACTCCGATCGTATACACGTATCTGTATGCTGATCCAGTTTCTCGGCATCTGCTGGGGCGTGCCGGCTTCGGTCCCTGCCGCAGGCCCCGCCGATGCCGGGACCTCTTCCATCCGGCGCCCCTCGGGCGCCATAAAAATCAGCGCGAATCTCGTCACGGTCCCGGTGGCGGTCACCGACGCCTCGGGGTCCCCGGTCGCGGGACTGGGCATCGGGGATTTCGAGATCGAGGAGGACGGCCGGGCGGAAGCGATCTCCAGGCTGATCCAGGCGGGGGAATCCCCCCTGCAGCTCGTGCTGCTTATGGACCTTTCCGGCAGCGTCCATTCCAGCTTCGAATTCGAAAGGACGGCCGCCTGCCGCTTCATGGAAAAGGTGTGGAAACCGGGGGACACGGTTTCGGTCATCACCCTCGGCAGCGAGCCGTCGCTGCGCCTGGAGGCCTCCCCGTCGCCCGGGGAGGTGATGCAGATCCTCTCCGGCCTGCAGCCGACCGGGGACGCCACGGCCTTTTTCGACTCGGTCGTTCTGGCCGCGGAACTCCTCGAGCGGTCGACGGCGGCGGAAACGCGCCAGGCGGCCGTGATCTTATCCGACGGCGAGGACAACAGGAGCGACCACCGTTTCGCCGATGCGCTCTCCTCCGTGCGACGATCCAACACCGTCGTCTACTCGGTCAACCCGAGCGGACCTTCCGTACGGCTGAACGCGATCAGCGCCACGGGACAGCGGTGGCTCTCCGCGCTCGCGGGGAAGACCGGCGGCGCCGCCTTCGTCTCGAACCGGGCGTCGGACCTCGACGGCATCTACGACCGCATCGCGTTCGAGCTTCGGGCCCAGTACCTGTTGAGCTATCACTCCTCGAACACCCGCGCCGACGGCACGTTCCGCACCATATCCGTAACGGTGCCAGGAAAGCCCCAGCTGCGGATCCGCGCGCGCCAGGGCTACTACGCAACGGACATGGCGCCGGGATTGCAGACGCAGGCGGTTGGGCCGGCGGCCGGCGCGGCGGGTGAGGGTGCGGGAAGCACCGCTTTGGAAGGCGCGCATTGACCGGGCGCCGCCGATTGCGGCGGCCCGGAGCGCCCCCGGCCTTTTCCGCCTAGCGCCCGAGGTGTTCCCTGAGGATCCGCAGCATCCGGTGCAGGGGTTCGGCCGCGCCCCACAGCAGCTGGTCCCCCACGGAGAACGCAGTCAGGTACTCCTCCCCCATGCGCATCTTCCGGATGCGGCCGACGGGCACTTTCAGCGTTCCGCTCACGGCGGCGGGGCTCAGGCGCCTCAGGGTGTCCTCCCGGGTGTTGTCGATCACCTCGACCCAGTCGTTGGCCCGCGCCAGCATCTCCCGGATCTCGTCGAGGGGGACGCCCTTTTTCAGCTTGATCGTGAATCCCTGGGAGTGGCACCGCATGGCGCCGATGCGGACGCAGATGCCGTCTACGGGTATCTCCCGGCCGGTCCCGAGGATCCGGTTCGTCTCGGCCATGCCCTTCCACTCCTCGCGCGTCTGGCCCCGCTCCACCGGCCGGTCGATCCAGGGGATCAAACTGGCGGCGAGCGGCACGCCGAAGTTGTCGACCGGCAGCGACCCCGACCGCAGGACGTCGGTCACGCACCGGTCCAGGTCGAGCGCCGTGGCCGCCGGGCTCGACAGCAGCGGCCCGGCACGCTCCCCGATCATCGCCATCTGGGCCACGAGCTCCTGCATGTTCGCGGCGCCCGCCCCGGAAGCCGCCTGGTAGGTCATCGAGCTGAGCCACTCGACCAGGTCCGCCTGGAACAGCCCGTCCAGGGCCATCAGCATCAGGCTGACCGTGCAGTTGCCGCCGGCATAGGTCCGGACTCCCGCCGCCAGCTGGGCGTCTATCAGGCGCCGGTTGACCGGATCGAGCACGATGCAGGCCTCCCGGTCCATCCTCAGGGTGGATGCCGCATCGATCCAGTACCCCTTCCACCCGGCGGCGCGGATCTTCGCGTAGACTCTGGTGGTGTAGTCCCCCCCCTGGCACGACAGGACGGCGTCGCTGGCGGCCAGCGCCCGGATGTCGAACGCGTCCTCGAGCACGGTGTCCCCCGCGCCCACGTCCGGCCCGCGCCCGCCGACGTTCGACGTGGAGAAAAAATGGGCCTCAAGGCCGGAGAACCCGTCCTCGGCCCGCATCCGCTCCATTAGAACCGACCCGACCATCCCCCGCCAGCCCACAAATCCGACTCTCACCGCATCCGCTCCTGTCCGCCGCTTCCCCACGGGGTTCGGCCGTTTCCCGGTCTACGGCTTCCCATGATACCGGCCCGGGGGACGGGAGTGTCAATAGACGATTTGTACGGGTTCGTTTTTCGATCGGCCCGGCGGGGACGCGCCGCGGGCAGGGGCCTACTTTTTTCTTGACTAGATCCCCGGTGGAAGCGGAGAATCCCGTCACCTAGGATAGTCGATAGGGTTTCCGAAGCATCAACAATGAAAAGAGAGGGACCGATATGAAAAAGGTACTGTTTGTCGCAGTATGTTTTGTGCTGGTCTCGTCTGTGGCGATGGCGCAGGACTACCCGGAAGTCGAGGTTTTCGGCGGGTGGTCCATGCAGCGGACCGGCCTGCCCTACGAAGACGTGTGGGCGTCCGATGAAGAGTTCGAGGATCTGGTGAGCCTGATGGAGGATTTCGAGGGTTTCGAGGCCGATTTCGAATCCTCCCGGTTCCTCAAGAAAGGGTTTCAGGCATCGGCCACCTTCAACATGAACGAGGTTCTCGGCGTCGAGGCGTCCTTCCGGTACCATTCCGGCGACGTCGTCAAGCTCGACATGCTCTACGACGGTGAAGGTTCGTTCGATGCGACGCTCAAGGGGGAGCAATCCAATTTCGCATTCCTGGTCGGCCCCCACTTCACCCTGAGGAAACACGAGCGCCTGATTCCCTTCGCCCACGTCCTGTTCGGGGTGGACCGCATCAAGGTCAAGAGCGACGTCACGGTCCGGGAAGGCGAGGAAGTTTTTGGTTACTTTCTGGACTACCTGTACGACTATGAGGGCATCGACCTGCGGGAAGTCGAGGAAGAAGAAACCGACAGCGGCTTCGGCATGGTGCTCGGGGGGGGCGTCGACCTGAAGGTCAGCGACGGGTTCGCCATCCGCCTGATCCAGGCCGACTACTTCCTGTCGAAGCACCACGAGGACACCCTCAACAACTTCGATCTGGCCTTCGGCGTGGTGATCCGTTTCGGGGATTGATGCACAACCGGCGGCCCGGCATCCGGGCCGCCGGCTTTTCCCTCCGGCCGTTCCGTCCTCGCGGGATGCCCGGCCGTGCGCGTGCGGCCCGATGGCCGCCGCTTGCCGGCAGGCCGGGCCCCCGGTTGCGTCTCAGAATCCGATACTCCGCACCCGTCGACACGGCGGCTCCGGCGTCGACTCAAGAGAAAGAGAGGGACCGTGATGAACAAGGTATTGTTTGCTGTAGTGTGCGTGGTGCTGGCCTCGTCTGTGGCACTGGCGCAGGAGTACCCGAAAGCCGAGGTCTTCGGCGGATATTCCATCGAGCGCACGGGAATCCCGTATGAAGACATCTGGGGGTCCGAGGAGGACTTCGAAGAGCTGATGGATCTGGTCGGGGAGATAGGCGGCGAGGCCGACCACGATTCTTCGAGGTTTCTGAAAAAGGGATTCCAGGCGTCGGTCACCTTCAACATGAACGAGTATCTCGGCGTCGAGGCGTCCATCCGGTACCATTCCGGCGACGTCGTCACGATGCGCTTGGACTACCCGTCGACCGAACTGGGGGCGCAGTCCGCCACGATGTCCGGGACGCAGTCCGGCTTCGCCTTTTTGGCCGGCCCGAAGGTCACGCTGAGGAAACACGAGCGCCTGATCCCGTTCGCCCACCTCCTGTTCGGGGTCGATCGCGCCAAGGTCTCCAACGACCTCGAGGGGGACGTGGAGTATTTCGAGAATCTTATGAACTATTACGGCATCGAATTTGAAGATGACCCGGAGTTCGAAGATTCCGATGCGGGCTTCGGCATGGCGATCGGGGGGGGCGTGGACCTGAAGATGTGCGACGGCTTCGCCATCCGCCTGATCCAGGCCGACTACTTCCTGTCGAAGCACCACGAGGACACCCTCAACAACTTCGATCTGGCCTTCGGCGTGGTGATCCGTTTCGGGGATTGATGCACAACCGGCGGCCCGGCATCCGGGCCGCCGGCTTTTCCCTCCGGCCGTTCCGTCCTCGCGGGCTGCCCGGCCGGGCACGGGCGGCCCGATAGCCGCCGCTTGCCGGCAGGCCGGGCACCCGGTTGCATCTCAGAATCCGATACTCCGCACCCGTCGACACGGCGGCTCCGGCGTCACCATCATCGCGATACCAGCCTGCACGCAATCGGGCCGCTTGTCTCGACTGTACCCGTACCGCCGCTTGCCCGTCCCCGAAGGATCACGTTCAGACTTGGTGCTGGTCAGGTCGTACAAATGGACCTCGGAATCAATATGGAACGTGTCCTGCCATCGTTGCTTCAGATAAGAGAACAGGATGCTTGTATGCTTGGCCGTGTATCCAGACAGCGATAAAGATTTTGATACGAAACAGTCTCCCCTTCTTCGCCAGGCAGATCGCCTATGGCGCTATTGCCATACCATTGACGATGCAAGTGCCATGTGCCTCCCGGTGCGATACGCCGGCAACAGGTAAGAACCTTCAACACATTCAGCCAGCGGGTTCCTTTACCAGGCGGCGGCAGTTTCTCCGACCAGTAGCGATCAAAGTGCACCTGGTCCCACAACGGCAGCGCCAGCCAACAGGCGCCCAATTGCCGCGGCCGCACACTTCCTCCCGGTGATCGAGGCGGTATCGGCCAATCCCTCGTCGAAGGGATACACCATGTATCTCAAGAGGAAGCTCGTGAATATCCATCCCGCCGGTTTGGCCGCGGCGTCATGGAAGCCTCCCTGATTCCAGGGGAGCATCTTGCCGTACAGTCCCCGACGCCTTCAGCGGATGATGTGGAACCTTCCATCCTCCATTCCAATGGAAAACACCGTTCCTCTTCCGGGATACTTCTGACCGTCGGAAGTGGAATACTTTTGCTTAGCGCCGGAAGTGGGAATAGGATCCATGTATAAAATATCGGGAAAATAGTTAACATCCCCGGTAAAACGGTCGATCATCCTATGGCGTTTACCCTTTTTGTAAAAAGGAGAAACATAAAGAGGAAATAATATGGACTTCATGCCCATGCGCTCGCTCGTCCGACATCTACGCCTCGTATCCGGTTCTTGCGGGACGCCCGAGGTACATGAGTCAATGTTCCAATAGTCTATTGCACGGACGATGCATATTTCTTGAGTGTTAGGCTTGACTATTGCGCGGATTGATGTATAAATTCAACTCCATTGCGGGCACTCGGTGAAGGTTCCGCTGGACATAGAACAACAAAAGAGAGGGAACATAATGAGAAAGCTATTTCTTGCAGCAGTGTGTGTTGTGTTGGTCTCATGCGTCGCCGTTGCACAGGATTTCCCGAACGTTGAGGTTTTCGGCGGGTATTCCCTGATGAAGCTCGGCGGAGAGGACATGAACGATACCTTCGATTACTGGGAGGAAGGCAACGAAGAGGAGGGCATATCGGTATCCACGTCCAAATGGCTCAAAAAGGGCTTCATGGCATCGGCCGCCTTCAATATGAACGAATATTTCGGCATCGAAGCCAACGTCCAGTACAATACCGGCGACATCGTGGATCTCAGCATTGAACAGAATTGGGAGGGCACGATCGAGATCGACGGCAAGGCCAAGATGTCGGATTTCTCCATCATGGCCGGCCCGAAGTTCGCCTTGCGGAAGCACGAGGCAATCACGCCGTTTTTCCATTTCCTTATCGGCATGAACAGGGTTGCGTTCGACCCGAGCTTCTCCTGCTCCTGGGAAGGTGAGGAGTGCCCCGCGTACATTTTGGAGGAGATCCAAGAGGAAGCACACATGACGGAAGCGAGCGACAAAGGCTTCGGATACATGATCGGCGGCGGCATCGACGTGAACCTCGGCGATGCGGTCGCCATCCGGCTGATAGAACTCGACTACCTGAAGGCCTACCACGAGATGGGCGGCTCCGAGGGCGAGGATGAATTCCAGATGGGGAACATGAACCTGGCCTTCGGCATCGTCTTCAAGCTCGGCCAGTAACAGGCTGCCGCCTTGGCACAGTACCGATCCGAGTACAAGAGGATGGGCGCACGCCCATCCTCTTTTTTTTCGCGCCTGCGATGCGCGCGCTCGTTGCACGGATCCTTCGGAAGACGTGCCCCGCTGCGTCTTCGAAAATAGGATGCGGATCCGCCGCCGGAGGGCGGGGCTATTCCAAACAGCTGCGGGAATCCGTCCCTTGCACTGGTTGTCACAGGCGCGTCGTTGCCGCCGTGCCGGCAGGGTCGGTCACACGATTGCCCGCGCATTTTTCGCTAGACGCGGAGTCTCCTGTGGAGTGGCTCGCCGGGCAGGGCCAGAATTACAATCGCCATGATCGGACCGAACGAATCAACCGTGGATTCAACCCTTACGGGGAAAGGAACGGATTATGAGCAAGCTGGGGATTCTGTTTGACATCCATAAGCTCGACGAGGTCCTCTACGGCGATGCCGCCTGGGATATCTTCTGGCGGATACTCGGCCCCGAGGGCCTGGCCGATGGGGTCCGGCTCTACGAAGGGGACACGGCCGCCACGCTCGGCGGCACAGAAGCCGTCTATTGCCTGGCCGTCGAGTCCGAGGATCGGGACCTGCTCGACTCTATCCGAACGCGACTCGCCGCAGACGAGGGATATCGGGCCGTCGCCGCCGGACAGAGGTTCTTGGACACGGACGCCGTCGATGGCGAACCCCTGCCGCTGATGGGGCATTTCGAGATGGGGCAGATCGTCGGGGAACACGCCGTCAATCCGCGGTCAGCCCTGGCGAAGCTGAGAATGAGTCTCGAGCCTCATCCCGAGGTTGTTCCGCTCCCCGTCGCCGAACGTTCCCGGCCCGCGTCGCCCCGTAGCGCCGCACTGCCGGATGTCGCCGATCTCGACGGACTCCTCGACGTCCTGGGGCGATATTTCCCGGGAGAAGGCCATGAAATGCGCTACTCCCTCACCCCCGAAGAGCTGTGCGATGTCGCGGAGCGCTATGCGGACGTTTTCGACGTCTACTGGAAGGTCAGCCTGTCCACCGTGTCCGAATTCTCAACATCTGTGAACTGGAATCCCAGGGGCCGGCGCGACTCCACAATCCAGGCGTTCGGCCTCATGAGGTTCCCGTCGCAGGAGGACGCACGGCGCTATTGTGCGCGGCAGGACATCACGCCGAAGGAATGGGGCCTCCATGGATCCGTCGCGCACAACTTCGTGGGATTGAAGATGGTGGACACATGGTCCGCGGATCACCCGGTGTCGCAGAGAGTCAGGCCGGACGCCTTGTGGCCCCTGATCTGCGCCCGGCGAAAGGATCTCGGCATTTCCGGTCCCACAAAGGAACGTCCGGAAGCAGATCCGCCGAAATCCGTTCACACCGGTTACGAGATGATCGATATGGAGGGCACTTCCTACAAAGCTGTGAAAATAGGCGGGCAGATCTGGACGGCTGAAAATCTGAGGGTGGGCCATTTCAGAAACGGCGATGCCATTCCCCGCGTACGGACCAATTTCATGTGGAAAAGAAAGGGGGCCAAGGGAAAACCGGCGTGGTGCCATTACGGCAATGATCCGGCGCAGGAAATCCCCTACGGCAAACTGTACAACTGGTTTGCGGTGGCCGACCCCCGCCGCTTGTGTCCCGAAGGCTGGCATGTACCTACCAACGAAGAAGTACAGGCGCTGATAGATTGTCTGGGAGGCGATTGGCTCCTGGCGTATTACAAACTGATCTCCATCCGCGCCGAACCCGATCCGCATCCGAGATGGAATACCAGATCCGATAAAGCCACCGACGAAAGCGGCTTTTCGGGGCTCCCGGGCGGCGAGCGCTTCGAGGACGGCACATTTTCCAACATCGGCTACGTCGGTCGGTGGTGGAGTTCCAGGGTGCAAGATGGGACCGTATGCGCCTCCAGCCTCTATCTGGGAATGGGCACGCTGGGTGTGGAAACCAATCGAAGCCGCCAGGGTTTTTCCGTCCGCTGCGTGAAGGATTGAGTCGCGGATGGGGGGTACTCCGGAAGGACCCTTCGCGTATCCGGCGCATCCCTCGAGGGGAGGACAACGTCCCTGGGCCGATGCGGGAACGGCACCGCCGGAAATCCCGCAGGACGCGTCCGTTTCGAAATCGTGTCCTGCAGCCGCGCACGGAGGTTCCCCCGCCACCCGGGGACGGACCGGACCGACAAGGAACGCCTCTCCGAGGGCGCAGCCTCAGGTTGTCCAGGAGCAAGGATGGACCTGCTACCGTTGAGCCGTAACGCCAAACTGATCCGGGCCGCCCGATGCGGCGATCTGGAAACCGTGCGCCGTCTTCTGATCGCCGGCACCGGCGCTGACGCCCGGGACAAACACGGCCGCACACCCCTCATGATGGCGGCATGGAAGAGGCACCGGGACGTCGCCGCGTTTCTACTGGACAAGGGCGCCGACGTCCAGGCCAAAGACGAGGATGGCGCCGGCGCACTTCAGTGGGCGTCCCAGGAAGGCCACGCGGATGTGGTCGAGCTCCTCCTCGGTCGCGGCGCCGACGCCGATGACCGGAGGCGCGACGGCATCACGGCCCTCTTCATGGCGTCGCAGGAAGGCCATACGGATGTCGCCAGGCTTCTCGCAGATAGCGGGGCTCACGTTAACTCCCGAAGAACGTGCGACGGCGCGTCGGCCCTGTTTATGGCGTCGCAGAAAGGCCATGTCCCGATTGTCCGGCTGCTCCTGGACAAAGGCGCCCCCGTCAACGGACAATCGGCCCATGGCGCCACCCCCCTGATGGTGGCCTCCGAGAAAGGCCACGCGGATGTGGTCGAGCTTCTCCTCGAACGGGGGGCCGACGCCTCGGCCGCGACCGACCAAGGGTTGGCGGCTCTGGATCTCGCCCGAAGTCATGGGCATACCTCGATCGTACAGCTGCTGGAAGGATCCGGAAAGATGAAGGGGAAGACGTCCACGAAAAGACCGTATCGGGACGGGGACCCGGTGACCTGTCAGAAGTGCGGCCGATCCTTAGTGGTCCGAACCTCCGACAAAGCCATCACGCTATCGACCCGGGACTCGGTCCGGAGCGTGGCTCTTCGTTGCCAAAAATGCGGTTTCATCACCTGCAGCTCCTGCGCGGCCGACGGCGCGCCGACGGAGGGGAGCATGCCGGTTTGCCCTTCCTGCGGATCTCGGGGCGGCCCCTATTTCTTCGGTTGAGCCCGGACCGGGGCCGGAATCCCCGCAGGCGGTCCGGATGCTGTTTTCCTTCCGACCGGAGGGGAAGGTTTGCCTGGTGAAGGTTTGCCTTGTCCGGGAGGTGTATTGTATGATCCACCTGGAAGGCGCCTCTATGAAAGTGGGCGGCACCCCAGTATTTCCTATTAGAAACAACAGCGACGTGCATTTCAAGACTTTATGCACGATTCCCTTCCGATATCACGCTGATTTCAGGCGGGCGGGGAGACATGACAACGGCACAACCCGGTCGGCGTTTCAAAACCGCCTTCATCCCCGGCGCCGGGCGGGGCACGAGGCTGCGCCCCCTGACCGACGAGCGCCCCAAGCCCCTGCTCGACCTCGGCGGCCGCCCCGTCATCACCTACGGGATGGACCACCTCCTGGAAATCGGCGTGGAGCGATTCATCGTAAACACGCACCATCGCCCTGAGGTCTTCCTGGAGACCTTTCCCGACGGGCAGTGGCGCGGCCGCCCCGTTCTGTTCCGGCACGAACCCGTGCTCCTGGACACGGCGGGAGGGCTGAAAAATATCGAAGACCTGCTCGAGGACGACGAAGCCATCCTGTGCTACAACGGCGACGTCGTCGCGGATCTGCCCCTCGCCCCCCTCTTGCGGACTCACGACGCAAAGCGGCCCGAGGCCACCCTTCTGCTGCGCAGCCGGGGCCCCGCCCTGAACGTGGCGCTCGACGGCGGCGGCGCCGTCTGCGACCTGCGCGGCGCCCTGGGCGCGCCCGGGGCGCGCCTGTGCCTGTTCACCGGCATCTACGCCCTGGAGACCTCCCTGCTCGAGCACATCGAGGCGGGCCGAGTCGCGTCGATCGTCCCGGTCCTGATCGACAGGATCCGCCGCCGCCCCGGGTCGGTAGCGGGCGTCGTCGTCGACCAGGGCCGGTGGTGCGACATCGGGTCGGCCGAAGCCTACGAAGGCCTCCGGCACCGGATCGACGGCCGGGGGCGCCCGTGAACGCCGCGGACCGGATGGAGGCATTTGCCCGGAAGGCCCTCGGGCTTGCCCCGGCGGCGGCGATCTCGCTGGCCCCGTTTCCCCACAGGGGGTCGGACCGGTCCTATTTCCGCCTGCGGTGGGACGCAGCGCGTTCGGCGATCCTGATGCACTACGATGCGAAGCGGCCCGAAAACGCCTGCAGCGCCGACATCTCCCGGTTCCTCGAAAGCATCGGCGTCCCGACGGCGCGCGTGCTGGAACACGATCCCGTACACCGCTTCATCCTGCTCGAGGACCTCGGGGACACGGATCTGTGGGCGCTGAGACGCTCCGGATGGGAGACCCGCCGGGACCTGTACCGGAAGGCCCTGGCCGCCGCCGGGCGCCTGCACGCCTTTCCCGAAAACCTTTTCCCCGCGAACCGCGTGCGGCTCTGCGAGCCTTTCGGCACGGCCCTGTACCGGTGGGAGCACGACTATTTCCTCGAGCACTGCGTCGGACGGCTCTGCGGGATCGATCCGGGGGGTGCCCAGGGCGCGGGGCTCCGGCAGGAGCTCGAGGCCCTGTCCGAGAGGCTGGCCGCCCTGCCGCGCTGCCTGGTGCACCGGGACCTGCAGTCGCAGAACATCATGGTGCGCGACGGGAACCCCTTCCTGATCGACTGCCAGGGCATGCGCTTCGGCACCTTCTTCTACGACCTGGGGTCCCTTCTGTACGATCCCTATGTCGATTGTACGGAGGGCCAGCGGGAGGAGCTGCTGCGGTTCTACTACGGGCTGTCGGTCGCCGGCATGGATTGGGATGCGTTTCTGGGGGCGTTTCTGGAGGCTTCCGCCCAGCGCCTGATGCAGGCCCTGGGTGCCTACGGGTTCCTCGGAATCACGCGCGGGATGGCCACCTACCTCGCCCACGTCCGCCCCGGCCTTTCGAATCTGCACCGGGCGGCATCCGGGGCGGGGACGCTGCCGGAACTGCGCCGGCTTGCGTCCCGCTGCATCGCCGTCATCGCGCCGGGCGGCCGGCCCCCGCGCATCTGATACAATAGAACCGAGGAGACGACATGGACCGACAGCGCATCCTTCCTATCGCCGCCTGTGCCCTGACGGCCGCATGCTGCCTGGTCGCCCCGGCGCAGCCGCAGCGGGCTCCCCTGATCCGCCAGGCGGACCGCGTGCTGATCGAGTCGAACGATCCCGGGGCGCTCGTGGCCTTCTGCCGGGACACACTGCAGCTGCCCGTAGACCGGCCTGTCGCGGAACAGGAAACCTATACCAGCGGCAGCGTCAGCGCCGGGGACGTGATCCTGGAGTTCTATCGCTACGGCGACAGGAAGAGGCGACCGGCGCCGGCGCGCTTCGCCTCCCTTTCCCTGGAGCCCGGCCTGCTGGCGAACGCTTTGGCCGATCTCCGGGCCGCTGGGTTCCCCCACGATCCGCCGGAGATCCACCTCGCCGCCCTCCCGGACGGGAGCGAGGGGCCCGTCTGGATGAGGGTGCGCCTGCCCGCGCTTTCGCACGAGGCCTTTGTGGTCACGCTGTTCGAATACAGCCCCGAGTTCCTCAACATGGAAGTCCGGCGGAAACAGTTCGGCAACCGCCTGGCCCTGGACGGCGGCGGCCCGCTCGGCATCCTGGCGACCTACGCCCTGGTGCTCGAGTCCGACGACGTCGACGCCGCCAGGAGGGCATGGGCGCGCCTGCTCGGCCCGCCGGGGCCGGACGGCTACATGCGGGCCGAGCGCGGGCCAGCCTTCCGCATCGTCCGGGGTCCGGCAAACGGGATCCAGAAGACCATTTTCCGGGTGCGATCGCTCGCCCGCGCGGAGAGCTTCCTCGACAGCCGAGGGCTCCTGGGGGCAAAAGGGGAGAAGGAGATATTTCTCCGGGCGTCGGCCGTCGAGGGGCTCCGGATCTCCCTGGCGGAAACGCTGCCGGACTAGGCGCGATCCCCGCCCCCGGGCGCACCGGCGGCGGGGCCCCCGGCTTCGCTGCGGAAGCAAGACCCTACCGGATCCGCTTCAGTTCGGCCTGGTTCAGAACGATGCGGGCCGCCGCGAGCTTCCCGAAATATTTCTTGACCTTGGCCGCGTCGCCCGCCGCCACCGCCTTCACGAGGTCCCCTTCCATCTCCGCAACGTCCAGGAGCTTGTAATAGTCCAGGGATTCGTGGAAGTGCGCCATCACGATGAGACCCGTCAGGATGGGATGGTTGTTGGTCACATTGGCATCCTTGTACATGAAGCCATGCTCGAGTTCGACCTCCAGCCCGATGCGGAAATCCTCCGGGTCGATCTTCAGTTTCGAAGGGTTCGCAAAGGCCAGGATCGTTTTCGCCTCCCTGGGCAGGACCTTGGTCTGCTTGAGTTTCGTCCAGTCCCTGATCTTGAGCTCCTTGCACACCCTCCGGACTTCTTCGACCGTAACGTACTGCGGCACTTTCATAGAACTCCTCCGATTCTTTCGGGCGCCCGTCGGGTCTGCCGGCGGCGCCGCATCTGGGACAACACCCTCCGGGGCACAGCCGCGTGTCCCGGTACCACGAACCATTCTATATCACCGCCGGCGCATGCGCACCCGGGATTCCGGTTTCAGGCGGGACAAAGGCACGCCCCGCCGGCCTCATCGGAGCAATCGCCGGAGCACGTACGGGAGTATGCCGCCGTGCCGGTAATAGGTCGCCTCCACCGGGGTGTCCAGACGCGCCAGAAGGGGGACCGTCTCCGTCGGGCCGCCGCGCCGGTGTACGGCCAAAAAAAGCCGTGCGCGCGGCTCGACATCGTCCCCGAGCCCCAGAATGTCGAAGGTTTCGGTGCCGTCGAGCGCCAGAGACTGCGCGCCGGCCCCCTCCTCGAACTGGCACGGCAGGACGCCCATGCCCACGAGGTTGCTGCGGTGGATCCGCTCGAAACTCCGGGCCACGACCGCGCGCACGCCCAGCAGCATGGTCCCCTTGGCGGCCCAGTCCCTCGAGCTCCCGGTGCCGTACTCTTTCCCGGCCAGAACGACCAGCGGCGTCCCGGATTCGCGGTAGAGGCAGGCGGCGTCGTAGATGCTCATCAGGTCCCCGCTCGGGTAATGCACGGTGACACCCCCTTCCGTGCCGGGCGCCATGAGGTTGCGGATGCGGACGTTGGCGAAGGTCCCCCGGATCATGACCTGGTGATTGCCGCGGCGCGCCCCGTAGCTGTTGAAATCCTCGATGGCCACCCCCACCTGCCGCAGGTAGCGTCCGGCGGGCGAATCCGGGTGGATGGGCCCGGCGGGGCTGATGTGGTCGGTCGTCACGGAATCCCCGAGTATCGCCAGCGGGCGGGCGCCGGCTATTGGGGCGACCCCCCCGGGCTCCATGCGGAAGTGTTCGAAGTAGGGGGGCTCCCGGATGTACTCGGAGCCCTCCTCCCACCGGTACAGGCCCCCCCCCGCACAGGATATCGCGTTCCACAGCGGGTTCCTTTCGGCGCTGGCGGCGTACTCGGCCCGGTAGGCGCCGGCGTCCGAGGAGGACCCCATGCACGCCCGGATCTGCTGCCGGCTCGGCCACAGGTCGGCCAGATAGACGTCCCGGCCTTCGGCATTTCGGCCCAGAGGCTCGCGGGTCAGGTCGATATCGACCCGTCCGGCAAGCGCGAAGGCGACCACCAGCGGCGGGCTCATCAGGAAATTGGCCCTGACCGACGGATGGACCCTCGCCTCGAAGTTCCGGTTCCCGCTCAGTACGCTGGCCACGACCAGGCCGTGTGCCGCGATGCGGTCCTCGACGTTCGGATCGAGGGGGCCGGAGTTCCCGATGCAGGTGGCGCATCCGTACCCTACGAGATGGAATCCTATCCGGTCCAGGTAGTGCTGGAGCCCGGTTTTCACCAGGTAGGCGCTGACGACGCGGGACCCGGGAGCGAGCGAAGTCTTGACGTGGGACGGTGGTGCGATCCCGGCCTCCACCGCGTGTTTGGCGAGGAGCCCGGCGGCGATCATGACGCCCGGATTCGACGTATTCGTGCACGAGGTGATCGACGCGATCGCCACCGCGCCGTGCCGCAGGCCGTCGGCAGCCCCCCGCCCCGGCTGCCGGGTCGTAACCGGGGCCGGGCCGTCGGGATCCGCGGCCGCCTTTCCGTAGCCGCCTTGGTCCCGGGGCTTTGCGAGAGCCTCCAGGAAATCGTCCTTGAGCCGCGCAAGCGGGATGCGGTCCTGCGGCCTGCGGGGACCGGCGACGCACGGCTCGATGTCCTTGAGATCGAGCGCGAGCACGAAGCTGTAGGCGACACGGTCTTCGTCGACGGGGCCGAACATCCGCTGGGCGGTGAAGTAGTCGCGGACCGTATCGGCCAGCGCCTGCGGCCTGCCGGTAGCCAGAAGATAGGCGCAGGTCGCGTCATCGACCGGGAAGAGGCCGAGGGTGGCGCCGTATTCGGGGCCCATGTTGCTGATGGTCGCCCGGTCCGGGATCGTCAGTTCGGCGACTCCGGGGCCGAAAAACTCTACAAATTTCCCGACCACCCCGGCCCGGCGCAGCATCTCCGTCACGCACAAAACCATGTCCGTCGCCGTCACACCCTCCCCGAGCTTCCCCTCGAGGCGCACCCCGACGACGTCGGGCGTCAGCAGGTACACCGGCTGCCCCAGCATCCCGGCCTCCGCTTCTATGCCGCCCACGCCCCAGCCCAGCACGCCGAGACCGTTGATCATCGTCGTGTGGGAGTCGGTGCCGACGAGCGTGTCCGGGAAAAGAACTCCCTCCTTCTCCCGGACGACCGTCGCCAGATGCTCCAGGTTCACCTGGTGGCAGATCCCGGTACCGGGGGGGATGACGTTGAACCCGCAAAATCCCCGCGTTCCCCACTTCAGGAACCGGTAGCGGGCCCGGTTGCGCAGAAACTCCATGCGCATGTTGGCGTCGGCCGCATCCGGCCTGCCCGAGACGTCGACCTGGACCGAGTGGTCGATGACGAGATCGACCGGGACCAGGGGCTCGATCAGGCCCGGGGGCTTCCCGAGCCGCGCGACCGCCGACCGCATCGCGGCCAAATCGACCAGCAGGGGAACTCCGGTGAAATCCTGCAGCAGAATGCGGGAAACACGGAAGGGGATCTCCCCGGTCCGGGCAGCCCGGGGGCTCCAGTTGGCCAGGCGGACGACGTCGTCCTCGGTGATGCTCTCCCCGTCGTAGTTGCGGAGAACCGATTCGAGGAGGATGCGGATGCTCAGGGGGAGCCTCGAGACCGGGCCGACCCCCTCCTTCTCGAGCTGCGGCAGGGAATAGTATGCGGCGCGGCGGCCGTCGGCGAGGCCTAACGTCTGCAGGGAATGGAACAGGGCATGATTCATGGGATTCCTCGACTCCGGGGAACAGGGCGGAACCGGCATTGGCCGGCAGGGTCCCGCATCGGGCAGGCCGCCCCCACTATTATTACACGCATCCGGGGCCGTCGTGTGGGATAATGGGCACTCTTTTTGTAATGGCGGGGGCTATGCGGCAAGGAACAACCAAGATCATCGGCGTCATACCCGCCCACATGGATTCCCAAAGGCTTCCGGGCAAGGTCCTTTGCCGGATCGGGGACCGGGCGATGCTCGACTGGGTCTACGAGCGGGCGCGCCGATCGCCCCTGCTCACGGAGCTGGTGGTGGCCACCGACAGCGAGAGGATCCTGGGGCACTGCGCCCGACGGGGCATCCCATCGATCCGCACGGGGAACCACGCCTGCGGCAGCGACCGGATCCACGAGGTCCTGCTGCGGACCGACGGGGACATTTACGTCAACATCCAGGCCGATGAGCCGACCGTGCGCGCCGAACACATCGAATGCCTGCTCGGCCCGATCCTCGCAGGCAAAGGCGACGTCACCACGCTGAAGACGGTCCTCGACGACGCCGCAGCGCAGGATCCCAACTGCGTGAAGGTCGTCACCGGAGCCGGGGGGCGGGCGCTCTATTTTTCGCGGCTGCCCGTCCCGTACCGCCGCGAGGGGACGCGCACCTGTCCCTACTACAAGCACCTGGGGCTCTACGCATACCGGCGCTCGGCGCTCGAGCGTTTTCACCGCCTGCCCCCCTCCCCGCTGGAGCAGGCGGAGAAGCTCGAACAGCTGCGCCTGCTCGAGAACGGCATCGACATTCTCGTCCAGGAGACGCCCTACGACACGGTCGGGGTCGACACGGAAGAGGACCTCCGGAGAGCCGTAGCGTTTTTCGCGGCGGAGACGCCCCGGTGCTAGAAAGACAGGGGGCCGAGCCCCGAGTCCGAATCCCCCGCCACCCTCCGCGGTGCGACGGGGCGAGGTGTTCCATGTATCTGCTCTACAGTTTCCTGCTCGCCGTCTGGAGCATCCTCCTGCTCCCGCTGTTCGTGGTCAGGGCATGGCGCCGCAGCTCGGGGCTCGAAGGCTTCGCCGAGCGCCTGGGATGCCTGCCGGAAGGCCTGCGTTCGGACGGGCGCGCCACGGTATGGTTCCACTCCTGTTCTGTCGGGGAAACCCTGAGCCTCCAACCGCTGGTGAAGGCCCTCCACGGGAGGTTCCCCGGAGCGCGCTTCGTGTTTTCGACGACCACCCCGACCGGGCACGCCGTCGCAGCCGAGCGCTTCGCGGAGTACGGGCGCCGCAACACGTTCTTCTTCCCCGTGGATCTCGGCTTTGTGGTCGGACGCGTGCTGGACCGGATACGGCCGGCAATGGTCGTTATCGTCGACACGGAGATCTGGCCGAACCTTCTGCGCCTGGCCGACCGCCGGGGCATCCCCGTCGTGCTGGTCAACGGCCGCATCTCCAGGGCATCCTTCCGGTACTATCGCCGTCTGCGCCCGTTCCTCAAGCACGTTCTGCGACACTACCGTGCCCTGATGATGCAGTCGCCCGAAGACGCCGCCAGGATCCGCGCCATGGGAGCCCCGGACGCCACGACAACGACAACGGGCAACATCAAATTCGACGGGGATATTGTCGAAGGCGGGGAGAATGCGGCCCTCGCGCGCGCGCTGGAGTCGTTGCTCGGGCCGCCGGAGGCCGAGGCACCCCTGATCGTCGCTGGAAGCACCCACCCGAACGAGGAGCAGGCGCTGCTCGAGGCGCTCGGCCACCTGCGCAACACGCCCGGTCTGGAACGGACCCGGCTGCTGTTGGCCCCGCGGCACCCCGAGAGGTTCGAGGCCGTCGCCCAGCTGATCGACAGGAGAGGGTTCGCCTTCGGCCGCCGCTCGCAGGCAGTGGCCGCCCCCGGGGCGCCCGTGATTCTTTTGGACACGATAGGGGAGCTCGCGGCCGCCTACCGGTTCGCCACGGTCGTGTTCGTCGGCGGGACCCTGGTCCGCCATGGCGGCCACAGCATCATGGAGCCGGCGCTCTATTCGAAAGCGATCGTCGTCGGGCCTTCGATGGAGAACTTCCAGCCGGCTTTGCGGGAGTTTCTCGCCCATGGCGGCATCCGGCAGGTCACGGCGGGATGCGAGGACAGGGGCCGCCAGATGGACCAGCTGCAGGAGGCGTTCCGGTTCCTGCTTGGAAACCCGGCCAAACGGGAGGCCATGGGACGTGCCGCGTATTCCGTCCTGGACCGCAACCGCGGCGCGGTCTCAAGAACCGCCCTCGGCGTCGCGGCCATCCTCGAAGAGTCCCGGACGAAGAACGCAGCGGCGCCGGCGGCCGGCGCGGACGGGGAATGAGGCGGCCCCGGCCCCCAGTCTTTGCTGGGGCCGCGCGGGCAATTCGGGTATAATGATCTTTCTTTTCCGTGACGCCACGGGATGGCGGCCATCGCCCAATGAACACGATCGATCACATTCGCACACGCCTGGCATCGCTGGAGCTCCGGAAGCTGGCGAACGGGTACGTCCGGGAAGCCGCCGTCCTCATACCCGTATTCGAGGCCGACGGCGGGTACCGCCTGCTGCTGACGCGCCGGACCGAGGGCGTGCAAACGCACAAGGGGCAGATCTCCTTCCCCGGGGGAATGCGGGAGGGGGGGGAGCCGCTTCTGGAGACGGCCTTCAGGGAGACTTTCGAGGAAGTGGGCATCGCGCGAGACAGGATCGAACTGCTGGGGCGTTTTCACGACTACCGGTCCGTCACGGAATTCCGCGTGGCCCCTTTTGTGGCCCTCCTCCGGACCCCGTTCGAAACACGCAGGCAGGTCCAGGAGGTGGCCGAGATCCTGTGCGTCCCCTTCGGCGTATTCCTGGACCCGAAGAGTTTGCACACCGAGAAGAGAAGCTACCCGGGAGGGGAGATGGATGTGGTTGTCTACTCCCACGGCGCCAATCAGATCTGGGGGCTCACGGCCCGCATCATCAAGGACCTGTTCGACACCCTGGACCTCGAACGCTAGTACAGGAGCGGCATGGAGTACAGTCCCATTGGAGTTTTCGACTCAGGATTCGGCGGGCTCACGGTACTGCGGGCGCTCGAAGCGGCGCTGCCCGGCAACGACTTCCTCTACCTGGGGGACAACGCGCGCACCCCTTACGGGAACCGGTCCTTCGACCTCGTATACGCCTACACGCTGGAAGCCGTGCGGTGGCTGTTCGCCCGCAACTGCCCCCTCGTCGTCATCGCCTGCAACACGGCCGCGGCCAAAGCGCTCCGAACCATCCAGCAGAAAGACCTGCCGCGGATCGACCCGCGGCGCCGCGTCCTGGGGATCCTGCGGCCCGTGACCGAGCGCGTCGGCCGCCTGTCGCCGTCGGGCCATATCGGGGTCCTGGCCACGGCCGGAACGGTGGCGTCGAACTCCTACCCGATGGAAATCGAGCGGTTCTTCCCCGGCGTTTCGGTCCGGCAGGAAGCCTGCCCCATGTGGGTGCCCCTGGTCGAAAACGACGAATGCTCGGGGCCCGGCGCCGAGTATTTCGTGAAGCGGCACGTCGACCGGCTCCTGGCGGCGGACCCGGCCATCGACACCATCATCCTCGGATGCACCCATTACCCGCTCCTGGGGGAGACCATCGCCCGGCACCTCCCCCCCGGAGTCCGCATCGTGTCCCAGGGGGCGATCGTGGCCGAAAGCCTGGTGGACTACCTGGGGCGCCATCGGGAAATCTCCGCCCGGTGCTCCCGCCGCGGCCGTCGGGAATTTTACACTTCCGAAAAGGCGGAGATATTCGACAGGCTGGCGACCCTCTTCTACGGGCGGGAGGTCCGCAGCCGGGAAATGTCCTTCAGAAACTAGCAAAGGTGGTTGCATGTTCTCATTCGAACCGACCGACGAACAGAAACTGATCGTGGACGAAGCAAGAAAGCTCGCGGAGCGGGAATTCCGCAGCCGCATGCGCCCGAGCGACGAGCGGGGGGAACCCGCCCCGGAATGGATTCTGGAGGGCTGGAAGCTGGGGCTTCTGCCCGCCAGCATCCCGGAAGCCTACGGGGGATTCGGCGGCCCTTCCGCCCTCACGTGGGTCCTGGCCGACGAGGAGCTGGCATGGGGCGACCTCAGCGCGGCCCTCGTCCTTGCCGCCCCCAACCTGGTCGCCTTCCCGGTGCTGATGTGCGGGACCGAGGAGCAGAAGAGGGAGATCCTCCCCGCCTTCTGCGGCGATGCCTATGTGGCCGGGTCGGCCGCCCTGATGGAGCCGCGCTTCGACTTCGACCCCAACCGGCTGCAGGCTTCGGCGCGCCCCAGCGGCGGGGACTACCTGCTGTCGGGCACGAAGTGCAACGTCCCCCTGGCGCCCGAAGCCGACTGGATGCTGGTCTGGGCCGCGTGCGAAGGGAGGACCCAGGGGTTCCTCGTCCCCAAAGGCACCCCGGGCCTGCTCGTCAAGGAACGCGAACGGAACATGGGCATGCATGCGTTCCCCATGTTCACGGTCTCGTTCGAGCAGTGCAGGATCCCCGCCGCCCGGAGGCTGGGGGGCACGCAGGGCTGCGACTTCCAGAGGGTCCTCAACGCCTCAAAGACCGGCCTGTCGGCCATGGCCCTGGGGGTCGCCCGCGCCGCGTACGAGTACGCCCGGGAGTACGCCAAGGAACGGGTGGCCTTCGGCGAGGCGATTGCGCGGCGGCAGTCGATCGCCTTCATGCTGGCGGAAATGGCCACGGACCTGGAAGCCGCGCGGCTGATGGTCTGGCGGGCGGCGTGGAAACTGGAACGCGGGGAGGACGCCACGAGGGACGCGTACCTGGCGGCCAATTTCACCGGCGACATGGCCGTCACCGTCGCCGACCGGGCCGTGCAGATCCTGGGCGGCTACGGATTCACACGGGAATTTCCCGTGGAGCTCTGGCTGCGGAACGCACGCGGGTTCGCGGTCATGGAAGGGATCACCATCGTTTAGGCGCACCAGGAGGAGAAGGCCATGATCAGCTTTGAGATGTCCGCGGAAATCCGGCAGCAGCGGGAGTACGCCGAGAAGGTTTCGCGGGAACAGATCCGCCCCTACGCCCGGCACTACGACGAACACGAACACGAGGTGCCGTGGGATTTCGCCAGATTCATATGGGACGAAGCCCGCCACAAACTGGGCTGCCTCCTCCCCGGATCGATGGACTTCGAGGAGCCGTTCATGACCCAGGTGCACACGCTCGAGGCTCTGGCCTGGGGGGACGAGGGCCTCTACATGTGCCTTCCCTGGCCGGCGCTGGGAGGCACGGCGGTCCTGGCCACGGGGACGGAGGAGCAGATCGAGCGGTTCCTCGAGCGCTTCCACGGCCCGGAGATCACCTGGGCCAGCATGGCGCTGACCGAGGCGCACTGCGGCAGCGACTCCTCGGCCATCCGTACCCGGGCGGTCCTCGACGGCGACAGCTGGGTCCTGGACGGCGAGAAGCTTTTCGTCTCCACTGCCCGCGCTTCCATGATCGATTCGGGGGGGATCATGATCGTGTGGGCCACCATCGACCCGGCGGCGGGGCGCAAGGGCATGCGGCTGTTCGTCGTCGAAGCGGGCAACCCGGGGCTCAAGATCGCACGTCTGGAAAACAAGCTCGGCCTGCGGGCGAGCGACACGGCGGTGGTGGTCCTGGACAACTGCAGGGTACCGTTCGAAAACATGCTGAGCAACACCGGGGATCCCCAGAAGGCCAAAAGCTTCAAGGGCGCCATGGCCACTTTCGACAGCGCGCGGCCCATGGCCGCCGCCAGCGGGGTCGGCATCGCCAGGGCCGCGCTGGAATACGTCAAGGAGCAGCTGGCCGGCAACGGCATCGCCATCGGCTACGACCGTCCCCGGAACCAGCTGTCGGCGATCGAACGGGACATCGTCGACATGGAGGCCCAGCTCGACGCGGCGTGGCTGCTGGTGCTCAAAGCCTCCTGGCTCATCGACCGGAAGAAGCCGAACACGGCCGAATCGTCCATGAGCAAACTGAAGGCGGGCGACGTCGTGACCAGGATCACCCAGAAATGCGTCGAGCTGATGGGCAACCTCGGATATTCGCGCAGGCTTCTGCTCGAGAAGTGGATGCGCGACGGCAAGGTGATCGACCTGTTCGAGGGAACGGGGCAGATCAACCGGCTGATCGTAGCGCGCCGCATCCTGGGCTACACGGGCAAAGACCTGAAATAGTCCGCCCGCCGCATGCGCCGCCCGGGTCCCGAAGGGGAGGAGTCCTCATGTATCCGCCGGTTGTGATCGGACTGAACACCGTCATCGTCACCGTCACGGATGAAACGCCCCGCATCCTGACGGTCCGGCCCGCGGCCGGGGCTTCCCCCCCTGCGCCCAAGCGGGGGCGGGGCTCGCCGACACCGGAAGCGATCCCCTTCGGCCCGTTCGATCCGACCGGCGACCGGACGCTGGAACTGGGCCTGCGCCGTTGGGTCCGGGAACAGGCCGGCCTGGACCTGGGCTACGTCGAACAGCTCTATACCTTCGGGGACCGAAACAGGGACCCTTCGGAAACCGAGGGGGGGCCGAGGGTCCTGTCGATCGCCTACCTGGCGCTGGTGCGCGAGGAGACGCCTTCGGGGACCGGACGCTCCCGCTGGCGCCCGTGGTACCGGTTCCTGCCCTGGGAGGACTGGAGGACCGGAAGGCCGAAGGTGATCGACGCGCACATCGTCCCCGCACTGGAGCGGTGGATCCGGTCGTCGCCGGACGCCGGGGCACGGCGGGAACGGCGCGAACGGAGCGACATCAATTTCGGGCTCCACGGGGCGCCCTGGGTTCCCGAACGCGCCCTGGAACGGTACGAGCTGATCTACGAAGTCGACCTGGCCTTTGAAGCCCGCCGCGACCGGTCTCCCGATCCCGATGCGTCCCCGGCGGGAAAAGCCGGCGGGAGCCCGGGCGATGCGGCAGACGGCCCCCCCCGCCTCGGCACGCCCATGGCCCTGGACCACCGGCGGATCCTGGCAACCGCCCTGGGCCGCCTCCGCGGGAAACTCAAGTACCGCCCGGTGGTGTTCGAGCTGCTCCCCCCCACGTTCACCCTGCTGCAGCTGCAGCGCGTGGTCGAGGCCCTGGCCGGGGTGCGCCTGCACAAGCAGAACTTCCGCCGCCTCGTGGAAAGCGGGGGCCTGGTGGAGGGCTCCGGAAGGTTTGATTCGCGTACCGGCGGACGGCCGGCCGAGCTGTTCCGTTTCCGCCGGGAGGTGCTGCGGGAACGCCCCGCTCCCGGAGTGGGGCTTCCCGGATGGCGCCACTCGGCATGAGGCACGGGAAGGGAACGCTTCAGCGGCAGCCCCATCCGGCTTCCATGTTCGGCGGGAGTCGCCGGGGCCTTCGGGGAACCCGGCTAGGAAGGGGCCCCGGAATCATCCGCACTCTTGCCGCCCGCGAGATACCCGGTTATCTTCCGCCCCAGGTCCTGAAGCGAGAGGGAGGCCTTGACCAGGTAGTCCGCGGCGCCCAGGTCCCTGGCCTTGTCTCTGTCGGATTGGTCGGACGTGTTCGACAGGATCACAACCGGAATGCCGCGCGTCCGCTCCTCACGCTTGAGAATCTCCAGGGTCTCGATGCCCGACAGTTTGGGCATCAGCATGTCGAGCAGGATGAGGTCCGGGACGTGCTCGCGTGCGCACCGAAGGCCTTCCTCGCCGTCGTCGGCGGTCAGGACGTCAAAGCCCTGTTTCCTGAGGCCCGTCTCGCACGCCCGGCGCAAAAACCTGTCATCCTCGATCAAGAGCACCTTCATGTTGGTCCCCCATGGAATTTCCGGCCATACCCAGAGGGCCCGGATCGTTCATCGGGCCTGCCAGGGGCAGGCAAAACTTAAACACGGACCCGCGCCCCTCTTCCGATTCACATTCGACGCACCCGCCCTGCTTCTCCACGATCAGCCGCACCAGGTAGAGCCCCAGGCCGGTCCCTTCGGTCTCCACGGTCCGGGCATTCCCGGCCCGGTAGAATTTCTCGAACAGCATCTTCATGTCGGTCTTCGGAATGCCGATCCCGCTGTCCTGGATCTCCCAGTTGAGAACCTGGCCCCGCTTCTCCATGCCGATGCGGATGTCCCCGCCCCGCGGGGTGTATTTCATCGCGTTCGACAGAAGGTTGAGGATGACCTGGCGCAGCAGCTGCGGGTCGGCCGTCACCGGAATCCGCTCCCCGGGGGGCTCGAAGACCAGCGACTGCTCCTTCTCGAGCATCAACGGATTGAGCTCGTCGATGACGCTCCGGGTCAGCTCCGCCAGGTCAACCTCCCGGCTGTCGATCTGCAGCGTCCCCCGCTCGAGCCTCGAGACGTCGAGAAGGTCGTTGACCAGGTCGATCAGGCGGTCGGTCGACAGCTGCGCGTCCCGGATGAACGCGCGCGCCTCCTCGGGGTTGTCCAGGGAGTCCGTCACGAGCTCGAGCATCCATTTGACCCCCGACAGCGGCGTGCGCAGCTGGTGCGTCACGAACGACACGAAATCGGTCTTCATCTGCTCGGCCTGCTTCCGCTCGGTGATGTTCGACACGGCGCCGATGAGCCTCACCGCATCCCCGTTGGAGTTCCGGATGGCCGTGGAGCGGTCGGAGATGATGATGTAGGCGCCGTGCCTGTCCACGACGCGGTATTCGTCCGAGAAGGGCCTCCCGTCCTTCATGCGCGCCGCGAGCGCTTCCTTGACCCGGTCGCGGTCCTCGGGGTGGATCATCTCCCAGTACTCTTTTCTGGTTGTGGGCAACGACAGGGACCGCGAACGCACCCTGTCGGAGCTGGCGCCGAAATACTCCACGGTCCCCGAGGCGAGATCCCAGTCGTAGACGATGTCGCTGGCGCACTCGGCCGCGATCCGGAACCGCTCCTTGGAGTGCTGAAGCTGGTCGAGCAGCCGGGCGTTGTAGACGGCGCTGGCGGCGTTGTCGGCGAACAGCGACAGCAGGCGCGCCTCGGCATCGGTGAATTCCCTCTGCGTGTCCCCGCTCTCGTGCACGCCCAGCACGCCGATCAGTTCCCCGCCCCGGATCATCGGGACGCAGACAGTGGCGCCGATGGGCAGACTGCCGAGCGCCCTGGAGCGGTAGGGCCAGTTGCGGTAGTCGTTGACGATCACGGGCGCCAGGGTTTCGGCCACGCGGCCCCCGAGGCCTTCGTGCAGGGGGATGTGGGTGCCGACGGGCATCCCGACCCCGACCTCTACGGTGATCTCGAAATCATTGCGCTCGGCATCGTATAGGAAAAGCGCACACCCGGGCGTAGCCAGCAGCGACATCGCCCTGCCAACGATGATCTGCAGCAAAGACGACAGGTGGTGCTGGCCGGAAACGTCCTGGGACGTGTCGTAGAGCGCCATGATTTCGGTCGTCCTCTGCTTGGCCTCCAGGAGCAGTTCTTTGTATTTGAGGGTGGATCTTTTCGCCTCCTGCTCCAGCTTGAAACCGTAGACGATCGCGCCTAGGACCAGCAGCAGGGACAAACCGCGCAGCAGGAGGCCGGGGACGCCGCTCCCGGGCGCGCGGACGTCCACATACAGGCTGCAGGCCAGCACCAGGGCGGCGCCGATGGCCAGGATGTAGTACGTGCGGTGCTTTTTGACCAGCGGGGGGTGGCGGATCGGCCCGAAATCCCCCGGGCGTCTGAAAAGAGGTGCCATGCGTCGCCTCCACTCGTTGGGCCGTCAGCCGGAATTCCTTTGGGGGAACAGCCTCACGTTGTCGGCGCCACCCCGGGCCAGTTCCACACTGTTTCGGCCGCGGGCTTTCGCCCGGTACAGGGCCTCGTCGGCCGCCTGCAGCAGGGAGGCCGCGCTGCCCGCTCCGGTATGGGCCGAAATCCCCATGCTGAGAGTGACGCGGATCTCCTGTTCCAGGATGGAGCAGGGTTGGGCGGCGACCCGGATCCTGATTCTTTCGGCCGTGTACCGGGCCTGCAGCGCGTCCAGGCCCGGCACAACGAGGAGGAACTCGTCGCCGCCGTACCGGCCGAAGGTGTCGTAGCGGCGCACCGAAGACTGTATGCGCCGCGTCACCTCGATGAGAACGGCGTCCCCCGACACATGGCCGTAGGTATCGTTGATCTCTTTGAAATGGTCGATGTCGGCCAGGGCCAGGCAGAGCGGGGTTTTCCGGCTGCGGGAGCTGCTGGCTTCCCGTTCCAGGATATCCAGGACGGCCGTCCTGTTCCAGATGCCGGTCAGGGGGTCGTGCGTGGCCTGGTGACTGAGCTCCTGCTGCCTGGAGGCCAGAGCGTCCTGGAGCTCGACGATGCGGCGCCCCGCCTGCAACCGGGCCCGCAGCTCCCGAAGATCGAACGGCTTCACCAGGTAGTCGTCCGCCTGCGCCTCCATGCCCGCTATCATGTCGGCCTTGCCATCCCTCGCCGTCGCGAGCAGGATGTACACATACGGCACGTTGTAGGCTGCGCGCACGCGGCAGAGGATGTCCATGCCGTCCATGCCGGGCATCATCCAGTCCAGGATCACCAGATTCGGCCTGTCCTCGAGCGTGAGGAGGCGCATCGCCTCCCTGCCGTCGCCGACGCTCGTCACCCGGTATCCCCATCCCTCAAGGGTTTTCCGGATGGCGTGGCGGTACACATCGTCGTCATCGGCCAATAGAACCCTCATGCGTCCGTCCTCCAGACAGCCCGATTGCTTACCCGGATATCGCCGACAGGGACCGGAACTCGGGCAGCGCGCTTTGCACAACCGCGTCCAGGTCCGAGATGACCGGAGGCGCTTCGGTCATCTCGCACTGCCGGCCCATCATCTCGAGACGCAACGCCAGGTCCCGGGCCTTTTCCAGCCCGAAAAAAGCCAGCCTCCCCTTGAGCGTGTGCGCGGTCCTTTCGGCCACGGCGTAATCGCGCGCCTCGGTGGAGTCGCGCAGTTCGCGCATCAAACGGGGGTAGTCATCCAGAAACATCCCGGCGAGCTCGGCCAGCAGGAGCTTGTCGCCGTCGACGCGTTCCATCGCCATCGTTTTGTCTATATGCATAGGAGTCTATGGTCGGACACCAGGACCGTCTTTCATGATTCACAGTACACCTTGGCAACCGACGGGTCGCCGCCTCCAGCACTCATCGGCATTGTACCCCATCGATCGCCCTTTGTAATGCAATTCCGCGGCGCGCCTGCGGCAAACAATCCGGCTTCCGGACATGGCGTCCCGGCGCCGGGGGAAATGTCTTGGTCTGGGCATGAAACGGGGCGGACCTGCACGACGGAGCGAGCCGGGCACGCGGACAAACCGGCTGCATTGGTGCCGAAGGGGGGACTCGAACCCCCACGGGTTTCCCCACCACCCCCTCAAGATGGCGTGTCTGCCAGTTCCACCACTTCGGCACTTGTGCGGTCCCGCAGGGACCGCCGGTTGCATTCCACCGCCTGCGCGTCACTACGTCTATGGAGTCTCCGGCTGGAGATCGGGCGTTGCCTGCGGCGCGGTGGAAGGATCCCCCTTTTGCGACTCCAGCTCCTGTTCGTACATTCTCTGGATCTGCTCCGGGGTGAGGCTGGGCACATCGGATGCAGGTCGCTTGGTTTCGGGCTGTGGCGCCGCCGTCTCCTCCAGAACCCCTTCAAGGACGGACCGGCTCGCCGTCTTCGTCGAGATCATCGACAGCCCGATGCTTGTCAGCATGAAAATAACGGCCGCGATCGACGTCATCTTCGACAGGAACGAGGCGGGCCCCCGGCTTCCGAACGCGGTCTGCGTGGCGCCGCCGCCGAATGCGCCGGCCAGATCCGCTCCCTTCCCCGACTGGAGAAGCACGACGAGAACCAGAATGATGCAGACAAGAATGTGCAGTGCGGTAACGCTATAAAATAGAAACATTGGATTCAGCTACCTGCTTTCCCCCGGGGCTCAGGATTGATAGTGGATGATATCCAAAAAACTCCGCGCTTCAAGGCACGCGCCACCCACCAGGGCACCGTCGATGTCCGGCTGCCGCATCAGGGATGCGATGTTATCGGGCTTGACGCTGCCGCCGTATATAATGCGAACCTCCTGGGCCTCGTCCCCGAAAGTCTCCCAAAGCCACCTGCGGATGCAGGCGTGCATCTCCTGCGCCGTTTCGGGCGATGCCGTACGGCCGGTACCGATGGCCCATACAGGCTCGTAGGCCAGAATAATACGCGCCAGGTCCCCCCGTGTCAAGCCGTCCAGCCCCCCTACAAGTTGTTGCGTAACGACATCATAGTGACGCCCCGATTCCCGTTCCCCGAGCGACTCCCCTATGCAGACGATCGGATCGAGCGCCGTGGACAGCAGGGCGCGCAGCCGGCGGTTGACGGTGGCGTCGGTTTCCCCGAAATGCTGCCTGCGCTCGGAATGGCCGATCAGAACCATCCGGCACCCGACATCCTGGAGCATCGGGAGGCTGATTTCCCCGGTAAAAGCACCCCGGGGCTCCCAGTGCACGTTCTGGGCCGCGAGGATCAGCGCCGTATCCCTCAGCACCTCCGCTACGGCGTGCAGGGCCGTGTAGGGGGGCGCCAGCACGACCTGGCAGTGCGACGCCCCGGAGGCGCCCTCCCTGACGGCCTCGGCCAGGGCGCGCGCCTCCCCGACCGTCTTGTGCATCTTCCAGTTTCCGGCGATCACGGGCATCCGTGCCATGCATCCTCCATCTTCGTTCCGGCCCTCCGGGAAAGGCCCCGGCGCTTAAAACGCGGCGGCGCGGTCGGTCAGGGCCGCAACGCCGGGGAGCTCGATCCCCGCCAAAAATTCCAGCGAAGCGCCCCCGCCCGTCGAGACGTGGGTGATCCGGTCCGAAACCCCGGCCTTGGCAACCGCGGCGGCCGAATCCCCGCCGCCGATGACGCTGACGGCGCCGGAGTCCGCCACCGCCTGCGCCACGGCCATCGTCCCCGCGGCGAACGCTTCCTTCTCGAACACCCCCATGGGGCCGTTCCACACGATGGTCCGGGCGCCGCGGATGATGGCCGCATACCGGGCGCTTGTCTCCGGGCCGATATCGAGGCCCATCGCGCCTTCGGGAATCTCCCCGGCTGCGACCACCCGGGCCCCGGATGCGTCGTCGGGGCCCGAGGAGGCAACCGCATCGACCGGCAGAACGATCTTCTCCCCCCCGGCGCCGGACATCAGGCTGCCGGCCAGATCGAGCTTGTCGTGCTCGCACAGGGATTTCCCGATTTGGGCCCCCCGGCTTTTGAGGAACGTAAACATCATGGCGCCGCCGACCAGAAGCCGGTCCACTTTCCCGAGAAGGTTTTCGATGACCCGGATCTTGTCGGAGATCTTGGCGCCGCCGAGGATCGCGACGAAAGGATGCTCCGGGCGATGGAGCGCGTCCCCCAGGTAGCGCAGCTCCTTTTCCATCAGCAATCCCGCCGCCGCCCGGGCCATGTGGTGCGTGATCCCCTCGGTCGACGCATGCGCGCGATGGGCGCTGCCGAAGGCGTCGTTGACGTAGACATCGGCCAGCGCCGCCAGCTGCCGGGCGAACTCCGGGTCATTGGCCTCTTCCCCGGGATGAAAGCGCAGGTTCTCGAGCAGGACGACATCCCCGGGACGGGCTGCGCCCACCTGATGGCGCGCCTCCTCCCCGACGCAGTCCTCTGCAAACAGCACCTTCCTGCCCAGAAGCTCCGACAGGTGCGCCACCACCGGGGCTAGGCTGAACTCGGGCTTCGGCTTTCCTTTGGGCCGTCCCAGGTGGGACGCCAGGATGCACACCGCCCCACGGTCGACGGCGTAGCGGATCGTCGGGAGCGCCTCGCGGATGCGGAGGTCGTCCGCGACCCGGGAATTCTGCAGGGGAACGTTGAAATCCACCCGCACGAACACCTTCTTCCCTTCCAGATCCAGATCGTGAATCGTGATTTTCGCCATGGCTGTCTTGGCCTCCATGCCTTCGGGAATTGCGGATCCGCCGCGGTCAGCGGCCGACGAACTTGACGAGATCCTGCAGGCGGCAGGAATACCCCCATTCGTTGTCGTACCAGGCGAGGGTCTTGATCATCTTTCCGTTCACCTTCGTCTCCAGGGCGTCGACGGTGCCCGACACCGAAGCCTGCATATAGTCCGAAGAGACCAGAGGCTCTTCGGTATATCCCAGGATCCCCTTGAGCTCGCCTTCGGAGGCCTTTCGGAAGGCCGCATTCACCTCTTCCCTGCCGGCATCGTGCGCGACGTTGACCACCAGGTCGACGAGCGAGACGTTGGGGGTGGGGACGCGTATGGCGATGCCGTCGAGCTTGCCTTCGAGCTGCGGCAGAACCAGCCCGATGGCCTTGGCCGCACCCGTGGAGCTGGGAACCAGGTTGATGGCCGCAGCCCGGGCCCGCCGCAGATCCTTGTGCTGCAGATCGAGCAGGTTCTGGTCGTTGGTATAGCTGTGTATGGTCGTCATGAAGCCCGATTCGATCCCGAATTCCCTGTCGAGGACCTTCGCGACGGGCGCGAGGCAGTTCGTCGTGCAGGAAGCGTTGGAGATGATGTGGTGTTTCCCGGGGTCGTAGGACTCCATGTTGATCCCGATGCAGAAGGTGCCGTCCACATCCTTGCCCGGGGCCGAAATGACGACCTTCCGGACGCTCCCCTTCAGGTGGGATTTGGCCTTTTCGCGGTCCCGGAACAGCCCCGTGGACTCGACGACGACTTCGACGCCGAGCGAACTCCAGTCGAGCTTGCCCGGATCCCGCTCGCTGTAGACTTTCACGCGCTTGCCGTTGATGACCAGATCGCCGTCCTCGAGTTCCACCGTGCCGCCTATCCGTCCCAGGACGGAATCGTACTTGAGCAGATGGGCCAGGACTTCGGGGCTCGTGATGTCGTTGACGCCCACGACCTCGATCGCGGGATCATTCAGGCAGCACCGCACGAAATTCCTCCCGATACGGCCAAAACCGTTAATGCCGACTCTGACTCCCATAGCCTTACCTCCACGTATCGTCCACGAAACAATGGACACTGGTTCTAAGAAGCATTCGAAACATGCATGCAACGGAAGCTACAATTATACGCCATGCGATTCGAGTTGTAAGCGCCGATTTCGGGCTTTTTGCCCATGCCGACAGCGGACGGCACCCATGCCGGACAGCGGACGGCACGCACGGCGCACGCTTCGGCACAAGGCGCCGGCCGCCGCCAGGCTACAATGCACAAAAATGCAGGACCGGTATCAATAAAATGCGACTGTGTATACAATAGCGCCGTAGTATCGTATCGGAGATGGGACCGGTCCTGTGCCGTTGCCATCCGAATCCAGGCGCTTGAGGTCTATTACCGTTGCTCCTACACCCAAACCGGCCGATTGTACCCCGCCGCGGCACAAACGGCGGCATTCGATTCAGAGTCCTCCTGCTCGGGCTGGTGATGGCGGCCTTCGGGCCGCTGCCGACGGCCTGCGGAGGAGGCCAGCCCGAGGCGGACACCCGCAGCCGCACCGAGATCCCGTACCGTGAGGGGACGGTCGTCCTGGTCTCAGACTACCAGGATCTCGGAAAGGTCCTCCGCCGCGTGCAGGGCAACGTGGAGATCCGCTTCGGGGATTTCGCCATCACGACCGACGAAGCCGAATACGACGTCGAAACCGGCGACGGGCACACGGTCGGGGAGACCCGCTTCAGCCAGGGGGACCAGTGGCTCACATGCTCGAGGGCGGACTTCAACTTCAGATCCCAGACGGGCACCTGCTACGACGCCAGGGGATACACCGACCGCGAATTCTCGATATTCGGCCGGGAGCTGATCAAAACGGGGGCGGACACCTACCGGATCCACGACGCGGCGATCACCTCCTGCCGGGAGGACAATCCCAAGTGGCAGTTCACCGCCTCTCGCGCGGACATCCGCCTGGACCACACGGCGCGCCTCCGCAACACCTTCCTGAAGATCAAGGGGGTCCCCGTCTTCTACACCCCGTATACGGTCCTCCCGCTGGAGAAAAAGAAGCGCAGCAGCGGATTCACGACTTTCCAGACGGGGACCTCCACGTCGAAGGGGCGCGTCTTCAGCCAGGGATACTACCAGACGCTCGGCCGGAGCGCGGACCTGAGCCTTTTCGGGGACTACTTCAGCCTCCGGGGGCTGGCGCTGGGCGTAACAGTGCGGACGCGGCCGAATCCGCAGACGTTTTTCGACATCGAAGCCTAC
Organism: uncultured Acidobacteriota bacterium; assembly: GCA_964651155.1. Lineage (GTDB taxonomy): Bacteria > Acidobacteriota > UBA6911 > UBA6911 > UBA6911 > UBA6911. The sequence goes on along the minus strand of CAZYXB010000002.1, from coordinate 75,348 downwards.
GGGATCCGGGACCGGAGGGACCAGGGCGGGGTGCGGCTGGTCGTCGACGGGGAGACCCGCCTGCCGGGAGACTGGCGCGCGGTGGCGAGGGTCAACATCACCTCCAGCTTCGAATTCCGCCAGGCCTTCGCCGACAGCTTCAACAAAGCGACGGTCGCGACCGAGCATGTCGACGTGTTTCTGACCCAGAACCGGGACAACGTCTCCACCAACATATCGTTCCAGCGCCAGGAGGTGACCTTTCCCGTCCAGTCCCTGGTGACGTGGAACATCCCGTCGATCGGCCTCTCGTCCCGGGAAACCCCGGTCGGCGCCACCGGGCTGCTCTACAGCTTCGAGTCCTCCGTCGGCGGCCTGTCCAGGAGGGACGGCGGCATCGACACGGAAAGCATCGTGCAGCGCCTCGACATCCACCCGCGCCTGGCCCTCCGCCTCCCGGCGCTGGCCGGTTTTTCCGTCGTGCCGTCGTTCGGCGTGCGGGAAACCTACTACGGGGCGCGGATAGACGCCGACGCCCTCACGGGCATCCGCAACCAGGGCTTCCGCCGGGGCTATACGGACCTGGAGGTCGACCTCAAAACGCCGTACCTTGAAAAAGACTATGCCCCCTCCTGGGCCGGCCCGTTCCGCCACGCCGTCCTGCCCTATGCGACCTACCGCTGGATCCGGGGCGCGGGCGACCTCGAACGCATCATCCGGTTCGACGCTTACGATGCCGTCGCCGACACCAACGAATTCGAGTACGGGATCGTGAACCGGTTCTACACGCGCGGCCAAAACGGCTCGGGGGCAACCGAGAAGCGGGAGTTTTTGACCGTCGCGCTTGCGCAGAAGTATTACTTCGACCCTTCGTTCGGTGGAGCGTTCCGGTCGGGGCGGGCCAACGCCTTCTACCCGCTCTACACGACCACGGGATTCTACGGGACCGGGGTCGAGAGGGTATTTTCGCCCCTCAGCGCCGAAATCCGGGTCCGGATCAAGGACAGGATGTACCAGGACATTCGGGCCGACTACGACACCAAACTCCGCCGCTGGCGCAACGTCGGCTTGTCGACCGGCTGGCAGCAGGGGTCCTTCAGTCTGTCTGGGACCTATTTCCGGGCGATCGAAACGGAACCCGGCATGCTCTCGGCCAGCCAGCTGCAGAGCGAAATCAGCTACGGGACACCCGCGCGCGGGCTCGCATCGAGCGTGTCGATCAGCTATAATTTCCAGTCCGACCAGCTGCTGAACAGCCGGACCCGGGTCGGCTACGCGTGGGACTGCTGCAGCCTGTCGTCGGAATTCAGGCAATTCTCCCTGGACGCCCGGACGGAATCGCAGTTCAGTTTTTCCTTCTGGCTGAAGGGGATCGGGAGCCTCGGGAGCATGATGGAACAAAACAGCCTGTTCTGATACCCGCAGTCTTCCGGCACAAGGTGCGCGATGGATCCAGTCCAAGCCTACATCTCGGCCGGCTCGAACCTGGGCGACAGGCAGGGGCACCTCCGGTACGCCCTCCGGGAGCTCGAACGGGCGGGCGATGCCCTGGTGGCCTCCCCCTGCTACGAGACCGAGCCCGTCGGCTGCGGGGACCAGCCGTGGTTTTTGAACATGGCCGTCGGCCTCCAGACCCGGCTCGGCCCGCGCGAACTGCTCCGGCTATGCCAGCAGATCGAGGCGGACCGCGGCCGTGCGCGGCCGTTTCCGAACGCGCCGCGGACCCTCGACCTGGACATCCTTTTCTACGGCAGCGCCGTGATCCGGGAGGCTGACCTGTTCATCCCCCATCCCCGCCTGGCCTGCCGCAGGTTCGTCCTGGAACCGATGGCGCGGATCGCCCCGGAATTCCTGCACCCGGTGCTCCGCAAGTCGATGCGGTCGTTGCTGGAGGAGTGCCCGGACGGATCCCGGGTGCGGCGGTGCCGGAAAATGCAAAAACAGCCCCCCAAGGCGCCCGCGATCTGATATTCTTGGGCCCATGAGCATACGCGTGCTGTTTTTTGCATCCCTTGCCGACGTCACCGGGATGCGCGAGACCAGCGTGGAGGCCGGCGGCCATGCCGACGTCGGATCCATCCTGAATCATTTCATCCGTGAATTTCCGCTGCTGGAACGCTGCCGGGGGACCGTCCTTCTGGCCTTGAATTCCGATTTCGCCCAGCCCGACACGCCGGTCCGCGACGGGGACGAGGTCGCCCTGTTCCCGCCGGTCAGTGGAGGGTAAATTGTTTCGACTTGTACGAGACCCGATCGAGATCGGGACGGTCACCGGGACGATCAAGCAGCCCGAAGACGGCGCCCTGGTCGTCTTCGAAGGCGTGGTGCGCAACCACGCGAACGGCAAAAGCGTCCGGTTTCTGGAATACGACGCCTACGAACCGATGGCGCTCAAAAAAATCGAGGAGATCGGCCGCCAGGCGAAGGAGGCGTTCGACATCCGCGCCATCGCCATCGTCCACCGGCTGGGGCACCTGGACATCGGGGAATGCAGCATCGTCATCGCCGTGGCGTCGGCCCACCGCGCGCCCGCTTTCGATGCCTGCCGGTTCGCCATCGACGCCATCAAGCGGTACGTTCCCATCTGGAAAAAGGAATTTTGCGAGGACGGCGAGGTGTGGATCGAGGGGGCGCACTGACCGGGGTCGCGCCGCCGGCTATATCTCGTGTCGGTGTTCGAGCGCCTTCGACATCGTGACCTCGTCGGCGTACTCCAGGTCGCTCCCTACAGGGATCCCGAGAGCGATCCGGCTCACCCTGACGCCGATCGGTCCGAGCAGCTTGGCGATGTAGATCGCCGTAGCCTCCCCCTCGACGTTCGGGTTCGTGGCCAGGATGATCTCCTTCGTATTCCCCTCCCGCAGCCGTTCCAGGAGATTCTTGAGCTTCAGGTCCTCGGGGCCGATCCCGTTGATGGGCGACAGGGCTCCGTGCAGGACATGGTACTGGCCGTGGTATTCCCGCGTCCTCTCAATGGCGAGAATGTCCTGGGGCTGTTCGACGACGCAGATCGTCTCGCCCGACCGGCGGCTGTTGTTGCAGTATTCGCAGGGATCCCGGTCCGAGTAGTTGTTGCACCGCGAGCAGAAGCGGATCTTCTCCTTCACCTCCACGATCGCGCCGCTGAGGCGCAGGGCATCCTCCCTGCTGCGGCGCATGATGCTGTAGACGAGCCGCTGGGCGCTCTTGGAACCGATCCCGGGGAGTTTCCGGAACTCGTCGATCAACCGTTCAATGGGTTCGGCGTAATCGCTCATGAATGGATCTTCTCGACGTCAACGGGCCCCGTGAACGTATCCAGGAAGGACCGCACGACGGGCTCCTTCTTCGCCTTCTCGAGCAGATCCGGATTCGCGCATCCGGCGGGGGCGTCCGGGCCCGGGGCGGATTGGACGCCCGTCGGGGGCCCGGCGGATTGGACGCCCGCCGGGGGCCCGGCGGATTGGACGCCCGTCGGGGGCCCGGATTCCCCGAACCGCACCCGGACTGCGGCGCCGGCGACCAAGGAGGCCGCCTGTTCGATGGCGGGGAGGCTTTCGCTGATCTGGCTTCGGAAAAACTCCTTGGCGCTCCCCATTTCGAGGATGACGGCGTCGCCCTCGAGCCTGGCGCCTTCGAGATGGGCCAGCATCGACTCGAGCGGCTCCCTGCCGACGGCCGAGGCGATCTGAAGCAGCAGCTTCCGGGGGTCCGTCCCGCCCGGCGCATCCTTCGGGGCCGGCGCGTCCGTCCCGGCCGGCGCGTCCTTCGGGGCCGGCGCGTCCTCCGGGGCTGGAGCCTCGTTCTCGCTGACCGGCACAGCCCGGACGGCAGGCGCTTCCCGGCGCTCTCCCCCCCGGGGGGGGCGGATTTCCCTTGCGGCCGGCGGCCGGGGGACCGGTGTCGCATCGGGCCGGCGGCGCGGAGCGGCCGGCGCGGCTCCTGCGGCGGCCGGGGGCGCGGGCCCGGTTTCGGCCAGGGCCGAAAACTCCGCGATCAGGTCCTCCAGCGGCCGCAGCTTCGCCAGGTGCGCGAGCTCGATCAGTCCCATCTCGAGCTGGAAGCGCGCCTGCGCGGCGTGCCGCACGGCGCCGTCGATCCCGAGAAGCGTTTCAAAAAGCCGGAGGAGGTCCTCCCTGGAAAACAGCGCCGCCTGCTCCCGCAGGTCGGGGAGCGTGCTTCCGGGGATCCCGAGCAGCGCGAGGTCCTCGACTCCGGACTTGAGGACCGTAAGGTTCCGGAAATGCCCGATGAGCCTCCGGCAGAACACCTGCAGGTCCTGCCCCGCCTCGACCAGCTCCCCGACCGTCTCGAGGATCACGGGGATGTCGCCCGAGGCGATGGCCCGGACCGTCCGGCCGAGAACCTTCGGCTCGACGAGTCCGAGCAGCGTCACCACATCGGTGTCGCGGACCTGGTTCCCGCTGAACGCGAGGACCTGGTCGAGCGCCGACATGGCGTCCCGCATGCTGCCGCCGCTTGAGAAGGCCACCTGTTCGAGCGCCCCGTCGCCGATGGAGATCCCCTCGGCATCCGCGATCCTCCGCAGCCGGTCCAGGATCAGGGGGTACGCGATAAGCTTGAACGTGTACTGCTGGCAGCGGGACAGGATCGTCACCGGGATCTTCTGGTATTCGGTCGTGGCCATGATGAAGACCACGTGCGAAGGCGGCTCTTCGAGCGTTTTCAGCAGGGCGCTGAAAGCCGCGTTGCTCAGCATGTGCACTTCGTCGATGATGAATATCTTGTGCCGGTCGCGCGCCGGCTGGTACCGCGCCTGCTCGATCAGCTGCCGGACGTTGTCGACGCTCGTGTTCGATGCCGCGTCGATTTCGAGCACGTCGATCGAGTTCCCGGCCGCGATCTCCGTGCAGGACGGGCAGCGCCCGCACGGCTCCACCGGGCTCCCTTCGTGGCAGTTGAGCGCCTTGGCCAGGATCCGCGCCGTCGAGGTCTTCCCGCTCCCCCTGGGGCCGGAAAACAGGAAGGCATGCGCGACCCGACCGCTCTCCAGGGCGTTATGGAGGGTGCGCGAGACATGTTCCTGCCCGACGATCTCATGGAAGTTCTGCGGGCGCCATTTGCGGGCTAGTACCTGGTATTGCATAGGATAATGGGTCGAGCCCCGGGGAACCCGTTGCACATATAAGGATCCTCTTAATGCTGCTTCCTTCCGGACCTGACATGGTTCGAGGGTTATATTGCACGGGGCCCGGGGCCCGTCAAGGCAATGAAGACTTCATGGTACGGCATCCGGGCGGCCGGTACAAATAAAAAAAGTCCTTCGCCCGCGGGCGGGGGGCCGCTATATATTGAAAATCTCATCCGAAAGACGGAATCATCCGATACAATGGATACGGCCCCGATGCCGCGGGCCGTACATGGAAGGACACCCGAACAGACCATGCGACGAACCGTTCCCTGCGCCCTGTTGCTTTCCCTGATCCTGGCGGCCACGGCCTACCTGGGCTTCCCGCAATCGGTCCACTGGTACGATGCCCTGCGGCTGTTGCCGGGCCACGAAGCGGAGACGGTTCTGGGGAACAACACCCTGTTCACCGTCTACGGAAGGGCGTTCGGCGTCGCCCCGGTCCTCGGACGCCTCGGGCAGTACAAGACGATCGAGGAGATGGAGTCCGACATCGCCCCCTGGCGGAGGGACATCCGGGCCAAAAACGGGGGCAAAGGGGTGATCCCGGGCATCCACCTGATCTACGCCATGGCCATCCCCTGCGTGCCCGGAGACGACTGCCTCCTCTACCTTGAAGGGATCGAAAAGGACATCACGGGCAAATACATCGAACCGGCGGCCGCGCGGGGCTGGATGGTGGTGCTCGACACCCAGATAGGCAAATCCGACCCCGTCGAGCAGGTGGAGCGCATCATCCGGAAGGGCTACCTCGAGTACGAGAACGTGGCCGTGGCCATCGATCCCGAATTCCGGGTGCACCCGGGCAGGGAGCGTCCGGGGATCCCGATAGGGACCGTCCAGGCCTGGCAGATCAACACGGTGCAGAGGCTGCTCGACGACTACGTCAGGGAACATCGGCTGAAGAGGAAGAAGGTGCTGATCGTGCACCAGTTCGGCGACGCCAACATACGCGACGGCGTCCCCTTCATGATCGAAAACAAGAAGGCCCTCCAGTCCTTCGAGAATGTCGAGCTGGTCATCGACGCCGACGGTCTCGGCGAACAGGCCATCAAAGTCGTCAAGTACAACAGGATGACCGACGACGAGGTCTACCCGTTTCTGAAATTCCGCGGGATCAAGGTCTTCTTCCCCAATCCGTGGGAAAAGCACGGCCACTTCGACAAGCCGCCCCTGGACCTGGACCAGATTTTCGGGCACAAGCCATCCAAAAACGGGCCGAAGATGCGCGCCGCGCCCGATGTCCTCATCATTGCATGACCGGGCTCGCCCGCCGGGCGGCCCCTACGCGTCGATCCGCGAGGCAAGGATGTTCTGGAGGCGGGCGGGGTCGCGCCTCAGGCGGATGGTTCTCCCCCGGGACACGTAGACCAACCCGGGCTTGGCCCCCGCAGGCTTCTTCACGTTCTTGACCGGGGCGACGTGCACGTCCGCGCTCCGGGCCTCCTTCATCTTCGAGAAGTGGACCGCGAGCTCGCACGCATCCAGCACGGAAGCCGGCGGAGGGTCCGTCCGGCCCCCGGTGCGCAGGATGACATGGCTGCCCGGATACCCCTCGAGGTGGAAGAACAGGTCGTTGCCGCGCGCCATGCGCGTCGTCACGTAGTCGTTCCCCTCGTCGCTCCGCCCCACCCAGATCTCCAGCCCGTCGCCGGTCCTGTAGCGCTTGGGGCGCAGGCGCGCGGGTATCGCGCTTTCCGCTTTCGGCCACTCCGGGACGGCCGCTTTCGGGCGCCGCGGCGCATACCGTCCGATCAGGCGCCGGACGAGGGGCGTGGACCCGATCCTCTCGAGCGCCGGCCGGTCGGGCGGGTCGGCCTCCATCGCGGCGCGCACGGAGGACTCGGCGGCGTCGATTTCGCGGCGCTCCGCCGTCAGTTTCGATAGCTGCTGCTCGATGAACCCGGCGCCCCTGGAATCCTTCCGGTACCGCTCGAAATACGCCTCCAGGTTCTCCGACGGCGAAAGATCCGGGTCGAGCGCTATGTCGACCTCCGCACCGGCGGCGTAGTCGGAGGCCGTTATGCGGTCGTCCCCGGGGCGGATCTCGTGCAGGACCGTCTTCAGCAGCTCCCCCTTCCTCCGGTAGGTTTCCGCGAGCCGGGCTTGGGCAAGATCCTCCTCGAGGCGGTTCCACTTGCGGCCGAACAGCTGCCTCTCCCTGCCAAGGACCTGCTCGATGGTTCGCGCAAGCCCGAGGGCATCGCGCCGCAGCTGCATCTGCCCGTACTGCCGGCCGATGGCACCGAGATAGGCGTCGTCGGCGACGTCTTCCCACCGGTCCACCCCCTCGGAAGGGGCCGAGCCGGCCGGGTCGGTCCACACGTCCCCGATTTTGAGGTCCCGACGGGTCTCCTCGAGCGGGCGCATGGCGTGCGCCAGCCGCCCCATGGCGTCGGCCAGATACAGGTTGCTGCGGGGGCCCATGATGGAGAGGATCAGGCTCCAGGAATCGGGCCGCGCGTCGAGCTCCAGGCGGATCTGCCTGTTCCGGCCCGAAACGGAGACGCCGGAGACGATGGCGCCGGCAAGGCGCGCCCGGGCGAACTCCGCGAAGGATCCGGCGGGGGCTCCCGGCGCGCCGGTGTCCTCCAGGGCGCAGACGCGCGCATACTCCGGGTCGCACGACAGCAGAATGCCCGTGCGCGTCTTCCCGCGGTCAACGCAGGTCAACAGTAGAGACAGGGCGTCCGCCTGGGCGACCCGCTTCAGGACGCACCCGGTGACGGCGGCGTCCAGAATGCGGCCGGCACGTCGGATCTCACGCAAACAGAGCACAAACATCCCTCCCGGGGCGTGCGCACCGTCCCGCGGGCTGTCTCCGGGGCCATTGGGTTGCACGTCCCACCGGCGGCATATTCCCACACCCGCATGCGCTTGGCAAAATCTTTTTCCGGCGGCCGCCCGGGCGCCCGGGCGGCCCGGGACCCGCCGCGGGGGAATGCGGGACGCCCCTCCCTTTTTGCCATAGGAAAACCGGGATTCCTCCATTAGAATGACACTGCAACACGCGACCGGGCCGGCGCGGGGCAGAGGATCCCGCCCCCCGGCCGCAGACCGGCCGCAACGGTCCGGGCCGGTCGGAATGCGGGCAGGAAACATGGCGGATCTCTATGCAGTCATCATGGCGGGCGGACGCGGGGAGAGGTTCTGGCCCCTGAGCACGAACAGCCTGCCCAAACCCTTCATCCCGCTTCTGGGCAAGCGGTCCCTCATCCAGGACACGGTCGAACGGATCCTGCCGCTGGCCCCCCCGGAACGGATCCTCGTTTCCATCGGGGCCGCGCACCTGGAGACGGCGCGGCAGCAGCTGCTGCACATACCGGCGGGCAACTTCATCGTCGAACCTGTCGGCCGCGACACCGCGGCGTGCCTCGGCTTCTGCGCCCTCCACATCGAGAAGCGGGACCCGGACGGGCTGATGCTCGCCCTCCCGGCCGACCACTATATCCGCGACCTGGGGGCCTACCGGGACGCCGTCCGGTCGGGCATCGGCAACCTCGGGGATGCCACGGGAGTGGTCTTCGGGATTCCCCCCGTGCGCCCGGAAACGGGGTACGGGTACATCCTGACCGAGGGGGACGCCTCTATGGCGGGATGCCGCCGCGTGGTCCGGTTCGTCGAAAAGCCGGACGCGCCGACCGCGGCCCGCTACCTGGCCGACGGCCGCTACTTCTGGAACAGCGGAATGTTTCTGTGGCGCAACCGGACGCTGCTGGAGCTTTTCGAAACGCATATGCCCGAGCTGTACGACGGGCTGTGCCGGCTGAGGCCCCACGTCGGCATGGACGAATCCCACGGCGAGATCTACAGGATTTTCCCGGGGCTGCCGCGCATCTCCATCGATTTCGGGATCCTGGAGAAGGCCTCCGGGCTGCGGATGATCCCGGCCCGGTTCGGGTGGGACGACATCGGCACGTGGTCCTCGCTCGAACGCGTCCTCCCCGCCGACGCGCACGCCAACATCCGCCTCGGATCGACTGTCACGGAGGAAGCGACCGGCTGCATCCTCTATGCGCAGACCGGTTCGATCGCCGCGTTCGGCGTCTCCGACCTGGTCATCGTCGAGGCGCACGGCAACGTGCTCGTCTGCAGCAAGGACAGAACGCCGGATCTGAAGAAACTCGTCGAGGGCATCAACTCCCGGGAACACTAACTGGAGATACTGGATATGGTGGCACAGGCAAGGAAAGTGGTGCTGGCTTACAGCGGAGGGCTGGACACGTCGATCATCATCCCCTGGCTGAAGGAGAACTACGGGGCGGAAGTCATCGCCTTCGCGGCCAACATAGGCCAGGAGAGCGAGCTCGAGGGCCTGGAGGAAAAGGCGATACGGACCGGCGCATCGAAATGCTATGTCGTGGACCTGCGGGACGAGTTCCTGCGGGAGTTCGCGCTCCCCGTGCTGCGCTCCGGCGCGGTCTACGAGCGGAAGTACCTGCTCGGGACCTCCTTCGCGCGCCCCCTGATCGCCCGGCAGCAGGTGGCGATCGCCGAAAAGGAGAACGCCGACGCCGTCGCCCACGGCTGCACCGGCAAAGGGAACGACCAGGTGCGGTTCGAGCTGGCCTTCAAGGCTCTGAACCCGAAGCTCCGGATCATCGCCCCCTGGCGCGAGTGGGACATCCGCTCCCGGGAAGATGCGATCGACTATGCCCGGAAGAGGAAGATCCCGGTTGCCGCTACCAGGGAAAAGATCTACAGCGAGGACCGGAATCTCTGGCACATCAGCCATGAAGGCGGCATCCTGGAAAACCCCTGGGCGGAGCCCGAGGAGAGCATGTATACCCTGACGGTCTCCCCCGAGCAGGCGCCCGACAGGCCGCGGTATGTCGAGATCGAATATGACAGGGGGACCCCGGTCGCGCTCGACGGGCGGAGCCTCGACCCGGTGCCCCTGCTCGAGGCGCTCAACCAAATCGGCGGGGAGCACGGGATCGGCCGCGCGGACCTGGTCGAGAACCGGCTTGTCGGCATGAAATCACGCGGCGTCTACGAGACTCCCGGCGCGTCCCTCCTGCTGGCCGCCCACCGCGAGCTGGAAAGCCTCACGCTCGACAGGGAAACGCTCCACTACAAGGACATCGTCGCCGCCAGGTACGCCGAGCTGGTCTACAACGGCCAGTGGTTCACGCCACTGAGGCTGGCCCTGGACGCCTTCGTGAACTCGACCCAGGCCCGCGTCTGCGGCACTGTCCGTCTCAAGCTCTACAAGGGGAATATCATCGCGGCCGGCAAAAAGTCCCCCTTCTCCCTCTACAGGGAGGACCTGGCGACCTTTTCCGAGGACGCCGTCTACAACCAGAAGGACGCGGAAGGGTTCATCAACCTTTTCGGCCTTCCGGGCAAGGTCGAGGCGCTGCTCGAGATGGCGGGCGCGCTCCAAACCGGATACCGGCGGTCCTAGGGCCCGGGCTCGGGCGGGCGGCGGCGCACTATGGAATCGATCCTGGACATCCCCTACCGAAGCCTGCCGCGGCAGTCGGAGCTTTTCCTCCAGTACCTGGAGCGCACGCCCGCGGCGATGCAGTTCTACCCGTGCGCCCCCAGTCACCCCAGCCTCGGCCCCGGGCTCTGCGAGTCCGTCCTCTGCCGCGGCTTCGAGCGCTCCCGGACCGCATCCATCCTGCGCAGGCAGAACCGGAGCTACGGGTGCGGCGAGGCCACGCTGCAATCGATCGACGCGCTGGAGGACCCGGACTGCGTCGCCGTCCTGACCGGCCAGCAGACGGGCCTTTTCGCGGCCCCTCTCCTGACGGTCTACAAGGCCCTGACGGCCGTGCGCCTGGCCGGCGAGCTGCGGGACCGGGGGATCCGGGCCGTGGCCGTCTTCTGGATGGAGACGGAGGACCACGACCTGGCGGAAGTGACGCGCCTGACGGTTCTGGGCCGGGACGACGACGCCCGGACGGCCGATTACGGGCGGACCCTGTTCGGCGACACCCGGGCCTCGGTCCGGCCCGTGGGGTCCCTCCGTTTCCCGGAGGCGATCCGGGACGTGGTCCGCGACTTCTCCAGGAACCTCCCGGATTCGGAGTGGAGGGACCAGACCGCCGCCCTGATCGCGTCCGCCTACGGGCCGGGGGACACGTTCCCGCTCTCGTTCGCGCGGCTCCTGCACCGGATACTCCACGACAGCGGTCTGATCCTGTTCGACCCGCGGGACCCGGAGGCGAAGCCCCTGGTTTCGGACGTGTTCCGTTGGGCGCTCGAGCACGCGGAAGACATCGGAGAGGCCATCGCCCTTCAAGACCGGAAACTCCGTTCGGCCCGATTCCATTCCCAGGTGCGCACGGGGGATGAGGCCACGGTACTGTTCTATATCGACAACGGCGAGCGGCACGCGCTCCTGGGCAGGGGCTCCCGGTTTAGGCTCAAGCACACCGGCCGGCCCTTCACTCTCAGGCAGCTGGAGCGGCGGCTCGAGGAGGATCCCGGGGCTTTCAGCCCGAACGTGCTGCTGCGCCCCATCGTCGAGGACACCCTGTTCCCGACCCTTGCCGTAGTCGCGGGCCCGGCGGAGGTGGCCTACTTCGCGCAGGTCCAGGCCCTGTACGCGCTAGGCAAGCTCCCGATGCCCGTCGTGTGGCCCCGGGCGGCGTTCACCCTCCTGGCACCCCGGGTGCGCCGGGCGATGGAGAGCTCGGGCGCCGGCATCGGGGATCTGTTCGACGGGGCGCAGCCGGCGGGGGGGCGGGCCGCCCCGAGCGCGGGCCGGCAGGGGGCTCAACTCGAGGCGTTCGGGGAGAAGGTCCGGGAAACCTTTTCGGGGATCCGGCCGGACCTGGCGGCGGTCGACCCAGAGCTTCCGGGGGCGCTCGATACGGCCGAGCGGAAGATCCTCCACAATATCGGGCGGCTCATCGGCCGGCTGGACCGCACGGGCTCCCCGGCCGGCTTCTGGCGGCACCACTGCCTTCCGAACGGGAGGCTGCAGGAACGCGAACTGGGGATTGCCTATTTCCTGTCCCTGCTCGGGCCGTCCGTACTGGACACCATCCGCTCCGGGATCCGGACCGGGGATTTTTCCCACCGCGTTCTCAGTCTGGGGTTGTAGCGCGCCGCAGGCCGTATCAGGGGGTCAGCGGGGCCCCCGCCGGGATCAGATACTCGATTTCGGCCTGGTCCCGCAGCCTGTTGACCAGCGCAACGAGCTCGGCCTGGGCCTTCTCATTCATGAGGAATTCGCGGAGGGAGTCTTCGGCATCCTTCAGGGAGGAGATGCCCTCCTTTTTCCTGTCGGTGACCTTGAGGATGCGGTACCCCTGGGCCATCTTGACCACCTTCGACTCGCCAATGGGCAAAGAGAACGCCGCCTCGGCATATTCGGGCGCCAGCACGTCCCTGGACGTGTACCCGATGTCCCCGCCCTGCTCTGCGGTCGAGCTCTTGGAGTGTTGCCGGGCCAGCTCGGCAAAATCCTCCCCCTTCTGGATCCGCTCGAACAGCTCCCGCGCCAGCTGCTCCGCTTTGGCCTCCCCCTCCGGCGTCCCGTCCGATTCCAGGAAGATCTGGCTGGTCCGGACGATGTCCGGGTGCCGGAACTCGTTCTGGTGCTCCTCGTAGTACCGGGACATCTCCTCCGGGGTGACCTTGACGCGGCGCCGGACGTTCGTGTCGATGAATTTGGAGATCAGGAGATTCTTCTGCAGATCCTCGACCGCCCCCTCCCGGTCGATCAGCATGCGGTCGAGATAGGCCTGCATCTCCCCCTCGTCCTTGAACTGCTGGGTCATTTTCAGGTACGCGTCCTGCACCTCCTCGTCGCTGGTCGTGACGCCGGCGGCGACGGCTTCCGCGTACAGCAGCTTCTGATTGATCAGGGAGGAGAGGCTGGAGTACACCAGCCGCCCTCGGTAGTCCTCGCGCAGGTCCGTCCACTTGGGGCTTCCGATCGGCATCAGCTCGCTGCGGATCGCCCGCTCCAGTTCCCTGCCGTAGACGGGTTTTGCGTCGACCTTCGCGACGACATCCGGGAAGATGCCGCTGTAGACATCCCTGTTCTCCGGGGTGCCCGGGCGCGATTCGGCCGAGGCCGGGTGCCCGGCCGCAAGCAGGGCGAGCGCGAACGCCCCGGCGATCCCCAGAGCCCTCGAGAATGCGTATTTGCTGAATCCTCTCACGGTACCATGCCCCCCTTTGTCATTGCCGATCCCATGAAAGCGTAGCATGTTCGCCGAATCAGAGAAACAGGTTTCTCGACCGGATCCTTCTGGGGTACTATGGAGCTCCGTTTTCCGAAACCGTTCGAGCGCAGGGTCCCGCCCGGTACGTCTCCCGCCGGCGCAGGGGGGATTCCGGGAGGGGCGTCACGCACACTCTGGACTATACAATCATCGTCACCATGCTCGCGGGCTTCGTGGGATACGGGATCCTGGAGAGCTTCCGCAACCGCACGGCGCAAGATTACTTTCTTGCCAGCCGCCGGGTCCCCTGGGCCGTCGCCATGCTCTCCATCGTGGCGACGGAGACCTCGGTGCTGACGTTCATCAGCGTGCCGGGGTTGGCCTACCAGGGGGACTGGTACTTCCTCGAGATCGCCATCGGGTACATCCTGGGGAGAATCCTCGTCAGCGTCCTGCTGCTGCCCCGGTACTTCGAAAGCGGCATCACGTCGATCTACGAGGTCCTGGGCAGGCGCTTTGGCCGCGGCATGCAGAAATCGGCCTCCGTCGTGTTTCTGGCGACCAGGATCCTCGCCGACGGGGTCCGGTTCATGGCCACGGGCGTCGTGGTCCACTTCGTGACCGGGTGGCCCCTGTGGGCGGCCATCTGCCTCATCGGGGGCATCACCCTGCTGTATGCGCTTCTGGGGGGGATCCGCACGATCGTATGGGTCGACAGCTTCCAGTTCGTGCTCTATCTCGCGGGCGGCATCATCTCCATCGCCTATCTGCTGGGCCACCTGCAGCCGGAGGCGTGGGACGCCATCGGGCAGCTGGCCGCATCGGGCAAGGCCCGGATCTTCCATTTCGACGGGTCCTTCCTCCACGATGTCCGGTTCGCCCCCTCGGCCATCTTCGGGGGGATGGTCCTGTCGCTGGCCTCTCACGGCGTGGACCACATGATGGTCCAGCGGGTGCTGGCCTGCCGGGACCTGCCGTCGGCGCGGCGCGCCATGGTGGGAAGCGGCATTTTCGTGTTCGTGCAATTCTCGCTGTTTCTGGCCGTCGGCTCCCTGCTGCACATCTATTTCCGCGGGGCGCCGATGGAGACCGACAGGGAGTTCGCCACCTTTATCGTGCATGAGCTGCCGAGCGGCCTGAAGGGGCTTCTGCTCGCGGGCATCCTGGGCGCCGCCATGTCCACGCTCAGCTCCTCGATCAACTCCCTGGCGTCCTCCTTCATGACGGACTGGTGGCCGCGCCGGGCGACGCTCGGCATGTCGCGGGTCTCGAGCTTTTTCTTCGCCGCCGTCGTCACCTCCGTCGCGCTCTTTTTCGACGATGGCGACCGGGCCGTGGTCATGGTCGGCCTTGAGATCGCCTCGTTCACCTACGGGGGCCTCCTCGGCCTGTTCCTCCTGGCGCGGACCGGCAGAAGCTACCGGACGGCCAGCCTGGCGGCCGGGTTCGCGGCCAGCCTGGCGACCGTCTTCGTCCTGAAGTGGTTCGGGATCGCCTGGACGTTTTTCATCGCCGCGGCGACGGTCTCGAACCTGCTCGTGGTGCTTTTGGCGGAGCGGTGCCAGAAGGCGACGGGACAAACCGGCGACCCGCCCCCGCCGGTCACCGCTTCATGAGATCGCGGGTGCCGGCGTGCATCCCCTCGAGGGTGAGCTCGTACATCGGGAAGACCTGACGGACGATCCGGGTCGAGGGGACGGACGGCCACCACGCACGGGGCTCGGGGTTGAGCCAGATGGCGTTGCGGAACTTGCTCCGGATGTCGGCCAGCCACTCGATTCCCGGCCGGTCGTTGCGGTACCAGTAATCGATGGCCCCGTTCGGATCGAGCAGTTCGCTCGGCGCCATGAAGGCGTCCCCGACCAGTATCGCCCGGTAGTCCCGTTCGGCCTCCTCGAGCACTTTCCGGGTCGGCACGGCCGTCCTCTGCCGCATGTCCGTGAACAGCTCCTGGTAGACGCAGTTGTGGAAATAGTAGAACTTCAGGTCCTTCACGACATCCTTTGCGGCGGAGAACAGGCGGCTGACGAGCTCCGCGTGGGGCGACATGGTGCCGCCGGCGTCCATCAGAAGCAGCAGCTTGATCCTCTTGCGGCGCGCCCGCTCCCACACGAAATGCAGCTCGCCGGCGTTGCGGCAGGTCGCGTCGATGGTGCCGTCCAGATCCAGCACGTCCCGCGGCCCTTCCCGCACCACCTGGCGGATGTAGCTGAGCACGTTCTTGATCGCCCTGGTGTCCATCGCCACGTCATCCCGGTAATTGGCGAAGGAGCGCTCTTCGGCGACCTGAACGGCCCTCCGGTGCCGGCTCCGGCCCTGCCCGATCCGCACGCCCGCGGGGTTGTAGCCCCACGCCCCGAAGGGCGAACGGCCCCGCACCCCGATGTGCCGGGCGCCGCCGGCGTGGGGGTCGTCGTCCTGGTTGCGCAGGCGTTCCCGGAACCGCTCCCGGAGCTCCTGCAGGCCCATCGACTCCAGCATCCGCTTTTCCTCGTCGGTCAGCTCGAGCGGGGGCATCTCGAAGAGCCGCGCCTCGATGCGGCCGATCATATCGTCGTCGGACTCGATATGCCCGAAGCACTCGAGAAACGCCTGGTCGTACCGGTCAAAGTGCGCTTCGGTCTTGACCAGGATGGCGCGCGCCAGGTAGTAGAACCGGGTCAGCGAGGCATCCACGAGGTTTTCCGACAGCGCCTGCTCCAGGAGCATCCACTCGTTGAGGGTCACGGGGACGCCGCGTCGGCGCAGGGACCCGAACAGGTTGACGAACATACCGTATCCCCAAGAGGAGGGCCGCCGGGGGCGGCGTCAGCGCGACAGAACCCTGGCCAGGTCGTCCTCGGTTTTCAAAAGCACGCCGAGGAACGGCAGGCGGCTCTCGAGCTCCCGCTCGGAGATGCCCCCGGCCAGCAGGGCGGCGATCCAGTCGAGCAGTTCGCTCGTCGAGGGCCGCTTCTTCAGTTCGTGGCGCTGCCGGACGAGATAGAACTTCGCGACGACCTGCGACAGGAGGCGGCGCTTCAGGTCCGGGAAATGAACCTGCGCGATCCGCTCCATCATCTCGGGACTGGGAAACTCGATGTAATGGAACAGGCAGCGGCGGAGAAACGCGTCGGGCAGCTCCTTTTCGCTGTTGCTCGTGATGACGACGATCGGCCGGTGCCGGGCCTTCACGTGCTCCCCCGTCTCGACGATATCGAAGCTCATCTGATCGAGTTCGAACAGCAGGTCGTTGGGGAACTCCAGGTCCGCCTTGTCGATTTCATCGATCAGCAGGACCACCTGGTGCTCGGCCTTCAGGGCTTCCCCCAGTTTCCCCATCCGGATGTACTGGCCGATGTCGGCAACGTCCTTGTCGTGGAAGCGGGAGTCGTTCAAACGCTGCACGGTGTCGTAGACGTAGAGGCCGTCGCTGGCCTTGGACGTGGACTTGATGTTCCACCGTATCAGGGGCAGGCCCAGGTCCTCGGCGATCACCCGGGCAAGTTCCGTCTTGCCGGTGCCCGGCTCCCCCTTGATCAGAAGCGGCCGCTTCAGAACGATCGATGCGTTGACTATTTCACGCAGCGCGTCACTTAAAATGTAGCTGTCGGAGCCTTGAAATCTATCCATCGGTATCCGCCTGTGCCTCCCGTGAATCTTAAAAAGAACCATCAGTGTACCATGCCCGGGCCCCATTGTGGCGCCCGGGGCCCGCCCGGGCCGTCATTTTCGGCCTGCCGGCCTGCGGCGCAGGATTCTCAGGGCCGCGGCGCGGTGGGGGTTGTCGACGAGCGTGCCGTCGAGCACGGCCAGGGCCCTGCCCCGCCGCTCGGCCGCGTCGAGCTCTTCGAGCACCTTCTCGGCCCAGGCCAGGTCCTCCGGGGAAACGTCGAAGGCCTCGTGGATGACGTCGAGCTGCCCGGGGTGCAGGGCGCTCTTGCCGTCGAACCCGAGGCGGCGGGCCGCAGCCGATTCCCTCCGCAGCTGCTCCGGGTCCCGGATGTCGAAGCAGGGGGCGTCGATCGCGTCGATCCCCGCGGCGCGGGCGGCCAGAACCAGCATCTGCATCGCCAGAAGGAACTCGGCCCGGTCCTTTCCGGGCCGGCAGCGCAGATCCAGGGCGAAATCGGCCGAGCCGAAGATCAACGACGCCATCCTCGGCGACGCGGCCGCGATCTCGGCCGCGGCAAGCACGCCCGCGGCCGACTCGACCATCGCGTGCAGGCCGATGGTCCCCTCGGGGATGCCGTGGAGGATTTCAAGATCCCGTATCCTGGCGTCGGCCTCCTCGACCTGCCCCGCCCCCTCGATTTTGGGGAGGCAGATGCCGTCGGGCTTCCCGGGCACGACCGCGGCCAGGTCGCGGGCGCCCGTGTCCGAAGCGAGGCTGTTGATCCGCACGACATGTTCCCGGCCGCCGAGTCCGCCGCCGCCGAGGGCGCGCGCGATGGCGGCGCGGGCGGCGTCCTTGTGCGACGCCGCCACCCCGTCTTCCAGGTTGAACAGGAGCACGTCGGCGGGTATCCGGGCCGCCCGGCCGATCTTGGTTTCGCTGTCGCAGGGGACGTACAGGACGCTGCGCCGCATGTCTCCGATCATAGGCACCTCTTTGGGGGACGCAGTTGGAACCCGGCGTCGGGCCGGCCCGGGAGGCCGCGCGCGGCTAGTGCGGCATCCGGTCGACGAGCGCGACGAGATAGATATGATACAGGGAAAGCAGGATGTAGATCCAGAGGCAGAACCGCGCGGCGAATCTTCCCAGCGGCCATTCCTTGTGCAGCATGATGACGGCCACGGCCAGAAGCGTCATCAGGCCTTTGACGCCGTAGAAGGCCGGCATGCCGCCGAGCCCGATGACGGCCTGCATGACCGGGTTCGCCTCGCCGGCCGAGCCGGCCGCCAGGTGCCGGTGCGTCAGCACCGCGTCCATCAGGGAAAGAAGGGCGACCGAGACGGCCACAGACCATGTCCGGAAATCGTAGATGTCGACATACCCGGTGTCCTGCGCCCGGCGGCCGGACTGCTTTCTCCGGAGGGGGCCCAGATGGGACAGGGGGAATATGGAGATCCGGCCCCGGCGGTCGACGCCCGACCGCCTCTCGGCGGCCAGGTCCCCGGTCAGAGGTTTGCGGTATGGAATGTTTTTCATCCTCAATGGGATCGTATCGGCAGATTGGGCGCAAGCTTTACCCGGCGGCGACTCTCGAGCCCCGGGATCGCCGGCGGCCGGTCAGTCCTCCCCGCCGCAGACAAAGCGGTTGCGTCCGTCCTGCTTGGCCCTGTACAGACGCCTGTCCGCCTCCCGTATCAGCGCATCCGGCCCTGCGGCGCCGCCGGGAACCACCGAGACCGCGCCGCAGCTTATGGTCACGACCGGCGCCGCGTCCGACCCCGCGTGGGGGACCCGCGCCTCCTCGATCCGGCGCCGCATCCGGTCGACGACGCACCGCGCGCCGTTGGTTCCGGTTTCGGGCAGGATGACGGCGAATTCGTCGCCCCCGAAACGCGCGCACAGGTCGCCGGCCCGGAACATGCTGTCGCGGATCACCCCGGCCACGGTCCTGAGGCAGGCGTCCCCGGCCTGATGACCGTAGAGGTCGTTGTAGGCCTTGAAGCGGTCCACGTCGCACATGGCCAGGGCGATGGGTTTCCGGGCGCGCTTCTGCCTGCGCCACTCCGCTTCAAGATAGTCGTCGAATCTCCTACGGTTGGCGATTTTCGTCAGCACGTCTTCGGTCGCCCGTATAGCCAGCTCGTGATTGGCCTGCTGCAGGGCCGCCTCGGCGCGCTTGATGGCCGTGATATCGCTGAAGGTTTCGACCAGCCCGATCACGCCCCCCCCCAGGTCGGCCAGCGGGGTGGCCGTCACCCGGAAAACCAGCCGCTCCCCCGAAGGGGCCGCCAAGGACGCTTCCTGTTCGACGACCGGCGCGCCCTCCCGGATGCGCGCCCACGGGCACTGAGAACGCCGCGGGCATCCGCCGGGGAGGATGTCGGTGCACGTGCGGCCGACGACATCCTCCCCCTCCCTGCCGAGCAGGCCGAGCAGCTTCCTGTTGATGCGGAGAATCCGGCGGTCGCCGTCGATGGCCCAGATCCCGTCGTTGGAGGCATTGAAGACCTGGCGGGTGATGAGATGGTCGCGCTCCGTTTCCGCCGCCTGGCGGCCGCGCCGATCCGTGGGCCGGGCCGGCGCGGCATCGAACGTGCCCTGGAGCGTTCCGATCCCGTCGCGGGCGTCCGTTGCGCCCCGCCCATCCTTCCCGGCCCCTCGTTCCCTGTCGCCCTTCATCCGGCCCTATGCCCCCGTGCGCCCGCTTGCGCGCCGGCAGCCCTGCCGGTGCGGTCCGGGGCGGCGCCGGAGGTTCCGGCCCCCTTCCCCGCGCGGTGCGGGCGGTTCGGGCACCATTGTACTTAGGGATCCTGCCTTTGGAAATAGAAAAAATGTCCGGCAGCGGCGGCGCGCAGCTCCTCGAGCACGAGGGGATCGCGTTCCCGGCCGAGCGTTTCGGGCAGCAGCCTTCGCACCGATTGCGGCGACAGCCTGCCGAGCGCCCACGCGGCCGTGGACCGCACCAGCGGGCTCGGATCCTCGAGCGCTTTCTCCAGGGCCGGGACGGCCTCGCTCCTCCCGGAGTTCCCGAGGGCCGTCACCACGTTCCGCACGAAGCCGTCGCGCGTCGCGCGGAGGACGGGCGTGTTCCTGAATCGGAGCCGGAACTCCCCGTCGGTCATCCCGGCCAAAGGGATCAGGTCCGCCGCCCCGCCCGCGGCGGCGGGGGCCAGCCACGTCTTTCCGTCCGGGTTCTCGAAGCGGTTGTACGGACAGGCCTCCTGGCAGGCGTCGCAGCCGAAGATCCGGTTCCCGATCAGGGGGCGCAGGCGGCGGGGGATGGGGCCGCGGTGCTCGATGGTCAAATAGGACACGCAGAGCCTGGCATCGAGGACGTACGGGGCGACAAGGGCGCCGGTCGGGCAGGCGTCGATGCAGCGGCGGCAGGTCCCGCAGCCGTCTTCGGCCGGCAGGTCGGGTTCGAGCGGCAGGTTGAGCAGGACCACCCCGAGGACCATCCAGGACCCCAGCCGTCTCGAGATGAGAGTGGTGTTCTTCCCCATCCACCCGATGGCCGTCCTAGAGCCCCAGGCTTTCTCGAGGACCGGGCCCGTATCGACGAAGCACCGGCCTTCGGCCGAGGGTTCCGCCGTCCGCAACCAGCCCAGCAGGGCCTGCAGGCGGCAACGCACGACGGCGTGGTACTCGCGGCCCAGGGCGTACCGGCCAAACCGCCCCTGCAGGCCGGAGGGGGCAGAGTCTCCCCCCGCGCAATAGTTCATCCCCACCACCAGCACCGACTCGGCCTGCGCAAACACCGCCCGGGGGTCTGCGCGCTGGGGCATCCGGCGCGCCAGATAGGCCATATCCCCGTGGCGGCCGTCGGCGATCCAGCGCGCGAAAGCCTCGAAGTGCGGGGCGGGCCCCGCCGAAGCGACGCCGACCCGGTCGAACCCGAGCCTTTCGGCTTCCCTTCTGATCCGCGACTTGAGCGATCCGTCCGTATGCAAAGCCGCACTCCCCGGGAGCGCGCCCGGCTCCCCGGCCCCCGTGCCCGTTCTAGACCTCCAGGTCCGCCTCGATGCGGATGTCCCCGGACGGGTCGTCCAGCTTCAGGTCGCGCACCATCCCCCGGATGGTGTTGCGCACCATGACCTGGCAGAATCCGCTGCGCAGATTCATGGGTATCGGGGCATGGTTGACCTCGATGCGCACATCGTCCCCGGCGATTTCGAATTTGAAACTCGAAACCGGCCGCGGCGTCTTGAGCGATTCGGCCATCCCCAAACACACCTTCCCCAGAAAATTCCCGATAAATGCCGTAAGCGGCGCCTCGATGCCGTTGCTGTACATCCGTATTTTCATAACGCCCGATTCTACCACATCCCCGGCCTGCCCGCCCGCTGCCCGGCCGCCGATCCCAGATTTCCCTGTTCCCGCGCGGAATCCATACAGTACAATCACACCCTGTCGTGCCGTCCGGGGCGGCGCCCGAGCAGCGGGCAGCAGCGCGCCGCCGGCCCGGGGAAGGCAGCGGAGGCAATGCGCACATTCCTATTCATCGATTCCGAACGCACCTGGAGGGGGGGGCAAGCCCAGCTGTTCACCCTCATCGAAGGGCTCCACCGGCGCGGCCACACCATACACCTGGCCTGCTTCCCGGGCACGACCCTGGAGGCCCGGTCGCGGGTCGAGGGGATCACGGTCCACCCGCTCGCCATTCGAAGCGAGGCGGGGTGCCTTTCCCTGGTGCGCCTGCTCCGAACGCTGCGGAGGACGCGGCCGGACATCCTTGCTTTCAATACGCCGAGGCCGATCCTGATGGGATCGTTGGCCTCGATGGCGGCGCCGGTGGGCGCCACGATCATTTTCCGCAGGGTCAGCTTCCCACTGCGGCACAGCCGGCTGTCCCGCCTGAAATACACCTGGAGGATCGACCGCGTCATCGCGATTTCGCACTCGATCAAATCGCAGCTGGAGGCCGACGGGGTTCCCCAATCGCTCATCGACGTCGTGTACGAGGGGATCGACCCGGCGCAGTATCCCCTCCGGCCGCGCGCGGAGGCGCCCCCGGAGGGCGCCCCGTTCACCGTCGGCACCGTCGCGGCCCTGAGCCGCGAAAAAGGGCTCGACCACCTTATCGAGGCCGCGTCCCTCATCCCGAACGCGGACGGCCGGATCCGCTATGTCATCGCGGGCGAAGGGGAGTGCCGGGAGGAACTCGAGCGGCAGGCCCGCGCCCGGGGTGTCCAGGGCTCCATACGGTTTCTGGGCTTTTGCGAGGACATCCGCCGGCTGCTGGGGACGATGGACCTGTTCGTGCTCCCCAGCCTTTCCGAAGGGCTGTCGTCGGCCATCATCGAGGCCATGGCCAGCTGCCTGCCGGTAGTCGCCAGCAAAGTCGGGGGGATCCCGGAACTGGTCCGGGACGGCGACAACGGCCTCCTGGTCCCCCCCGCCGACCCTCCGCGGCTTGCCGAGGCGATCCGGCGCCTGGCCGGCAACCCCGAAGTATCCGCGCGGATGGGCCTGCGCGGGAGACGGCGCGTGGAGGAATCCTTTACCCTGGACAGAAAGATCCTCGAAACGGAAAAACTGTGCGATACTCTGCTGGCGCACTCGACCCACTAACCGAGGCAGACGGATGCGGAACCGAATCGGATCATTGCTTCCCCGGTCCCTGGAGGGCGGGGCGGACACGGCGGGATTTTTGGGGCTGGCCGGCTCGATTTCCATGGCGCTGGTTTCCGTGGCGGCCGCCCAGATCCTGCTCGCTGTGGCTCTGGCGGCCGCATGCGGCCTCGCCCCGTCCCGGGCGGCCTCCCTGGCCCGCCTGAAGTGGGTCCTCCTGCCTCTGGCTCTCTACTGCGCCTGGACCGTGCTGGCCGCGCTTGCGGCCCCCGATGTCGCGCTGGCCCTGGCGAGCCTGAAGAAGTTCTACCTGCTCCTGATCATCCCCCTCACCCCCCTGCTGGCGCCCGGTCAGAACCGGCTGGCGTGGATCAGCAGGGCCATCATCGCCGTCGCGCTCCTGTCGGCCGTCGTCGGCCTCGTGCAGTACGGCACGCACGCCGGGGGAAACGACCTGCTCGACAGGATCACCGGGTTCATGGGGCACTGGATGACCTATTCCGGCTTGCTGATGCTGGCGCTGGTCCTTCTGGCCGCCTACGGGTTGCACACCGGGTGGAAGTGGTTGTCCCTCTGGATCCCGGCCGCCGCGGTGCTGGCTTTGGCGATCGTCCTGTCCCAGACCCGGAACGCGGTCCTGGGCGCCGCGGCCGGAACGGTCGTCGTTCTGCTTCTGGGGATGGCGCTCGAGAGGAAGAGGCGCTACGGCATGTTCCTGGCGATCCTGGTCCTCGGGGCCGCCTCCGCCTGGCTGCTGGCCCCGGCGCCGATGCAGCAGCGTTTCCGGTCGGGGCTGGATCCGGGCGACCCCAATACGCGCAACCGCATTGAACTGTACGGCACATCCATGCGGATCATCCGGGACAACCCCTGGTTCGGGGTCGGCCCGAGGAACGTCAAACTCGAAGCCCTGAAGTACCGGAACGCGAACGAATTCCCGGACTGGCTCTACCAGCACATGCACAACAACGTCCTGCAGGTTGCCGCCGAAACGGGGCTCCCCGGGCTGGCGTTCTGGCTTTGGTTCATGCTCGGCCTCGCATGGAACTCCCTCGGTACATACCGGCACGCCCTTTCCGGATCGTTCCCGCACGGGGACCAGGGCCGCCGGGAGGCCGTCTCGGTTGCATCGGCCGCGGCGGGGAGCTGGGCCGCGCTGATGCTCGCCGGGATGTTCGAGTACAATTTCGGCGACTCGGAGGTTCTGATGCTGTTTCTGTTCATTGCCAGCGCCCCCTTTGCCTACGCCCCGGGCGCGGTCCGGTCCCGGGCGGGCGGCGACGGGGCCGCCCCGGCCGCCGGGCAGTGACCATCCCGGGGGGTATGCGTTGAAGATTGCGATTCTCGGCACGCGCGGCATCCCGGCCAACTACGGCGGCTTTGAGACATTCGCCGAAGAATGCGCCGCGGGGCTCGTCGCCCGGGGCCACCGGGTGACCGTCTACGGGCGCCCCCGCTACGTCCCGCGCGGCGTCAGGACCCACCGGGGGGTCCGGCTCATCGTCCTGCCGACGTTGCCGTGGAAATACACCGACACGGTCGTGCACACGTTCCTGTCGGTGCTCGATGCCGTCTTCCGCGGCTACGACGCCGTCCTCATCTGCAACGCCGCCAACAGCGTCTTCGCCTGGATCCCGCGGCTCGCGGGCACGCCCGTGGCGGTCAACGTCGACGGGATCGAGAGGCTGCGGAGGAAGTGGAACCGGCTGGGGCGCGCCTACTACCGCCTCGGCGAGTACCTGGCGACGCGGTTCCCCGACGTCCTGGTCACCGACGCGCGCGTCATCGAGCGCTACTACCTCGAACGGTACCGGGCCGAGTCCGTGTTCATCCCCTACGGGGCCACGGTCGAGAAGCCCCGTGGGCGGGATGCGCTCGACGATCTCGGGCTGGCCCCGGGCGGCTACCTCCTGTACGTGAGCCGCCTGGAGCCGGAGAACAACGCGCACGTGGTCATCGGCGCGTTTGAACGCCTGCGGACCGGCAGGCGCCTGGTCCTGGTCGGGGACGCCCCGTACGCCGCCGGCTACATCGCGTCGTTGCACGCGACGCGGGACCCGCGGATCCTGTTTCCGGGCGCCGTCTACGGGGAGAGGTACCGGCAGCTGCAGGCCCACGCGTTCTGCTACATCCACGCCACCGAGGTGGGGGGGACCCACCCGGCGCTGATCGAGGCGATGGGCCAGGGGAATATCGTCGTCGTCAACGACACCCCGGAGAACAGGGAGGTCGTCGGCGACGCCGGCGTGCTCTACGCCCGCAACAGCGCCGACGCCCTGCGGCAGCGCCTGCAGGACATCGTCGACCGCCCCGGAGAGTACGCGGCGCTGAAGGCGGCCGCCGCCGGCCGGGTGCGGGACCGCTATTCGTGGGACAGCGTCATCGACGAGTACGAACGCCTGTTCCGTCGATTATCCCGGGGTTGAACGGAGCACCGCCGATTGCCATGCTATCTGTCGTGATCGTCAACTGGAACTCGGGGCCGCTGCTGGGCGGGTGCCTGCGCTCGCTCCGGGACAACGCCCCCGGCTGCGAAATCATCGTCGTCGACAACGCCTCGGCCGACGCAAGCCTCGAGGCCGCCGCGCGGATGCAGCCTTTCGTCCGGACGATCCCCAACGCCCGGAACCTCGGGTTCGCAGCCGCCTGCAACCAGGGGTGGCGCGCGTCCGGGGGCCGGCGGATCCTGTTTTTGAACCCCGACACGGAGTGCTTCCCCGGATCCGTCCGCTGCCTGGAGGAGACGCTCGACGCCGGCGGGGGGATCTGGGCCGCCGGGGGGTGCCTGGTGGGGCCCGACGGGCGGCCGCAGGCGGATTTCAACGTGCGCCCCTTCCCCACCGTCGCCCGCGTCGCCGCCGAAGCGCTGCTGCTCGACGAGCTCGGCCGGGCGCTGCGGCGCCTTCGGGCGCTGCCGGCGGCCGCGCCCGAAGGCGCCGTCGACGTCGACCAGCCCGCGGCCGCGTGCCTGCTCGTCTCCCGCGGGGCCCTCGAAGCCGTCGGGGGGTTCGACGAGTCCTTCCGCCCGGCATGGTTCGAGGATGTCGACCTGTGCCGGAGGATCCGCCTCGCCGGGGGCAGGATCCGGTACCAGCCCGGAGCCCGCTTCCTGCACCACGGGGGCTACAGCCTGGACCGGATGCCGGGGGAGGATTTTCTCATGCACTTCCACACGAACCAGATCCGGTATTTCCGGAAACACCTCGGGCGCCGGGCCGCGGGGAGCGTCCGGGCGCTCGTTCTGGCGGGTCTCGGGCTCCGCGCGGCGGTCTCCCTGCTCTATCCGCTGGCCCGCGGCGCGTCGCGGGCGCAGTCGGCGGCCGTATTCCTGAAGGCGTTCGGCAGGATCGCCCTGTCCGCGGAGGGCCGGAAATGAGCGCCAGGGTCCTGGTCGGCATCGTCACCTGCAACTCCGCGCCCTACCTGGAAGCCTGCCTGGAGGGCCTCGGGCGGCAGACGTTCCGGGATTTCGACACCGCCCTTTTCGACAATGCCTCCCGCGACGGCACCGCCGCCATCGTCGGCCGGCACCGGGACCGCTTCCGGTCCGTCTGTTTTTCCGGCGAGAACCTGGGATTTGCCGCGGCGCACAACCGGCTGATCGGACCGTCGCGGTCCGAGTACGTCCTCGTCCTGAATCCGGACGTGATCCTCGACGCCCGTTTCCTCGAAACGCTGGTCGCGGCCATGGACGGCCATCCCGAGGCCGGAGCCGCCACGGGCAAGCTCTACCGGTGGCGCCGGCACCCGGGCGCGCCCGCGGCCCCGGCGCCGCCCCGGGGGCCGGCGGAACTCGACAGCACCGGCATCTACTTCACCAGCAACCAGCGCCACCTCGACCGCGGATCCGGAGAATACGATACCGGCCAGTACGACCGGGAGGAGTGGGTCTTCGGGGCGTCGGGCGCCGCCGCCTTCTACCGGCGCGCCATGCTCGAGGACGTGCGGACCGGCGGGGAATACTTCGACGAAAGCTTCTTCGCCTACCGGGAGGACGCCGACCTGGCCTGGCGGGCCCGTTGGATGGGGTGGCCGTGCCTGTACGTCCCCGGGGCCACGGCCCTGCACGAAAGGAAGGTGCTCCCGCAGAGGCGGGCGTCCGTGCCCGAGGCCATCAACATGCATTCGTTCAAGAACCGGTTCCTCCTGCGAGTCAAAAACATGGATCCGGGGACCTACGCCCGGAATTTCCTCCGCATCACGGCCCGGGACCTGCTGGCGGTCGGCTACGTGCTTGTGCGGGAACGGAGCTCCCTCCGGGGCCTCCCGCTGATTGCCCGGGCGCTGCCCGGGGCCCTGGCCGCCCGCCGGGAGCTGAAACGGCGCCGCCGGGCGGCGCCGCGGGAAATCCGCGCCTGGCTCTCCGGGCGGCGATCGGAGCCTTTGGGACTCCGCCCGGGCGGGGCGCATACCCGGCGCTAGGGGGCGCCTAGCAGAGCCGCAGGTCGGCGTAGGCGTTCAGGTTCAGATCCGCCCCTGCCTCCGGGTCGAACCGCGTCTCCCCGGCGGCTGCGATCATGGCGGCGTTGTCGGTCGTAAGCGCCGGGCTCGGGAAATAGACCGGGACGGGGGCGCGGCCGCATGCGGCGCGATCGTCCTCGAAAGCGCTCCGGAACGCCTTCCTGAGGTGGCTGTTGCAGGCCACCCCGCCGACCAGGAGTATGGACCGGGGATGCAGACGGGACTCGGCCTTTGCCGTCTGCCCGAGAAGCGTCTGGATGATGGCCCGCTGGTAGCTCGAGACCAGATCCAGCACGATGGCCGGAATCCTGCCGCCCCGGCGCCGGGGCTTGATGCCGGACTCCCGGATTCGGCGCAGGGCGGCGGTCTTGAACCCGCTGAAACTGAAATCCAGGCTGCCGTCGCTGATTTTGGGGATGGAGAATTCGAAGCGCCGCGCATCGCCCCCGCCGGAGAGCCGGTCGATCACCGGCCCGCCGGGATACCCCAGGCCGAGGAACTTCGACAGCTTGTCCAGGGCTTCCCCGGCGGCGTCGTCCCGCGCCCTTCCCACGGACTGGTAGCGGCCCGGCTCGGGGGAGAACACGAGCGACGTGTGCCCGCCCGAAACGACGAGCGCCAGGTAGGGGTAGGCGATCTCCGGATGCTCGATGAAGGCGGAGCGGATGTGCCCCTCGATATGGTTGACGGCGACCAGCGGCTTTCCGAGGGCATAGGCCATCGCCTTCGCGAAGGAGACGCCCACCAGGAGCGACCCGATCAACCCCGGCCCCTGGGTCACCGCGATCCCGTCGACGGCGCCGTACTCTTTGCCCGCGAGGGCGAAGGCCTGCCCGACGACGTACCCGATGTTCCGCAGATGCTCGCGGCTGGCGAGTTCGGGGACCACGCCGCCGAACCTTCGATGCGTCGCGACCTGTGAGGCGACCACGTTGGACAGAACATCCCGGCCGTCCCGGACAAGGGCGGCGGCGGTTTCATCGCAGGAAGACTCGATTCCCAGTATCAGCATCGTCGACCCCGGCGCGAAGCGTGCGCCGCTTCGCGGAAAAGCAGTAAGTGTAGCGCATTTCCGGGCCGATTGCACACCCAGTCCTCCGGGCGGTCCCGCGGCGCGCCCCGAATCGCCTTGACCGCGGGCCGGGGGGGCCGCTATCCTTCAGCCTTTCGACCGGGGCAGGCGCACGACGCCCCGCCGACACGGGAGGCGCGGGACATGCCGGAGGAGAAACCGGGGATCGTCCTGGTAGGGGGAGGCAGGCTGGCCGGACTGCTGGTGGAACTGTTCGACCGCCAGGGTACCTTTGCCGGCTACGTCGACGACGTTTTCGAATCTGCCTACGTGCAACGGAGATTCGGCCTGAACAAGCTCGGGACCAGCGCCGACCTCCCGCTGTTGAGGCAAATGTTCACGCAGGCGGTCGTGGCCATCACCGACGTCGCCGCACGGAAAAAGTACGGGGACCTGCTCGACGCGCACGGGTTCGAGCTCCGCACCCTTGTCTCCCCGACCGCGATTGTGGCTCGCGATGCCCGGCTGGGCCCCGGATGCATCGTCCGTCACGCGGCCGTCATCGGCCCCAATGTCGTCGTCGGCCGCAACACCGTGATCTCGGACCAGGCCTACATCGGGCACGACTCCAGAATCGGAAGCCATGTCTACATCGCGCCCAAAGCCGGGATAAACGGGAGCGTCACCATCGGCGACTGCACCTTCGTCGGCACGGGGGCCGTCGTGCTCCCGGAACGAACGATCGGCCCGGGCGGCACCATCGGCGCCCAAGCCTGCGTGACCCGCAGCCTGCCCGGCCACACCCGGGCCGCCGGGGTCCCGGCCACCGCTCGGGCCGGGGAGGATCCGGCGGTCAGCATCGTCATGGCCGCCTACAACCACCGGCCCTATGTCGGCGAAAGCATCTCGAGCGCCCTCGGCCAGACCTTCCGGAATTTCGAGCTCATCATCGTCGACGACGGGTCCGACGACGGGACGGCCGAGGAGATCCGGCGTTTTTCCGACCCCCGCATCCGGACGCGCTTCCTCGACCGCAACCAGGGGATCGTTCCGGCCAAGAGCCTCGGCTACCGCATGGCGCAAGGCAAATACATCGCCCTGTTGAACTCCGACGACGCCTTCCTGCCCGAAAAACTGGAGCGCCAGGCCGACTACCTCGACACCCACCCGGAAACGGGCGCCGTCTTCACGCTCGTTTCCGTGATCGATGAGCAGGGGCGGCCCTTCCGGGACGAGGGCCATTTCTACTACAGGGTCTTCGACCAGCCGAACCGGGACCGTTACGGCTGGCTGCGCCACTTCTTCTTTCACGGAAACTGCCTCTGCGCCCCGAGCGCCATGATCCGCAGGGAGGTGTGCGAACGGGTGGGCTGGCCCGACCCGCGTTTCCGCCAGCTGTCGGACATGGACTGGTGGATCCGCATCTGCATGCGCCACCAACTGCACATCCTCGAGCAGCCCTTGACCCGCTTCCGGGTGCGCGAGGGCGGCAGAAACGCCAGCGGCCCGGGGCCGGAGGTGTCGGCGCGGAACGCGTTTGAGACCCCCCGGGTCCTCCGCCGATACCTGGACATACCGGATGAACGGACCCTGCTGCGGATTTTCCCCGAGGCCGAGGCCTACACCTCCCCGCTGTTTCCGCTGGACCGGGACCTGATCCGCTTCGCGGTCGCGCGCCTGGCGCTGGATCACCCGAATGTCCTCTGGAGGGCCTTCGGCACCGGGGCCCTGTTCGAGCTGCTGGGGGACGCCGGCCGGGCCCGCAAGATCCACGATGCGTTCGGCTACGCCTACCGGGATCTGGTCGAGGCCACCGGCAGGTGCATCGACCCCAAGGACTGACCGCCGGAGGCCCCCAGATGCCGAGAGAGATCCGCACCCCCCAGCCGCACCCGGGCACGACCGTCGCCGACTCCGCGCCCGCACCGGAGGCCTCGTCCCCGGGCGCGCCCGCTCCGGAGGCCTCGTCTCCGGGCGCGCCCCCGCAGGCCGACGACGCCTGCGGGGACGTCTACGCGTTCCCCCTGTCCTGCTCGGCGTCCGCGGGGGGGAGGCTCATCCCCATGGAGACGGGGGCGGACATCCCCTTTCCGATAGCCCGGGTCTTCTTCATCCGGGACCTGCGGCCCGGAACGGTCCGCGGGCGGCACGCGCACCTGAAGCTGAGGGAAGTGCTCGTGTGCGTCCAGGGATCGTGCAGGGTGGGGGTCACCGACGGGCGCGCGTTCCGGGAATTTTCCCTGGACGCGCCCGACCGGGCCCTGTACGTGGGGCCCCGGGTCTGGCTTGAAATCAGCGACGCGTCCCCCGACTGCATCATCCTCGCGCTCGCCAGCACGCCCTACGATCCCGGGGACCGCATCACCGACTACGCGGCGTTTCTGGATCGGTGCGCCCGGCCCGGAGCGCAGGCGCCCGAATAGGGCGGCGCGCGCACACCGCGCTTTCCAAAGCCGCCCGATTGCGCTAGACTCGGTTCTTTTCGGAGACGGATATGATACGCACGATCGAATGGACCGACCAGGGTGTGGTGCTGCTCGACCAGAGGCTCCTTCCCGGCAGGGAGGTCTACCTCACATGTGAAACCTACGCCGAGGTTGCCGAGGCCATCCGCGCACTCGCCGTGCGGGGCGCCCCGGCGATCGGGGTCGCCGCCGCCATGGGGGTCGCCCTGGGAATCCGGGGGTCCCGGGCGGGGTCCCTCGACGCCCTGGACGCGGACCTCGAGACAATCTCCGCCGCCATCACCGGCACGCGCCCGACCGCGGTCAACCTGTTCTGGGCCGTCGACCGCATGAAGCGGGCCTACCGCGCATCGAGAAGCCTGGGGGCGGAAGCCGTGGGCCGCGCCCTCGTCGGGGAAGCCCTGGCCATCTACGGCGAGGATATCGAAGCCAACAAAAGAATGGGGCGCTTCGGGCAGGCGCTGCTCCCCGATCAGGGGACGATCCTGACGCACTGCAACGCCGGCGCCCTGGCCACCGCGGGTTACGGGACCGCCCTCGGGGTCATCCGCTCGGCCGTCGAGGCCGGCAAACGCATACGCGTGATCGCCGACGAGACCCGCCCCTTCCTCCAGGGCGCCCGCCTGACGGCCTGGGAGCTCGCCCACGACGGGATTCCGGTCGTGGTCATCACCGACAGCATGGCCGGGTACTTCATGCAGAAGGGGGAGATCGACGGAGTGATCGTCGGCGCCGACCGGATTGCGGCCAACGGCGACGTGGCCAACAAGATCGGCACCTATTCGGTCGCCGTCCTGGCCAAGGAACACGGCATCCCCTTCTGGGTCGCGGCCCCCGTTTCCACGATCGACCCGGCGATGGCCGAAGGCGGGCAGATCGCCATCGAACAGCGGGACCCGGAGGAAGTCCGCACCATCGGCGGCATTCGCATCACGCCCGAGGGCGTGCCGGTGGCGCACCCGGCCTTCGACGTCACCCCCGCCCGGTACGTCGGCGCCATCATCACGGACCGGGGCATTGCCCGGCCCCCGTACGCCGCATCCATCCGGGCGCTGCTCGACGGGGAAGCCTGATGCAGCCTGCCTGTGCGCGCCGCCGGCTCAGTTCTCGATGCCCCGGCGCGCCTGCACCCCCCCGCTGTAGTAGTGTTTGACCTCGCGCATCTCGGTGACCAGATCGGCCCGGGCCAGCAGCCTCGGGTCCGCCCTCCTGCCGGTGATCACCAGCTCGACGTCGGCGGGCTTGCCGTCGATGAGCGCCAGCAGGTCCTCGACGGAGACCAGCCCGTAGAAGGCGGCGATCCCCGCCTCGTCGAGGATGACCACCCGGTAGCGCCCCGACCGGAGGATGCTCCGGACCTCGGCGAGCCCCTCCTTTGCCGCCCGGATGTCCTCCTCGGCCGGCTTCCCGCGGATGAAGCGTCCCCGGCCGTACTGCCGCAGCGTGATCAGGTCCTCGAACCGGCCGAGGGCGCGCACTTCGCTGTAGTCTCCCCCCTTCATGAACTGCGCGATGAAGACGGGCAGGCCCGCGCCGGCGGCTCTCAGGGCCAGCCCGAAGGCGGCCGTGGTCTTCCCCTTGCCGTCTCCGGTGTAGATCTGCACGTACCCCTTCGTCCAGGGGGCGGTTTCCGTCGTCCGTTGGCGTGCCGTCATAGCATCCCTGCCTTTGAAGATCGGCCGAGGAGAAGCCAGATGAAGAAGGGCCCCCCCAGCAGCGCGGTGATGATCCCGACGGGCATTTCGGCCGGAGCGATCAGCGTCCGGCCCAGCACGTCGCACACGGTGAGGAACGCCCCCCCGAACAGCAGGGTGGCCGGCGTCAGGTACCGGTGGTCGGCGCCGACAAGCAGGCGGCATATGTGGGGCGCCATCATGCCGACGAAGCCGATCGGCCCGCACACGGCCACCACGCCTCCGACCATGAGGGAGGTCGCGAAAAACAGCACCTTTTTGATCCTGCCGACATTCGCCCCCCTGCTGATGGCGATCTCCTCGCCCGTCAGCAGCAGGTTCAACTCGTGCGTCAGCACGAGAATGATGGCGGCGCCGCTGGCGACAAACGGGGCCATGTTCAGGACCGCCTCGAACCCCGCGACGTCCAGCCCTCCCATCAGCCAGCGGAGGATCCGGAAGGAATTGGCGAAATCGCTCATGTACTGCGCGAACAGGATGGCGCTGGAGAAGAAGAAGCTCAGGGCGACCCCCGCCAGGAGCATGGTGCCGATGGAGAAGCCGCTCCGTATCCGGGTCAGCCCGTAGACGAGGACGATCGACAGGACCGCGCCCCCGAAGGCGAAGGCCGAAAGTCCCGAAATGCCCCATAGGCTGAGCGCCAGCCCGAGCCGGACGTAGACGGCGGCCCCGAACGACGCGCCGCTGGCGACGCCCAGGGTGAACGGCGTCGCCAGCGGGTTGCGGAAAATGGCCTGGAACGCCATCCCGCTGACGGCCAGGGCCGCGCCGGCCATGAAGGAGACGCAGACCCGGGGCACGCGGATCCTCCAGAAGATGTCCGATTCGAGGTTCCCCGGCGCCGGGTGCAGGATCGACTGCAGCGACAAGGCGTGCAGACCGACCAGGGGCGCGCCCGCCAGGGCCGCCAGGGCCGCGAGCAGCAGGAGGGACAGGACGAGCTTTTTGTTTTTCGGCCCGCGTCCCCTCATGGCACCTCCGGGGCGACAATGGTCCTGCCCGAGCCCGGGTGGGTCATGAGTTCGAACGGCTTCTCGTAGATCGCGCAGAGCACGTCCTCACGCATGAAGCCCTCCGCGGGCCCGTCGTAGGCGACGGTCCCGTCTTTGAGCGCCAGCACGGTCCGGCTCGTCACAACGGCGCTGTTGATGTCGTGGGTGACGGAAATGATGGTCGCGCCGCGCGAGCGGTTGATGCCGGCCAGCAGGCGGTAGATGTCCGACTCGTGTTTGGGGTCGAGGAAGGTTGTGGGCTCGTCGAGCAGCAGAACGTCCGCCTCCTGGGCCAGGGCGGCGGCGATATAGACCTTCTGCCGCTCCCCGCCGCTGAGCGTCGAGAGGTAGCGTTCGGCGAACCCCCCCGTCCCGGTGGTCTCCAGGGCGGCGGCCACCGCCTCCAGGTCCCGGGGGCCGGGGGGGGAAAACGGGCTGAGATAGGGGTAGCGCCCCATCAGGACAAACTCGCGCACCGTGAAGGGGGCATGCCGCCCGTCGGCCTGGGGAACGTAGCTCAGCTGCCGGGCGAGGTCTTGCTGGCGGTAGTCCTCGAGCCTGCGCCCCCGGACGCGGATGGTCCCGCGGCCCCCCCGGTAGATCCGGCTGATGCATTTCAGAAGGGTGGTCTTCCCGGCGCCGTTGGGGCCGACGATGGAGACGTACGCCCCCCGCCGGACCCTGAAGGAGATGTCCCTGAGAATCTCCTTTCCCCCCGTCGCGAAGCAGAAGGAATCCACTTCAAGGATGACGCTGTCGTCCGGTCCCATCTCAGTCCCCCGCCGCGGCGCGGCCCGCGGGCGAAGCCGGGTCCGCCGGCGGCGGACCGTCCCAGTCCAGGCCCGGGTGCAGGACCCGGGCCATCTTCTCGAGGATGGAGATGAATCGCGGTCCCGGGACCACGGCATACCCCTCCTCGAACAGGTGCACCCTCCCGCTGCGGACCGCGTCCACCTGCCCGACGGCGCTCCATTCCGCCTGGATCCGTTCCCGGTCCAGGCCCTGAGCCTCGAGATCCGGGACCATGTCGATGATCACCTCCGGGTTCATCCCGATGATGCCTTCGCCGGAAACGAGCGGGAAGGCCACGGAGCCTCCGTAGGCGTTCACGCCCCCGGCCATTCCGATCATCTCGTTGTAGAAGCCGTCTTTGCCCGCGATATAGACGTCCTCGAGCGCGCCCGATCCCATGATGCGGCCGATCGACACCAGGACCCGGGGAGGCGTCAGCCCGCCGGTCCTCTGCCGGATGCGCCGGATCCTGGCCCGGATGTCCCCGACGATCGCCTCGGCCGCGGGCGGGACGCCGCAGGTCTCCCCGACCGTTTCGATGGCCGCGAGGATGCCGTCGATGGTCTGGTTGTCGACGACGGCGACGTCGATGCCGAAGCGGGAAAGGGTCTCCTGCGCCACGAGGTGCTCCTTGAGCATGACGACAAGATCGGGCCGGAGCGCCACGATGGCCTCGTAATTCGGGTCGTAGTACCCCCCGACCTCCGCCACGGCGCGCGCCTCCGGCGGGAAATAGCAGTACCGCGTCACCCCCACCACGCGGTCGAACACTCCCAGGAAATGGAGGATTTCCGTTATGCTCGGGGCCAGGGAGACGATGCGTTCGGGTGCCGCGCCCGGCCCTTCGGGCGCGGCAGAAGGCGCGGGACCGCGCAGGGCCGTCTTGGCCAGGAAACTGGCCGCGAAACAGACGGCAATCACCGCGCCCACGATCACCGTTCGGCGCATCGTCGCCCTCCTTGGAAGAAACCGGGCATCTACTCCCCCCAGTCTTCGAGATCGAACCGGATGTCGATGCGGGCCACGGAGCGCACGGTCCGCCCCTGTTCGGTGGCCGGGACGGGCTCGGCCTTGCGGACGGCCTCCAGGGCCGCCCTGTCCAGGCGGCTGTGTCCGCTCGACCGCAGGATCTCGACGGACCCGACCGTTCCGTCGGCGAGGATCTCGACGGCAAGCTCCGTGGTCCCCTCCTGCCTGTGCATCCTGCTGTAGCGGGGGTACCGGAGGATGTCGTCGAGCCCGGGGATCCACGCTTCGAAACTCGGCGCCACTGGGCCGATCGCCCCGACGCCGTCGCCGGCCGGAGCGCGGGCGGGCAGCCTGAGGGCCGTTGGCGGCCCCGGCAGGCCGCCGGCAACATTTGCCGCACCGGCAATATTTGCCGCACCGGCAATATTTGCCGCACCGGCAATATTTGCCGCACCCGAGGTCTCGGCAGGGCGCTCAGAGGATTCCGCCGCCGCGAGCTCGGGCGCCGCCGCGAGCTCCGGCGCCGCCGGCTGCGGCGGGGCCGCGGGGGAGGGCGGGGCCGTCTCGTGCGGGGCCGGTTCCGGGGTCTGGCCGGCGGCGGACGGCGTCCCCTCCGATTCCCGGACGGCGGGAGCCGGCACGCGGACCCGGGGGACGATGTGCAGACGGACGGCACCGGGTACCGGAGCCGGCTGGCTTTCGGCGCTCACTCGGAGCAGGTCCGAGGAGAGGACGCCGGCGTGCAGCGCCGCCGAAGCGGCGAAAGCCAGCATGAAACCGTAGGACTTCATGGCGCCTCCTGGGCACACTCGATCGACACCTCGCGTATGCCCGCCTGTTTGAGCAGATCCAGAATTTTCACGGCCATTCCGAGATCGGACCTCCGGTCCCCGTTGATGTAGACAGCAAGATCTTCCCTGCTCTTGCGCCGCTCGAGGACTGCCGCCACCAGGGCGTCGAGTTCCACCGGCTCCCGCTCGACCAACACGGCATTGTCCTCCGTGACGGTGATGCCGACGTAGGCCTGGCGGTCGGTCTCGGCCGTCGCCGCGCCGGGCAGCTCGACCCGGAGGCCCCGGTGCACGACCATCGAGAGCATGGCGTAGATGAAGAACACCAGGAGCAGAAACACCACGTCGATCAGCGGGATCATCTCGATCCGGGCCCTGCGCCGCTCATACCCGCTGGCTATCATCGCACCCGCCCCCCGGGTTCTTCCTGCAGGCCGCCTCGAAACGGGCGGCGGTTTTGTTCACGGCCCTGGCAGCCGCGTTCACCTTCGCCACGAAGTAGTTGAACGGGACCAGCGTCACGAGCGCCACGGTCAGCCCGGCGGCGGTGGTGATAAGCGCCTGGGCGATGCCGCCCGTGACGGCCTTCGGGTCCTCGATCCCGCTGCTGCCGAGAAGGTCGAAGGAGCTGATGATCCCGAGCACGGTGCCCAGTATCCCCAGAAGCGGCGCCATGGTGATGATCGTGTCCAGGACATCGAGCCCCTGCTTCATCCGCTCCATCTCCTCCTCGGCGGCGATTTCGAAGCTCTCTCGCACTCCGAGCTCCCGGTGCGAGAGCCCTGAAACGATGATCCTGGCAACGTAATCGGGAGGCCGGGAGGACCCGCCGCCCGGGCGGCCGGCGGCGACGGCGGCCGCCTCCCCGGCCTCGACCCGGGCCAGCATCCGATCCAGGCCCTCGGGGTCCCGCCTCCGGTTTTCCCTCCACCAGAACCACAGCCGTTCCATCGTGATCGCCAGGGAAAGAACCGAACAGCCCAGGAGGGGCCACATGAGCACCCCCCCTCTGAGGAACATCTCTTGCATACGCCCCCTCCCCCCGGGCGGCCGGCGGGCCTACCGGCCGCTGAAAAGAAACCGGATGCCGCCGTAGACCGACACTCCGGGCGTCCCGTACCCGGCCACTTCCACGTAGTCGCGGTCGAGGAGATTCTCCACCCTGCCGAACATCTCGACCGTGTCGCCGACGCGCCAGGAGAGCGCGGGATTGAGCAGCACGTAGCCGTCGAGCGGGACGCCGCCTATGTCGTCCCTTTCCCCGACGTAGACGATCTCCAGGTTCAGGGTCCCTTTGCGCAGGAAGCCGTAGTCCAGGGCGAAGTGGAACTTGTTCTTCGGACGCCGCACCAGGGCCCGGCCGGTGTCTATGTCCTTGGCGTTGGTGTAGGTGTAGCCCAGCCGGGCGCCCAGCGAATCGGTCGCCTCCAGGGTCGCGAAGAGCTCCAGGCCCTTCGTTTCGGCGCGCGCGACGTTGACGTAGGTCCACGCATCGAGGTCGAAATCGATCATGTCCTCGAACTCGTTGTGGAACATCGTGGCGGCAGCGGCGAGGCGGTCCCCGAACAGGGATTGCTCCAGGCCGAAGTCCCACCCCGTGCTCTGCTCGGGCATGAGGCCGACATCGCCGTAATCGGAGTAGAGCTGGTAGAGCGTCGGGGCCTTGAAGCCGGTGCCGAAAGTCCCCCGGATCGCGGTGCCGGTCCTGCGGATGTTATAGGCGGAGGCGATCCTGTAGGTCGTCTCGGTGCCGAACAGGCTGTTGTCGTCCCAGCGGACGCCCAGGGTCGTAAACCAGGAGTCCCACAGGGCGATCCTGTCCTGCAGGTAGTAGCCCGTCGTCCGGGCGCTCTGCTCGGAGAACACGCTGGAATACGGGCCCCAGGCGCTCTCGGAATCGTAGGTCGAGGACCCCGTTTCCTGTTCGGTCTCCATGCCGAAGGTCAGGGTGTTCGCGTCGTGGAGGTAGAAGTTGTTCTGCCAGTCGAACCGGACCCTCCGCCCCTCGAACGAAGCCGTGTCGCGATCGTCCGGGTGGACGGAGTCGGTGTCGTTGCGGGAGTACCGGTCGTGGTCCATCAACGAGACCCCGAGCACCGCCTCCCAGACGTCGTCGAACAGCTGCAGCGTCCCCTGGGAGCGGAAGAAAACCTGCGCCACCTCCTCGGTGCTGTTCGGGTCGTCCTCGCCGGTGCCCAGGAAATTGTCGATGTTCCCCCTGGCATCGATGTGCCTCAGCGAGAAGTCCAGGTCGAGAGAGTCCGACGGGACGACCGAGAGCGTTCCGTACAGGGACGTGTTCTCGTAGCCGTCCCGCTCCGTGTTCCCCGCATCGGCGTCGGCCGAGGAGATCCCGTCGGTGTCGGACCGGCTGAAACCGGCGGCGTAGCGTATCCATTCGTTGCCGCCGCTGGCGCCGGCGCTCCCCCTGAAGGAGTTGCGGGATCCGCCCTCGAGCGAGGCGGATAGGCCGGTGCGTAGGCCGCCGCGCCGCGTGATGATGTTGACGACGCCCCCGATGGCGTCGGATCCGTACAGGGTGCTCTGGGGCCCCCGCAGGACCTCAATGCGCTCGATGTTGTCGACCGACAGGTGCGTGAAATCGAAGCCGCGGGCGGTCGATATGGGGTCGTTCATCTCCACGCCGTCGATCAGAACCAGCGTGTGCTCCGACTTCGCCCCCCGGATGAAGACCGACGTCGCCCCCCCCGGCCCGCCGCTGCGCACGACATCGAGCGCCGGCACCGACCGCAGCACGTCGTAGACGGACGTTTTCTGCATCTTCTCGATCTGTTGGGCGGTGATGACGCTGATGGAGCTTCCGACCTGCTCGGTCGGGGTCTCCAGCTTGGTCGCGGTCACGACGACCTGCTGGGCTTTTTTCTGCGGATCCCCCGCATCGGGTTCGGCACCCGCCGCGGCGCCGGCCGGCAGCAGAATCAACGGCAGCATCAGTACTGCTGAGCCTATTTTCATTCGTGTTCTCCCATGATTTCCTCCCCGGAGGAAGTTGCTTGCTTTGGAGCAGGTTTCCTGGCTTTCGTTCATCCTACTCGCCGCGCCTTCCCGCCCGAACCCTCGGTTCGGCCAGTGGCTTCGATGCGGCTTTCGTCCCGATCACAGTCGCCGGGCGGCGGGAGATGTGCGCTCCCTTCCCTGTCGCTACGATGTTCCCTGAACCTTTCAGGCAAAAAAAAACCCGGACCTCATCCATCAAGTCCGGGGATTCCGTTTTCATCCTCGATTGGCAGGGCGCCACCCCAGATCCGCGAGGGGCGCACCATTGTTTCTTGAGCAGGTCTTCCGGCTTCCGGATTCTCCTACTTGCCGCGCCTTCCCATCCTCTCGGACAGTGGCATGGATTCGGCGTTCGTCCCCGGTTACGGCGGCGGGTCCGCGACGGGATTGCACCGTCTTCCCTATTAAGGCCCAAGGGCCGCTCCAAGAGATTCCAGTGTAGGTCGGGAAGGTGCCGGGGTCAAGGGAATTTCCCGCCCTGTGTCAAGCCTCGATGGAAATGTCCCTATTTTCATGGTGGTTCTTTTCGCAATTCATTTCTACGCGCTCAGCCTGAAGCGAAGCCCTGCGGAGACCGTAGGGCGAAGCGTTTCGGGCGAAGCGGAAGGCCGGGCACGCACCGGTGCCGCCGGAACCCGCGCGCGCTCTAGGGCGCCCCCCGCGGCCTGGTGCCCGCCCCGGGCCCGGGCACCGTGATCCCCAGGGAGGCGGCCGCGGCCACAGCGCCGGAAAGGATCTCCGGGGCCGGGGGCCGCCACGGCACCGAGGGATCCAGTACGGTTGTGTCCTCGACCGGCTGCAGGCGCCAGAGGCGGACTCCGGCCCCGGCCAGTTTCCGGGCCAGCACCCGGAGACCCTCCAGGTCGTGCACCCCGGCGGCTACGGTCGTGCGCGCCTCGCACGGGATCCCGGCACCGACGAGCCGCCCGAGCGTTTCCAGGGCGGTGTCGGCCTGCGTTTCCATGCCGCAGAGCCACCGGGACCCGGGCCCGGGGGCGATCTTGACATCCACGGCGGCGTACTCGAGGAGCCGTTCGGCGATGAGCCGCCCTACGACCTCCGGGCGCGTGCCGTTGGTGTCGAGTTTCACGGCGAATCCCATGGAGCGGACCGCCTCCAGGAGCACGGGGAGACGGGCCTGGAGCGTCGGCTCGCCGCCGGTGACGACGACGCCGCCGAGCAGGCCGCGGCGCTTTTGGAGAAACTCCAGGGTGCCGTCATCGGGCCCGCCGCCGGCGCCCGTGCGGGGAATCAGCTGCGGGTTGTGGCAGTAGCGGCACTGCAGGTTGCAGCCGCGGAGGAAGAGGACGGCCGCGACGCGCCCGGGGAAATCGATGAACGAGCAGGGCTCGATGCCGCCCAGCATCAGGCGGCCCCGCGGATCTTCCCGTCAAACAGCGCGCGGGTCTTGAATTCCTGACGCTTCCCCTCGTTCCACTGCTGCACCGGGCGCAGGTAGCCCACCACGCGGGAATAGATCTCCGTGCCGGCCCCGCACTGGGGGCATTCGGGCTGCTCCCCCGCGATATAGCCGTGTTCGGGGCAGATCGAAAAGGTCGGGGTCAGGGTGAAATACGGGAGGCGGTAGTTGGCGCACACGGTCCGGACGAAGTTTTTGACCGCCCCGGGGTCCTCGATGCGCTCCCCGAGCCAGAAGTGCAGCACGGTGCCGCCCGTGTATTTGGCCTGGAACGCGTCCTGGTGGTCGAGCAGGGCGAAGGGATCGTCGACGGCGTCGGCCGGGGGCTGGGAGGAATTCGTGTAGGCCGCCGCGACGGCGGCGCCCTGCGCGAGGCAGGCCATGCCGGGGTACCGCGCCGCATCGAGGGTGGCCAGCCGGTAGCTGGCGCCCTCGGCCGGGGTCGCCTCCAGGTTGAAGGGGGTGGAGGTTCTCTCCTGGTACTCCACGAGCCGCTCCCTCATGTGGTCGAGCACGAGCAGGCCGAAATCGCGCCCCCGCCTCTCGAGCAACCCCTCGCCGAGAAGGTTCCGCGCCGCTTCGTCGAGTCCGAGCAGGCCGATGGTGGAGAAGTGGTTGTGCCAGTAGGCGCCGAACCTGTCTTTGATTCCCGCCAGGTAATGGCGCGCGTAGGGGTACAGATTCGCTTCCGTAAAACGCTCGAGCACCTTGCGCTTGTTCATCAGGCTCTCGCACGCGATATCCATCAGGCGGTCCAGCCGGTTGAAGAAGTCCATGAGGCCGCCGGCGAGGTGCCCGATCCGCGGAAGGTTCAGGGTGACGACGCCGATGGAGCCCGTCAGGGGGTTGGCGCCGAAGAGCCCGCCGCCCCGGTGCTGCAGGTTGCGCGTATCCAGGCGGAGCCGGCAGCACATGCTGCGCGCGTCATCGGGCGACAGATCCGAATTGACGAAGTTCGCGAAATAGGGGATGCCATACCGGGCGGTCGCAGTCCAGAGCGGGTCCAGCCTCGGGTCGTCGTAGTCGAAATCCCGGGTGATGTTGTAGGTAGGGATCGGGAAGGTGAAGACCCTGCCCTTGGCGTCCCCCTCGATCATCACCTCGAGGAACGCCTTGTTGAACATGTCCATCTCGCGCTGGAACATCCCGTAGGTTTCCTCCAGAAGCCGCCCCCCCAGCATCACCCGCTCCTGGCGAAGCCGCGCGGGCACGTCCAGATCGAGCGTGATGTTGGTGAACGGGGTCTGGAATCCCACCCTTGTGGCCACGTTCAGGTTGAAGATCCACTCCTGAAGCGACTGCTTGACCTCGGCGTAGGACAACCCGTCGTGCGCGATGAAGGGGGCCAGCAGGGTGTCGACGCTCGAGAAGGCCTGGGCGCCGGCGGCCTCCCCCTGCAGCGTGTAGAAGAAATTGGCCATCTGGCCCAGCCCGGTGCGGAAATGTTTCGCGGGCGCGCTTTCGGCCTTCCCCATAGCGCCGCGGAACCCCTGCCGGAGGAGATCGGCCAGGTCCCAGCCGACGCAGTAGACGGCCAGCAGGTTCAGGTCGTGGATATGCAGGTCCCCCGACTCGTGCGCCTGGCGCACTTCCGGGGAGTAGAGCCTCTCGAGCCAGTACTTCCGGGTTACGTCGCTTGAGATATGGTTGTTCAGCCCCTGCAGGCTGAAGGCCATGTTGGCGTTTTCCGAAACCTGCCAGTCGGACTTGTCCAGGTAGGAATCGACCAGCCGCGCCCGGCTCGCGCTGGTGATTTCCCTGAGGATCCGGTGCTGTTCCCTGTAGAT
The DNA here is from genome assembly GCA_964651155.1 of uncultured Acidobacteriota bacterium. GTDB lineage: Bacteria > Acidobacteriota > UBA6911 > UBA6911 > UBA6911 > UBA6911. The sequence continues at coordinate 33,548 of CAZYXB010000002.1, read as the reverse complement.
GATGTAGGCGCGCGCTGATTTTCGGTAGGGGGAGGAGATCAGGACCTCCTCGACCAGGTCCTGGATCGCCTCGACCGTCGGCGTGTCGCTGAATGTTGCAGCGGCGATGACGAGCACCCGGCGGGCCAACAGGGCCGCTTCGTCCCCGCCGAATTCCCCCGTCGCCGTTCCGGCCTGCTCGATGGCCCGTGCGATGCGGTCCGGATCGAACGCATCGTGGGAACCATCCCGCTTGACGATGGAGGAAAACAGCGGATGCTTCGTCGTTCCCGCCGCGCCTTTTTCAAACGTTTCGCTGCCACAGCCCGCCGGAACCGAACCCGCGCCCATAAAGCCCCCTTTTTTTTGGAAAGGCCAAATATATTGTGCCTGATGCAGTCCTGTCAAACTATATATTGTGGATTGCGCCCGGCGTCCTCCACGGCGGTCCGCTGCCGGGAAAAAGCCCCGGAACGGAGGCGCGCCGACGCTTTGCCGCACAGATCCCACTGCGTCTTTCTCATCCTAATGACCCGGCGGCTTCCGGGGGCGATGCAAAACACAAAAATAGTTGACTTGTTCGAGCCCTCGATTAATATTAGAGGTTTCTAATTTAGTTAGAAATCTCTAGCAGTGAAAGCGAAACAGATCCGGGGGTTACGACATGACTGACCCGACCATTACGACGACCATGGAAGATTACCTGGAGGCCATCTACTGCATCGGGCGGAACAAGCGAGCGGTGCGCGTCAAGAATATCGCCGACCGGATCGGGGTATCGATGCCGACGGTGACCGCGATGCTGCAGTCGCTCGGCCGGCGAGGCCTGGTCGCCTACCACAGGCACGAATACCCCGAACTGACCCCGGAGGGGGAGAAAATCGGCAAGGAAATCCATCGCCGCCACCAGGCGATCATGGGATTTCTGGCCGACGTTCTGGGCATCGACCCGGAGGAGTCCGACCGGGAGGCCTGCAGGCTGGAGCACGGCATCAGCGCAGGCACCCTGGACCGTTTGATCCAGTTCATCCATTGCCTGGAAACGTGCCCGGGGATGGAGCCCGGGTGGATCGAGGCCTTCAAACACTGTCGTTCGAAGACCGGCAGCCCCGGACCGTGCCGGACGCGGCCGGAAACCCGCGCCACCGTCTGGGGCCGCCCGGGCGAAACAGGGGTGCACACCGACCGGAAATGATACGGAACCGCACCATTCTGACGGTGATTCTATGGTTGGCGGCCGGCGTGACGGCCCCCGCTCTCTGCCGGGACGGGATCGTGGATACGGCGGGCCCCGCAGGCAGCGGGGGCTGGATGGGGAACCTGCGGGACCGCGTCTCCTTCGCAGGCCTGGTGGAATGGGCCGCAGGATACCGGTCGACGGCCTGCGGCGACGATTGCGGCGCATCCGTTGCCGGATTCCGGCCGACTCGGGCGGAGGCGGGCGTGGAGGTGGCTGTCCTTGGCTGGATACGCGCCGAGACGGTATTTCTGTACGAAGACCCTTTCGGGGAGGAAGGGCCCGGATTGTGTCTCGACACCGGGACCGTCACCTTCGGCGACAGCGACAGATTCCCCCTGTACGCTTCCGCCGGAAGGATGCGCTCCCCCTACGGCATCCTCGGGACCCGCTTCCCGGATATTCCCGCCGTGAGCCAGCCGTTGACCCAGCTGCTCGGGGAGACCTGCAACAACGCGGCGCTGCTGGGGTACAGCCGCGCGGGCCTGTCCCTGTCCGGATATCTGTCGAGCGGCGGCGTGAAGAGAACCGGCGGCAGCGCCTCCGCGGCCTACGGGATCGACGCCCGCTACGCACGGCCCGAAAACGGGCTCCCGGGACTGGTCGCGGGCGTCTCCTACATTTCCAACATCGCCGGTGCCGCCGTGTCGGTGGAATGCATCGGAGAGAACGCCGGTGCGCCCCAAAACCCTGTCAGGGGGCTGGCGGCCACGCTGACCCTCGACTTCAGGGGTTTCTTCCTGGTGGCCGGATACATGACCGCCCTGGCCGAGGGAGATCCCGCGGAACTCGCGCGCCCGGACGGCCGCGGCGCGCGTCCCTCGGCCTGGGACTGCGAAACGGGCTACGGCTGGGGCCGGGGGCGAAATCTCGAACTGGTCCTGAGATACGCGGAATCGGACGGCACCGCGGCGCTCGGCCTGCCCCGGAAACGCTACGGCTTCAGCCTCATCCAGGAGATTGCGCGGGGCGTCGCCGGTTCGTTCGCCTTTGTCAGGGACCAGGGCCACGGCGGGGGCATCGACGGCAGGCAGTCGGAATCGGCGTTGCTCCTGCAGGTTTCCGTGGAGTTCTAGGCAGCGGCGCGACACCGCGTCGCCCCGATCGGCGGCGCCGGATTGTATATCCGGAAGGCGTTGGATTACAATCGGCACGTTCTTGATCGGAACGGCCCAGGAACCTCCCAGGCCGATACCGGCCGGGGAGGGGGGGGCCTCTGCCATCATGGAAACGGAAAACGTCGCATTCGCCCTCGGGCTGACTCTTCTGGCGGGGCTTTCGACCGGCATCGGCAGCGTCATGGCCCTGCTGTCGAAAAAATTCGACCCGAAGCTTCTGGCCGGGTCCCTGGGGTTTTCCGCCGGCGTGATGATCTACGTTTCGCTCGTGGAGATATTCGCCAAGGCCGGGGGCCTGCTGGAACTGGTCTACGGGGAAAGGGCCGGGCACGCCATCGCCGCGGCCGGGTTCTTCGCCGGCATCGCCCTGGTCTCCCTCGTCGACAGGCTGATCCCCTCCTTCGGCAATCCCCACGAGATCCGCAACATCGACCCGCGCAACATCGACCCGGGCGCCATCGCCGCCGACCGGCAGCGGAAGCTGCTGCGCATGGGGACGTTCTCCGCCGTGGCCATCGCCGTTCACAACTTCCCGGAGGGGCTGGCCACCTTTCTGAGCGCCCTCGCGGACCCGGCGCTCGGCATCAGCATCGCCGCGGCCATCGCCATCCACAACATCCCCGAAGGCATCGTCGTCTCCGTTCCGGTCTACTACGCCACGAAGAACCGGCGGAAGGCCTTCTGCCTGTCCCTGCTGTCGGGCCTGGCCGAACCCGTCGGCGCACTCCTCGGCTGGCTCCTGCTGCGCCGCGTCTACAGCGACGCCGCCTTCGGGCTCCTCTCGGCCGGCGTCGCCGGCATCATGGTCTACATCTCGCTCGACGAGCTTCTCCCCACGGCGGAGGAATACGGGGAGCACCATATCGCCATCGGGGGCCTCGTCGGGGGCATGGCGGTCATGGCCGCCAGCCTGATCCTGTTTCTCTAGCGGCCGCGGGCCGTCAGCGCAGCCCGATCAGGCCCATTTTCATGAGCTTGTCGAGGACCTCGAGGATTTCCAGCTCGCGGAGGGGGGAGAGCATGATGATGGATTTCGTGTCCCACGTCCCGTTGATGCGCGACGCGACAAACCCCTCTTCGTTCGAGAGGTTGTGGTGGGTCAGCGTCGATGCCGGGACCAGAAAATAGGGAACCTTGTTCGCAGGGATGGTGCTGCGGTAGTATTGCTCGCACAGGGCTTTTTCCGCCTGCTCGAGCTGCTCGGAAGCCCAGGCGTTCTGCGGGTCCAGCACGACGACCTCCTGGAACGCCGCGATCGCCTCCCGGTAGCGCTTCTTCTGCATCAGGCTCTGGCCGCGGCTGAACAGGTCGGCCGGGTTCGTGCCCCCGGAGGCGTCCTCCTTCGCTTCGGCGATCCGGACGATCCCCTTTTCATAGAGCTGGAAAAGCTCGAAACAGACCATGAAGTCCGACCCGTGCAGCTCCAGGATGATTTCCGAAACCGGCTTCCTCTGGTTGATGAGAAACAGCAGCTTCTTCTGCAGGGGCGTCAGGCCGTGCTTTTTCAGGCTCCCGTCGTCGCCGAGCGACAGCACGATGTCGTTGTCGGGCAGGACCGCCCGGATGCGGCCCCATTCGTCCTTGCGCCGGACCCCTTCGAACAGGATCGCGTTGATGTCGGCGTTGATCAGGATCAGGTCCTGCAGCATGTAGGCCTTGTCCGAAAAATGGAAGTACCCGTCCTCCCACAAAAACAGCTCGTAGATGACCTCCTCGGTCCTTTTCACGAGAGCCTGCTCGACGTCCTTCCGAGAAACGAATTTCTCCCCGACGAGGATGGGGCCGAGCGGGGATCCCGATTTCAGGTGGATCTCCAGGGCCTTCTTCAGCTGGGTCTCGGTCAGTTTCCCCTGGAAAATCAGGAATTGGCCCAACTGCTTGGTCGGGTCGTTCGACAGCGAGGAGATGATCTTCCCCTCCCGGAGGTAGATGTAGACCTTGGTCTTGTCGAGCACGAAGGTCAGGGATCCCGTCTTCCTTCCAATGGTCACCCATTGAAGGACCTCGGCCAGATCCATTGTTTTCAGTCTTCCCGACAGTGACATGCGGCGACGCCATCCTTGCGCAATCTTCCTGTGATTCCCCCGGTATGCTTATCGGACCGCCGGCTCGCATCGATTAACAATGGGGACCAAATTGCGGGCGCGGGGAGGATTTTCACCGCCCCGCGCACTTCTGTGGAAGACCCCGGGGCCGTTTTAGTGTATAAATCGGACTGGCTTTCCCGGGGAGATCCGCGTGCTTATGACCTACGCCAACCAGTTGACGATCCTGCGTATGCTTTTCGTCCCCTGTTTCGTGCTGCTGCTGGTCTACGGGCACCCTCGGTCGGCGACCGCGCTGTTTCTGCTGGCGGCCGTCACCGACGGGCTCGACGGGCTGATCGCCCGGCGGCTGCAGCAGAAGACGGCGCTAGGGTCCTTCCTCGACCCGATGGCCGACAAGCTGCTGCTGACCGCGGCCTTTGTCACGCTCACGATCCCGTCGCTGCCTTTGGCCCTGCACATCCCGACCTGGCTGACCATATGGACGATCAGCAGGGATGTCCTGATCGCCCTTTCCGTCCTGATCATCCACCTGCAGACAGAGCATTCGAGCTTCCCGCCCAGTTTCCTGGGGAAATGCACCACCGCCGTCCAGCTCATCACCGTGGGCGTGTGCCTGCTGGCGAACTTCAACCCCGGTCTCGCAAACGCCGTATTCCCTCCCGTAACGCGCATCACGCTGGCGCTGACCTTCGCCTCAGGCCTGCACTATGCGTACCGGTCCGTCAAGATCATCGCCTCGTACCAGGAAGCCGGAGATGCCTCGAAAGGGAATTAAAATCCTCCAGGTCGAAAAAGGATCGGCCGCCGGCCTCGCCGGCCTCGAACCCGGAGACCGCATCCTGGAGATCGACGGCCATGAAGCCGCCGACGAGCTGGCCCTCCGGTTCTACCTCGCCGGCGGCGAGGCCGATCTCCGCGTCCGCCGGGCGGACGGCCATGAGCGGCTGCTCGCCGTCGAGCTTCCCGACGGGGTTTCGCTCGGGGTCGAGGTCGAGGAGTTCCAGACCCGGAGATGCCGCAACGCCTGCATATTCTGCTTCGTCGACCGGCTCCCCCCCGGCGTCCGCCCGAGCCTCAGGGTCAAGGACGACGACTTCAGGCTGTCGTTCCTCCACGGCAATTACATCACGCTGACCAACCTGGGGGCCGGGGATATCGAGCGCATCGTCCGGGAGCGGCTCACCCCGCTGTACGTGTCCGTCCACGCGACCGATCCGGACCTCCGGAACCGCATCCTGGGCCGGAAGCGGTCCTGCGACCTGATGGGCCGGATCCGGCACCTCGCCGCAAACCGCATCACGCTGCACGCGCAGATCGTCCTGATGCCCGGGATCAACGACGGAAGGCACCTCGAGAAGACAATCTCGGACCTCTACGGCCTCTACCCCGGAGTGCGGTCGGCCGCCGTCGTGCCGCTCGGCCTCTCCGATTACGGCCCGCCCGGGGACCGCCTCAGGCCGGTCACGCCGGCCTTCTGCCGCAGGACCGTCCTCGAAATGCGGCCGTGGCAGCAGCGCTTCCGGTCGCGGACGGGGGAAACCTTCGTCCATCTCGCCGACGAGTTCTACATCCAGGGCGGCCTGGACATTCCCGGGGCGGACTCCTATGACGACTTCGCGCAGATCGAGGACGGGGTGGGGATGGCGCGCGCCTTCCTCGACGCATTCGAAACCGAGTGGAAACGCCGCCGCACACGCCTTCCCCTCCGGGGCACCCTGGTCACCGGGAAGCTCTTTTGCCCGTTCCTGGAGGCCTGCACGGATAGGCTGAACCGGAAATTCGGGTCCCGCCTGCGGGTGCGCATGGCCACAAACTCCTTCCTCGGCAAAAGGATCACCGTGGCCGGGCTCCTCGGGGGACGCGACATCCTTGGGGCGCTCGAAGGAGGCGATCTGGGCGATTTCGTGATCGTTCCGCAGGAGGCCCTGGCGCGCCCGTCCGGGATGTTCCTCGACGACCTTGCGCCCGCATTCCTGGCGGCGTCGGTCGGCCGACCCGTCTACCCCGGCGGATCGACGGTCCGGGAGTTCTTCAGGCTCCTGGCCCGCCTGGCGTCGGGCCGCCCGCCGTCCCCGGAATGTGCACGGCATCCTTGAAGGGGGCGCGGGAATTCTGGTATATTTTGGAGTGAGAAGTTTTGTGTTTCCGCCGGGTTGCGCCTCCGCAAGCGGAGGGCCCTCCGGCGGTGCGGGCCGATCGCCGGGAGGCCGTTGCCGGTGCGATCACCCGCCGTGCGGGAGCGGACCATGCGCGACATGTTGAAATCGAAGATCCACCGGGCCACGGTGACCGAGGCCAACCTCGATTACATCGGAAGCATCACCGTGGATGCCGACCTGCTCGAGGCGGCCGACATCTACGAGAATGAATTCGTCGATATCTGGGATCTGACCAACGGGAACCGGATCTCGACCTATGCGCTCCGGGGGCCGTCCGGATCGGGCGTCGTCTGCATCAACGGCGCCGCCGCGCACAGAATCCATGCGGGGGACCTCGTCATCATCGCTAGCCACATCCAGCTCGCCGACGACGCGGCGCGCAGCCACTCGGCGCGGATCGTATTCGTCGACCGGTACAACCGCATCACCCGGCCGGCGGCCGCCGCAACCCGGGCCGAACCCTGATCCGCGTCAGTCGCGCCCCCGGCGCATCATCCCCGCCAGATCGAACCGCGCGGAAACAAACACCGTGTTGTACTCGTAGGAGACGCTCCGGCTGTAGCCCAGCTCCAGGGCCATGTCGGCAAGCGGATAGACGTCGACCCAGGCGGAAAAACCGTGATCCCGGGCCATATCCGCCTCGCTGACGGTGTAGAAGGTCTGTTCGAACGCGCTCCGGCGCTGCTGCGCGCCGTCGGATATTCCCGAGGATCCCGAACCGGGCCCCGCGGCGGTGGAGCCGCCCGACGGACCCGGCGTCCCGGCGCCCGCCAGAGCCATGCCGGCGGCAACGGATCCCTCCGTGGCCCCGCCGCCCGAATCCGATGGGGCGGCGTAGATGCGGCTGTAGATCTTCTGCTCCCCGGCGGGGACGACGGCGTAGCCCGAGCCGCCCAGGCCGATCCACCAGCCCGGATGGTAGAGCAGGCCCCCTTCAAACTGGCCCACGATGCCCAGGGAGGTGAACGGCTGGGTGACAAAGTGCGTGTCGGAAATCGAGTTGGCCACGCCAACGCTTCCGAAAGGGGTCCATGCCCCGCGGGTGTACTCGAGGTAGTTGTTCCAGTCGAGCGAAACCCGCCCGGAACTGAATCCCCCGTCCTGGTCTCCCGTGGGGGCGGCGCCGCGCAGGCTGCTGCTCCAGTACCAGGCCGGGCTCTCGGCCATCACGCGCAGGTCGACGTAGACGTTGCCGAGCCCCGTTTTGGTCTCGACGCCCGCTTCGGGCGCATCCCCCGGAGCCCGGACAAAATAGACGGGAACCCCGGCGGTCACTTCGAAGTGCCGTCCAAACCGGTACCCGGCCGACGCGTCGAGCTTCCACAGCCAGCCGTAATCGGTGTTGGTGCCCGAGAATCCCGCCGAAAAAACGGGCCGCGAGCCCCCGTCGGCGGCCTCGAGCGGCTCGGCCGGACCGGCGGCCAGAGCCGCCGCGAGCGGCAGGATCCCCAACGATCTCCAGTACAAAGCCATAGGCGCCCCCAGTCTGTCGGATGCGCGAAATCGCACCTTCTGGTATGAAACACCGGCACGGTCCGAAAGTTCCGCCCGCCGCCTTTTTTCTGCCCGGGCGCCAGGACCCCCGGCTACCGCGGGTCCTGGATCCTGAAGTCGATCGACTGCACCGCCGTCCGTTCTTTCCGCTCCTCGAGCACGTCCCGGACGACCACCTGGAGGGCGTAATCCCCCGGCAGTATCTTGTTCAGCTGCATCCGCCCTATCCCGATCATCCGCTTCGAACCCGCATCGGGCTCGAGCGATATGTCGGCGGAATCGGAAATGTAGATGCTGTCCCCCTCGTGGAACAGCCGCGTGTAGGTCTGCAGCTCGGCTTTCTTGTCCCTGCCGGTCTGGGCGTTCAAAACCTGGTAGGCCCAGGTGATGGTCTCCCCCGGCTTGAAAACCCGCACCGCCGCCGTCCCGTTGACCTCCCTGCCGACGACCTGGTCCTCGGTCCCGTCCCCGATCGCATCCAGGCGGGAGCGGCTCGCCGCGAGGGCGATCCCGGAAAGGGCGAAATGGCCGTTGCGGACGTCGGGCACCTCGACGTAATGCGTCGCGCTCCCCATCAGGCCGCTTCCGACATCGCTCAGAATCACCCGCATCTGATAGGCGCCGGCCTTTTTCGCCCTGACGTGCATGCGGACGACGACCCCGTTGCGCACCATCTCCCGGAAGGTGTCGCCCGCGGCCGTGAGCGTGATCTTGCGGCTCGTCATCTCCAGCTGCTGTCCGTCCCCGTCGAAAAGGGCCGCCACCAGCTCCACGTCGGCCTTGCGCCAGCCTTCGTCGTCCTCGGTGTATTCGAGCTTGTCCGTGTCGAAATGCACCAGGGCATTGATGCGGGGTTCTCCCATGCGGGTCTGCGAAAACAGAGCGGTCAGCCGCACGGGGAGGTCGCCGGCGGCAAAGGGCGTGTACAGGGCCTGCTCGACCCTCTCATGGCGCGTGCTGGCCTGCGGGAGCGGATCGGGCGTCCCCAAAAAGTCCGACCGCGTGCGCACGTGCAGGCCGGGGCGCCCGACGCGCACCTGGATGGAGTGGTGCTTGATCTTGCCCGACCGCATCTCCTTGGCCAGCTTCTCGTCCGGGTGGTAGCCCAGCAGGTAGTAGCTGTCCCCGTCCCGGACCGTCTCGTAGAGCGCCCCGTCGATGTCGTTGCGGCCCTCCTCGAAGCGTCCGCCGGTGTACCTGGCCAGCTTGACCATGGCGTCCTGCGCGTAGATGCGGTCCTCGCTCGAACACTGCAGGTCCGACACCAGCCCCCTCGAATCAATGGCGTGAATCACCACGGACGCGTGGTTGGCGTCCCGGACGATGCGCCGGACCTTGTCGTCCACGGTGGTGTCCTGGCCCTGGTTGAACACCGTCCACAGGTCCTCGGTGAACAGGATCATGCTCTTCCGGCCCGACAGGATCCGCAGCCCGTCCAGGACGAACTGCACGGACCCCAGGGAGGCGAGGGTCAGCTGGCGCCGGTGCTCGCCGCCGCTGGGGATGCTTCCGAGGTCCCCCACCAGGTCCTCGGCCGTCTGGACGGTGTTGTCGGTGCAGATGCCCGGCCCGACGCGCCCGGCGAGGTTGTAGTAGAGGTGCTCGGCCGCATCCTCGAGCATCCTCTTGTTGCTGGTGAACTGCTGGAGGGTGCCGACCCCTTTCCCTGTGCGGATCAGGGCCACCAGGTCCCCCGGCTGCATCTCCTGGTCGACCCATTTCTTGATCGACTCCCTGACGTAGTGCATGCCCTCGAAGGAGATGCCGAGGTCGTCGACGACCAGGGCGACGACGCGCCGGATCTGGTCGGCCCGGTAGTCCCTGGAGAACTCGGGCGGGGCCGAGGGCGCGTCCGCTCCCTGCGGCACCTTTTTGTAGACGGAGCTCCGGGTGACGGCCGGTTCCTGCACCTGCACCAGGGAGAAGCTGGTGATCTCCTGCGGATGGCCGTCCTGCAGGATGGTGAAGTCCTCGGCCGTGAGATCCGTGACGTGCCTGCCGTCGGAATCCGTGACGATGACGTCCATCTGCACCAGATCCACGCTGACGGTGAATACCGCCTTCTCCTGCGGCCGTTTGTCCGGGCCGCGGGTTTGGGCCCCGGCCGCCGCCGGGGTCATGACCGCAAACAGTACCAGTGCAGACAGCATTCGAGCCATAGGGTCCTCTTTCGTATACATGGAAACAGCGGGCACGCCGGCATCCCGTGCAGCCGGATTCCGGATTGTACCCGGGATGCCCCTCGTGAGGCAATACGCATGGCGGCGCCGGAAGTTTCACAACGGAGCGCGCAATCGCCCGAAAGAGGCCGGCGCAGGGCCACCGGGGCCAGAAAAGCCTTGTAATGCGCGGCGCTCTCTTGCAGAATTTAACTCCAGCCTGCACACCCCGAGCAATGCCGATCGGGCGGGCTCCGGTTCACCCGGCAAACAGGAGAAACGTCGATGGCCAGAACAATACAGGGAAAACTGGAAGCGAAGGGATGCCGATTCGCGGTCGTTGTCAGCCGTTTCAATTCCTTCATCAGCGACCGGCTCCTTGGCGGTGCGCTCGACGCGCTCGAGCGCCACGGCGCCGCCCCGGACGACATCTGCATCGTCTGGGTCCCGGGGAGTTTTGAAATCCCCCCGATCGCCAAAAGGCTGACGGCATCGAAACAATACGACGCCATCCTCTGCCTGGGCGCCCTCATTCGGGGCGAGACCCCGCATTTCGATCACCTCTCGTCGACGGTGACCAAGGAACTCGGCGCCATCGCGGTCGAATCCGGCGTCCCGGTGATCAACGGCATCCTGACGTGCAACACGATGGAACAGGCCGTCGACCGCGCGGGGCTCAAGACGGGCAACAAGGGGTTCGATGCCGCCGTGACGGCTATCGAAATGGTGGACGTGATCAAGCAGCTGTAGGCGAACGGGGCGGCCCGCACTGCGGGGCGCGCACGGGGGCGCTCCCTCCGCGCCATCGGACGCTTCCGCCGCCCGGCAACCGACAGACCACACCAGGCGAACCAATCATGGGACAACGACGGACCGCGCGTGAATGTGCGCTTCAGATGCTGTACCAATACGACGTGGGCCGGCATTCGGAGCAGGACATCCTCCGGACCTTCTGGCAGATGAACGCCCATTTCGACAGCGTCGGGGATTTCGCCAACGAGCTGTTTCGGGGAACCCTCGGGCGGCTGGGGGAGATCGACGCCGTCATCCAGCGGCACACCAAGAACTGGCGACTCGGCAGGCTCGCGGTGATCGACCGCAACATCCTGCGCGTCGCCGTCTACGAGTTTCTGTCCGGAGGCGGGACTCCGGAAACCGTCGTGATCAACGAAGCGCTCGAGATCGCCAGGAAGTTCTCCACCCAGGAATCCGCTCTGTTCGTCAACGGCGTCCTGGACAGCATCAAGAACGAATTGACCGCTACGAGGCAAGGCAACGATGGAAGATCCGACTAATCTGGAGCAGCAGCGCCGTTTCAAGCTGGCCGAACTGCGGCGCCTGGGACAGGACCCCTACCCCCGCAGGTTCGAGTATTCGCACACCCTCGAGCAGCTCCGGGCCGCCTTCGGCGGCTCCGGCGAGGAGGAGCTCAAGCAGAGGCGGGAGCCGGTGCGGGTGTGCGGCCGCATCCTGTCGATGCGGCCTCAGGGGAAGGCGGGCTTTGTCGACCTGTCCGACGGCGGCGCGCGCCTGCAGCTCTATGTCCGGGCCGATACGGTCGGGCCGGAGAATTTCGGGCTGTTCCGCCTCTTCGACATCGGCGACATCATCGGCGCGGAAGGGCCCTTGTTCCGCACGCGCACCGGCGAGCTGACCGTCGCGGCCGGGCGCGTGTTCCACCTGTCGAAGAACCTGATCCCCCTGCCGGAGAAATGGCACGGCCTGACCGACGTCGAAACGCGGCTCCGGCGCCGCTACGTCGACCTGATCGTCAACCCGGAGGTCCGCTCCGTCTTCGTCAAGCGCTCCCGGATCGTCCGGGAGATCCGCGGCTTCCTCGATGCCCGCGGGTATCTCGAGGTGGAGACCCCCGTGCTGCAGACCGTCGCCGGGGGCGCGCTGGCGCGGCCGTTCCGGACGCACCACAACGCCCTGGACATCGACATGTACCTGCGGATCGCCCTGGAGCTGTACCTGAAACGCCTCGTCGTCGGCGGCATCCCCAGGGTCTACGAACTCGGCAGGATCTTCCGGAACGAGGGGATCTCCACGCACCACAACCCCGAGTTCACCATGCTGGAGTTCTACCAGGCCTACAGCGACTACACCGACCTCATGGACCTTTCCGAAGCCATGCTCACGCAGGTGGCCGAAGCGGTCACCGGGAGCCGGCAGGTGCCCTACCAGGGCCACGTCCTCGATTTCGGCCGCTGGCAGCGCCTGACGATGAAGGAGGCGATCGTGCGGTTCTGGCCCGAGGACAAAACCAGGCCCTCCGAGGAGGCCCTGGACGACCCCGGGGCGCTCGCATCGCTGGCCGAGGCCGCCGGGGCCCCGCACGCGCCCGACGACGTACCGGGCAGACTGTGCGCCTCCCTGTTCGAAACCGTCGCCGAGGAGAAGCTGATCCAGCCGACGATCGTCTACGACTACCCGGCCGAGACGTCGCCGCTTTCGAAAACCAAGGCCGGCGACCCCCGGACGGCGGAGAGGTTCGAGCTCTACATCGCCGGCATGGAGATCGCCAACGCCTACTCGGAGCTGAACGACCCGGAGGAGCAGAGGGCCAATTTCGAAGCCCAGCTGGCCGCCCGCAACCGGGGGGACGAGGAGGCGCACGCCATGGACGAGGATTACATCCGCTCGCTCTGCTACGGCATGCCGCCGACGGCCGGGGAAGGCATCGGCATCGACCGGCTGGCCATGGTGCTGACCGACTCGGCCTCGATCCGGGACGTCATCCTGTTCCCGATGCTGCGGCCCGAACAATGAGTTCCCGGTCCGGCCGCGGCGCCGCGGCCGGACCGGCATGTCCCACGCACATTTTCCGGACCTGTCATGCGATTCGAGATCTTCCTGGCCCTCCGATATCTCCGGGCGAAACGCAAGCAGACGATGGTGTCGGTCATCTCGGCGATTTCCGTGCTGGGGATCGCGGCCGGGGTCATGGCCCTCATCATCGCGCTGGCCCTCTCGACGGGCTTCAAGGAGGACATCCAGGCCAAGATACTCGGCACGACCTCGGCCATCAACCTGATGCGCATCGACGGCTCCCCGCTCGAGGGCTTCGACCGGCTGCTCGAGGCCATCGGCCCGCTCCCTCGCGTGACCGGAAGCGCCCCGGCCATCTTCGGGACCAACCCCGCCCTGCTGGTCTGCGGCAACGAAAACCAGCGCGCCATGATCAAGGGAGTGCTCCCCTCCCGGGAGAAGGAGATCTCCGATTTCTTCTCGCACATCGTTTCCGGGGACCCGGACGCCCTCGACGCCGTCGACGCCCCCGGCGGCTGGTCCGACGCCTTCGGCGGCCGGTCCGCCGCTGCCGACATCCTGATAGGGAGACAGATGGCGCGGGCTCTCGGCGCCTCCCCCGGCGACCAGCTCAAGGTCATGGTGCCTGTCGAAAAGCTGACCCCGGTCGGGATGAGCCTGTCGATGAGAACGATGCAGCTGCGCGTGGGCGCCGTCTTCGAAACGGGCCTGTACGACATCGATGCGAACTGGGCCTACGTGCACATCGAGACCGCCCGCCGCCTGTTCAACCTGCCCGAAGGGTCCGCCCTTGTCCTGCAGTTTCAAACCGGCGACCTCGACCGGGTCGAAGAGATCGCCGACCATATCCGGGCGCGGGCGGGCACCGGGTATTTCACGACGACCTGGATCGACAGCAACAAGGCGCTCTTCTCGGCCCTGAAGCTGGAGAAAATCGTGCTGTTTCTGACCATCGGGCTGATCGTCCTGGTCGCGTCGCTCAACATCGTCACCTCCCTCATCATGATGGTGATGGACAAGCAGGGGGACATCTCGATCCTGGCCGCCATGGGGGCGCGGCCCGGGACCATCCAGAAGGTGTTCATGCTGCAGGGGCTCCTCATCGGGGTTTTCGGAACGATCCTGGGCGGCCTGCTCGGGGTGGGCGCGAGCTGGCTGCTCGACCACTACCGGCTCATCCGCCTGCAGCCGGAGATCTACAGCATCCCCTACGTCCCCTTCCACGTCGAGGCCTCAGACGTTCTGCTGGTGTCGGCGACCGCGGTCCTGATCAGCTACCTGGCCACGCTGTACCCGTCCCGGCGGGCGGCCGGGCTCGACCCCGTAGAGGTTTTGCGCTATGAGTAGACTGGTCGAGGTCGAGGGCCTGTCGAAGGGCTACCGCTCCGGCAACCAGAGGCTGGAGGTCCTCTCCGGGCTCTGCCTGACCGTCGACAGGGGGGAGATGATCGCCGTGACCGGGGCGTCCGGCTCCGGGAAAAGCACGCTGCTGCACCTTCTGGGGGGGATGGACCGCCCCGACGGGGGCTCCCTGAGGATAGCGGGGCGGGAGATCGCGGGCCTGCACCCGCTGGAGATGGCCGACTTCCGCAACCGCACCATTGGGTTCGTCTTCCAGTTCCATCACCTGCTCCCGGAGTTCACGGCGCTGGAGAACACGATGATGCCGCTGCTGCTCCGGGGCCAGGGCAGGCAGGCGGCCGCGGCCGCGGCCGCGGCCATCCTCGACGACGTCGGCCTCGAGCCCCGGGCGCACCACCGCCCCGGGGAACTGTCCGGGGGGGAACAGCAGCGGGTCGCCCTGGCCAGGGCCCTGGTCGGGGGCCCGGACCTGCTGCTGGCCGACGAGCCCACCGGGAACCTGGATCCGCACACCGGGCAGGCCATCGGATCCCTTTTCCGGTCGATGCACACCCGGCGCTCCCTGACCTCCCTGCTGGTCACCCACAATGAAAAGCTGGCGCGGATGTGCACGAGAACCTACCGCCTCGAAAACGGGATCCTGGTCCTAGAGTAGCCCGCCGCCGCTTTTCTGTCTTTACACCCTTTCCGGTCTATCCGTATAATGAAGACACACGACAAGGGCGCGAGCGTATGTTTGAAAAATACACCGAAAAAGCCCGCAGAGTCATCTTCTTCGCCCGGTACGAGGCCAGCCAGTTAGGCAGCCCCACAATCGAGGCCGAGCACCTGCTCCTCGGGCTGATCCGCGAGGACAAAAACCTGACGGTGCGCTACTTTCCGAAAGCCCCGGTCACCATCCAGAAGATACGCAAGGAGATCGAGGGGCGCACCCTGGTGCGCGACCGTGTGTCGACGTCGGTCGATCTCCCCTTCTCCGAAGAAAGCAAACGGATCCTCAACCGCGCGGCGGAAGAGTCCAACCGGCTAGCCCACAAACACATCGGCACCGAGCACATCCTCCTGGGGCTTTTGCGGGAGGACCGGTCCGTCGCGGCGGAGATCCTGAGGGGATACGGCATCAACCCGGAACTGATCCGGGAGGAACTGCTCCGGGGCGCCCCCGACAGGGGTGCACCCGACAGAGGCGCCCCCGAAAGGGGCGCGCCCGAAAGAGGCGCGCCCTCGAGGCCCAGGGAGCCGCTGAGCCTCCTCGAATTCTCCCGCGACCTGACCGAGGCGGCAAAGAACGACGCCCTGGACCCGCTCATAGGGCGGGGCGGCGAGACCGAACGGCTGATACAGATACTCTGCCGCAGGACCAAGAACAACCCCGTCCTCATCGGCGAGCCGGGGGTCGGCAAGACGGCCATCGTCGAGGGGCTGGCGCAGAAGATCGTATCGGGGCTCGTGCCGCCCCCCCTGGAGGACAAGCGGATCCTGGCGCTCGACATACCCCTGATCGTCGCCGGGACGAAATACCGCGGCCAGTTCGAGGAGCGCATGAAGACGATCCTGAAGGAGCTGGTTGAAAACCGCGACCTGATCGTCTTCATCGACGAGCTGCACATGCTCGTCGGCGCCGGCAGCGCCGAGGGGTCCCTCGATGCCGCCAACATACTGAAGCCCGCGCTGTCGCGCGGCGACATCCAGTGCATCGGGTCGACCACGCCCTACGAGTACCGGCGCTCGATCGAGAAGGACCGCTCGCTCGAGCGCCGGTTCCAGTCGGTGAAGGTGGCGGCGCCGTCCGAGACCGAGAGCATCGAGATCCTCAGGGGAGTCAAGGAGCGGTACGAAATCTTCCACCAGGTCCGGTACTCGGACGAATCCATCGAGGCGGCGGTGCGCCTGTCGGCCAGGTACCTGCCCGACAGGCACCTGCCCGACAAGGCCATCGACCTGATCGACGAAGCGGGCGCCCGGGTCAAACTGCGGGGGGCGGTGCTCCCGGGCGGCAGGACGGAGCTGGAGCCGCGGGTGTGTTTCCTCGACGGCGACACCGGCGCACCCGCCGGATCCCCGGAGGCCCTGCCCCACGATTCCCCGGAAGGCGGGCCGGAGGGGTCCTGCCGGGTGCTGCGGGAACAGTGGAGGCTGCACACGGCCGCGCCGCCGGCGGTCCGGCGCGAGGACGTCGAGGAGGTGATCTCGAAATGGACCGGCATCCCCCTGTCGGCGCTCCAGGAGGAGGAGATGGCGAAACTCCTGCGCATGGAGCAGGAGCTGCACCTGAGGATCGTCAGCCAGGACAAGGCGATCCGCGCCCTCAGCAAGGCGATCCGGAGGTCGAGGGCCGGCCTGAAATCGCCCCAGCGGCCCGTGGGCTCCTTCCTCTTCCTCGGCCCGACCGGCGTGGGGAAGACGGAGATGGCGCGCTCGCTCGCTTCGTTCCTCTTCGGCAGCGACGCGGCCATGATCCGCCTGGACATGTCCGAATACATGGAAAAGCATTCGGTTTCGAAGCTCATCGGGTCCCCGCCCGGATACGTGGGCCACGAGGAGGGGGGCCAGCTGACCGAACAGGTCAAGCGGAACCCCTATTCGGTGCTGCTGCTCGACGAAATCGAGAAGGCGCACCCGGACGTCTACAACATCCTCCTTCAGGTGTTCGAGGACGGCCAGATGACCGATTCCTTCGGCAACCGGATCGACTTCAAGAACACCCTCATCATCCTGACGTCCAACATCGGGGCGCGCCACCTGGAAAAGCGCCGGCACCTGGGATTTCAGGCCACCGGCGAGGCCGAGGCCCGGCAGACCGAGGAGCTCGTCACCCGGGAGGTCAAGCGTACCTTCAACCCGGAATTCCTCAACAGGCTCGACGACATCATCCTCTTCGAATCGCTCACCGACGAGGACCTGGAGCGGATCGTGGGGCTGCTCATCGGGGCGGCCAACGAAGTGCTGCGGCAGAAAAAGATATCGATCCGCCTCATGCCCGGGGTCGAGAAGTGGATCGTGGACCAGACATGCACGGACCGGTCCTACGGCGCCCGGCCGCTGCGCAGGGCCATCCAGAGGTACATCGAGGACCCCCTTTCGGAAGGCATCATCCAGAACCGCATCAAACCCGGGGACGTGCTCGACATCTCCCCCGGCGACGGCGCCCTCCGCTACACGGTCGCCGGCGGGCCCGACGGCCCGGATCGAAGCCGGGGGGCCCATCGCCCGGGGGACGGAGAAACCGGGCACAATCCGCTCGAAAAATAATCGAACCAAATGCGCGTGCCGGAGTCTTACAAGGGCAGAGACGGAGCCGTCGTGACGGTCCCCGGCGAGATATCCGGGACTCCCGCTGGATTTCGCGCCCTCTTTTATCTAATATAGAGGTTTCATCGATAACGACCGCCTGGAGGATGCATGGCCAAATCAGCAATTATCGGGGGGTGCCTTCTCGCATTCCTTCTGTCCGGGGCCGCGATGCCGGCACAGGAGCCCCAGGCGGCCCTGATCGAGAGAATCGACATCCGGGGCAGCCGCATGGGCGAAGAGAGGATCCGGTTCTACATCAACACCTCCCCGGGATCCCCCTACAGCGAAGAGCAGCTGCAGTTCGACCTCAGGGCGCTGTGGAAATCCAACATGTTCGACGACATCCAGATCCAGGAGCGGGACGGCGATATCGGGAAAATCATCACCTTCGTCCTCAAGGACAAACCGCTGATCCGCGCCCTCGAATTCACCGGCAACAGCGCCTTCTCCGAGTCCGACATCCTGGACACGTTCAAGGAAAACAAGGTGGGCCTCTCCGTCGACAGCCGGTACGAGCCCTCGAAGATCAAGACCGCGGAGCAGATCCTGAAAAGCATGCTGGCGCAGGGGGGCAAGCCCCTGGGGACGGTGCGCAGCCAGATAGAGGACATCGACCCGACGAGCATCCGGGTCCGCTTCGTCATCGACGAGGGGCCGACCGTTCAGATCGGGCAGATACGCTTCACCGGCAACAAGATCTTCGGCGACGACACGCTTCGAAACGCCCTGGAGCTCACCAAGGAGCACGGGCTCCGGACCATGTTCAAGGGGACGGACAAGTACCACCCCGAAAAGCTCGAGATGGACATCGCCATGAACCTGGAGGCCTTCTACAAGGAGCACGGGTACATGGACATCCAGGTGGGCGCACCCCAGATCCGGATCTTCGAGGGCCCCCGCGGGATGCTGCCGCTGCTGCGGAAATCCAAACGGCAGTTCGCCATCGAAATTCCGGTCGACGCCGGGGAGCAGTACCTCATTGAGAAACTCGAATTCAAGAATTGCGAGCCGCTCAACTGCGAGAACCTGGTCGGCGCCTTCGGGATGAAGCGCGGGGACATCGTCAACTTCACCAGGATCAGGGACGCCCTCGAATACACCAAGAAGCTCTACTCGAACCTGGGGTTCCTCAACTGGTCCTACATCCCCACGGAGAACCTCGACCGGGCCAACAAGCTCTACTCCATCTCCTTCGATTTCGACATCGGGAACCAGTTCTACGTCGACCGGATCGACTTCGAGGGCAACTCCAAGACGCGCGACAAGGTCCTGCGGCGGGAATTCCTCATCCAGGAAGGCCGCATCTTCGGCAGCACGGCGATGGAGCAGTCGATCCTGCGGCTCAACCAGCTGGGGCTGTTCGAGGAGATCAAAGAGGAAGACTACGAGGTGCTCCCGGACGAACAAACCAGCCTGGTGAACATCAACGTCAAGGTGAAGGAAAAAAGCCAGCAGTCCATAGGCTTCACGGCGGGCGTCAGCGGGATCTCGGGCAGCTACATCGGCCTGAACTACTCCACCAACAACTTCATGGGCCGGGGCGAAAGCCTGGACTTCAGCCTGCAGGGGGGAACGCGGACCACCTACTACTCCGTGGCCTTCACCGAGCCCTATCTGCTCGACTCCCCCTGGAACATGGGCCTGCAGGTCTTCAAGCGCCGGCAGCGCTACGACACCTACAACACCTACGGGATCACCGACTACCTGACCGGGGAGCCGTTCGAACTCTACACCCGGCACTCGACCGGGACCCAGCTGTCGCTCAGGCGCCGCATCGGCCGGTCGCTGTGGTCGGGCGGATTCGGCTACTCCTTCCAAAGCATCCAGATCACCGACATCGACGAATCCCTCGGCAACAACCTCGTTTCGCAGATCGCCGGCTCGACCAGCTACGACGGCATCCTCCGCAGCGAATTCACCCCCTCGGCGAGCTACAACTCGACCAACCACTACTTCAGCCCGTCCAAGGGCACCAGCCTGCAACTGTCCGTCGGGATATCCGGAAGCGTATTCGGCGGGGACTACAACATGATCCAGCCGACGGTCCAGCTGCGGCATTTCTTCCCGGACAGGTGGCTCAGCCACGGCCACAACGTGTTCGGGCTCCAGCTCATCGGCCAGTACGTCCAGGCCTACAACGACTCGAGCGTCCCGTTCTACGAGCGCTTCTACATGGGGGGGGAAAACCAGATCCGCGGCTTCGACATCCGCTCGATCATGCCCTACGTCATCGTCAACACCCCGCTGTACGACCAGAGCGGCAACCCCCTGATCGACCCCAACACGGGGCTGGCCATGTCCAAGCCCAACCTCTCGCCGGTCGGCGGCGACACCATGGGGCTGCTCAACTTCGAGTACCGCATCCCGATCGCGGGGCCGCTTGCGATGGCACTGTTCTACGATATGGGCGTTGTGCGGATCACGCGCAAGGAGTCCCTGGGTAACTTCGGCGCGTCCACCGTCGAGGTCATCGACGAGATCAACAACAAGATCCGCGGGTCCGTGGGCGTGGAAATCCAGTTCACGCTCCCGGTCGTCAACACGCCGTTCCGGCTGATCTTCGCCCGCAACCCCCAGCGGCTGGACAAGACCATCACCGTCGGGAACACGCCCCTGAGGTTTTCCGAGGCCGCGAGCGACATCAAGTTCACAATCGGCCGCAGTTTCTAGCCCGCCCGAAGACGCCGTGCGGAAGTTCGGGCCAAAGGCGGATTCCTCTTTGCCCCGAGGGGGAACTGTAGTACATTTTCAAGTTTCAGGCATCCCGTACCCTGCCGAGGGGCAGACGGATCAATATTCAGGACGGACAACCCAGCCTACGGCAGGCTTCCCGCCTGATTGCAAAGGAGAACAGACTCAATGGTGCGACTACTATCATGCGTGCTGCTCGTGGCCCTCTGGGCGCCGGCGGCGTGTTTGGGGCAGACGGGTAAAATTGTCTGGCTGAACGTGGAATCAGCCATCCTCAGCACGGACGAGGGGAAGAAGGAGTTCGCGGTGATCCAGAAGTTCGTCGACGACAAGACCGCGGAAATGGCCTCCATGCGGAGCGAATTCGACAGCCTCAAGAACCAGCTGAGCGTCCAGGGCTCGAAACTGACCGACGAAGCGCGCGCGGACCTGCAATACCAGATCAGCGTCAAGGAGACGGACCTCCAGCGCTTTCAGCAGGACACGCAGAGGGAAATCGACAACAGGCGCGACCGCGCCACCAGCGGCATCCTCAAGAAGCTCGAGACCGTGATCGACAAGGTGGCCAGGGAAAAAGGGCTCGACGCGGTGCTCGTTTTCAACGGGCAGCGCGACGCGTGGATCGCCCCCGCGGTCGACATCACCGACGAGATGGTGAAGATCTACAACACCACCCACCCCGTCGAGCAGGCGAAGGCTCCCGCGCCGCCGGCGGCCAAACCGTAAATCCCGGGGGGCATCGCGGCGGCCGGCCCGCCGGTGCGGAGCCCGGGCGCATCCCCGAGCGGCTGGATCACTATGGCGAGCGGCATTTCGATCAAGGCCATCGACGACATCATCCGGATACTGCCCCAGCGGTTCCCGTTTCTGCTCGTCGACCGGATCCTCGAAACCGACGGCACCAGCTACATGACAGGGCTCAAGAACGTCACCATCAACGAGCCCTTTTTCCAGGGGCATTTCCCCGACCACCCGGTGATGCCCGGAGTGCTGCTCGTCGAGGCTCTGGCGCAGGTGGGAGTCATCCTGCTGCTCAGCGGCGACCCGGAGCGCGGTTCCCGGCTGGTCTACTTCTCGGGAATCGACAAGTGCCGGTTCCGTCACCCCGTTGTTCCCGGGGACCAGCTCCGCATCGACGTACGGGTACTGAAAACCAGGGGGCGGTACTACAAAATGCGGGGGCGGGCGACGGTGGAGGGCCGCCTGGCGGTCGATGCCGTGCTCGCATGCTCCCTGGTGCCCCGGAGTTGACGCGGCGTCCCGCCCAGCGGGGCGGGACGGACGTTCCCCCGGTACCGCGACGTGCAACATTCACCGGATTTCTAGTGCCATGCCCATACACCCTACGGCCATCATAGACACGTCCTGCCACATCTCCCCCAGCGCCACCGTCGGGCCCTACTGCACGATCGGTCCGCACACGACGATCGCTAGCGGCACGGTCCTGGACGGGCACGTCACCATCGGGGGCTGGACAACCATCGGGGAACGCTGCCGGTTCTACAGCCACAGCTCGGTCGGCACCGACCCGCAGGACCTGAAATACCGGGGGGAGGAGACGCGGCTGGTCATCGGCGACGACAACGTGTTCCGCGAGTTCGTCACGCTCAACCGCGGGACCGGGGAGGGCAACGGGGCCACCGTCGTCGGCCGCGGGGGCTACTTCATGGCCTACAGCCACGTCGCCCACGACTCGGTCGTCGGCGACGGTGTGATCATGGCCAATGCCGCAACCCTTGCCGGGCACGTCACCGTCGGCGACCACGCCACCGTCGGCGCCTTCAGCGCCGTCCACCAGTTCTGCCGGGTGGGCCCCCACGCCTTCATCGGGGGGTTTTCGGTCGTGACGCGCGACGCGCTCCCCTACGTCAAGACCGTCGGGGACAGGAACCGGGCGAAGATATACGGGATCAACACCCTGGGGCTCGAGCGCAGGAATGTTCCCCCGCAGGCCATCGCCGAACTGAAACAGGCCTACAGGGTCTGCTTCCGCTCTGGGCTCAACACCGGGGACGCCCTGGCGAAGGTCCGGTCCATGCGCTGGACCGCCCCGGAAATCGACACCCTCATCGGGTTTATGGAACAGTCCAAGCGCGGCTTCATCCGCTAGGGACGTTCGTGCATGCGGCCGGTGCCTCCATGGATGACGGAAACAAAAAACTGGGCCTGATCGCCGGAAACGGCCAGTTCCCCTTCAAGGTGCTTCACTCGGCCCGGCAGCAGGGCATTCCCGTCGTCGTCGCGGCCGTCAAGGGGGAAGCGCTCCCGGAAATCGAGGGGCAGGGGTATCCCGTCCACTGGCTGGGCCTCGGGGAACTCGGCAAGCTCATCGGCCTGTTCCGGGCCGAGGGCGTCGGCAGGGCCATCATGGCCGGCCAGGTCCGGCACGTGCAGATCTTCAGCGCCTCCATCCCCGACCTGACGATGATGCGCATGCTGGCCGGGCTCAAGAGCCGGAACACGGATTCCCTCATCGGGGGGGTGTCGAAGATTCTGGAGGAGTCGGGGATCACCCTGGTGGATTCGACCGTGCTGCTCGGGCCCCACCTGCCAAAGGAGGGGGCGCTCTCGGCGCGGGGATTTTCCGGGGCGGAGCAGGCCGACGTGGCCTACGGGCGGCCGATAGCCCACGCCATCGCGTCGATGGACATCGGCCAGACCATCGTCGTGGGGGACCGGGCCGTCGTCGCCGTCGAGGCCATGGAAGGGACCGATGCCGTCATCGCGCGGGCGGGACGCCTGGCCAACGGCAGGCGGCTGACCGTCGTCAAGGTCAGCAAGCCGAAGCAGGACATGCGGTTCGACATCCCGGTCGTGGGTCTGGCGACGGTGGAGGCCATGGCCGCGTCCGGGGCGACCGCCCTGGTGATCGACGCCGCCAGGACGATCGTATTCGACCGCGAAGCCATGGTCGCCGCGGCCGACGCGCGCGATATCGCCATCGTCGCGCTCCCCCCCCTGGGCGGGTAGCCGGCCCGGGCGGCGGAAAAAATGGAAAGCGTCCGGCCCTTTGTCGTACATAGTCTCGGAGCATCGGATGGATAGAGTCAGAGTCGGGGTTGTCGGCGCGGGAGCCTTCGGGCGGCATCACGCGCGGGTGTACGCGTCGTTGCCGGGCGCCGTACTGACGGGCGTCGCCGACGTGCGCCCCGGCCGGGCCGAGGAGGTCGCGGCCCCGCTGGGGGCGGAGGCCTTCACCGATCCCGCCGGCCTGTTCGGGAAGGTCGATGCCGTCAGCATCGCGGTCCCGACCACCCTGCACGCGGACATCGGGGAGCAGTTTCTGCAGCGCGGGATCCATGTGCTGGTCGAGAAGCCGATCGCCCACACGCTCGAAGACGCCGACCGTCTGGTCCGCGCTGCGGCCGCCGGCGGCCGCGTCCTCCAGGTGGGGCACCTGGAACGCTTCAACCCCGCCGTCGCGAAGCTGCGCGAAATCGTCTCCCGCCCCCGTTTTTTCGAGTCGCACCGCCTGGGGTCGTTCACGCCGCGCAGCCTCGACATCGACGTCGTCCTGGACCTGATGATCCACGACCTGGACATCATAGGCTCCCTGGTCCGGTCCCGCGTCGCCGGGGTGCAGGCCGTCGGCATAGCCATCCTGACCGGGCGCATCGACATCGCCAACGCCCGCATCATTTTCGAGGACGGATGCGTCGCCAACATCACCGCCAGCAGGGTATCGGCCGACAAGGTCCGCAAACTGCGGCTGTTTCAGAAGCACCAGTACATATCCCTGGACTACACGCGGCAGGATGTGACCGTCACCGGCCTCGAGCAGACTCGGGAGGGGGGGCTCCCGGAAATCGTCAGCCGCAGGCTCACTCCCGAAAACAGGGAGCCCCTCCGCGAGGAACTCGACGCCTTCCTCAGGGCGGTACGAGGGATCGGGCCGGTCGAATGCACCGGAGGCGACGGGCGCCGCGCCCTTGCGCTCGCCCTCGAGATCCTGGCCCAGGCGGAACGGGCGCAGGCCCTCGAAATTGACAGGTCCTGACCCCTGTACCACTACGGACGGGAGGAAACGACCCGGAGCACGAGGATGTTTGATTTTGCACTGTCCACCAACCGGAGAAGGCGGCCGACGGGGCGTTTTTGCGTCTCCGTCGCGGCCAGCTGCGTCCTCCACCTGCTGCTGGTGGTCGTGCTGGTGGAAAACCCCTGGTTGTTCCGGGGGGGGATGTATCCCCATTTCCGCGGGCTGATCCTCTTCCCCGAATACTCGGAATCCCCCGACGCCCCCGACGACGGGGAGTACCGGACCGTCGCGGTTCTCCGGCCGATGGAGCTCCCCCCGTACGACGTGCTCCGGGGCCTGATATACGACTGGGACAACCCGCCGGAACGGAACGCGGACACCCGGAGAACCGAGGTGCGCTGGGGGAGCGGGCAGGAAGACGCCCCGGACGTGGATGTGCGGCTGACCGCCGAAGCCGCGCCGGAGACTCCGGCGGGGTCCGAAGACGCCTCGGACCTGGCCGAGGTTCCGGGAACCGGGTCCCGGCCGGGAGAAGGGGAGTCGGCCCCCGCCGTCCCGGAGCCGGAACCCGCCGCCGAAGCCGTCACCCCCCTGGAGGGGCCCCCGCCCGGGGAGGAGGCGCTCGCGCTCGATACGGCCCCCGCGCGGATCCCCGTCGCGCCCCCCGCGGCCGAGGAGGAGGGCATCCGCACATTCGACACCATGGACCAGGCGATCCGCGGGAGCGGGAGCGGCATATTCGACCACCGGGGCTTCCCGCTCGACGAATACGCCAGCCGCATCCGGCAGCGGGTGACCAGCAACTGGTACATCCCCTCGAACCTCCGCGAGTCGAACGGGTACACGACCATCATTTTTTACATCGACCGGGAGGGGAACAACTTCGATGCCCGCATCGTCGATTCGTCCGGCAACAATTCGCTGAACATGACGGCGCTGAACGCCATCATCCAGTCCGATCCCTTCCCGCCGCTGCCGGAAGGTTTCCCGGGGAAGCACATCGGCGTGAAATACATATTCATCCCCGACCCCCGATGAAGCGCGCTCAGGCGGTCCCGGCGGCACCGGGGCCTCCGCATCACAAAAGGTTCAGGACAATGCTCACGCGACACCCACAGCTGACGGTCATCCTGCTCTCGGCGGCCACCCTGTTGATGTGCGCCTGCGGAAAACCCAGGGCCCGGGTCGAGCCCCCGAAACCGCCGCCCCAGGCCGGGACGGAACGCGCCCGGCCTGGAGCGGCGCCGGGGCCTGGGGCGGCGCGGGAGCCGGGCGTCGACAAGGCCGTCGGCGCGACGCCCGACAGCGCCCTGGGGCCGTGGATCCGCATCGGCCTCGTCACCGATGCCGCGGAGGTCGTCATCGCCTCCGGCGGCGAGTATTACCTCATGGAAAACGTCCCGGAGGCCGAAAGAAAGGCGGTGCGGGGATCGGTGCGCATCCGTTTCGAGCGCGGGCCGGGAACCGGACCGGCCGGGCCCTGCCACCGCGTCCAGGTCCTCTCGTCCAGGAGCCGGGAGTCGGCCGAAAGGATCCGGGCGGAACTCGAGAAGGCCCTCGGGGTGCCGGCCGTTCTGCGCGAGAACTCCGACGCCACCTCGCACCGGGTACGGGTGGGGGAGTTCGAGACCAGGGATGAGGCCGCGCGGCTGCGGGACACCCTGGCCGGCAACGGGTATCCGGACGCGTTCATCGTCGAGGATGCCCGCCCGGGCGGCACCGGCCGGCCGGCCCTGGCGCTCCGGGGAGAGGACGGGCTCTTCATGGTCGGCGGCTCCGGATTCCTTTTCCTGCCCCCCTCGGGTTCCGGATTCCTGACCCTGGACGGGAAGGCCTACCGCGGGCTCCTCGACGTGCGGCCCGGCGGCAACAACCGCGTCACCGTCGTCAACCGCCTCCGGATGGAGGAGTACCTCCCCGGCGTCGTCCCCGCCGAGATGAGCCCGGCCACCTACCCGGAATTTGACGCGCTCGCGGCGCAGTCGATCGCCGCGAGGACCTACGCGCTCAGGCACATGGGCCGATACGAGTCCCAGGGATTCGACCTGACCAACGACACCAGGACCCAGGTCTACGGCGGCGTGGCCGCCGAAAGGGAGGCCACCGACGAGGCCGTGCGCCGCACGGCCGGCCTGGCCGTCTACTACGACGGCGAGCTGATCGACGCCATGTACACGTCGACGTGCGGGGGGCGGACGGAGGATTTCGCCAATGTGTACGGCGGCCCCCCGGTCCCCTACCTGGTCAGCGTCGCCTGCGCCGTCGATGGTGGCGCCGCCGACGGCGCGACCATCCCCGGGCGCCACAGCCTGAACGCCCCGGTGTACGCCGACGACGGGAGCCTGGCCAACCGGGACCTGGAACTGGCCCGGGTCCTCGGCATCGCCGGAGCCCCCCTGTCGGCCGCCGACCTGGACGGCCCCCTCGACGGCGGGGAGGCAGCCGGCCTGATCGGCAGGGCTCAGAGGATCATCGACCCCCGCGGGGGCCCGCCCGGCGGCCCGCCCGGCGGCGCTTCGCCGGTCACCCGCATCGCCTTCCTGCAATCGGCCGCGGAGCATCTGTTCGGCCCCGACGAGATCCGCCGCAGGATTTCCCCGGCGGACGCGGCCTACTACTCCGGCAACCTCGCCGACGGGCCCGAGGTCCCCGAAACGGCGCGCCCGGCGCTGGCCTTCCTGATGCAGAAAAACCTGTGGCGCCCCTTCCCGGACAACACCGCCCGCCCGCACGACCCCATCCGCAGGGGCGAGGCGCTGCTGCTGGTGCTCCGCTGGGCGGAATCCCAAAAGCCCGACGTCCTCCGCCAGGGCGTATTCTCCGCGGCGGCCGCGGAGCCGTCCGGCGCGTCGGCCGCGGAGATCGAGATCCGCTGGGGCCATAGCGCGCGCACGTTCCGCCTGGCCCCGAACCTGGCCGTGTTCCGCAGCGAGGCCGGCAGGAGGATCCCCGTGGAGGCCGTCCGGGTCATCGGAAACGAGAAGGCCGCATTTCACGTCGACCAGGACGGTGCCATCGATTTTCTGGAGGTCGAGCTCAACCCGTCCGGGGCCGCAAGCGACCGCTACTCCCCCGTGGCGACCTGGGAAGCGACCCTTGCGCGCAAGGACGCCGGGGAAAAGCTGCGTGCCCTGGCCGGCGACATCGGGGAACTGGAGGACATCGAACCAGCGCGCCTGGGCAATTCCGGGCGTGTCGTCGAGGTCCGCGTCGTGGGCAGCCGGTCCTCGGCCGTGGTCAACGGCTACAGGCTCCGGGGGGCGCTGGGGCTCCGCGACACGCTCTACACGATCGAGCGGCAAAAGACGCCCGACGGCGCCGTCGCGTCCTTCACCTTCCACGGGCGCGGCTACGGGCACGGGGTCGGGCTGTGCCAGGTGGGCGCCTACGGGATGGCCAAGGCCGGGAAGAGCTACCGGGAGATCCTCGAGACCTACTACCGGGGGGTTGAAATCAAAAAGGCGTACTGAGCGCCCCCGCCCCGGGGACCCCCGCCCCGGGCGCCCCCGCCCCGGGCGCCCCATCCCCCGCCTGCCGGAAAGGATCCTTCCCGTCCCATTTGCCGCCGCCGGCCAGGACCGTGTAGAGCGCGTCGTAGTGCATGGTCTCGAAAATCGTGAACTCGTTGAAGGAGATGATCTCCCTGTCGTCGGCGTACTGCCGCTCCTTGGGCAGGCTCTCGACGGGGGGGACGACGCGGATGCCCCGGGTCCACCCGGTCACGCCCGGGCCGAAGACGGTGATGCCGGGCTTCGGCCCCAGGCCGCGGGAGGCCATGAAGGCGCTTTCGCGGTCGTGCACGTTCCGGACCCCGTAGAACCCGAGGCCGGTGATGTAGCTGATGCCCAGGGGGTTCAGGCCCGTCTTGTAGTCCATCAGCTCCGAGGCCGCGTCGAAATACCCCTGCTCCCCTGTGAGCCTCCAGGCCAGCATGGGGGCGGCCGCGTACTGCGGCTGGCGCACGTTGTGGCCCCAGGCCGTGCCGGCGGGGTTGTTGCCCACGGGGTAGGCGCGGCGGCGCAATTCGGCGATGGCGGCGTCGGCCGCCTCCAGGATCGCATCCTTGAAGAAGGCGGCGATGGCCGGGTCGACCGGGACCTTCGTCTCCACGATGTAGGAGAGGATGTAGGCGGGGTTGTCGAACCGGTCGTCATTGAGCGAGTACCCCGGGGTGAGGTAGAGGTTGTTTTTGAGCCCGGCGGCGATGCCGTAGAGCTCCCGGACGGCCCGGTGGTCGGCCTCGTCGCCCAACAGCAGGTACCGCTGGATGTGGTAGTAGAGCCGTTCGGGGGCGGCCACGGTCTCCCGCTCGAACGCCATGGCCCGGTCGGCCCGCCGGGCCAGCTCCGCGCTCCGGACCTCGTCGTACGGGGCCAGGGCGCGGGCCAGGTGCAGGAACAGACCGGCGGCCGTCGCGGTCGCCCGGCTGTCGATGCGCACCGTGCCGTATTTCTTGTCGTCCCGGTCCATCGGCGCGGCGAACGGCTCGGGGTATCCCCGGGTTTCCGTCCCGAAATGAACGCTCCCGTCCTCGTTCTGCAGGTGCTCCCATACCAGGGCCCCCCACGCGGCCTCGTCGAGGATGTCCGGGACGCCGTTGGCGTAGTTGACGATCCCGTACCGGTCGTCGAAATCGCCGGGGATGTCATACTGGTTGTCGGTGAAATACTCCGGGAACGCCTCGTAGATCATCAGGTTGATGGCCGGGTTGGCCATGTGGTAGGCGCGGCGGTCCGCGTCCCCGGCATCGTGGTATCCGCCGTGGACGACGAGCACGCGCTCGCTGCCCGATACATCGATGTTGGCCTCGCCGATCGGGCCGTCGACGTCGTAGACGCGCGTGTGGCAGGGGAGCGGCCGTATGTCGGGATCGTGGATGGGGCACCCGCACCGCTGCAGGTACTGGGCCCGGAAAAGGGTGTAGGCGAGCCTCCGGGAGAACGCCCCCCCCACGCCGAAGGGATGGGAGCTGCCGCAGCCCCGCACCGCGATCTTGTACGGCCCCCCCTCGGGCACGCCCTCCAGGTCGATCCGGTAGACGTAATCGCCCGAGCCCTCGTCGCGGCCGGTTTCCTCGAGCGTCCCCGACGCAACGGTCCGGCCCGTGGCCGTTTCGAACACTTCATAGGCGGGCAGTTGCCCCCGTATCGGCTCCGCCCCCCCGGTGCCGAGCCAGACGGCGAAGTTCGCGTAGCGCACCCGGGAACGCGCGCTGTAGCCCGACTGGTTGGTTTTGATCGCCTCGCAGAACATGTCCCTCTCGCGGAAAACGGCCGCCATCCCCCCGTAGGGCGTCTCCACCCGGTAGGTCTTCCCTTCCTCGAGCCCCGACGTCCTCAGGTAGACGTGGTGGGTCATGGGATCGGCCGCGGTGGCGTACCGGGTGATCTCCCGGGCCGGCTCCCCGTTGACGGTCCACCGGGACGCGTCCCGGGTGTCGACCGCGTCGACGTCGGCCGTATCCCCGGCGAGCAGGGCCACCAGGACATCGCTCGATGCCGTGCGGATTTCCGTCAGGGTCGCCCCGGCACGGGCTCCCGGGATCCCGCACAGCAGGCATAGGCACAGTATCAGGTTCGGTCTCATGGGCGCACCCCCGCCGGGGCCCGGGGATCGGGCCCCTGGACTGACGAATGTTGGCGACAGCAACCGGCCGGGCCGGAACGCCTTATTGTACACCAGGTGCCGCCCGAAACGGGACCCCCAACGGATTGCGCGCCCGGGCGCCGGGTTTTCGGGTATGATGGCCCCCGGGGAGCCCCCCGCATTCCCGGACGGGCCGGGTGCCGGAGCGCCCGGGCGGGCCTTGATCGGAAAACGGGAGGCGCGTTCTCTTTGACTCGGGAGGGACTTCCGGAGGGTGTATATCTCGATCCATAGGGGCATGAAGCAGGCAGAGGGGCCCGGGGCATCCAAAATCCCGTTCCCTCCCGGCGAGGGGTATCATAATGCCGGGTCGCGCCTGGACCGGGCGTACTCGATTTCCCGCGCCGTCTGGGATGCCCGTGTTCCATGCGAGGGGGATCTTGTCTTCCCCGCAGACGCCGCGTGCGCCTCCGTACAGGGCAGGGCCCTCCCGAGGATCCTCCGGCTATTGCGCGACTTTGCCCCGGCTGTGGACTTCGGCCCGGAGAGGGCATACGGCCGACGGGTGGAAGAGGCGGCAAAGGAAGGGGCCGGGCCGAATCGGCCGGCCCCTTGATTTTCGTTAGGACCGGCGTTTCCGCATCACCAGCAGTCCGCACAGACCCAGGCCCACCAGCACCAGCGTGCTCGGCTCGGGGATGGGGTTATGGATAAGGTAATTCTGGGCATAGGCGATTTCAACGTTTTGCCCTGCCTCGATTGTCGGATTGACAGCGAGAACCCAATCGCCGATCCCGGAAAATGTAGTCAGGTCGTCTGTCGCTGCTACCATGGCGTTATACATATCCAACGCGGGGGCGTTATAGTTGGTTCCGGCGCCATTATTCCAATCAGTCCTGTCCGCACTCCTGAAAGACCCGCCATACAGATCGAATTGATCGAGCCCATCTTGGATAATTTCCCACATGACAAGCTGCGCCAATGCTTTGTCGGATTGGCTTGGGTCTCCCCCGGAGGTGTAGCCATGATTATCGGCAAGCCACGCCGAAGCAATGTACGCCTCGGCATCCAGCCCGAAATTATCAAGCGTGCCGTCGATCGAGAGCAGCGTGTAGGACGTCGTTGTGGCGGGATTGTCCATTTGCACCTCGGTGCAATAGACATCCCAATCAGAAGGGCCGCCGTTAATGCTCGCGGTGTAATTGAGAGACCAGGTGTTGTAACCAGTGGAGGGTCCCGCCCCGTCGTAGACGGCACCAGTCCACGTCACGTAACCAAGCGGATAGTTCCAATAGTAACCGCCGGTAGTACTGTAGTTTTCGCCCGTATTCAAGATGGTTGCTTCCCCGACGATGTCTGCATTCCCGGACAAAGGGAACACAACCATGAAGGAAACTGCCGCCAGGCAAATTGTCATGAAACGTGTCCTTGCACTCATTTTTCCTCACCCCCATAATTCAAGTTATGTCTGTTTCCCCGCAGTGACATCGGGCAGAACGTATTATCGCCGCCGGGCACGGATGCCTGCGAAATCAATGAGAGGAAACCATAGAGAGTCTCCGACCCGCCCTAAGATCAAGCAATGTCTCGACCAATGATTCATTAGGTGAGTAATTCTTTTATGGATGTGGCGATAAAGTCTATGTATGCAAATAATTACGATAACAGTTCTCTCGAGGCTTTCCATGGCCGGGCCAACCGCCGCAGCGTCGATAGTGTAAAAGGGCTTGACACAGATTTCTGCAACTATATTTCATGATTCGATTAAACGCTGACATGCGTGAACTTGCGGAACGGCAGACCGGATTCTTGAGTTGTAAGGATTCCCGACGGTACTATTGTCTACCCGTCGGCTCAAGTGCAGATAGCTCGTCCCACTCCTTTTGCGGCCCCAGCCGCAATGAGTTCGACACTCCTGCTTGACGGCGGGCAGAGCGGACGTATTCCAGGGGGTATTCCGGGAACGTTCAGAAACCGGCAGAATTCAGGTTGAATGCATGACGGGCGCGGGTTGAGCTCGGGAGCGGAATCGGGCCATTGATTCAGGTCTGTCGCTTCCAGCGTTTTCAGTGTCGGAAACTTTGCACCCTGCAGCCGCCGTTTCAGCTGATTGGCCTGCCGCTGCTCCAGTTCCCGGTCAGGTTCCGGAGAAAGCTCTCGTGGCTTTCTTTTGCTTCGCGCGCCTGAAGGGCGCATTCCGGGTATTGCCGTAGCATGGATGGGAGTCTCAAAAGCTTCGGATGGCCGTTCAGAAGCACCCGGGCGCCGGGTCGGTTCATAGCGCACCTCCCGTCAGAAGAGCGTCCTGGCGATTGAGGCCGCCACTGGCAATCCCCCGATCGATTATGCCGGGCATGAAATCCGGATCCAGCGGGATGATGTTCTGTGGCGGCGTTCTCTGGGATAAAAGCAGATGCTTGACGGCATCGTGACCGTAGCCGGAATACTCCGGTGCCTGTCCCGCCGGGTGACCGGTGAGTTGTTCGGCGTCCTGTGCGGTTTCAGCCATAGCAAACAGCGTTTGACAATAATGTTTGATAAGGGGATGAACAGTGGGAAGGCCATCCAGGCGATTGACGATCACAGCCGGATCCACTTCATCACGACCTGCTCGACGCACTTCGCGGAGGAACTCGCCGGGACCGACAAGGGTACGTTTGCCCCCTTGGACATCGAGAAAAACCGTCGGCTGCTCGAGGACGAGCGCGGACAGGATCGCATGACCGGCTTTCCGTACCCGTATGGGGATATGGAATCAGGAGAGGACTGTTGCCGTGACATACCATCCGCGCACGGCACGGAAACAGCCGTACACGTTGCAGCGGAAACCGGATTCGCTCCATGCGGTTCTCGTCAAATTCCGGCGCTATTACCGGGGAAACCGTCCTCATTGGCGGTCACCGGAAACGATCCGGGAGCGCTATCATAGAGCATGTGAAACGATCCACATCGGATCGCAGTATTACGTGTTGGAGTTCGCCGGCCAGCGCAAAGCCGCCGACATGAGCTTTCGGAAGGACCGCTACCAGGTCGGAAAATCCGAAGCTCTTTCTGGAAAGAATCTCATGGTCTCGGGCAATCAAGACTGGGCAACAGAGGAAATCGTCCAGCTGTCCTTGGATCGGTACGGTGTCGGGTAACAGTTTCGGGGCGGCAAGTCCAATCACAACGTCCGGTTGAATCCTTTCTGTCACCGGACGGATGGAAAGATCCGTTGCCAGTTGCCTGCCTGCGTTATTGCCTTGACGGTGTTGCGTCCGCTGGAAATGAAGGCACATGAAATCGTACACGCTCCCGGATGATGGAGTGGGAGCCGGATCCTAGAGGAAATGTCCCGCCTCGACTCGACATGGCTGTGGCAGGAAGGGATAAGGTACCCGGAACACGTGATTGAAGCCCCGGCTGAACCCCGGCCTGAGGCCCTGAGAAGTTTCGGGCGGGGAATGGACACGGGCTGGGTCTTACGGAAACTTGAAAAGTAACTTGTCCGGGATCCGAAGTGTACGGCCGTACTTGCCTCCCGTGCCTTCAACTCCTGTCAAAATTGCAGATGAATCATCCCCTCCGGCGGTAGCCTACTGTATGTGTATTGAAATCTTGCCAAGATCATTTTTTGGCGCTTCAGGGTTTTGAGTGGGTAGCCCCAACATCTTGTGGTCGCCAGTTACCA
>CAZYXB010000001.1:113024-204495 GCA_964651155.1 uncultured Acidobacteriota bacterium | reverse complement strand
CGTACGTCCGGTGGTGTGGGAGGACGGGGGCTGTGAGGCCCCCTCCCACCCGATTGAGCCGGCACGCATTCATTCCTTGGTATTTCAAGGGTCCCGCCTGTAAGATACATCCGCCGTGCAAACCATCGCTAAGAGCACCGCCGGTTCCCTGCTGCTGTTGGCAGCGCTGTCGATCGGGACCCTGTTTTTCCGGATCGGGGCCCTCCCATTCATCGGCAACGACGAACCCCGCTATGCCCGCATCGCCGAAGAAATGGCCGCGAGCGGCTCCTGGACAACGCCCACGCTCGAGGGCAAACCCTGGCTGGAAAAACCCCCCCTGTACTACTGGTCGACCATTCCCTTCCTCTCCGCAGTGCCGGACAGGGAAGCGGCCGCTCGGTGCGCCCCGGCCCTCGGCGCCCTCGTCACGGCACTGGCCCTGTTCTGGCTGGGAACTGCCCTCTGGAACCGGCTGTCCGGACTCCTTGGGGGATCCATCGCACTGACCAGCCTCGGGTTCGTCGCCGGGGGCAGGACCGCCGCCACCGACATGCCGTTCACCTGTTGCCTGACCCTCGGCCTGGCGTGTCTGGCTGCAGCCGCCAGGCGGGACCCCGGGCCCCTGAAAATCCTGGCCGCATACGCGTTCCTGGGTCTGGCGGTTCTCGGGAAGGGGCCGGTCGCCGTCATTCTGGCCGCGGGAATCGGGCTCCTGTACTGGTACCTCCACGACCGGGGGGACACGATGCGCCGCTGGCGGGTCTGCCGCGGCATACCCGTCCTGCTGCTTGTCGGCGCCCCCTGGTTCTGGCTGGCCTTCAGGGAGAACGGGTACGCCTTCGTAGCAACGTTCTTCGTCAACCACAACCTCGCCCGCTACGTCACGGAAATCCATCATCACTCCCAGCCTTTCTATTTCTACATCCCCGTGCTGCTCCTTCTCATGTTCCCCTGGAGCGGCTGGCTCCCGTTTCTGATAACGGAATCCCCCCTGAAGACGCTGCGGCGCTGGAGGCACTGGGACCCGGGCATGCTGTTTTTGACCTGCTGGTTTCTCGTTCCCCTGCTTTTCTTCTCGATGTCGGATTCGAAGCTCGCGGGCTACATCCTGCCATCATTGCCGCCGGCATCCCTGATTCTGGGCGCGCGCATCGCGCGGCGCATCGAAGACGGGTCCGCGTCCCCGGTCCTGCGCATCAGCATGGTTCTCTCCCTGGCACTGTCGGCCGTAATGGCGCTGGGGGCGCCGCTATATTTCCGGAAGGACTACGGGGGGGACTGGGAAACCGGACTGCTGCTGTCCCCCGTCCTTTTCCTCCCGGCCCTCCTTGCCGCCGCGTTCGGATTCCGGAACCGCTGCGGCAAAGCCGCGGCCGCAACCCTCGTTCATGGCCTGCTTGTGGTTGTGGCCGCCGTTGTATTCGCATTCCCCGCATTGGGCACCTATCACTCCGCCAGGGACCTGGCCGGACTCGCGTTGAAGGTGCGGCTGGAACAGGAACCCATCGTCACCTACGGCATCGTGGACCATTCGCTCCAGTACTACACCGGCTACGAGGTCCTCGGAAAAGTGGACGACCCCGTGTCGCTCGGGCGTCTGTCGCGTGAGCACGGAGGCGTTCTTGTCGTAACCAAGGGGCACCGGATAGGGGAACTCGCCATCGTGGAGGGCTTTTCCGCGGAGCTTCTGGGCACACAGGGGGATTTCCGTCTCCTGAGACTGCGACGGGAGTAGCCGGGGATCCCCGCCCCCGTCCCGGCCGACCTGTTGCCTCGCAAATGAACCTCCCCTCCGCACGTAGCGGTGTATCCCGGTAGAACTGGGCATTGCACGCGGCGAGCCGCGACCAATTCATCCTTAAGCGATTCTAGTTGCCGGCCTGAATCCGGACAAATCATCCGTTAACGACACTCCTGCGCGGCAGGCAGCATGAACACGGTTGTGTGGGACAACTCCCTTGACGCCCGCCATCGAGCGCCACAAACATTGACTCGAAAGGGTTGCTCCTGTAAGCTGCATTGCCTAGCCGGGAAACGATATGCTGGAACTGTACAACTCCCTGACCCACGCCAAAGAGGAATTTAGCCCCCTGGAAGAGGGCGTCGTCAGGTTCTATACCTGCGGGCCCACGGTGTACGACTACGCGCATATCGGCAACTTCCGCACCTTCGTCTTCCAGGACCTGCTGCGGCGGTATCTCCGGTACCGGGGCTACCGCGTCCTGCATGTCATGAACATCACCGACGTCGACGACAAGACCATCCAGAACGCCCGGGAGCAGGGGGTAAGCCTGAAAGACTACACGGCCCGGTATACGGAAGCTTTCCTCGAAGACAGCAGGATCCTGAAAATCGAGCCTCCCGATATCATGCCGCGGGCGACCGAACACATCGGAGATATGGTGCGGCTGATCCGCACTCTGGAAGACAAGGGCTACACCTACCGCAAAGACGGATCGGTCTATTTCGACATATCCCGGTTCCAGGAATACGGAAAGCTCAGCAGGGCTGATTTCAGCGGGGCGCGGTCCGGGACGCGCGTCGACGCCGACAAGTACGACAAGGAAAACGCCCGGGATTTCGTCCTGTGGAAAGCGCCCAAGGAAGGGGAGGATTTCTGGGAAACGGAAATCGGCCCCGGCAGACCGGGATGGCACATTGAATGCTCCGCCATGAGCATGCGCTACCTGGGGGAAACCTTCGACATCCATTGCGGCGGCGCGGATCTCATATTCCCGCACCACGAGAATGAAATTGCCCAGAGCGAATGCGCGACCGGCAAGCCGTTTGTCCGCTACTGGATCCACCCGGAATTCCTCATCGTCGAAGGGGAGAAGATGTCCAAATCCCTGGGGAATTTCCACACTCTCCGCGACCTTCTCGCCGAGGGGCATTCCCCCGAATCAATCCGCTATCTCCTGCTGTCGGTTCATTACCGCAAGCAGCTCAATTTCACATCCGACGGCCTGAAACAGGCCCAGGCTTCGATTCGACGGCTGGAAGACTTCCTTGTTCACGCGCAAGAGATCGCCGGCCCCGGGGATCCCTCTGCCGATTTCAGGGAGGAGGTCGACAGGGCCAGGAAGCAGTTTGTCGAGGCCATGGACGACGACCTGAACACATCGGCGGCTCTGGCCGCGCTGTTTGAATGCACACGATCCTGGTACCGGCAGGACGGCCAAAACTCCCTGTCAGCGGGCGACGGACGCATCGCCGTCGAGTTCATCCAGGAAGTCGACAGGGTTTTCGACATCCTGGCGCCGCAGGAGAAGGAACTCCTCGACAGCGAGATAGCCGAGCAGATCGAGGTCCGCGAAGCTGCCCGCCGGAACAGAAATTTTGCGGAGGCGGACCGCATCCGCGACCTGCTCGCAGCCAGAGGCATCCAGCTGGAAGATACCCGCGACGGAGTCCGCTGGAAAAAAATACGCCCGTAATCGGATCCTCCCGGCCAGCCCGTTCCGGGCGGACAACCCGCATCCCCGAGATCCCGATGATCCGCCGGGGAAAGTGTATGCGCCAAGTACCCATAGAATGCGGCTTGGGGGCTGTTGTGCCCGCCGCCGGGGGCGCCAGGGGCTCCGGCCTCCCCGGGACTTGGCCGCAGCCTTGTGAAGATAGGGTTGACCGTGGTTTCGGTGTTTGATACAATGCGTTTCCGCACACATGTTAAGAGCGGGAATAACTCAGTGGTAGAGTGCAACCTTGCCAAGGTTGAAGTCGCGGGTTCAAATCCCGTTTCCCGCTCCAACCGGCCTAAGGCCCCGTCCCGCACGTACCCTGTTCCGAGCATCCGTGGAATGGAAACCCGGTGTCTTACGGTTACGTGCCTGGGGTATTGCTGTGCCGGAGCCGTCTTGCCTAGAGCCCGATGGATGGCCTGAGGGCGCAAACGCGAACGACGGCATCAACAGACATCGCCGGCCCGCCGTCCGGAACGGATCGGTCGATTCCCCCGCAGCGGGCTCATCCGCCGGGCTTTCGCGCACATTTCCACGCCCGTTCCGTCCCGCCGATGCATCGGGATCTCATGCCGCACGTTCCGTCCGCTGCCGGTTCGATGTATCGAAGGTCTTGCCGGCACATCGGGCGGTGCGAGTCCAAGGGATCCCGACGGCGACGGATGCCCTCGCCCATTCTTCAGAGGGGTTCGAAGCAGCCTGACGATGGAGCCGGAACGCGACACGTCCGCCCCTCCCTTCAAGGGAAGATCGGGCGGCCACAGGTTCTTCGGGAACGGGGGCCAGGCCGGCGGCCGGATCAGAGGCATCCGACCGATGCCAGGTACACGGTCGTTTCCCGGATGCCGTCCAATCCGAGAAGGGCGTTCACGCGATCGTCGTAAAAGGCCCCGATACTGCAGACGCCCAGGCCGAGGGCTGTCGCTGCGAGATACAGGTTTTGCGCAATATGCCCGGCATCCATGTAGATGTAGCGATAGGCCCGCTGGCGGTATTTCCACTTGCTTCGTTCGACGACGGCAGTCCAGATGAAACAAACCTGTGCGTCCGCAACCATGTCCTGGCCCAAGGCGGCCCGGGCCAGAGCGATGCCGAGATTGCCCGTCTGGATGCATTCCAGGTCGAACCTGTGGGGCCGGAAATGGTAGATACCCGGCTCCAGTGTCCCTACGTCTTTGATCTCCAGATAGGTCTCAATCGGGTATAGCCCGCCTGCGGACGGGGCGGACCTGAATTCAAACCGGCTCGTTGACGCCGTAATCCCCTGGGTGGCCCAGAGCAGCAGCCCCAGTTCGTCCAGGGCCATTGTCTTGGAAACCGCGTAGCGGCGCACGGACCGCCTGGACGCCAACACATCCCAGACAGGCGATCCTTTGTCGAACCGG
Source organism: uncultured Acidobacteriota bacterium (assembly GCA_964651155.1). Taxonomy (GTDB): domain Bacteria; phylum Acidobacteriota; class UBA6911; order UBA6911; family UBA6911; genus UBA6911. The sequence continues at coordinate 199,667 of CAZYXB010000001.1, read as the reverse complement.
ACAGGGGGAAGCTCCACCCTCCGGCCGGCGGCCGGATGATTCTTATAGGGTTCGGGCACTCGGCTCCAGTCCAGGGTATGGCCCGCAAGCTTTTCCGGAGTGTATTTCGTTTCCTGCTGGAATCGGTCCCCGATGTTCGGATCTCCGGATCGGTCTTTGTCCTGCTCGTTCATAGGCACCTCCTTTCATTGTGCAATGTACCGGCTCCACAGGGAACCCTGAATCGATGGCGTTGCCCGGAGTTTCTTGTGCCGCCATGGTCGGCGCGGCGCCGGACGGGGCCGTCTCCAGGCGCGGGCGCCTGCGGAGTTTTCGACGCCAAAACCGTGCGCTTCCCGCAGGGGGCTCCTGCGCCCGACGGACGGGAATCCGCCTTGAAAAGGCCGTTGTTCCGCTCTGGAGCCGTGGGGTCCCGCATGGTATCCTTGGGGTGCGAACCCTATGTCCAAAAAAATCAGGCCCCTGTTCAACCATTTCAAAAAGTACGTTCTTCGCGGACTGCTCGCCATCATCCCCCCCGCCTTGTCCATTTTTGTCCTTCATCTGCTGTATGTGGGGATAGACCGCCGTGTGACCGGGGTCATCGAACGCTTTTTCGGCGTCGGCATACCGGGATTGGGCATCATACTGGTTCTGGCAATCCTGTACCTGCTGGGATTCATAGCCAGCAATATCGCAGGCCGCAAGCTTTTTTCACTGCTCGAGCACATCGTACAGCGAATCCCCCTGATCAACACCACCTATCAGGTCGGCAAACAGCTTTCCACAACGCTGGCGCTGCCTGAGAGGCAGGTTTTCAAGCGCCCGGTACTGGTGGAATATCTCAAACCGGGGATGTGGACCGTAGGTTTTGTCACCGGGAGGATTGTCGACAGGAGCCAGAACGACGAGATCCTGTTGAAAGTGTATATCCCGACCCCTCCATTGCCTACCTCCGGCACCATGGTGCTGGTCCGTGAGTCCCAGACTCGGGATCCGGGCTGGACGATCGAGGAAGCCATGAAGGTGGTTATTTCCGGCGGCATCATTGGCCCGGACTATGTCATGTGAACAAGGGCCTGCGGCCCCGACGCGCTTCCGCTGCCCCCTCCCGGCGGCAGCTGTTCCAAGCACGGCCGCATCGAAGCCCCCAGGGTTGACCCTTGTCCCGTTCGCGCCCGCCGGCATCCCGTAGAACCTGCGCGGGCCGCGGGATATCGCCTGCCGGGAATGTCGTCGAACCGGACCTGATGGCGGTTGCGGCGCGGCCATGCCCGCTGAAAATGAGCTTGCAGGTTCCAGGAACCGGGACGCCGAAAATGGCCGCTGCGGCGCAGCTGGCCTCCCGTTGGAGCCGTCCGACAATGGGGTCGACCGCATGGAACAGTCCGCGCTCTTCTCCCGGAGCATCGGGCCTGCGGCGTGCCCCACACGCTTCGGGAAGGAAGATGAAAATTCCCGGGGTTTGAAGGCGGGGAGCGACGCACAAGCTTCGCCTCTCCGGCCGATTGCGTTTCCCGGGGAAGGGCTCTGCAACCCGGTGCCGGATTCGATGTTTAGGGACGACGGATCCAAAAATCCTGAAAAACAGCCCGCGGGTATCAATAAATACCGAAGGCCACGGTGCGTTGCACCGTTCGATCGGAATTCTTTTCCTTGACAAGGACACGCAGTTCATAAACGCCGGCAGCCAACCCACCGATATCGAGCTCGCCGTCGGAATCGATCCATCCCTTGCTGTCGGCGCCGCCCGGTGCCGCCAAAAGCGGCTGCCACTGCTCTGTCCGGACCGGCTCCCCTCCCTGCAACAGCACGCTCATCAACAGAAGATCCGCCCCTTCAGGCGCCAGCTGGTCCGGGTGAACACGATAGGCATAGTAGAAAATGTCATCCCGGGAATACATCGGGATGCCCTGGATCATCTTGACCTTCTCCAGTCCGCTCATATCGATGCTCTCCGGATCCACGAGATCCGCATCCAGGGGGCTGGAAAGAATCAGGCTGCTCATTTCCAGCGTATCCGGCTGGATCTCCGGGACTTCCACCCAGGTCGTCGCCGTTCCTATGCGGTTCGTTCCCTCCTCGCGGACTCCGATCCGGGTCTGGTAGACGCCGGGTTCGAGCGGGATCCGCCGTACATACCGGTAGCCGCTTGCCCTGGCCTTTTCTATATCGGGACGGATCAGGTCGCCCTCGACGTGCGCAGAAATGCCGTCCACCTGATCCCCCGACGAGTCGTAGATCAACGAAACGATCTCAAGCCCGACCGTACCGCCACGGCCCCCCTCCTGGTACTGAAGGCTGTCGCCTTCAAAAAAGACGGTCAGGGAGACCTGCTTGTCGTCGTCCTCGGTTTGGACGAAGTCTGCGCGCGCCGAGACACCGATGTCCGTTGCCGGAAGCGGGAATCCCATCGCTTGTATCAGGAGCTGCTGCGGTGTGCTATCGTCATCCCCCGATTGCGGGCCCGGTACCTTCATCGACCAGAATCCGCGCGGCGTCCGCACCGTATACTCGGGATGGTTCCGGACGCGCGCTCTAATCTTCAGGAACCGCTCCTTGTTCTTCTCCTCCTTCAGGTAATAGGACAGAACGTAGTAGAACCTGTTGTCGTCCAGGGCCTGTCCGAGAGCGATGTTGAGATCGTTCATGCCCTCGTACAACCTGCCTCCGGTATCCTCCGCGAGGGAATGCAGACCGTCGGATTGTTCGATCTCGGACAGATTCAGGTGCATGGCCAGCATCCCGGGTTCCGGGTATTCGCATTTCGGATTCTTGAAGTCGCCGATGTCCTGCAGGCATTCGAAAGATACCGGGTACGTCCGTATGCACGCTTCCAAACAGTCCGCCAGGGCATCGTCGTCGTCCTCGGGGCATGCCCGGATGCATTCGACCAGCAGTTCGTACCCCGGGTCCCTTTCCATCGAGCTCTGGGCGGCATCTATTTCGGGGGGAGTCCGGAGCCCCCTGACGTCGATTGTGTACAGGGCCACGCCCGTTCGGACTGCCCGGCTTATGGCCTGTTGCAGCTGATCCATCTGCCGCACCCCGGATTGATTGTACAGGGTGAATCCCTCCGAAAAGACCGCGATGATGCGCTTCCCGGGGAGATCTTTCATCTGAGCGGCGAAATGCTCAATGATCGAAAGCGTGTTCTCCCGGGTGTAGGTCTCCTCGTCAAGAACCTGATTCGCCTTGTGGTGTGCCATCGTGTGAAGAGTCGAACAGGGGCATATCATGTTTTCCTTCCGGCGCATGATATCAATCCCCAGGCGGACGGCATCCAGCTGCCCATCCAGAAATTCCGCGGCCAGTTTGGGGGTGAAAAGATCATCCCGATCGGTGGGCCTGTACCGGATCTGTTCTACAGCATGCCGCAGGATATTCCGGTTTTGGGTGAACTGCTGCGCGACACCCAGTGTTTCGCTGCTGGTAAACGCGACCAGGTCCTGGTCGGTCAGCTGCGTGTCGATGAACTGGTAGAGCGCCCGCTTCACCCGGTCCACGCCGGCGAATGACAGGTGCAGCGCGTCGGCGTACAGCAGAATGGTCCTCACCGGGGGCCGGCCGATCCGGTCCCGGGCGAGCCGCAACCTTGTTTCTTCATCCGCTTCCACACCCCCGTCGTCCCCGGTGGCCTTCCGGGGACGGTCGTCCTCTATTTTTGAAACGGTAAAGTGGGCGATGTCCCTGGGCTCGTCGTTTTCCAGGAGTTCAAAATCCTCTTTGGTAAGACCTTCGACGATCCGGCCGTCCCGATCCGTGACCACGGTGCGCACTTCCACGAGCCCGGTTTCCACCTGGATGCGGGACTTCGCAGGCTCCTGCCCCGGTCCGTCCGGATCACCGCCTGCAAGCGGGACGATGCCGGTGAAGCCACACGCAACGACAATGAGCACGAAACACCGAAAGATTCCCGCCATGGCTGGATCACTCCTGTGCATGGAAGCCCGGATTGGCCGGTGGAACATGCCGGAAAAGGTCCGGCCCTTTCCCCTCCCAGGACGCGCCCGTTCGGGGAACCGCCAGCGGGACGCGTTCGTGTTGGACGGGATTCCGAAAGGGTTTGCGCCAGTATGATTGTGTACTATAGAACAAAACCATTGATTTGTCCTCATCCTTGTGTTTTCTTCTATTTTAAGCGTGCATCAGGAGTTTGGATCCTGAAAACCGATGGAATACATTTCCGGACGCCCAGGCTTCTGGATGGCTGGGCCTCATTTTCCAGTTCAGACGCTACGGTGAACGGTTTATTTCCCCTGCCCCTGGAAAGAAGTCGGGCCCATTGAAAGCAGACCGATGATCTATCGAATGCCCGCGACGCCGGAACTGGCCCTGATGCTCCTTGCGGCCGCGGCCGGATTATCGAGCCCCTGGACGCTCGGGGCCCCGGGGTTCGGGCCTGCGGTCTCCGCGGCCATGCACGACGGGGCCGGATTCCGGGACCGGCTGCAGTCCTGCGGACCAACCGTGGCTTCTGCCCTGGCAATGTTTGTGCCGACGTCGGCGCACGGTGCCGCGAAAGATCCGGAGAAAAGAACGGATTCAAGCTATCTCCTTCAGAAATTGCAGCAATGGCGGAAAGCTTCGCTTGAGCATGTCCCCGGCCTGCCGGATGCCGCCGCCGTCTCCATAGCCGGTTGGGATCCGCACGACCTGAGCCTCGTCATCGACTTCCTCGCGGAACTGGCATCCCGGTCCGGGAAAAAAATCCGGAGCACCGTCGCCAAAGCGCCGATTCGAAGCAGGCTCGATCTGACGGCCCAGGAAGTCAAGGATGGAGAGCTCAACCGCGTGCTCAAGCAGGGGGCGATGCTACACACCGATATCGCCTTGCTGAACCTGGAAACCGCTGCCAACCCGGATCAGACCAATCTGATTGGGACGCTCATAGACGGCCGGGTGGTCGTTCGAGCCAAAAAAATTCATTGGAACTACGCACGGAGGCTCATCAACGCCCTAGCTCCCTCCCCATCGGAGGACCCCATGGCGCGATGGTGGTATATCGCAACGACCGCCTCGCTTCACAGCAGGCGCCATCTGGCCTATGCATGGGACAATATCGAATCCGCCCTGCGATTGTACCCTTCCGACGACAGGGTCCTGCTCTATGCGGGAGCCCTGCATGAAACCTGGGCATCGCCTTCGAATCAGAACATCCAGCTCCCGTCCGACGGAAGGGTCTATTACGGATCCAAGGAAAAGGAACTGGAAAAGGCGCAACAGCTGTACCGTAAAGCGATCGCCGCGGGCGGCGATTCGGCCGAAGCCCGCCTGAGGCTGGGGAGGGTTCTGGGTCTTCTAGGCCTCCACCGCCAGGCTCTTGTGGAGCTGCGCAGAGCGGATGCCCTGATACAGGACCCGCAGCTGTCCTATTACGCCTCCCTCTTTACCGGCTATGCATTCGAAATGATTTCCCGCCCGCAGGAGGCCCGGGAATGCTATGAGCATGCCGCCAAGCTGTACCCGTCGGCGCAGTCCCCCCTGCTGGCCCTGAGCCAGTTGGCCCGCAACCAGAACAAGACCTCCGACGCGATCGAGAACATCCAACGCGTCTTTGCGCTGCCGCCTGCGTCCTCGGGCGCGGATGACCCGTTTTGGGTTTACGACCTGTCGCACGTTCGCAACGCAGACGCGCTCGTCGAAGAAATGCACAGAATGTTCGGAGGGCTTCCGCGATGATGCGTCCACATTCCGTACCGGTTGTGCTTCTGATCCTGACCCTATCCCTTGCCGCGGCGGCTCAGAAGCGCGTCTATACCGTCGCGTCCGAGGAGGTCCGCATCGATGTCCTGGTCGCCGACGGAGACAGGCCGGTTCCCGACCTGTCTCCGTCCGATTTCAAAGTTTTCGACGACGGTGTCCTGCAAACAATCGACTATGCACGGCTTCAGCGGCACATGCCCATCCATGCCATCCTCGTCTTCGACATGAGCAGAAGCGTCAGCGGTACGCTTCTCAGCCACCTGAAAGAAGCGGCGCAGCAACTCTTCTCGGATTTTGAGGAAGGGGACCGCGCGGCCCTGATCACGTTCAACCACACGGTCGCCCTGGGTTCCCCGCTCACAAGCGATCTGGCCTCGATACAGTCGGCGCTCCAAAGGACAAGGCCCTTCGGCAATTCGTCATTAATTGACGCGACCTACACGGGGTTGGCTATGGCGGAATCGGGGGTGGACGTGCCTTTGATCATCCTGTTCAGCGACGGGTACGACACCTCAAGCTGGCTTACCGGCGACATGGTCCTGGAAACGGCCAAGCGCAGCCCATCGGTAGTCTACGCGGTTTCCACCCAGCGGCGCCCGAATGAATCCTTCTTGAATGATATCACGGACTTTACCGGCGGGAGTCTGCACGAGGCGGAATTCATCGTGGACCTCCCTTCCGTATTTGTCGGCATTCTGGAAGAGTTCCGCAAACGGTATGTTTTGGCCTACACGCCGCGGGGCGTGCCGGAAACAGGCTGGCACAGGCTGGAGGTGCAGGTCCGTCACCCCACGGCCAGAATCCGGACGCGCCCCGGCTACGTGCGAAGCGCTCCGGAAAGATAACAAGCGGCCTGCAGACCGGAAGATCTTCTTACCGGGCAGGCGGCGGCCCCCTTCCTGCCGATCTTCCCGGGCACGGCAATCCGGCGGCGCACACGGAAGCCGCTGCGGGCAGACAACCCCAAACGGCCATGCCCCCCCCGGACGAGTTCCGTGTTGAAATACCCTGTATTCGGGCTTTCCATGTCCGGCACAACCCTCGGCCGATGCGGTTGTATCCTCTGGATTTGGCCCGAAGAATCTGGTACATACAACAGTGCTTCGCAAAAACCTGCAACGATATGACGGTTTTGGCAAGACGGTTGGCTGTCCGCACAATTTTTCAGAAGGAACGGTACCATGCGTGAGGTTCTAGGCGGGAGTCGGGAATCGGTCGTCATGGAACAGCAATCACCGCAGGCTTCCCATACGGCCGTCCGCGAATCATCGCAGGGGGCATGCATCGCCGCCGAAAAAGCGGCGCAAACCCTGCAATTACAGCAAAATGAAAATGGTTTCTGGTGCGGGGACCTTACGGCCGACTCCACATTGCAGTCCGACTACATTCTGCTGCAGATGTGGCTGTACCCCCCGGAACCGGACGGGAACTGGAACCCTCCGACGATGCCGCAGATTCGCAAGGCCGCCCGGGCGATCCTGGATGCGCAGGGCCCCGACGGCGGCTGGAATATTTACACTCCCGGCCCTTCGGAAATCAACGCCTCCGTTCGTGCATACGCGATGCTCAAAATGACCGGGATGCCCGTCGACGATCCGCGCATGGAGAAGGCGCGCGAGCTGATCCTGAAACTGGGGGGCATCCAGGAGTGCAACAGTTATGTAAAGCTCAACTACAGTTTTTTCAACCTGTTCCCCCGCAAGTATTGTCCCACCATACCGCCGGAGATCCTCATCATCCCGGGCAACCTGCTCTATGAGATGTCGTCATGGACAAGGACGATTGTCGTGCCGCTTACCATCGTGCAGGCGATGGGCAAAAGGAAACCGACGCCGGGGGGGATGCGGATTGACGAACTCTTTCATCCGCATCGAAGAATGGCCCTGCATCGCAAGGACAGGATAGGGAACATTTTCATCAAGGCCGACACCCTCTTCAAGCGCTGGGAGCGCCAGAGCGTCAAGAAGATCCGCGGGCATGCCATCCGCGAAGCCGAGCACTGGATGCTGGACCGGCTGCAATACAGCGAAGGATTGGGCGCCATTTATCCGGCCATGATGTACGCGATCATGGCCATGGATTCCCTGGGTTATGAACGGGACCACCCCGACCTCGAGCTGGCGATCAGCCAGTTTGACGATCTCATCCTGGAAGGCGAGGAACGTCTGATTTTTCAGCCCTGCAAATCCCCGGTCTGGGATACCGCGATAGCGCTGTTCGCTCTGGGCGAGCTCGGCCGGCGAGATCCCGTGTGCATGACCGCGGCAGCCGACTGGCTGCTCGCCAAGGAAGTCCGGCGCAAGGGGGACTGGTCTGAAAAGCGCCCGGATCTGACACCGTCGGGATGGGCCTTCGAATTCGCCAACGAGTACTACCCCGATATCGATGATACGGCGATGGTGCTGCTGGCGCTGAGGCACGCGAAAGCCAGCGATCCGGAGAAGCAGGCGCGCGTCGAGCGTCGCGCGATCAAGTGGCTGCTGGGGATGCAGAGTTCCGACGGCGGATGGGCGGCGTTCGACGTCGACAATAACTGGGAAATCCTCAACAAGGTTCCTTTCGCCGACCATAACGCGATGCTGGATCCGACATGCCCCGATATCACCGGCCGCGTCCTGGAATCCCTCTGCAGCCGGGGGTTTGCACCTACCGATCCGGCCATAGCCAACGGGATCGGCTTCCTGCTCAAGCGGCAGGAACCCAACGGGAGCTGGTACGGCCGCTGGGGCGTGAACTATATCTATGGAACCTTCCTGGCTATGCGCGGCCTTGCGGCAACGGAAGCGCCCCACGTGAACAACGCGATCGTTCGAGGAGCGCGCTGGCTGCGCGAGGTGCAGAATCCCGACGGCGGATGGGGTGAAAGCTGTCTTGGGTACGACACGCAGCGATTTGAACGAACCGTCAGCACACCCTCGCAAACCGCGTGGGCGGTCCTGGGGCTTATGGCCGCCGGGGAAACCTACAGCGGCGCCGTTCAGGACGGTATCCGCTGGCTGCGTGAGCACCAGCGGGACGACGGGACATGGGAGGAAACCATCACCACCGGCACGGGATTTCCGAAGGTCTTCTACCTCCGGTACCATTTGTACAAGGACTACTTCCCGATACTGGCGCTGGGCACCTACGCGCGGCGCATGCAAAACGCAGCGCCCGTGATCGAGAACTACGATCCGAACCGTCCGGCGATGCACTAGAACGGAGCCCGGTATCGAGAACGGCCGGCCCGCGTCTTTCTCAAAGGGCCGGTCCCGCCCGGCTGCGCCCGGCCCGAAGATCCGTACCCCTGCCCGTTCCAGGCAGGCGCCGCCCGGAGTATCCGGCGGAATCCCTTAATCGGGGCGGCCCACCACGGTGCCTATTCTTTCCCAGCGGATCCCTTCCTCGCCGGATGAATAGTACACCTGGCGAACCTTGGCGGCGATGTCCCGGAGCGGGATATAGCTGAAATGCCTGCTGTCAAGGCTCTGCTCCCAGTTGTCCCCCAGAACGTAGGCGCAGCCGTGAGGGACCTTCTCCACCGTTCCGTCGGGCAGGGCGATCGTGTCCCCGGGCAGGGCCTCGATGCGCTTGATATAGCGTTTGCTGCGGTCATCGGGGAACAGGAAGATGACGATGTCCCCTTTCTGGGGCGCCATCCGGCCATAGGCGGTCTTGTCCGCGAGCACATAGTCCCCCTGCCGAACCGTCGGTTCCATGCTCTGGGTCGGTATGGTGTAGGCCTCGATGAAATGACCTCGTATGTACCCTTGGCCCAGACTGAATACGGCGAATCCCAGGAGCCAGGCGGCCAGGTAGAAATACCAGCGGTTGTAGGATTTCAACAGATAGGCGGCGTCGGATTTCGATGCCTGGGCATACGCATCGACAATCGTGAAAACGACCAGGACCCCGACCAAAAGGATCACGGCCAGAACCCCGTGGAACAGCAATCGGTCGGGCAGCAGCAACGCCGCCCGGAGGCCGAGGGCCGCCGAAACCATGACAAGGATAAAACAGCTGACACCCTTGATCAGTTCGCCGTTATACACCTGCCCCAGTCCGGGCATGGTGCAGGCCAGAAATGCTGCGATGAAGGGATGCCTCCCCGCCTGGTGCATTGGTACGCTCATCCTAAACCCCCTTTGCCCTGTACATACGCGCCGGCAGCCGCGTGGTTCCCGTCCACGGGCGCGCTTATCGGCATACGGCCGGGAAAACCAGGATCGACGCCAGGCCGATGCAATGGATGATTCCGAACAGAGCGCCTACGGCCGATAGGGCGACCAGCCCGGCCTTGGAATAGAGCAAGGCCCGGAGCCGCCGCTTCCGATCGTCGCATCTGCTTTCCAATTTCCGGACAGACTGCATGGTCCGGGCCGTGAAATCGGCGGAAGGGGTGAAATCACCCATACAATGTCCCTCCCTGGTTTCCGTGCAGCAGCAGCAGCACTTTCTGCCGGGCACGGGAGAGCCGGGACTTTACCGTCCCCCGGGATATCCGGTGCCGGCGGGCAATCTCTTCGGGAGAATCGCCGCCGAGACTCCGCAGGAGTGTCTCCCGGTAGGGTTCGGGAATCTGCCCGATGGCATTCACGATGGCCGCGAGCCGCTCCTTCTCGCCCACAGCCCTTTCCGGGGTTCTGTCGTGCGCCAGGATGGATTCAACATCCTCTACCGCGACCGTCGGATACTTCTTTTTTCTCATTTCGCTGATGCATCGGTGTCTCGCCGTGATAAAGAGCCAGGCTGAAAACGGAACCCCCCGGCGAAGGTCGAAAGACCGCATGGATTTGTAGACGCTGAGGAATACCTCCTGGCCGACATCCTCGACACACTCTTCATTCCCTGTCAGCTGATAGATGAAGTTGAGCAGGTGCCGGTGATACTTCTCCACCAGGATGGAAAACGCCTCGGTATCTCCCGCCTGAACGCGTTCTACGATTTCGATGTCATCCACGAGTTTTAGGCCTCAAGAACCGGACATCCTTCACCTGAGCGGCGGCGGGGCATCGGTCCCGTACATATATACGCAGGCGGCCGAAGACGGTTCCCGCCCCTGCCGGCAGGACGGCCCCATGCCGACAGGGAACTACGGTAACCGGGCGCGCGCCGGACCTCCCCGGACCCTGACCCGTCGTGGAGGACCGGCGATAGTTGCCTGGGCCCGTCCGACGGCCGGCGGGTGCATCGGACTATGGCACAGGACCGTCACAACCCCAAGAATCCCGTTGCAGGCGACGCGCAGAAACCACAGCGTCCTCGTCCGTGACAAGGATGCTGTCGACAGCAAACCGGCAACAAGACAAGGGATCGTCCGCCCGATCCCGTCTTCCCTGATTCCGCCACTGCACACCGATCCCCGACAGGCTCCCGCTGGCCGGTGCCCGGACGGCCCGTGCGCTGCGAGGTCTGGGTACCGTCAGAGATCGAGCAGTCGAAGCGGTATACTTCTACCCCGTCCGCTGCAGCAGGGCGTACCGGGGGATCGTCGTTGGGGAAAACCCCGCCTGGGAACAGTGCCGGCAGCCGTTGGCTCCCGGCTCGAAACTTTCAGGGAATCGTCGAATTTGTTATCAGGTTCCCCGATAATGGGAAAGAATGGGTCCGATTATGGTGCGTCAATGAAAATGGGAGATGGGAACCATGCCTGAAGCCAAGTACGGGAAATACATTGTCACGGATTTGAACAAGGTGCCGGATGCGCTGGGTACGCGCGTATATTGCCTGCACGGTGGCATTTTCGAGGGTGCGCCCTACGTCGACTGCGCCTGGTTCTGGCCGCAGCCCAAGGAGGTCGTGGTCGTCGATACGGGCCACACCCACGATTTCGGGGAGGTTGTAACCTTTTTTGGGTCCAATCCTGACGATCCCACCGATCTGGGAGGGGAAATCGAATTCTGGATGGGAGACGAGCCGCACACCCTGACGAAAAGCAGTGTCATCTTCGTTCCGAAGGGCATCCAGCATTGTCCGCTGATTCTGAAGCGCGTGGACCGGCCGATCTTCCATTTTGCCACGGCTACGGATGCACACTACCGTGGACCGCTCCAATCCTAGTCCGACGCCCTGCGGCCTTGAATCCGGACAGCGCCCCGTTCTTCCTCGCCGCGGGAAATCGACGGTTTCGCGCAGGGGGTGCGGGCAGAGCGGTCTCGACGGCGCCCCATGGGCGCCGGGCCATGGGGACCGGCATTTGAATCCGGCCGCCCAGGGCCCTTCATGGCAATCCGGCAGGCGGTTACCGTACGGGCATGGCCGAAAGAACCGTACCGTTGCGTGTCCCGAATAAAGAGAGCGCCGCCACCGGGGTATCCGACGACAGGATGACGTAGCCGCCCGTCTGGCTGGATCCCTGCAGGGATTTGAAGACCTCCTCGAGGGTGCAATTTGTCTGCCCGCCTGCGCGGACCGCCACCGTGGCCGTGTCCACGAATTTACCCTGCGCATTGAACAGATCCAGGATGACGGCCGCGCCTGCAGTCCCAGGATTCGCGATGGCCAGTTCCGTATAGTAGAGGTCATCGCTAATGACGTGCTCGAACACGACCCTGTCCTGCAGCTCGTTGACAAGCGGCAGGGTGGCAATGAAGGACTGGCTGTTGCGTCCGCGGTAGGAAGTGCTGCCGACGAGCTTCAGCTGATCGCTCACCACCTCGATATACCCGTCGACCGTGGCGGTGGGAGTGCTCTTGGCCACGGGGGCGAGTTGTCCCTTCGCTTTGCCCGGAGTGAACGGTTCGCTATCGCCGCCCGGCGCATCCATCCAGATCGAATCCAGGAAGAACTCCGGTCCCGCGATGAAGAGTTTCCCGTTCGCTTCCATAAAGAGAATCCTTGTTGCCCCGATCTGCGTGCCGTCGTTCCCCATGAGCCGCACCCGGACATTCCCGCTTCTCGAAGAGGTGTTGACGACCGTAACGTCGGTTCGATAACTCCTGCTGTACACATACTTGGGCAGGTAGAGGGAACCCGACGCGGTCGACACATCCCATCCCGTCAGGAAGGAAATGTCGGCCGACCCCTGCTGCACAACCTGGAAGGGATCCACGCCGCTCTCGGACGACACCCGGATGTAGTCGGTCGAATCCGGGATGCATCCGTCGAACAGGTCGGTGAATACATCGTCTGTCAGTGCGGCATTGCCGCCGATCACCCTCGAAGTGGAGTATCGGATTCTTCCATCGGACTGCAACAGGTCGATCGTCACTTCGGCCGCCTGGGGATATCTGTTGATAAAACTGGTTCCCGTGCTCCCGGCCGTTTCAATATGCGTGAAGATGAACTGCTTGAGCGGATCCGGAGCGAAGCGGACTCCGTCCATCAGTTTCAGCTTTCCGTCGAACGTCAGCAGAAACCCGCGGACATTCTCCGTCGTGCTTTCCAGCCGGATCCATCCATCGGAGCTGTATTTGGCAAGGCTGTCGCCGAAAATTTCGACATCCACGAGCGAAAGCTGCTGATAGGGGGCGAGCTGGCGCACCGCGGGGTTCGTGAGACCTCCGCCGGCGATCATGTTCCCTTTTTCATCGAAGGCGGTAAAGGCTATCGTCGCCGCTTCCTCCCCGTCATTCATCACCGCCAGGCCCACGTACAGTTCGTCGTTCTGAACCATCAGCCCGGAATGGAACAGCGGCATCGTCCGGGTGGCCGCGACGTTCATGGCCGTGAAGGCATAGTCGGCAGACACGGCCTGGTTTCCCCGGGCGTCGCTCGAAAGAACCCGGTAATGGTAGGTCGTTCCGGGGACGAGCCCGGCAAGGACCTGCTCGTGAGACAGCACCATGGCGCTATGAATCCCGGTGCTCGCGCCGTAGGTCGGCGATGGCCCGTATTCGATCTGAGTGTCGGAGGCTTTGTCCGTGGTCCAGGTTATGGTGGCTTCCGTACCGGTCTGCCCGGAAACGGCCACGGCCGTGATCACCGGCGGCGTCGAGTCTGTGGCCGTCTTGAAGGAAAGCGTATTGGATGTGGCAAGGTTCCCGGCGGCATCCCTCGAGCGGACACGATAGTAATACTGGGTGTCGGCCGACAGCCCGTCCAGAGTCTGCGCGTGGGAAGTCCGCATCGCCGGGTCCAGGGCCGTCGACGCGCCGCAGTCGGAGGTTGTCCCGTATTCTACCTGGGAATCGGACGCTTCATTCGTTGTCCAGCGTATCCTGGCCCCCGTTGGCGTTATCTCCGCACTCTCTACGGAGCTGATTTCCGGCTTGCCGGTATCGGGCGGCAGGGGGGTCGTGAAGGTGCGGTCGGTCGATTCGGCCCGGTTCCCCGCCGCATCCGTCGACAGGACCTGGTAGTGATACACCGTGCCCGGCGCCAGACCGGCCAGGGTAAGCGCGTGCGCCAACGTCATGGCCGAATCCGCAGGGGTGGACAGGCCGTAGGATGCCGTGGTCCCGTACCGCACCTGGGAATTCGAAGCTTCATTGGTCGTCCAGCTTATTCTCGCCCCCGAGGGCTCGATCGCCGTCGCCGCGATATTGCTGATTCCCGGAGGCGTCCCATCCCCGGGTATTTCAACAACCGGATCGGGCGCGGGTAGGGCAGGGTTGGTCTCTTCCGTACCCTTGACTACGGTCGAAACTTCGTTGGAATAGCCGCTTTCATTTCCGGACGTGTCAAAAGCCGTTACGGCGAAGTAATACGTCCCCTCCGATAAATCGGTAATGGTATAGGAGGACTGACCGGTGACCGTGCGAAAGGAGTCGTAGGATCCCGAAGTGCTTCCATAATAGACCTTGTACCCGACAACCCCTTCGGATGTACTGGGATCCCATGCGAGCGAGACATCACCGGCGGCCAACTGCAGGCAAGCGCAGAGGATGACGGTTATCGCCACGATAACGACACGACTGAATCGAAAAGTACTCCCCATAACTCATTCCCCCACCATTTGTGTCTATTACTATCGATCGGGATGGATTCGGGGCTCGTGACAGGAATCACCAACAGGAGATTTTCCTGCAGGGTTGCGTCAGGGAGCTTGACGGCGGATAGGCGGGATCGGACACGGCTCGGCGCCGGGGAACAGGCACCGGGATAGATATGTGTGGGAACAACTTCTGAAAGAACGCGCACCGTCGCCCCGGCGGGTCGCGAAGGATCTAAAGCAGCGCCACCCGGCGGGAAAAGCCTCGGTGGGGTCCGGAGTGCTGAGGACGGGCGAACCGATGGCCGGTTCGCCCCCGAGAAGGCCACGGACCGGTTCCGGTCAGGCTTTCCACACCTGGCCGGGACGCGTCTCAATCCCCGCCATTGCGTTGCGGGAATCCACGATGCAGTCGGCGTATTGTGCCAGTTCGGCGTACGGTACGGCCTTATGGTGCGTGGCGATGACCACCAGGTCGAATCCCCCGAGAACCTCGGGCTTCCACTCGACCGATTGGATTCCGGCCCAGTGTCCATGCTCCCTCGTGGGGCCGATAACGGGGATATACGGATCGTAGTAACTGACTTCGGCACCGCACTTCTCGAGCAGATCCATCAGGATGTAGCTCGGAGATTCCCGTTCATCATCCACGTCCGGTTTGTAGGCCAGTCCCAGGACCAGTACCCTGGATCCGTTCAGAGATTTGCGCCTGCTGTTCAATGCATCAACGACCCGGCCGAGCACATATTTCGGCATCGAGGTGTTGATTTCGCCGGCCAGTTCGATAAACCGGGTGTGCTGCTCGAACTCCCTGGCTTTCCAGGTCAGATAAAACGGATCGATGGGGATGCAATGGCCGCCCAACCCGGGCCCCGGGTAGAAGGGCATGAACCCGAACGGTTTTGTCTTCGCCGCCTCGATGACTTCCCATACGTCGATGCCCATCGCTTCGTAGACGACCTTCAGCTCATTCACCAGGGCGATGTTGACCGCCCGGAACGTATTTTCCAGAAGCTTCGTGGCCTCGGCGGCACGGCAGGATGAGACAGGGACAATCTTCCGGATCGCCTTGGAATACAGATTCGCGGCTTTCTCGAGGCACTCCGGGGTGTACCCCCCCACGACTTTCGGGATCAGCGCGACCTTGCTGGCCGGGTTTCCAGGATCTTCCCTCTCCGGAGAGAAGGCAAGATGAAAGTCCTCTCCCGCCTTCATGCCCGACCCCGATTCCAGAACCCTGCGCAGATCCTCATCCGTTGTTCCCGGGTAGGTGGTCGATTCGAGGACGACGAGACTCCCTTTGGCCAGGTACGGGGCGATGGATTTGCCGGTCTCCACTATGTAGCTGATGTCGGGCTCGCGGTTCTTGTTCAGGGGGGTGGGCACACAAATAATGACGGCTTCCGCCTCCCGGACCTTTGAAAAATCCACAGACGCCTCGAAGGTCCCGGCCTTCACAGCCTCGGAGATCTCGGCCGATTCAATGTGCTTGATGTAGCTTTTGCAGGCATTGAGCGCGTCGGTCTTCCGGCTGTCAACGTCCAGCCCGATGACCTGTATGCCGACCCGTGCGAATTGCAGCGACAGGGGCAGCCCTACGTATCCGAGGCCCACAACGGCGATTTTCATGCGCGATTCCTTTCCTGACTAGTGGCGTGCGACCATCCCTCGAACCATTCGGATGGAACGATGCGCCAGCATCCTACCACCCTTCGTTCGACCCGGGGCATGATTTCTTCATGCCGGCACCGGGCATCCCGTCCCGGGCCCATCCCAGAGCACTTATCGGCACATTGCGCCGGCGGGAAAGAAAAAAGTCATCTGCGCGCCATGCGCCGTCGCTGTCGGCGGGACCCCCGTCCATTGCGCCGGAGCTCGTGCGCCCGCATGCTGAAACGCGCCGTTTTCCGGCCGGATGCCCCGAACTCATCGTGCACTTCAGTGGCGCCTGTGCTATATTTCCGGGAAATGTGCGCGCTGTTGCCGGCACAGTCCGCGCATGGGCAATAACCCGGCCGTGCGCTGCGCTTGAGGGATCCCGATCGGGCCGATCAAGGCGGGCATGTTTTATGATGAACGTTTTCATTCGAGACATGTATGTTCCGTAAACGCTGCTTACCTATTTCGCTATGCATCCCGACGCTGGCAGGATGTTTCATGATCCTGGCTCTGAGCCGGTGCTCGCAGGCACCCGCACCGGAATACGCCACCGCAACAAGGGGCACCATCCGGGTCGTCATCAACACCAACGGGATTGTCGAACCCGTCCACCCCACGGGCATCTATTCCTCCATCGACGGGTTCGTGACGTCGATCGCCACGGGCGAAGGTTCCGACGCGACCCGGGGGCAGGTTCTTTTCCGCCTGGACGCAACGCAAACCCGGTTATCCCTCGCCGAGGCCAGGGCCGCCCTCCTGGAAACGCGGCGCCAGGCGCGGACCGTCCTCGAGGGTCCTGCCAAGGAGGAGCTGGATTCGCTGAGCGCCTCCATCGAGGAATCCAGACTGCAGCTGGATCAGGTGACCGAGGATTTACAGGCGGAAATTTCCCTGCTCGAAAAGGGCGCCGTATCGAGAGAGTCGGTCGACCGGATCCGGAAACAACAGGACCTTCTTCGCGTCAGAACCGACGGGCTCGAAAAGAAAAGAGACAACCTCCTGTCGCGCTACTCCGACGAAGACAAGGAACTGATGCAGGGGAAGATCGAAGAGCTCAGCACCCAGGTACGTCTCCTGGAACAGCAGGCGAGGGACGCGTCGATCACATCCTCTGCCGACGGCCTGGTATACTCGCTCAACGTCAAACCGGGATCGTATGTGACCCGCGGCCAGCTGCTGGCGCAGATATACCAGCCCGGACAGGTGCGGCTTCGTGCGTACGTCGACGAGCCGGATCTCGGAAGAATTCAAAAGGGACAGCGCGTGGAAATCGAATGGGATGGCATGCCGAACACACGATGGACGGGGGCAGTCGACACTCCGGCTGAAAGGGTCCTGCGCCTGGAAAACCGCTCCGTGGGCCATGTCCTCTGCTCCATAGACGGGGAGCCCGGACAACTGCTCCCGGACATCAATGTAAAGATCGAAATCATCACGGGCATGAAAGAAAACGCCCTGCTGGTCCCAAGGAGCACCGTGTTCAGTCATGAGGGCGCATCCGCCGTCCTGGTGCCCGACGGAAAGCAGCCGAGGATACAGCCGGTCGAGCTCGGCCTGGTCACCTACAATACAGTAGAGATCCTGAGGGGAGTCGAGGCAGGGGACAAGATCCTGACGAATCCGGGCGTCATTCTGGGCGCCCAATGAGGCCCGGCTTCCCCTGGACCCGTATCCTCTGATTGCAGAAGAATAATGAAGGGCACACTGCCACTGAACGAAATCCTGCGAACGGCCTTCGAGGCCCTGCTCCGCAACTGGGGGAGGGCGGTGCTGACCTCCTTGAGCATGGTGGTCGGAACGGCGTCGCTCGTTCTCGTCGTCGTGGCGGGCATCAGCGGCCGCGATTTCACCCTGGAACAGATCCAGGGGGTCGGATCCAATCTGATTATCGTATCCAACGAATCGACCGACTCGGGGACCAGGGCGCTCGCGGATCGCTTGAACTACAACGACCTGGAAGCCCTCCGGAAAGAGATCCCGGGCATTCGCGACGTGGCCGCCATCGTCACGCGCCACCCGACGATCACCATGGAAGGAGTCTCGCGCAGGATCACGTTGGTCGGCACCTCCCCGGAATACCAGCAGGTCCGCAACATCGAAGTGCTGCCCGGCGGACGTTTCATCGACGAAACAGACCAACGGTCGCGCAACAAGGTCTGCCTGGTCACGATACCCCTCGCGGAGAAACTCGAACTCGATCCTTTCTACCGCGGCTCCATCAATTTTTACGGGCTTCAGTTCAAGGTCATCGGCACGTTCCGCGAACGCGTCAGCACATTCGGCCAGACGGAGATCGGGGATCACAGCGCCCTCATCCCCCTGTCGGTGATGCGCTATTTCGCGTCCACCGATACGATCGACCAGATTTATGTCTCTGCCGACAGCATGGGAATTGTCCCGGAGCTTTCGGCCGACATTAAGGATTTCCTGGTCGCGCGTCACCGCAACAATGCCTTCTACAGGGTGGACAACCTCGCCGAAATCCTCAAGGCGGCCGATAAAATCAGCCTCGGGCTCACGCTGGTGCTCCTGGTCATCGCGGCCATATCCCTCATCGCCAGCGGGATCAGCATCATGAACGTCATGCTGATCACCGTGACGGAGCGCACCCGGGAGATCGGCATAAAAAAATCGGTCGGGGCCTACCGGAGGGTGCTGCTGACCGAATTTCTCGTAGAAGCGCTGATCCTAAGCGGGGGCGGCGGCATGATAGGCGTCCTGCTGGGCGTGGCCATCCCCTATTCGGTCCGTTTCTTTACCGACGCCATACGGATTCAGATTCACCCGCTGGCGGTTGTGTTGGGCTTCGGTGTTACGTTACTGGTCGGACTGACATTCGGTATGGTTCCGGCGTTGAGAGCATCCCGCCTCAATCCCGTCGAATCATTGCGTTATGAGTAATTCTCTGCTCAACCCCGCCCGATTCCCAGCCCGCATGTTTCATGAAGCATCTTTCGTTATACGATGATGCCATGGCTTGGCCGCACCGGAGCGGGGCACGCGATCCCGGGTGCCGGGCAGGCCAGTCTCAAGAAAGTTGGCCGGACTATGAACCATACAACCCGATGGGCCCTCTGCATCCTGTACACGGCAGCGCTCGGCAGCTACTGCGGACTGGAAATCGACACGTTCGTCGAGGATCTTCCGTTTTTCCAGCCCTACACGCTGCTGCTGTTCATCAATGTTCTTTTCGTGATGCTGCTGCCCGTGCTGGTGTATGCCGCCGTCGACCGCATGCCGTTGTTCTCGAAAAACAGGGTGCTGAAAATCCCCGTTCTTCTCCTGAACTCCCTGTACATCCATTTCGTCATCCTGCTGGCAATCTACAAATCCAGCCGGAACGCCGATTTTGACTTTTTCTTTTTCTGGCACAACATTTCCGTGGCCTTGTCCGTCCTGTGGAAACTGTACGCCCCCGGGCTGTTTCTTCTCGCCCTTTCGGTGGTCCTTGTCGCCTTCGTGCAGATCCCGGCGTTTTCGCCGGTGCTGGCCGCCCTCCGCAGGTTTTCCTGGAAAGCCTGGACCGTTTTGATCCTTCTTGTCGCGTCGAGCCTTCTCTGCCAGCTGGTCACCATCCACAAAATCCGGGGTTCCGCCTCTGGGTTTGTCTACGCCAATTTTTTGAGCGACAGGGCTCTCCGGGACGCCTATCGCGCGCACTACCAGGAGTACATCGAGTTTTTGCGCTCGGCCGACGCGGACTCCGCCGGCGCGGCAGACCCTTCCATCCTGGGGGACATCGTCTTTTTCCTCCAGCAGGAGAGCCTGGATTCGCTCCTGCTCAGCCCCCGAATCACCCCGCGGATCCTCGAAGCCGCCCGGGACGGGATACACTTCAGGGAGTTTTACGGCAATTCCGTTCAGAGCCTGCTCGGCTACGAGTGCCTCATGTGCGGCGTCCCCACGAGCACGGAGAGGGCCCTGGTGGAGGAGTATCCGGCCGAGGCCCTCTACGAACTGAACTGCCTTCCCAGGATATTCAAATCGCTCGGGTATCGTCCGATTCTTTTCTACAGCGGAGATCCCAATCCCAGGGTGACCAACTTTTTCCGCTACGCGGGATTCGAGGAAATCCATGCGGACGACATCATGCGGCCCGGGGACGTCCGGTACGACTGGGGGTACCGGGAGGATAGGTTCTTCACCCGTGTCGACCAATACCTGCAGGCGCACCACACCGACGAAAAACTGTTCATTTTCATCACCGCATCCGCCTCCAACCATACCCCGTTCAAGGTTATGGACGACGCACTCCTGGACAAGGTCCCGTACCCGGACCCCCAATCGTTCCAGGAACGGCTATCGAACACCACCTTTGTCCAGGACGTCTACTTCGGCCATTTTTACGACCTGTACCGGAAACACTACGCGCACCGGAGCACGCTGGTGGCGGTTAGCGACCATGCCTGGCCGATCCCGCGGCACAAACACAACATCTACAACGAACGGGGCGCCTACGAGGAAAACTTCCTCATCACCCAGGTGTTCATACCGCCTTCGTCCAAAAGGGACGCCTACGCCGTCGGAACGACGGTCCCCTACCGCTTCAGCCAGATAGACATCTACCCCACGATGCTCGACCTCATCGGGTTGAAACAGGACCGCATGCTCGGGGAATCGTTCGCGCCCTGGCTTCTGTCATCCCGGGAAGGCGAGCAGAGGAAGCCCCAAAAAACCAAATTGTCGCTGCAGCCCTACGGCGGAGGGTATATCTCCGTGGTATCCTACCCGATGAAATACCTTTTTGACGTGCTCGGCGGGGACGTGAAAGTCTACGACCTGGAGAAGGATCCGCTGGAGCTGTCTCCGACATCGGAGGATCCAGGGGACTACCTGATCCTCATCGAAGACTTTTTCCAGAACAGGGGCAATCCCTGAGGGCGGCGGTGCCGCATCCCGCGCCGGATCCCCTTCAGTCCCGGAGCTCCAGTTTTCTGCCGTCAGGATTGAGGAAGGACCAATCCGACAGCCCGACGCGTTGAAAAAACAGGGCGGCGCTCACGCACAAGACACCCAGTCCATACCGGATGCTGTTGAGGAGATCGATGCTGCTCGCCTCCTTGAAATACTTCGTGGGGCAGCTTATTTCCCCGATGGAATATCCGAAATAGATGATCTGCGCGAGCATCTGGTTGTCGAATAGGAAATCGTCCGAGTCTTCCAGAAGCGGCAGCTCGCTGAGGACTTTGCGCGAAAAGGCGCGGTAGCCCGTGTGATACTCGGAGAGATTCTGCCCGAGGAACATGTTTTGAATGCCCGTGAGGAACCGGTTCGCGACGTACTTGTACAGGGGCATCCCGCCCTCGAGCGCACCCCCGCCGGTAATGCGTGAAGCGATGGCGCAGTCGTACACACCGCTGGCGACCATCGACGCCAGCGGCACGGCCAGCCGCGGATCATACTGATAGTCGGGATGCACCATCACGCAGATATCGGCGCCGTGCCGGAGGGCCAGAGAATAGCACGTCTTCTGGTTGGCGCCGTAACCCCTGTTGATTTTGTGGGAATAGGTGGAAATGCCCAGCTCTTCGGCCACCGGCGCCGTTGCGTCGCTCGAACCGTCGTCGACGAGGATCACCTCGTCGATGATGTTCAGGTCGAGCCTCCGGTAGGTCTGCTCGACCGTCCGGGCCGCGTTGAAGGCCGGCATGACTACGATGATTTTTTTCCCGTCGATCATTCAGACTGTCCGTTCCTGTGCCGCGCCCGCCGTCGACGTGTCCCCGAAGGGCGTCATCGGACACGGAGCACGATCTTCTGCAGATCCGAATCCCTTGAAGAGTTCCCGACCATGATTTCGAAATCGCCCGGCTCCACGACCCGTTGCATCCGGACATCGTAGAATGCCAGATGCTCGGGCGTGATGGCCAGCGCGACGGTACTGGTCTGCCCCGGCCCGAGCGTGACGCGCTCGAAGCCCTTGAGTTCCTTGACCGGCCGGGTCACCGAACTGACCCTGTCCCGGACATACATCTGCACGACCTCGTCTCCGGCAACCCTGCCGGTGTTGGTGACGTCGACGCGGACGACCGTGGATTCACCGGGACGTATCGTCCTTTTCGCAAGCCGGGGGCGCGCAAACCGGAACGTGGTGTAGCTCAGGCCGAATCCGAACGCGTAGAGGGGGCTCACCTCGTCGAAAAGGTACCCTCGCCTGGCCGCAGGCTTGTGATTGTAGTATGCCGGCACATGGCCGACGGACCGCGGGATCGTTATGGGAAGTTTCCCCCCCGGATTCCAGTCCCCGAACAGGACCCCCGCCGCGGCCGCTCCCGCCTCCTGGCCGAGGTACCAGCATTCGAAAATGGCCGGGACCTTCTGTGCCAGGTTGCGGACCGACAGGGGCCTGCCGTTGAAGAGAAACGCGACCACAGGTTTTCCCGTGGCGGCGATCGCGTCGACCAGTTCATCCTGCCGGCCGACCATGTCGAGCGAGGCACGGTCCCCGAGATGGTTCCCCATCCAGGCTTCCCTCGAAGTCTGCTCGTTGCCGCCCAGGGCAAGGACGACGGCATCGGCCTTCCGCGCCACCCTTGCCGCCGCGGCAATGCTTTTGCGGTCTTCGGCCGGATCGCTGGGACAGACGGCGTCCTGCTGCCAGGATCCACCGACCGTGATCCTGCATCCTTCATGATAGAGGATCTTCACGGCATTCCCGGCCCGGCGCCGGATGCCCTGGAGGAGGGTGGAGGGATCCTTGGGAACTCCGCTGTAGCCGCCCAGCAACACCCTGTCCGCATTGGGCCCGATAACGGCGAGGGTCCGGATGCGGCTCAAATCGAGCGGCGCGACCGCGTGGTCATTCTTCAGCAGGGTAATGGTTTTCCGCGCCGCCTCGAGAGCCAGATCCCGGTGCGCGGGACATCCCACGATCCTTGCCGCCGCGTCCGGATCGACGTACGGATCCTCGAAAAGGCCGAGGCGGAATTTCCACAGGAGCATCGGGGCGACGAGCGCGTCGATCGTGGATTCGCGTACGGTGCCGCAGCGCACGAGCTCCACGACATGGCGGTAGCAGTCCGGATCGGGCAATTCGATATTCACCCCTGCCTCCAGCGCGAGGGCCGCCGCCTGTTTCCCGTCCCCGGCCAGGTGATTGCCGAAAAGTTCCGGGCGTTCATGCAGTTCGCGGATGGCATAATAATCGGATACGACGTATCCCTTGAATCCCCATTCCTTCCGGAGAATATCCCGCAGCAGCCGCCGGTTGGCGTGCGACGGGATTCCATCGATCTCGTTGTAGGATGCCATCACGCTTATGGCGCCCGCCTCCTGGACGGC
Organism: uncultured Acidobacteriota bacterium; assembly: GCA_964651155.1. Classification (GTDB taxonomy): domain Bacteria; phylum Acidobacteriota; class UBA6911; order UBA6911; family UBA6911; genus UBA6911. The sequence goes on along the minus strand of CAZYXB010000001.1, from coordinate 176,191 downwards.
CTGGCGGAAAGGGGGGAGAAACACTTCCCGCAGAACCCGCTCGGACACGTTCACAGGAGCGCAGTTGGTGCCGGACTCCGGCTGACCGTGCGCCGCGAAATGCTTGAGCGTGGCGATCACGTGCCTCTTGTGCCCGAAGGAGGCGTCCCCCTGAAAACCGCGGACGGCGGCAACGCCCATGCGCGAAACCAGGTAGGGGTCCTCTCCGAAAGTCTCCTCCACCCGCCCCCAGCGAGGGTCCCGGGCGACATCGACCACAGGCGTGAGCGCCTGGTGGGTGCCCCGGACGCGCGCCTCTTCGGCCGTCATGGCATAGAGCCTCTCCACCAGGCCGGGGTCGAAGGTGGCGGCCAGACCGATCGGCTGCGGGAAACTCATGGCATCGACCGCCGCGGGGCCGTGCAGGCACTCCTCGTGGAACAGGACGGGGATGCCGAGCCGGCTGTTGGCCATGACGAACTCCTGAATGGCATTGGTCAGCTCCGCCGTATCCCTGGCGTTCTTCCCACCGCCGGCATCGCTCGGGCGGCCCACCTGCCCCAGTCCCAGGCGTTTCCTGAAATAGGACCTTGCCTTGCGCCTGTCGAAGTTCCCGCCTTCGTCGACGAAAGCCCGGCTCTTGGTCTGCCAGATGCAGATCATCTGGGCCGCCTTCTCCTCCAGCGTCATGCGCGCAAGCAGATCCCTGGTGCGCCGTTCGGCCGAGATCTCAGGATTCCGATACAACGGTTTGTCGTCCGGCTTGTGCCCGGTTTTCATCGCTGTCCCCCCGAAAGGTTCCCCTGGTGTTTGAAGCGTCTACTATACCCGGTCCGGAGCCTTTTGATACATATTTCTTCCTGCGGCACCGGACGCGCTGCCCGCCTTCCCGGCGGCGGTGAAAGTGCATCCGGTCTATTGTACTTTGGCCACGAACTGCTAGGATTGTCCGATGGATATACTGTCTCAGCTGAATTCGCAACAGCGCATCGCCGTGGAGCATGGAACCGGCCCGGCGCTGGTGCTGGCCGGAGCGGGCAGCGGGAAAACCCGGGTCATCACCTGCCGGATCGCCTACCTGATCGGCAATGCCGCGGCGCGCCCGGAAAACATCCTGGCGGTGACCTTCACCAACAAGGCCGCCGGGGAAATGCAGGAGCGCGTGCAGCGGCTTCTGGGCCCCTCACGCAGCGCCGAACCCCTGATAGCGACGTTTCATTCCTTCTGCGTGCGCCTGCTGCGGAGGGAGATTCACACCCTCGGGTACCGGCGCGATTTCTCCATCTACGACACCGACGACCAGAAGCGCCTAGTCAAGAATATCCTGCGTGAAACGAATCCCTCCGCGAACCTGACCCCTCGCGAGATCCTGGGCCGGATCAGCAACGCGAAAAACCATGGGACCCCTCCCGACCAATACGCGTCCCGCTTCCCCTCCCCCGCAGCCGAGATGGTCCAACAGGTCTATGCCCACTACAACAGGCGCCTGCGGAACACAAACTCCCTGGATTTCGACGATCTGCTCATCAAGGCCGCCGAGGTGCTCGAAAAAGACCCGGATGCACGAAGATACTACGGCACGCTGTACCGCTACATTCTGGTCGACGAGTACCAGGACACAAACCGCACGCAGTACCAGCTGCTGCGCCTCCTCACTACGGAACACAGCAATCTCTTCGTCGTCGGAGACGAGGATCAGTCCATCTACAAATTCCGCGGCGCGGATATACGGAACATCCTTCATTTCGAGAAGGATTTCCCGGGCTCGAAGGTCATCAAGCTGGAGCAGAACTACCGTTCCAGCCAGAATATCCTCAAGGCCGCGGGCACCGTGGTCGGGAACAACACCGAGCGGAAGGGGAAGACCCTGTGGACCGACAACGCGAGCGGGGACAGGATCACGTGCTACGGAGCGAGCTCGCCGCGCGAGGAGGCAAGCTGGATTTCGGAACAGATTCGCCGCATCCTCGGGGAGGAACCCGAAAACCGGATCGCCATTCTATACCGCACTAACTTCCTATCCAGGAATTTTGAGGACGTGCTGACCGATGCAGGCATCCCCTACGCCGTGGTTGGGAGCGTCGCCTTCTTCGGGCGCATGGAGGTCAAGGACATGCTGGCGTATCTCAGGATCCTGTTCAACCCGGAGGACGACATAGCCCTGCTGAGGATCCTGAACACGCCCCCCCGCGGCATCGGCCACGCGACCGTCGATACGCTCACTCGGGCCGCTCTGGAGAGGAACACGCCGATTCTGCAGGCCGCGCGGGACAAATCCCGCGATCCCCTTCTCCCGGCCAGGACGACACGGGCCCTCGGGCATTTTCTGGATCTGCTCGACAAGTGGAACGGGCTCAGGGAAACGGGTTCGATCGCTTCCATTCTGGAAACGGTACTGGAGGACACCCGGTACGCGGATATGATCCGCCATAACGAAAGCGCGACGGAAGCGGAAAGCCGCCTGGCCAATATCGATGAACTTATTCGCGCGGCCGCAGAATCGGAACAGCGCGGGGAGACGGTGTCGGAATTCCTCGACCGGGCATCCCTCTCCTCCGAACTGGACCACCTGGACCCGGAGGCGCGCGTGTCGTTGATGACGCTGCACAGCGCCAAGGGGCTGGAATTCGACACGGTTTTCCTGGCTGGCATGGAGGAGGGGATGTTCCCGCATTCGCTTTCCCTCGATTCCAGCGAGAACCTCGAGGAGGAAAGGCGCCTCTGCTATGTCGGGATCACGCGGGCCCGCCGGAAACTCTACGCCACCTGGACCCCGTTCCGCAAAAGCTACGGCATGGATTCCGGACGCCCGGCCGCGGCATCCCGCTTCCTGAAGGAAATGCCGGCATCGCTGATCGAGCGCATCGAAAGCGGCGGAGCCGACGAGTACGGCCAGAACGAACCGTACGTCCGTCGATTCGGCAGGAAGGGAAATAGGTACAGTTCCCCCGAAGAGTATCCGATCAGACAGGCTGGGAACGCACAGAAGCCGCAAGTGCGCCCCAAGACGATAGCCGAACTCAAGGCGTACATAGAGGCGCAGCAACAGTCCTCGTCCGGATCGGCCGGCGCTCCCGAAGGCAAACCGGCGCTCAAGGCGGGGACCCGCGTACGCCACGATATATTCGGGGACGGCATCGTGCTGAGCCGCGAACGCTCGGGGAAGGACACCAAGCTCGTGGTAACCTTCAGCAGGGTCGGCAAAAAGTCCCTGATCGAACGGTATGCAAAATTGAAGGTTCTTTAAATAAAAGATCCAATATCGTTCCACCGCAGGCATGCGCGCCGATACCGGCGCCACGCATCCGAATCTCCACCGGGCCCGGGCCCGGCGCGCGGCAGGATCAACGCCGGCTGGAACATGTCGGGCACGCACACAGCGTTGCCGAATCCGGCATCAACGATTATTTTCACATTATTCGATATTATTCTTGTTCCTCGCTTGCGTTTTTTTTCTTTCGAGGGTAACCTATTGCGCAGTTAGCGGTTATTTCATTCCACCAGAGGAGGATGAACATGGCAACAGCCAAAGCCAAAGGCAAAGCAAAACCGAAAGCCAAAGTCGCAGCAAAACCAAAAGCCAAAGTCGCAGCGAAACCAAAAGCCAAAACGGCCGCGAGTGACAAGCGCGAGTACAAAACTCCGGAAGCTGCTGCCAAACAGAAGCCGCAGTGGGAAAAAAGGGGATACAAGGTGACACGCAAAGGCAATATCCTCTTCATCAAAAAAGCCTGACAGGTAGGATAGATCTTTTCCTATCCAGGGAAAACCTCCTCTATTGGCACGATCGATAGAGGAGTTTTTCTTTTACGCGGGATGTGGCGCGCGTCCCCGGCCGGGTTTTCACGGCAGCGGCAGGCAGGCACGCCGTACCCCAGTCCGCAGCCGCAGCCTCCGGCAAGATTCCCAGTACACAGAGAGCCCATGATTCCAGGAGAGTCCGGATCTGGCGGCGCTATCGCCCGAGCAGCGACTCCAGAGTTTCCAGGTTCCTCCGATCCTCCGCCAGATCCGGGCCCTTGGGCGTTTCCAGTATCTTCGGGATCCGCGCAAAGCGCCGGTCATTCACTATGCAGCGGAACGCTTCCTTCCCGATGAATCCCTCGCCGATATGGCAGTGCCGGTCCACCCGGCTGCCCAGCTCTCTTTTGCTGTCGTTGACGTGCAGTGCCCTGATGGCCCGGACTCCGACGGTACGGTCAAATTCCCTCAGGGTCTTCCTGTAGTCCTTTTCCGTTCGAATATCGTATCCGGCCGCGAACAGGTGGCAGGTGTCGAGGCACACGCCCACCCTCGACGGATCCCCCACCCCGTCGAGGATGGCGGCCAGGTGTTCGAAGCGATGGCCGAGGCAGCTCCCCTGGCCGGCCGTATTCTCGACCAGCATCGTAACGGATGGCCCGACCGCGGCCATTGCCCGTTGGAGGCCGCGGACCACCCTCCGGATCCCCGCATCAACTCCGGAGTTCCTGTGCGCCCCCGGGTGCAGCACCAGATAGGGTATCTGGAGGAATTCGGCGCGCCGCATCTCCTCGATGAAGGCATGCACCGATTTCTCATAGAGACGGTCATCGGGGGAAGCCAGGTTGATCAGATAGCTGTCATGGGCCAGAACGGGACGTATCCGGTACAGTTCCCGGGCCCGGAGGAACATGTCCCGGTCCTGCTCGGACAGGGATCGGGCATCCCAGCGGTTGCTGTTCTTCAAAAACACCTGCAGCGTCCGGCACCCTACGAGCGCAGCCCGCTCCGCAGCCCGGTGCATTCCCCCGGCGATCGACATGTGCGCGCCTGCCAGCAGTTTGGCCATGGGCTTCAAATCACGGTGCCGTTCGGGACAAAGGAGTGCTTGGGTATGATGATGATCCCGTCCCGGATGTAGTAGTTCTCACCGTCCTTCTCCTGAAGGTTGTGGGCATTGATGATGGAGACGTTGTCCCCGATGCGGACATCCTTGTCGACAATCGCGTTGATGATCGTGCAGTGGTCCCCGACCCCGATGTCGGAGATCTTGTTCTTCCTGTTGTCCTTTATCTGCTCCACCGTTTCGTAGCGGTCCGCCCCCATGATAATGGAATGCTTGATCGTCGTCCCGCCCCCGACCCGGCTGCGGACTCCGATGATGGAATGCCGGATGTCGGCCCCGTTCAGGATGCAGCCCTCGGCGATAATGGACTGATGGACGTCACAGTTGTTCAGCTTGGAGCCGGGCAGGTTGCGCGGGTGGGTATAGACCGGCATCTGGATGTCATAGAAATTGAATTCGGGGAGGGAACTCGTCAAGGCCATATTCGCATCGTAAAACGATCGGATGGTACCGACATCTTCCCAGTAGCCGTCGAAGGGGTAGCTGAAAACCTTGCAGGATCCGATGGACTGGGGCAGAAGCTCCTTGCCGAAGTCGACGGCCTTCGATTCGGCAAGCAGGTCGGCCAGGAATGGCTTCTGAAACACGTACATCCCCATATTGGCCAGAAAGGGCCGGGACGGGTCTTCCGGATTGTCGCTCCGGGTCTCGGGCAGCTCCTCCGGTGACGGCTTTTCCCGGAAAGCCGTCACTCGGCCTTCCGAATCCACCTTCAGGATCCCGAGGTCCGGCGCACTTTCGGCTGTGACCGGATGGACAGCGACCGTGATGTCCGCCCCCTTCTCGACATGGCGCTGGATCACCCGGCGGAGGTCCATCTGGTACAGCTGATCGCCGGAGAGGATGACGACATGCCGGACGCTCTCATAGGGGGCGATATGCTTGATGCTTCTGCGGACCGCATCGGCCGTCCCCTGGAACCACTTCGAGCTTTCCGGGGTCTGCTCGGCCGCGAGGATGTCGACAAAACCGCCGCTGAACATATCGAATTTGTACGTGTGCACGATGTGCTTGTTCAGCGATGTCGAGTTGAACTGCGTCAACACGAAAATCTTGTTGATCCCCGAGTTCAGGCAGTTGCTGATGGGGATGTCCACGAGCCGGTATTTCCCCCCCAGCGGTACAGCCGGTTTGCTGCGAAATTTCGTGAGGGGGAATAATCGTTGGCCTCTTCCGCCTCCCAGAACGACTGCCAGGGAATCATCCATACGGGCCTCCAATCGATCCACGATTCAGGTTGCCGCATCGCGGCTGTTTCAATCCTCTATTGTACCGAAGCCTTCCACTCCCTCGAAAAAACAGGAGCGCGCACCCGTGTGGCAGGCCGGGCCGCTCGGGCGCACCCGAATGACCAGGGCGTCTTCATCGCAGTCGGTGGAAACGGCGACCACTTTCTGCGTATTGCCCGATGTCTCCCCTTTATGCCAAAGGCATTGACGGCTGCGGCTGAAAAATACCGTTTCCCCCAGTTCCAGCATCCTGGCCAGGCTCTCGCGGCTCACGTAGGCAACCGTAAGAACCTCTTTCGTTGTAGCATCCTGGACGACGGCGGGGATCAATCCGTCGGGCCCCCACCGAAGCTCTTCGATTTTCTTCATTATTTGTATATCTCCTCATGATGGCCGGATGCAACCCTGCGGCAACCGCGCCGCAGCGGGATCCGGGGCAGGGTGTCCCGCGGGAAGCTACGTCACGCGCACCGGGATTCCCCGGTCCCGGAGGTATCGCTTCGTTTCGGCGATGGTGTGACGCCCAAAATGATAGATGGATGCGGCCAGGGCCGCACTGGCATTCCCTCGGACGAATGCATCGGCAATGTGCCCGGGCGACCCGCACCCGCCGGAGGCGATCACGGGGATGCCCACCTTCGCAGCGACCCGTGCGTTGAGCACATTGTCGTACCCTTCTCCCGTGCCGTCGCAATCCATCGAAGTCAGCAGAATTTCGCCGGCTCCCAACCTGGCGGCTTCGACGGCCCAGGCGACGGCTTCACGGGAACGGGGCACGCGCCCACCGTGCGTCGTCACCTCCCAGCGCGGCGCACGGGAATCCCATGGACGCACCCGCCGTGCATCGATGGCGACGACGATGCACTGCGACCCGAAATACCTCGAAGCCTCGGCAATCAGGCCCGGGTTTTCAACAGCCGAGGTGTTCAGGGACACCTTGTCCGCACCCGCTCTCAGAATCGCCTGGATATCCTCGAGCGTGCGCAATCCGCCTCCCACGGTAAAGGGGATGAAGATCCTGTCGGCCACGGCCCGGACCATGCGGGTCACAATCTCCCTTCTGTCCGACGAGGCGGTGATATCCAGAAAGACCAGCTCGTCGGCCCCCTCGGCGTCATACCGCACGGCCGTTTCGACCGGGTCCCCGGCATCGACGAGGTTCAGGAAATGGGTCCCTTTGACGACCCGCCCGTCGCACACATCCATGCACGGGATGATTCTCTTTGCCAGCATAGTCGAAAAACCACCTAGGGATTCATGCATCCGTCCGCCAGGACCGCATGCGGCTGCAGAGGTCGGCGAAGTCGATTTTCCGTTCATAGAGCGCCCGGCCGAGGATAACCCCTTCGATGCCCCTGGCGCGCCGCTCCCACAGGGCCCGGACGTCCTCCGCGCCGGATACGCCGCCGCTGGCGATCACGCGGATGCCCGCTTGAAGGCACACAGTCTCCGTTTCGTCGACATTCACGCCCCGGAGCATGCCGTCCCGGGCCACATCGGTATAGATAATCCGGCGTACGCCGGCGTCTTTCATCCTCCTGGCGAGGTCGACCGCACGTACGACGGTCTTCTCAACCCATCCCCGTAACAGGACATCCCCCTGCCGGGCGTCGATCCCGACGACAATCGCCTCAGGATGGCGACGGACCGCCTCTTGCACCATTGCAGGATTGTCGACCGCCGCCGTTCCGATAATCGCCCTGTCGGCGCCAAGATCCAGCAGGGCTTCTATCTGATCGGAGGTCCTCAATCCGCCCCCGAACTGCACAGGTATCTTCAACGCGCGGAAGATGGACCTGGCCACCGCCAGGTGCGCCGACTGCCCTCCGAAGGCGCCGTCGAGGTCGACCAGATGGAGCCGTGTTGCCCCCTGGGCTTCCCAGTGAAGGGCCATGGCTACGGGGTCATCTCCGTATTCGGTCACTCTGGAGGCGACGCCTTCCTGAAGACGGACGCACTTGCCGCCCTTGAGGTCCACCGCAGGGATCAGTTCCAGTTCAGGTACATCGTTTGTCATCGCGCACAGATCTTTCCGTCATGGTCACAGAATCGCAAGGAAGTTCCGCAGGAGATGTTTGCCGGCATCCTGGCTCTTCTCGGGATGGAACTGGACGCCCCAGACTCTGTCGCGCCCGGCAACCGAGCAGAAACGCCTTCCGTAGCTTGTCGAGCACAACACATGCTCCGGCCTTTCGGGCTGCACGTAGTAGGAGTGCACGAAATAGAAATAACTCCCCTCGGGTATGCCCCCGAGAAGCGCATGCGGCTGCAGGCCCTCGATCTGGTTCCACCCGACATGGGGCACCCGAAGGCCGGGCTCGTCGATCCGGAGGACGGACCCCGGAATCAGTCCCAGCCCTTGATGGATGCCAAATTCCTCGCTGCGGGAAAACAGCAGTTGCAGCCCAAGGCACAAGCCGAGCAGCGGCGTCCCTCTCCGGACGGCCTCGAGGATGGCCCTATCCAGGCCGCGCCGCTTCAGGTTCTCCATGGCGTCGCCGAAGGCGCCCACTCCCGGAAGGATCAGCCGGGCGGCGCTGCGCACCGCCAGGGGATCTCCGGAGATCGCCGGATGCCCCCCCACGGACTCCAGCGCCTTCTCCACGCTCCGGAGGTTTCCCATCCCGTAGTCGACAATTACCGTTTCGGCCGCATCCGTCAAGCTACAGCACTCCCTTGGTGGACGGAACGCCCTGGATGCGGGCATCGACGCGGGAGGCCAGGCTCAATGCGCGTGCCGCCGCTTTGAAAACCGCCTCGAAAATATGATGCGCATTGCGCCCGTACAGCAGTTCTACATGAATGTTGACCCGGGCATGGGTCACGACCGCCTTCCAGAACTCCTCGATGAGGTCCGAGTCCAGATCCCCGACCCGCCCCCGTTCCGCCCGGACGTTATAGACCAGGTAGGGGCGCCCTGAAAGATCCGCCACCACGCGCACCAGGGTTTCGTCCATGGGGAAATAGGCGTGCGCGAATCGGGTCAGGCCCGCCTTGTCCCCGAGGGCCTTGTCCAGGGCGGAACCCAGGCATATGCCGATATCCTCGACGGAATGGTGCGCGTCGACCCCCAGGTCGCCTTTGCAGGACACGTCCAGGTCGAAGACGCCATGCTTTGCGAAAAGCGCCAGCATGTGGTCCATAAACTGGATGCCCGTCTGCACGGTCCCCCGCCCCGCTCCGTCCAGGTTCAGGGTGACGGACACGTCCGTTTCAGTCGTCGTTCGCTTGACAGCTGCTATGCGTTGTTTCATAGGGATTTCCGGGCGCCTGCCGAACCGGCGTGCATTCTCGCTTCCATGCCGGCTCGGAGCGCGGACAACAATCGGTTGTTCTCCTCCCGTGTGCCCACGCTGATCCGCAGGCACTTCGAGAGCATTGGATAGGACGAAACGTCCCGGACCAGGATTCCCTGCCGGTAGAGATCCTCGAAAACCTCCTTCGGGTCCGACGGCACCTCAACCAGGAAGAAATTCGCTTCCGATGGATAGACCCTGATCCCCTCGATCCCGCAGAGCTCTCCGTAGAGGCGTTCCTTTTCCTTGAGGATCTCTTCGATCGCCTTCCGGAAGCGTCCGGCATTTTCCACGGCCACCTCCGCCGCCGTCAGGCTGAACTGGTTGACATTGTAGGGAAGCTTCGCTTTGGATATCTGGGTTACCAGTTCGTCGTCGGCCAGCAGGTATCCGACCCGGAGACCCGCCATCCCCATGGCCTTGGAAAACGTCCGGGTAATGACCAGCTTCGGGTACTCTGTAAGCAGGTCGAGGCCGGAGGAGCCCCAGAACTCGAAATACGCTTCGTCCAGAAGAACGTGCCCCGAAAATTCCTCCAGGACCCTCTTCAATGCGTCATTCCGTACCACCGATCCCGTGGGATTGTTCGGGCTGTTGATAATCAGCACTCCGGCGCCTGATGCCTCCGCCCGGGATACGAGCGCATCGATGTCATATCCCATGTCCGGCCCCAGGGGGATCCGAATCACTTCCGCACCGAGCACGGCGGCGATCAGCGCGTACACCGTGAAGGTGGGGGAAGGAATGGCCACCCTGGTCCCGCCCGATACCAATACCATCAGGGTCGCCTGCAGCAGTTCGTTCGACCCGTTGCCGATCAGGACGCCGTCCTTGTGCCAGCCTGCGAAATCCGCTATGCGCTGGCGCATGGCATCGGGCACGAAATCCGGATAGCGGGACCATTCCCGAGCCTTGAAGCGCCGGAACACCTCCTCTTTGAGGTCTTCGGGAAAATCGAACGGATTTTCGTTCTGGTTGAGTTTGATATCGGCCCTGTAGGCGTGCAGCGTATACGCCGGCGCCTCGAGCACCTGCGGCTTGACCCCGCTCAGGGAGGCATTCCTTTTCACGGCTTCTCACCCCTGCTCTTTCTCGATTCCGGCTCCTGCTGCCGGATACGGACGGACTCGGCGTGGGCATCCAATCCCTCCGCCCGCGCCAGATTGTCTATGGACGTCCAGGTGCGCGCCAGTTCTTCCTTCGTATAGCGGATGATACCCGTTCTTCGCTGGAAGTGGTAGACTCCCAGGGGGGAGAAAAATCGCGCCGTGCCGCTCGTGGGGAGAACGTGGTTGCTCCCGGCGAAGTAATCGCCGACAGCCTCGGGCGAATAATCTCCGTAGAAAATGCTCCCGGCGTTGCGCACCAGGTCGATCGTCGACAGCGGAAGGCTTGAGAAGATCTCCAGATGTTCCGGCGCAATCTCGTTGATCCACCCCACCGCCTGCAGGAGGTCCTCCATGACCACGACTGCCCCGTACGTATCCAGGGACTCCCGAGCAATTGCCTCCCGCGGGAGCCTCTTGAGCTGCGCCTGCAGCTCGCGCTGGATAAAGACGGCATGCGGGTAGGAATCCGTAAAACAGATCGAGCAGGCCTCCGGGTCGTGTTCGGCCTGCGACAGCATGTCGGCGGCGATGAAACGCGGGTTGGATTCGGCCGTCGCCAGGATGACGACCTCGCTCGGGCCGGCGATCATGTCAACATCGACGGTGCCGAAGACCTCGCGCTTTGCGGCCGTCACGTAGGCGTTGCCGGGGCCGACTATCTTGTCGACGCGCGGGATGGTCGCCGTCCCGTATGCCAGCGCCGCCACCGCTTGCGCGCCTCCTGCGAGATAGACCTCCGTCACGTTGAGCTCGTACAGAGCGGCGGCGATGATGGGATTGTGCTGGAACGTCCCCGGCGGCGTCACCGCGACGATCCGGGGTACGCCGGCAATCTTGGCCGGAATCACGTTCATCAGAACCGAGGAGGGATAGGCCGCACTCCCGCCCGGGACATACACCCCGACGCTGTCGAGGGGGAGCACTCTCTGGCCCAGCACGACCCCCCGCTTGGAGAACTCCCAGGATTTCTGCACCTCGCGCGCATGGTAGGCATGGATGTTGAATATCGCCTTTTCCATGTCCCGCACCAGGGAGGGGTCCGCTTTCTTTGCCGCGGCGGCCAGGGCCTGTCGGCGCACACAGAGACTCCTGGGCGTCAGCTTGACCTTGTCGAACCTCTCCGTATACCGCAGAAGCGCCTTGTCCCCCTCCGCCCGGACCTGCGACACGATGCCGCGAACCGTTTCGGAAACCTCCCCGGAAACGACGACCTTCCTCTTCTCCAGGCGGCGAAACAGCCTGGCTTTGTCCTTTTCATGGTAAATGCGCACCATACCGACCCCTTTTGTCCTTACTCACCGGCCCCCGCGCGGCCGGAAGCCATCAACTTTTCTATTGCGTCTATTTCCTTCGGCACATCCCCGGTCAGGATTTCGCACCCCTCCCCGGTCACCAGGACCGTGTCCTCGATCCGGACCCCGAGATTCTTTTCGGGCATGTAGAGGCCCGGTTCGACGGCAATCACGTTTCCGGCCGCCAGCGTTCCCGTTCCCCCGACATCATGAACGGCCATCCCGACATGGTGGCCGATGGCGTGCAGCGCGTGCCTCCCGCATCCGTACGCATCGAACACCTCTGCCGCGGCCCTTTCAAGGCCTTCGAAGGTCGCGCCAGGACGCACTGCGGCCACGACCGCCTTCTGGGCCTCGAGGACAATGCGGTAGACGTCGGCCTGATCCTTGCCGAACCTGCCCGAAACCGGGAAGGTGCGCGTAACATCGGACACGTACTGCCCGCAGTCGGGGCCGAAGTCCAGGACCACGATGTCCCCCGCCTCCATGCGGCGGTGGTTCCTGTGGTAGTGCAGGATACAGGAGTTCGGCCCGGACCCGACGATCGGGTAAAACGCCGCCCCGGATGCCCCGTGCCACAAAAATACGAATTCCGCCACGGCCGCCAGCTGGTATTCGTACATACCCGGTTTGGCGGACCGCATCGCTTCCTTCAGCCCCAGGGCGCCGACCCTCCCGGCTTCGCGAAGCAGCGCAATCTCCCGGCTGTCCTTGACCCTCCGCAGGGCATCGAGCAGAGGCGCCAGGTCCCGAATCGGGGCGCGGGTTCCGAAGGTTTCCACAAGCGCGTCGCGAAAGGCCGCTTCCCGGCTAGGCCTGCCGTCCCAGGGGTCGTCCCGCCTTTCGGCCGCATGCTCCAACAAGCGATCGCGGCTGGCGGCCGCCGTTTCATACGGCGTCAACGGGGTGTACAGCGCCCTGCCAGCCTGCAGCCTCCTTGCCAGTTCGGCATCCAATTCCGAAATCTCCAGCACAGCATCCACGCCCGTGGCCCGCCGGGCCTCCGGGCCGGGGAGGAGCCGCGGGCCCTCCCACCGCTCCTTCCCCGCATCCCGCGGAGGCAGGAAAAGAATGGCGCACTGCTGCACTCCGTCCAGGAGCAGGACGGCCCCCGGCACATCCACACCGGTAAGGTAATAGAAATTATTGTCCTGCCGGAACGGCACGTAGGCCCCCGGACCAGGCGCGCCCCGCAATACGGCGACGGCGCCTCCTATCTGTTCCAACAGCGCGTGCCGCCTCAGGGCATACCAGTTGTTTTCCCCCGCAAGCCCGATGCAAAGATTGCATAGGGCAATTCCGCACAGCGCCGCCCTGAACATAACTTTGTATAATAGCAAATACGGCGGCTCCTGTATGGCCCAATTTCTTGAAATAGCGGGGAAATCACTCGCGCGGGAGCTTCCTGGAAGCAACCAGGGCCGCCCGCGTGATGGAGCTTCTGCCGAAGCGCCCCACGATCGTGTCCATCGCCGCCGCCAGCTTCCGGTCTTTTTGCCGGGACGCGTCGAAAAAAGACATCTGCGTCCGCGCGTCCTCCGCCTCCAGGCTGCCGGCGTGCACGCCGATGAGGCGGACAGAGGCGCCCTCCCGGAACAGAGACCGCATCAATCCCAAAGCCACGGGGTATATCGCTTCGGTGGTGTCCGCGGGCATTCCGAGGGTGGCCCGGCGGGAATAGGTTGAAAAGTCCGACTCGCGGAATTTCACGGCAATCGTCCGGGCGCGGACCCCGCCCCGCCTCAGCCTCCGGGCGACCCGTTCAGCCAGGTCCAGGAGGGTTTTCTCTATCCGCTGCCGATCCGCGGTATCGCGATCGAAGGTGCTTTCATGCCCGATGGACCGGCACCCCTCCTCCGGGAAGACGGGGCGGTCGTCCTTCCCCTGCGCGAGTTCGAGCAGATGCCGCCCGGTGGCCCCCATCCGGGCGATGCAGTTGTCCTCGGGAAGTGCCGCAAGCTGCCCGACACGCTCAAGCCCCAGGCTCCGGAGGTACGCCTCGGTTTTCGGCCCGACGCCCCACAGACGTCCGACAGGAAGCGGCTCCAGGAATTCCTTCTCCCGGCCGGGCTCGACAACGACCAAGCCGTCCGGCTTCCTGAGATCGGATGCAATCTTGGCCAGGAATTTGTTGCCGGCGACGCCGACGGACGCGGTCAGGCCCAATGTCTCCCGGATCCGGCCTTTGATTCTCTCTGCGATCTCCCGGCCCGACCCGAAAAGCCTGCTGCTTCCCGAGACATCCAGGAAGGCCTCGTCGATGCTCACCTGTTCGAGCAGATCGGTGAATTCCGAGAGAATCTCCATCAGGCGCGCCGACACGCGGGCGTACGTGTGCATATCGGGCCGCACGTACACCCCATGGGGGCACCGGCGCCAGGCCTGCGCTATCGGCTGCGCGGAATGCACGCCGTACGTGCGGGCTTCATAGGAACACGTTGCGACGATCCCGCGGCCCCGGCCCTGCTTCGGGTCCGCTCCCACGATAACCGGACGGCCGCGGTATTCGGGATGGTCCCTCTGTTCGACCGCCGCGTAGAACGCATCCATGTCCACGTGCAGAATCGTCCGGATCACGGGGCGTATCCTCCCGACCTCCCGGCAGATGGTCCGCCGATGCCCGGTCCTATCGCACTCGCGCGCGCACGATGCACGCTCGGGCCCCCCTATCGAGCAGGCACCCGGGTGCGGGCGCCTCCCGCCCGGCGGCGGCATCGGGTTGCGGCATCAGGCTCCATCAAGCGCCGTTTCGGTCCTGGCCACGGTGTATTCCCGGCCGCACCTCGGGCACTGGATTTCCAGCCGGGTTGCATCCCCGAAAAGACGGCGCCTGTCGGGCTCGCGCATGGTTGCCACCAGCCGGGAGATCATTTCCTCGGAGCACCGGCACTCGTAGAAAAGGAGGACCTCCCCCGCTTCCCGTACCCGGCCGGCCTCCACCTCGCCATCGACGAAGGCGACCATCGCCGGAGCATCGAGATGCTCCACCGCATCCAGGTTGCCCCCCGGAAGCGACTGCGCCAGAATCCCTTCCCCGTCGTCTCGAACCCACAGGCGGGTCGGCGCCTGGGCCGCAAGCGTGAAATACCGGCGCACGGCATCCGCCGGACTTTCGCTTCGGGGTTCAACATGACTCTGGGTCAAGGGCAGGCCCGCCTTCTGCCTCTGGACCATTACAGAAGCCTTCCCGGCGTTGGCGGGCAGAGTCCTCAAACAGACCATCCCCTCAGGCTCCACTCCCGCGAAGAATCCGGTACGCATTCCCTCGAAAACCAGGGACCATCCCCACGATTCCCTGTCGGCGAGGGACACGGCCGCCAGCGCGACGGCGGCCAGAATCTCCCGTACCGCAGGCCCCAGGCACGGTTTTACCTGGGGGATCCCGTGGCGGGCGTTGTACGCGCGCATACCCGCGATAACGGGCGCGATGTTTCCGCGCACGGCGAGCAGGTCCGTTGTTTTGAGAAGATACCGCCGGTATGTTGCGAGGTTTTCGATGTCGGCCACGGACGTCCTCCGGTAGGAGACCACCCGGCATCTGCCCGCCAGGCGTTTCGGTGAGCGCTCCAGGCCCTGATCATACCAGAACGGCCGTCCCGCGGCCACATTCGAGGCCGCGTCCAGCGGCATTTCCGGGGAGCGGGCGGGTGCCGTTTTCGGCGGGAGGATCCATCGGGCTGCCGCGGCCCCGACAATGGCTGAAAGGATGCGCGCCGAGAATTTCCGCCTTCGGCGGGTCCGAGGCCCATGCGGCCACGACGGTTCCGCGGCGGATCCCTCCGTCATGGAGCGGAAACACGGTGCGGTCGGCCCAAAGGGCCGCGGCTATGGGCGGAAGGGCCCCGCGCAGGCGCGGCCCGAAGCCTCCGCCGGTGCGGTCCCGGGGCCTGCCCCGGTTTGCCGCCGAACGTGCCGGCGCCTCAAGGATCAGGCCTCCCCTGCCAACGCTCTCCGCGCCTGCAGGTCTTCTTCTATCTGCACCATAATCCGGTTCTTCAGAGGGTAGAAAATCATGACCAGGCCGCCGATCACGCCGAAAACAGCGGGGTAGAAACTCATGAGCATTCGTATGCCGTAGACGGCCGATTCGGTCTGGGCGACATTCGAAACGAACCCGTGGTAATCGAGGATCCAGCCCACGAAGGTGCCGCCGAAGGCCAGCCCGAGTTTCAGCGCGAAAAGGGATGCCGCCATGATCAGGCCCGTTGCCCTGCGCCCGAACTTCCACTCCCCGTAATCGGCGGTATCGGTGTAGATCGCCCACTGCAGGACCGAGACGGCGCCCATAAAGAAGGAGACGATCACGTTGAGGCCGAAAATCAACAGGATGTTGTGGGGTTCGAGCAGATAGAAACCGCAGGAAATCACGGCGCTGGCGATCAGGAACCCGGAATAGGTGTTTTTCTTGTCCAGCCTCCTGGCGAAGAATATCGCCAAGAGGGCGCCGATCAGGGTGGCTATGTTCCCAACCGTGGCGAAGGCCGACGTAAATGTGCCGATGTTGAGGGACACCTTGAACGAGAGAATCTCCAGCTGCTGGTCCAGAACGTAGTATTTGAAGAAATAGGGGGTGGACGAACCGCGCATGACGGCAAACAAAAGCTGGAACACCGTCGCGACAGCGATGAGGATCCACGGCTTGTTCCGGAAAAGATCCTTGAGGTCCTGGGCGATATTCGCCTTCTGGCCTTTCGGCGGGTGCACGCGTTCCTTCGTCGTGAAAAAAGTAATCGCGAGCAGAACAGCCGCGAGGATGCCGAATGCGCCCATCGTCCACTGCCATCCGACCCGTTCGTTGCCGCGTCCGAAATACCCCACCAGGTAGAGGGTGGCGCCCGATACGATCATCTGCCCGACGAATGCCGCCACGAACCTGTACTGGGAGGCGCTCGCCCGCTCCAGCGAATTGGGCGTCAGCACGCCCATCAAAGCCGAATAGGGGACATTCACGGCGGTGTAGATCATCATCAGGAGGGTGTAGGTCAGGTAGGCGAATACGATCTTCCCAACGGTTCCGTAGTCGGGCGTGGTAAACGTCAGCACTCCGCCGACGAACAGCAGGGGCGCCAGGGCGATGATGTAGGGACGGAACTTCCCCCATCGGGACCGGGTTCTGTCTGCAATCATCCCCATGATCGGATCGTTGACCGCGTCCCAGATCCTGGTGACCAGAAACATGGTCCCCATAGCCGCGGCGGGAAGTCCGAATATGTCCGTATAGAAAATCGGGAGGAATAGGATGAAGGTCTGGAAAAACAGATTGGAGGCGGCGTCCCCCAGACTGTACCCCACTTTTTCCTTTATGGACAATTTCGAGGCGGACGATCCTCCGGTGGGGCCTGAAGCATACGTGGACGGATTCTCGGCTTGTGTCATATCTCACCCAATGTTCCTAGTGTTAGACTTCCCGCGGGGCACTCCTGCAATTGCCGCCGGGCCTGCCCGGGAAACGGCACCCCGTTTCATGGAGGCACCCGCCAGAGCGGCCAACCCCCTTGGCCGGATGGCATGCACCGTGTTGGCTTCCCGCAAATGCCGGCTGCGATTGTACTACGGGTTGAAGCAAATCATAGTGAATTTTCGCGGATGCCCGGGATCTCTCCCGGAGTCGCGTTAGGGTTGATGCGGGAATGGCCCGCCGCCGTGGTCCGGTGCGAGGAGACCGAAATCGCCTTCGAACCGGAGGCGGCCCGAAACATCCATGTCCGGAGGCGCGGGGAAGGCCGAGGCTGTATCGGCAGGCCCCGCTACAGAACCATCTTGCGCAGCCTGAGGGCATTGCTGATCACCGAGACGGAGCTGAACGTCATGGCCGCACTGGCGATCATCGGGCTGAGCAGCAGTCCTGCGAAAGGGTAGAGCACCCCCGCGGCGATCGGAATTCCGATACTATTGTAGAGAAAAGCGAAGAAGAGGTTCTGGCGGATGTTCCGCATCGTACCCCTGCTGAGTTTTCTCGCTCTTGCGACGCCCCGGAGATCTCCCTTGACCAGGGTGACCCCGGCGCTTTGGATTGCGACATCCGTCCCTGTCCCCATGGCGATGCCGACATGCGCCAGAGCGAGCGCCGGCGCGTCGTTGATCCCGTCTCCGGCCATGGCGACGATGCGGCCCTCGGACTGCAGCTTCCGTATGATCCCGGCCTTCTGGTCGGGAGACACCTCGGCTTCGACCTGGTCGATCCCCAGGCTGCGCGCGACGATCGACGCCGTCGTCCTGCTGTCCCCGGTCAGCATGACCAGACGGATGCCGTCCCGGTGCAGGTCCCGGATCGCCTCCTCGGAGGAGCGTTTGATCGGGTCGGATACGCCCAGAAGCCCCGCGAGAACCGTATCGATCAGCACGAAGACGACCGTGTGTCCCTTCTGGCGCATATTCTCCGCGGCGTGCGTGAAATAATCGGCGTCCACGCCGAGCTGTCGGATCAGGCTTCGGTTTCCGACGACTACCTCGCTCCCTTCGACGATGCCGCGAATGCCACTCCCGGTAATCGAGGAGAAACCCGTCACGTCATACAGCGGCAGTCCGCGCTGCCTCGCCGCGGCCACAATGGCGGACGCGAGAGGATGCTCGCTCCCGCGCTCAAGGCTTGCCGCCAGGCTCAGCAGTTCCGTTTCGGGCCAGATCCCGGTGGTGAGAACGGACGTCAGACAGGGCTTCCCTTCCGTCAGAGTGCCCGTCTTGTCCACCACCAGGGTATCGGCCTTCCCCAGGATTTCCAGCGCTTCCGCATTTTTCAGCAGTACCCCCGCGCGGGCGGCGCGACCCATCCCGACCATGACCGACATCGGCGTCGCCAGTCCCAAGGCGCAGGGGCATGCGATGATAAGGACGGCGACGGCGTTCACCAGCGCATAGGCCATGCGGGGCTCCGGTCCGACACGGGCCCACACGATCAGCGTGACCAGCGCAATCAGGATGACGGCCGGGACGAAGAAGGAGGCCACGCGGTCCGCCAGACGCTGGATGGGGGCCCGGGTCCTCTGCGCCTCGCTCACCGTCCGGACGATGTGCGCCAGCAGGGTGTCGCCCCCCACCTTGTCGGCCCGCATCACGAAGGACCCGTTGCCGTTCACGGTGCCGCCCGTTGCCTTGCTGCCCCGCGCCTTTTCTACGGGTATCGGCTCCCCGGTCACCATGGATTCATCGACCGAGCTGTGCCCCTCGAGCACGGTCCCGTCAACCGGGATTGTCGTGCCCGGGCGCACGCGCAGCAGGTCTCCAGGCCGCACCCGATCGATGGGGATATCGTCTTCCACCCCGCTGTCACCGATGATGCGCGCAGTTTTGGGCGCAAGCCCGAGAAGGGCGCGGATCGCGCCGCCGGTCTGCTTTCGCGCCCGGAGCTCGATCACCTGGCCGAGAAGTACCAGGGTTATGATCACCGCCGACGACTCGAAATACACCGGCGGGGCCGCATGCGCCCCCAGGAAGGATTCCGGCAACAGAGCCGGGAAGAGCGCGGCGATGACGCTGTAGAGGTACGCGGTGCCCGTCCCGACGGCGATCAGCGTAAACATGTTCAGGCTGCGGTTGACGATCGATGCCGCGGCCCTCTTGAAAAAGGGCCAGCCGGCCCACAGGACGACGGGGGTCGCCAGCAGGAACTGGACCCAGACGCTTCCTTTGAAACGCATTCCGGAAACCATCTCCCCCATGGCGAAGAGAAGGACCGGCAGGGTCAGAAACAGGCTCACCCGGAACCTGCGGGTCATGAAATCCAACTCGGGGTCCCCGTCGTCATCGAGGGATGCGGTCCTGGGCTCGAGCGCCATCCCGCACACCGGGCAGGGGCCCGGTCCCGCCGTAACCACTTCCGGGTCCATCGGGCAGGTGTAGAGTTTTGCGTCGCCCGGTGCGGATTGCTCGGGCGCCTTGCGGGGGTCCAGGTACCGCGCCGGGTCCTGGCGGAACTTCTCCAGGCACGAGGGGTTGCAGAAGTAATAGGTCCGTCCCCCGTGCACGTAGGTCCCCGCGGCGCGCCCGGCATCGAAGGTCATCCCGCATACAGGGTCCGTCACCCTGACGTCGCAGAGGATCCTGGATTCATCTTTCGTATCAGGCATAGGACGTCCGTCCTTGTTCATTTCTCTGCATTATAACCCCAAAACCGGGAGACGGTACAACCATCATGGCATGAAAAGCCCGGCAGGCCGGGAACCCTTCATTCCCCCGGATGCATCGTTGCGCCTCCGGGGGCCGGAACGGATGGCGCGCCATCGCGGAAACATCGAATGCCCTACGCCCGCTCTCCCCGCCCGGACGAGGCATCCGGCCGGCCGGGGATTCCCGGCCCGGCCATGGAGATCCGCGACAGATCGAACGGTTTCGCAGCCGGGGTTTCCAGGGCGCGGGGGCGGACCTCGCAGGTCCCGCACGCATGCCCGGGGCCCGCGAGCCTGCGGAATGGAAATCCCCCCGCTCATCATATCGGCACCGGAGGCGAAAATCCGCACTGGATGAAACATCGAACCGGGGGGCACAGGAAGCTGCCGTCGGCCCTGTCCCGGATCCAGAACCACGCGGCGTTGTACGGTTCATTCTCCGTTATCGGCGCCGGGGGTCACAACGTCTCGATTATTGCGCAGCGGGTGGAGGGCCCGGGAAGGATCCGGAGCCAGCCCGGCGCTGCCGTCGATCCGGGATATCCCACTGTTGTCGATTCAGCCCCTTCGGCCGGACCCGCTGCGTGGATCGGGACCCAGTGCGGTCGAACCGCCATGCACGGCATGTTCCGCCCGGGGCCCGTTGCACAATCGGTGTGCGCCAGGGCGCTGGCGCAATCCCGCAGATCCGGCCGTTGGCGCCGCCCGGCAGTCGGCTTTGCGCCTGCCTCGGGAGCCGAGGGCGTCGGCTCCACCGGGCCGGGCGGTACGGCCTTTACCGCTTTTCAAAAACAAGGGTGGACCGATTCTGCCCGCCGCGGTACCCGGGTGCGGTCTGAACGATTTCCAGGACACCGCCCCCTTGCTTCAGGGTCCAGGTTTCGCCGCTTTTCATTTCCGTTTTCCGGCCGCCGAATTGCATCGTCGCCGACGAACTGATCCGGATGCTTTTCCCTTCTTCATCGAAAACGGCGGTGGAGGTCCGTTCCATGTTCATCGCGCCGCGCGCCGGCACTTCCGATCCGTCGAGATGGATTTCCTCGCGCGTGATCTGGTCGTCCCCGTATTCGGTCATGGAATATTTCTTGACGAACACCACGTCCTCGTCCTGCTCGACGATCATGAGGAAAGGGGGATCCCCCGCCATCCCCCCGCCCGATGTCGTGCTCCTGTCCCTGTTTCGGATCCACATCCCCGAGAAATCCGCCGCGAGGGCCGCTGCTGGCGCCAGAGGCGGCAGCCCGCAGGCTTCGCGGAAAGGCTGCACGACCTCCCGGAACGCGGCATCTTCGAGGAAAAGGAGCCTCGAGTCCCCGGCCAGGGCCTTCAGATCGGGGACAATGCCCTGAACCATCCCGGCCCAGAGGACCCAGGAGGCCCATCTGGGCTGGGAGCCGAGCGCCTCGGACGACGGAGGCGGACCGACTTCCCCGAGAAGCAGCGGCTTCCCGTTCGACAGGCCCAGAAGACCCTCGTAATATTCCTGCTTGAAATCGCTTCCGTAGACGTCGAGCGCGAGCATGTCGAGGTACCCGTCGCCCGGGTAGAAATTCGTATACTTCCGGTAGGGTTCCGAGGGACGGTCGACGCTCCATACCCACACAAGGTTGTTCAGTTTATGATGGTGGACATAGCGGTCGTACATCATCTTGTAGATACTTGCCGTTACCCCCCCCTCCACGCGGCCGCCCCACCAGAACCAGTTGCCGTTCATTTCATGGTACGGGCGCCAGAGTACGGGCACCCGGGCTTCCTCGAGCTGTTTGAGGAACCGCGCGATTTCGTCCACCTGCGCCTCCCATTTCTGCCGCAGCGGCGTTCCGGGAGTCAGAAGCTGCGCGTACTGCTCGCCGGTCAGCTGTCCCTGCACGCTGGCCAGTGCCTCCGGGGCGGCGCCGGCGCCGGGTGCCGGCTGGAACGTGACGGGCTCGTCGGCGGTCGGGGGGACCGCATGCCAGCACAGGGTGACGATGGCCCCCTTCCTGTGCTGCCGGATGGCCTCCCGAACGATGTCCGGGCGGGACCGGTAGGCATCCTTGTCCCCGTCTTCGGCAAAGCCGAAGTCCGAACTCCAGATGGCGGGGGTTTTCCCGACTTCCCTGGCGAAGAAGCGGCTGTTGCGGTCCCGGGCGTTGGGGAAATTGTGCTGACCCGTCAAGACGTGTTTGCCCGAGATCCCGTGAAACAGCTCGATCAGGGCCCTGGCCTCGGGCGAGGCTTTGGGATTGGAAGGCTCGACCGCCCACGCAATCGGGACGAAGGCGGCAACCAGGCACAACAGATGGATCGCGGTAACGGCTTTGCTCATTTTGGCCCCCCTTGCAGGTATATCCGGATTCTATGAACTGCGGGGCGATAGTGCAACCCGAACCGGAGGCCCGCCCCGAGCTTTGCCGCGGGCGCGGCAGGGCCTATTCCCTGCAGGCGGCTTCGTCGAGCTGTTTCCAGAGCCGGGGCGCCAGGGCCGAGGACACCCCGAAACTCCGTTCCCAGACGGTGCGGCTTTCCATGCACAGGTACACGACCGCCCGCGGGGCTTCGGCCCGGATCCAGGACAGCATCTTCCGGTACATGTCCTCGCGGATGGGGCGGAAATAGCGCAGCTTCCCGTGGTGCCCCGGGACGAATTCCCCGTAGGGGATCTTGGATTCGGGAAACCGTTCCTTGACCTGGTCGATCAACCGGGGCGGGAAGCGGAGGGCTCCGAGGCTCACCCATACCACGGCGGCGGGATCAACCGTGCCGAAGATTGTCCGCACCGCTTCGCGGTAGTCGGCCTCCCAGCCCTCGTAGAAAAGGATCGGGTCGAAATGAAACCCTATTTTGTACCCCCACTGCTGGCACTGCAGGGCGGCGGCGAGGCGCTCCTGCAGGGTGGGGGCCCTCGGCTCCTCGGATCGGCAGACGGGCCCGGAATTCACCGACCAGGAGACCACCGTGTGCCGCCGGTGGTCGAGGCCCCTCAAATTTTCAATGCAGTCGGACTTCGTCTTCAGCTCGAGGTATCCGTTCGGGAGCCCCGCAAAGAAAGGGACCAGCCGGAGGGAGAAGCCCGTCAACGGGTCCAGGGCGAGGGAGTCGGCCAGTTCCCCGGTGCCGATGCGGAATATCCTGCCGGGCTCCCTCGCCAGTGTTCCCCGCACTTCCTCCATCAGATCCGGCAGGTTCGTGCACACGGCCAGCACACGGCTGTTCAGGTAGGACTGCAGGACGCAGTAGGTGCACTCCAGGTGACAGTTCCAGACGCAGCTGAGGGTGTAGTAGTTGCAGCACATGTCCGCGCCGGAACCCTGGCAGTGCCTCAGGAAACTCCCCGGATACCGCATGAGCACCAGGGTGGAGCATCCGGGCGCTTGCAGACCGGGGCCGGAGGACGGGTCCATCGACCGGATGTCGGATTCTTTCACCGTCTGGACTTTCGCGCCGGGAAGCCGCCGCAGGATCTCCTCGGTGACGTCGTCCTGGAGCGACTCCTCCTGGATCCAAACCCGTTCCGGGATATAAGGGATCATGGGCCGGCCATTCTC
The DNA here is from genome assembly GCA_964651155.1 of uncultured Acidobacteriota bacterium. Classification (GTDB taxonomy): domain Bacteria; phylum Acidobacteriota; class UBA6911; order UBA6911; family UBA6911; genus UBA6911. Next base: position 152,787 of record CAZYXB010000001.1, on the reverse strand, counting down.
CGCCGCTTCCTCCGCCGGGGGCGGGTGCCTGAAGCGTCGGGCTCCTATCCTTCAAATGCAGTCAATTTCAAACAACCGATCCAGTTCCGGCCTGCGGGATGCGGCATACACGTCGGCCGCCAGCCTGCGGAATCGTTCGGCATCACGGGCCGTAAACTCCAGGCGGAGGTCGGGCGTTTCGAAGTACGGGTCCGCCGTCAGGCGCACCGTCCCCGGAAGCCCGAGGGACCGCCTGCATTCCGCAAACCGTTCCCTGGCCCGGGCGACCCTTGGATACCGCAAACGGTAGAGCATGGCGCATGCACCCTCGCCGCGCTCGGCCGGCGACAGGCGGGCATCGTCGACAACAGCCGATACGCGCGCGTCTCTGAGAACCTGTTCAGGCCCCGTCCCGGCCACGGCGGCCAGATCGCGGAGCAGGCCGAAGAACTGCCGCTGCAGGCTGGCGCTCAGGCGCATCTTCCCCAATGCGGAGGCGACCGCACCGCGCGACGCGGGAAACATCTCCGACAGGCGCTCCAGGCTGGCAAGGGTCAAACGCCCCCGCCTGAAAAGCTCCCGGACGTCGCCCGATGTCGCATGCACCATCATCTGGACGCGCAGGCTCTGCGCATGGGCGGGCAGCCCGAGCCGCGGGAGGTACCGCTCTGTCAGGACCCCGTCGGGCATCCCGAAATCATGCTTCAGCTTGTAGAGCACCCGCGCCGTTTCGACCGGCTCCAGGCTCCGGTGGGACAGGTTGTCCCAGAGGGCCCTGTCGAACAGCTCCGGGAAATCCCCCCCCTGGCTTTCAACCACCCTGGCCGGCGCAGAAGACGCCCCCAGCCGCCCTAACGCGCGCAGGCGCCTGAAGCCGCACACAATCGTGTAGCGCCCGCCCGCGAGAAGGACGATAGCGGGATAGAGCAGCCCGGCCTCCCGGATCGACTCCAGAAGCAGGGGGGGGTCCAGCTCCTCGCTGATCCGGAACGTTGCATCCTCGAAATCGATCTGCTCCAGCGGAATCTCGCAATACTCCATGCATCCAAGCATAGCGAAACAGGGACGGTACCTACAACAGGCACTTGCAGCACCCGGCCGCTTCCGTACGCGGCCGCGGGATGGTGCGGGCACCGCGGGGCCGAGGGGATCCCCCGCGCACGGGGCAGGCCGCGGGAGCCATCAGGCGCCCGGTTGCCGGGGGGCAGGCCGGCTGCCGGTCTCGCTTTGCCCGATGCGCAGCGCCCTTTCCGCCGAGGCTATGAGCGGCCCGGGGCCCACCGGCGCCCCTGTCGCCCGGGTCATCCACAGGTCCGGCCCGATCCGGCCCAACCGCGCGATCCTTTCGACTTCCGGCCCAATCGCTCCCGCTTTCCTCATGTGCTCCTCGAGCTGCCCTGCAATCATGTGCCCCAGGGGGTAATCGGGCAGATACAGGAAACCGTCGATCATGTGGGAGTAGACGCCGAGCAGGACGGCGTTCTCTTGCTGGAAAACCGGCGCGTAGTAGCAGTTCCAGACCTCTTTGGAGATCTCCAGGACCGCAGCGCGCGCCCGGTTCGGGCCCGCGTCGGGATGCGCGTACATCCAGCGCCAGACCCCCATGTCGACAAGGGCGACGCCGCAGATCTCAAAGGCGGCCCAGAAGTCATGGAGCGCCCCGAGCGCCTCCGATTGCCGCTCTGGGCGCTCGAGCCCTAGCATTTCCAGATCGCGGTTCTGGAAGACGAACGCCAGCGCTTCGGTGCAGGAGGTGTTCGGCACCCCGTTGAGGCAATAGAAATCCGCGCCGTGAAGCGACAGCGTCTCTTCGACATTGTGGCCCAGCTCGTGCATCGCGACGTTGAAGCCCTTGTAGTCCATCCCGTCCCTGCCGATCCGCGTGCGCAGGCGCGACTTCCCCGTACGCATGGCGGCGCCCATAGCGTGCCCGGAGCCTCGCGCCGGCTCCACCACGATCCGGCCGGCGATGAAACCGGCGCTTGCGCCGGAAAATCCGAGCTTCCCCAACAGTTCAGGGATGTCGCGGGCAAACGCCTCCGCATCCGGGTACCGGCTCCGGACGATGGCGTCGAGATCCTCCTCTGAGCGCGGCGCCCGGGGACGGAACCCGCTGTACCAGATGTCGAAGGGCTCGAGAGGGCGGCCCAGGCGCCGGCGGATCAGGCTCGCGATTCGGGGCACGACATCCGAGGTGAGCACCTCCTCGAACATCGCCCGCACGCGCGGCTCCGGGATCTGGCGGTCTCTGTCGAAACGCCGCGCCATCAGGCTGGGGGCGTCGGGGCAGCAGGGATCGGCAAGCGTCGCGGCATGGAAGGTCTCCAGCAGATGCCGGTACCGGGTGTCCGGCTCGGGGAGGTCCGCTGCGCCGCACGGCCCGGGGGAGAACGCGGAATCCGCGGCGGCGGCGGCGCGGACCGCATTGGTAGAGGGGTTCCAGTCCAGCTGCGGGTTGTTGATCACCGCCGCCGGGATCGTCTGATCGACGATCCGCTCCATCACTTTCTGAATCATCCGCTGCTTATCAAGGCCTCCGCGGTCATCGGCGTACCCGGCCTTGATTTCATCGCGCAGGTCCCAGTGGGACAGCAGGCGCATCCCGGGCGGGAACAGGCGCCGCCCCTGGACATCGACCAGATGGTGCATCCAGATGTTGTATTCGGAGATGTACCGCTCGGCCGCGGCCGCCGCCCGGGAGATGGCCAGGTGGACCCCGGCGGGTACGCGGCTGGAGAACGTTTCGGCCAGGCGGGTTTCGGCCCATTGGCGCCGCGTCCACCGCATGCCTTCGGCCGATCGCTCCGCCAGCGTCGTCAGGGGGAAGTTCAGCAGGACGACAAAGGCCAGTTTATTGTCGAAGAGGTCGTCGTGAAGGTGGGCAAACGGGCTGCAGCCGGCGAAGATCTCGTCGTAGGGGGCAATCGGCCCGGCGTCGAGATCCACGTGACTGCGGAACTCCCGGTGGATTTCCTGCAGATGGCCGTAGGCCTGTTCCAGGAGGTGTTCGAAGCGGGCGAATACCGTGTCGGCAGCCGCCGGCTCCCCGGCGAAGTTGGCGCGAACGAACGCCTCGAAATCCGATGGGCCGCCGTCGGCATCCCGCCAGCGTTCCGATACCTGCTTCAATCCCCTTCGGACGCGTACGCGCTGGGACTCCCCGTACCGCGCAACCAGCTCTTTTTCGATCCTTGCCGCGGACGCGCCGGCCCATGCGGGGCCGCCTTTCCGAGATTGTTCCATGCGCCTCCTGTGCACACGCATGCCCTTCGGGCGCATCCCGAGATCCTGCGCATGGATCCGGCATCCCGGGGCCGATCCGGAACCTTCCATGCATCGCTCCCTGCGGCTTGCCGGGCGGGTAGGGATCGGCGCATACCTGCCGCAGGGGATGCGGCCTAGTATCGGATGCGGACTTCGATCCCTTTTTCGTCCTTCAGGAGATCGACAAATTTTGCGGTATCCGTATCGCCGAACTGGTAATGATACGGATAGACCACCTTCGGACGGAATGCCTTCGCGGCATCGGCAGCCTGTTCGGGCGTCATCGTATAGGGCTGGTTCATCGGCAGAAACGCCACGTCGACGGACTTGATCGCCCGCATCTCCGGGATGAATTCGGTATCGCCGGCGACATAGACCCGCGTATTCCCGAAAGTCAGAATATACCCGTTGCCGTTCCCCTTGGGATGAAACGGCTTTTCCGGGTTGTAGGCCGCGACCGCTTCGACGGGAACGCCCGCCACCGTTTGGGCGTCCCCGTTGTTGAGGACAACGGCGCCGGGGACAGATTGAGCCGCCGCGGCGTTGGCGACTATTTTGGTGCCCGGGGTCCGGATGGCCTCGATCGCCTTCGCATCGAAGTGGTCCCCGTGTTCATGCGTCACCAGGATCAGGTCCGCTTTAGGAAGCGATGCGTACTCGGGATAGACCATCATCGTGGGGTCTATGTGGATGACTTTCCCGTCCAGGGAAAACATTAGCGACCCGTGACCGATGAACGTGACCTTCAGGGTGCCGGCCGAGGTCTCGAAAACGTCTTCCTTGAACCCCTTCTGGCCGTAAGCGCCCGCCACGGCAACGGCGGCCACCAGGGCCGCGGTCAGAATACAACGAAACATCAGAGTGTCGCTCATCATTCCTCCTCCCGGACATTCGTCCGGCCCCTCGATCCGGCCCGGCGGCGCCCCGCCGGGCCCTGCGGCAGGAGGGCGGAGCTGCGCCTTTTGGATCGGTCAGAAAGGAAGGCGGGACGGTTCCTCCCCGCCCACCGGCTTTTCGCCGCAGGGCCCGGGCAGGCATGCCGCGCGGGCGCCTCCGGCCCTGCATCAACGCCGGGCAAAGACGCCCCCGTGCATCAATCAAAAGCCATGCTGGTCTTCCAGACTTCCCAGACCTTGCCCACCAGCCCGGGCCCCGGCTTGAGCGTCTGTTTCCCCGGTTTCCACCCTGAGGGGGTCACTTCCTTGCCCTTGGTCTTTCTCACGAGCTGGAATGCCTGGATCTGGCGGAGGGATTCGCTGACGTTGCGGCCCACGGGAGGCATCAGGACCTCGAAGCCCTGGACGACACCGTCGGGATCGATGATGAACCGTCCCCGGGTGTCCACCCCGGCTTCTGCGTCGTAAATTCCGTACAAGGTGCCCACGCTGGCCCCGGCGTCGGAAAGCATGGGGAAGGGAACGCCCCCTTTGACCATTTTGGACAATTCATTGTCGTTCCACATCTTGTGCACGAAGACGCTGTCGGTGCTCATCGAAAGCACGTCCACGCCCAGCTTCACGAACTCGGGATGTTTAGCGGCAACTGCCGAGATTTCGGTCGCTCAGACGAATGTAAAATCACCGGGGTAGAAACACAGTACCACCCACTTGCCGAGATGGTCCGAAAGGGTTTCGGAAACGAACTTGCCTTTGTGATAGGCGTCCGCGGTAAAATCCGGGGCTTTTTTCCCGACTTGAATCATGGGATTTTCTCCTTCTATAGATTGAGTTGACGGTTCCGGCGCGGCCCGGGGGCGTGTATCCCCGACCGGCCGCCGGTCCGGGCGAGAGGCTATGTTCTTCAGCCTCCACGATCCTTTCCTGGCTGCAGGCAGCATGCGGGTACGAGCGACGACGGTTCGGAGGACCGACCGTCACCGCCTCCTTCTGTTGCCCCGCAGGATCACCTGATACTCCAACACCTCGAAGTCCTCCAGGGCGTCCTCCCCCGTCACCCTGATGGCCTCCCACGGGATGTCGCAAATCTCTCCCGTCTTCTCGTCGACGAAATGGTGATGCTTCTCGGCGCTCGGATCGTAGACGATTTTGCCTTCCTTGATGATCTGAGGTTTGAGGACTCCCTTGCCGACGAGGAGGTTCAGCGTGTTGTAGACCGTGGTCCTCGACAGCGTGGGCCACTGCCTTCTGACGATGCCCCAGATGTCATCCGCGGACGGATGGGCCTTGGCATGGAGAACCGCTTCGGCAACGGCGATCCGCTGCGGGGTGGGGGACACTCCGTAATCCTGGAGTATTTTCACGGTGTCGGGCATCGGCTTTTATAATAAGTCCAAATATGGACAAAGTCAATACCGTTACTCCTCCAGGGTCAGGCTGATCTCAGGGGGATTGGAGAACGCCCGCTTCACCGCGCACAGATCCGCCGCCCGCTGGACTGCCGACCGGTATTTTTGGGGGAAATCCTCCGGGAGCCCGAGGCGTATCCGCACCCGTTCGACAAGGTGGGCCGCATCGTTCATGTCGACAGACATCGACATGCGCAGGCCGCCGGTCGGGATCCCGCGGATTTCGCAGAAATACAGGACATTGACCCCGACGCAGGTCCCCAGCGCCGACAGCAGCAGATCGAACGGCTCTGGCGCGGAACCGCTCCCCCCCTCGCTCTCGGGCTGATCCGTCTCGACGACGAATCCCTTGTACTTCGAATTGACTTTTTTCCCGCCGGGAAAAAATATTTCCATTTCCATCGTCCCTCCTCCGGCCTGTTCCGAAAATCCCGGGCCGAATCCGAAAGTCAGCTTATACCGTATCCCCGCGGGAATTTCTACAGAAGACGGACGTCGTCGACCGTCAGGCTGACGGCCCCGAAATCCTCCTCGACCAGTCCGGAGAGCACGTAGGGGCGCGCCCGGTGCAGCCTGTGGCAGAACCGGGCGTAGGTTTTCGGGAAAAAGGTGGTTTCGTACAGGGCGCTGGTATCCTCGAAACTGACGAACTCCATCGGCTCATCCTCCCGGGTGGCGACCACCTTCCCCGTCACCCACCAGCCCACGGTCGTTACCCGCCGCCCCACGTGCCGCTCCAGATCGGCGCCCCGGACGCACCCGATCCGCGCCAGCTCGGCGGCATACAACGACAACGGGTGGCGGCTGATCAGGAAATCCAGGGTCTCGATCTCGTGCTCGAGGACCGTGCGCGCGCTGTAGTGCGGCACCCTGGGCGGGGTCGCGGGCTCCGGGTCCTCGAACAGCGTGCGGCCCGCCCGGCGGCTCCCGGATCCCGGCGCGTGCCGCAGGAGCGCTTCCCAGACCATCTCCGGTCTGGTCGCTCCGCGCGCGACGCTGTCGCATGCGCCGGACTGGACCAGTATCTTCGCGTCCGCCGGATCGGGCCGCACCCGGCGGAGAAGATCCCCGAACGACGCATACGGCCCCCCGTCGTCCCGCTCGCGCACGATGGCCCGGAGCGTCCTTTCCTGCAGGCCCTTCAGCTGCATCAGCCCCACCCGGACCGTGCCGTCCTTCCCCCAGTACTCCCTGCGGCTCGCGTTGACGTCCGGAGGCAGCACCCGCAACCCCATCCGGCGCGCCTCGGAAACATAGGCGAAGGCCGTATAGTACCCCCCGCGGTTGGTCAGCACCGCCGCCATGAACTCGGCCGGGTAATGCGCCCGCAGCCAGCAGGACTTGTAGGACACCAGCGCGTAGGAAGCCGAATGCGGCTTGCAGAACGAATACCCGGAAAAGCTCATCATCATATTCCAGACCTCCGCCGCAACCTCGCCCGAGACGCCGCGCGCCGCGGCTCCGGCATGAAATTCCCCCTTGAAGTCCTCAAGCCGCCGCGATGCGCGTTTTTTCGAGACGACCTTCCGCAGAAGGTCCGCGTCCGAAGCGCTGAACCCCGCCATGGCCATGGCAATTTTGGAAACGTCCTCCTGGTACACCAGGATGCCGTGCGTCTCTTGCAGCACCTCGTCCAGGATCGGATGCAGCGAACGGTAGGCGCCGCCCCCCCGCAGGCGCCGGACGTATGCACGGATGTAGCGGTTGGCCGCGGGCCGGATGATCGAGCTGTGGATCACGAGGTGATCGAAATCGCCCGTGCCGCACTTCTTCTGCAGCTGCCGCATCGAGGGGGATTCCGCGTAGAAGACGCCCATCGTGTCGCCGCGGCGCATGAGGTCCTGCGTCCTGGCGTCCCCGGTCGGATCCCACCGCGCATAGTCGATGTCGGTCCCGTAGTTCTCCCTGACGGCCGCCAGGGCGTCCCGGATCACGGCCAGGGAGCGGTTCCCCAGAAGGTCGATCTTGATGAGGCCGGCATCTTCAGCCTGGTCCTTCTCCCACTGGAGGACCGGGACCCCTTTCGGGGCGGGTTCGACCGGGACGTGGCGGTCGATGCGGTCGGGGGCGACGACAATGCCCCCGCAGTGCACGGAGATGTGGCGCGGGAACCCTTCCAGCTTCATGGCCAGGCGCACGATCTCCGGCCATGGGGGCTTCAGGTCGATGCCCCTGTACGCCGGGTGGTGCCGCAGCGAGTCCTCCAGACGGCTCAACCGCCAGAAGTGTCCCATGCGCTGCGTCACCGCGCTGATCTCCCGTTCGGGGAGACCGTAGACCTTCGCCACCTCCCGCAGGGCGGCGCGCGCCCCGAAACCGACGTGGTTGGCAATCATGGCCACCCTGGCGGCGCCGTAGCGGCGGAAGACGTACTCCAATACGCCGTCGCGCTCGTCCCAGGGGAAATCGATGTCGATGTCGGGCGGGTCGGCCCGCCCTTCGTTGAGAAAGCGTTCGAAGAAAAGGTTGTGCGTGATCGGCTCGACATGGGTGATCCCGAGGCAGTAGGCGACCAGGCTCGCGGCGGCGGAGCCGCGGCCGCAGGTGCGGGCCGACTGCCGGACGATGTCCCGGACAACCAGGAAATAGGACGCAAAGCCCTTGTCCCTGATGATGTCGAGTTCATGCTCCAGGCGTTTGAGCACGGAGTCGGAAAGCTCGCCGTAGCGCCATTCGGCGCCGCGATAGCACTCCTCCCGCAAATACTCGAAGACGTCCGCCCCGCCCGGCGGCTCGTAGGAAGGGAACACCGGGTCGCCCATACGTATATCCGGCGAGCACTCATCCGCAATGCGCCCGGTGTTTTCCAGGGCCCGGCGGACATGGGGGTAGCGGCGGGCCATCTCCTTTTCCGGCTTCAGCCAGCGGTCCTCCCCCGCCAGTTCCTCGGGCGGAATGCGCGACAGGGACGTGTTCAGATCGATCGCCCGCAGCAGCCGGTGCAGGGCGAAATCGGACGGATCGGTAAAATACACCTCGTTGGTGGCCACCGGCGGGATCCCGCTGCGGCGCGAAAAATCGAGCAGCGGCGCCTCCGCGGCGGGATTGTTCAATTCCACGTAGATCCCGCCCGTCCCGTTCCGGCGCCCGAGGGCGCGCAGCAGCGGCAGCCGGTCGCTCAGAACGATCCAATGCTCGCGGTCCTCGGCCAGGGCTTCGCTCAGGCAAAAACCGGGTTCGGACTGTCGGCGGGAAATGAGGCGGCACAGGGCCTCGTACCCCTCCCGGTTGCGCGCCAGCACCACGGCGCGTTCGGTTTCCGTCCGCAGTTCCGATCCGACGATCGGCCGCAGGCCGCGCTCGGCCGCAGCCTGGAGGAACCAGACCAGCCCGTACATGCCGTTGGTGTCGGTCAGGGCCATTGCGGGCATGCCGCGGTCCAGGGCGGCGTCGACCAGGGCTTCGATTTTGCCGGCGCCGCGACAGAAGGTGTAGTTCGAATGCACGTGCAGATGAATGAACATTGGACATCCTCCCCCGCCTAAAGCCGGAAGGTCCCTACGGCGGGTTCCTGCCGCTGGCCGCCCTCCGGCATCGCTCGCTCGACAGGCGCAACGGGCGTGTCCCGCCCTGAACGGGGGGATGGCCGCGCACGATGGCATCCGGCCGCACCGGAGGGCGCCCCCCTACGCCGCATGCACAACCGCCTCCGCGCCGTAACGGCGGCGCAGGGCGTCGAGGGCGCGCTCGAGTGCCGCGTGCCGTTCCGTCACGGGATCGGCAAACAGCTCCATCTGCGTCGAACCCGTGGAAAGGGCGGTCAGCCGGAGCCGCATGCTGCGCACGCGCGTGCGCCGCTCGAGGAGGAGGCTCAAGGCCGACAGGCCGCGGGCATACAGGGTTGCCGACGACGGCAGTGGGGGCGCGATGTCCAGCTTCCGGCATCCATCCCGGTGATCCGCGTACCGCACGTACAGTTCCATCCGACCGGCGCGCTGGTTCCCTTCCCGCAGCCGCCGGGCGGCGCCGGCGCACAGGTCCCGCAGCACCCTCTGCAAAAGGTCGCGGTCGTTGCTGTCTTCGGGCAAGACCCGCGCCTCCTCCACCGCCGGGACCGCGCGCACGGGATACACCGGCGTCCGGTCGACCCCCCGCGCATGCTGGTAGAGCGCGGCCCCGAAGGACCCGAACGCCAGGGCGAGAGGCTCCATCCCGATCGCCGCGACATCGCGAATGATGCGGAGGTTCAGGTCCGCAAGCAGCTTCCCGGTCCGCGGGCCGACCCCGGGGAGCAGGCGCACCGGAAGGGGCGACAGGAAAGACGGTTCGTTCCCGTGGGGGACGGCATGCAGGCCGAAGGGCTCGGTCACCTCGGAAGCGATCCGGCTCACCATTTTGTTGGAGGCTATCCCGAGCGAGGCATGGAGGCGAAGCTGCCGGAGGATCTCTTTCTGGGCTTTCCATGCCGTATCCCTCGGGGGCCCGAACAGCCGGCCGGTCCCCGTGACGTCCAGATACGCATGGCCGTGCCCCGAAGGTTCGAGCAGCGGCGAAAAACCGGCCAGGACCCGGAAAACCGCCTGGGACGCCCTTCGATAGAGGGGCTCGTTCGGCGGCAGGACAATCGTTCGGCGGCAGCAGCGCATGGCCCGGGAAAGCTCCATTCCCGGGCGGATGCCCTCGGCCCGGGCTTCGGAGGACAGGGCCGTCACGATGGAGCGGGCCGCATGCCGATGCGCCACGACAACGGGACGGCCGCGCAGTCCGGGGTGCGCCACCCGCTCCACGGCCACGGGGAAATTCGTCACCGTTACGTAGATGATCTCGCGTTCCATCCCTATTCCCCGAGTTCCTCGAGCAGCATACGGGCGTTGATCACGGCCTGGCCCCGCCAGTGATTGCCGAAAAGAACGAGCACACGTTCGCACGCCTGCTCCAGACGGCGGATTTCCGCAACGGCGGCGGCAATCTCCGCCCGGCTGTACAGGTAGTCGTGCTGCGCCGACCCGTCCCCCCGGATCCAGCGGGAATACTTCCTCCCCTGGAAGCGGACATAGGCCGTCGCGGATGTCGCGCGGAAAAAGGTCTTCGCCGCCAGGCGTTCTCCCCCGTCGATGCAGGCGAGGGCAATGTGCGCCGCCTCCAGGTGCTTGGCCGCCCGGGGGGTCCCCCAGTCGGGAGAGCCGAACTCCGCGATCAGGGGGATGCCTTCGAGGGAATCCCGGACCCGGCCCAGCCGGTCGAAGTTGTCCCGTATGAATCCATACTCGGGGGGGAACTGCAGCAGCGCCCCGGCCAGCCGGCCGGTCTCGGTCAACGGCCACAGGGCGGCCGCGAACCTCCGGGCCAGTTCCGGGTTGTCCGGATGCTCTTGCACCAGGCGGAAGGGCGCACGGAAAACGAACTGAAAATCCCCGGCGGTTTCCGATGCAAGTTCCTGTATAGCAGCTACTTCCGGAATTTGATAGTAGGTGGTTCCGAGCTCGCAGCAGCCGAACCGGGCGGCGTAATAACGCAGCCACGATTTCGAATCGAGATTGGCCGGATAAAACACCGAAGCCCATTCCCGGTACCGGAACCCGCTTGTCCCCACGACGATCATGGACACAGCATAGGTGAAGAAAAGGTGAAAATCAAGCAGAAAAGAGGGGGCGCACGGCGCGAGGTTTCGGGACTTCCGGGAGCAGGCGCCCCCCGGCGGAAGAAAGCGGGATTCCTAGACGGCCCATCGGCCCTTCCCCGTCAGGCTGTCCCCGATGTCAGCAAATCGACGTACGCCCCCTCGACGAGCTGATCCCGGCCAATACCCAGCTTCCCCATAAGGTCTCTGGCTCGGGCCTTGCCGGCTTCCACGGGCTCCCCGTCGCGCAACGCCACTTCGAGTTCCAGAAAATCCCCGAGGCCCTCAACCCGGTCGAGATGGATGCGGGTTCTGCCGGCAAGGAACAGGGTGCGCGTCTTGCGCACGCGGCCCGCTTCCCCGTAGGCCAGCGACAGGGATTCCCTGAGGGCGTCCGGGGCGGTTGTGGGGGAAACGAGGTAGAACGATTCCCTGGGTCCGCTTCGATCGGCGCGGCGGTAGAATATCAGCTCGCCCCCGTTCCCGGCAGTAGCGCGCAGCTTCAGCCGGCCGTTGCTGCAGCGGAAAAAGGTGTCGTCCTGGACCATGGTCACAGGCTCCCCGTCGGCCAGAGCGGCGGCCGCAGGGAAAACCGATTCGACGCTTACGATGCGGGCCTTGATCTCTACGTTTCTGGCCATGGCATTCTCCCCCGGCATCGGCCGGCATTCGCAGCCGGCATCGGCCGGCATTCTCCCCCGGCATCGGCCGGCATTCGCAGCCGGCATCGGCCGGCGTTCGCAGCCGGGTCAGTCCCGGTCCCTGTGGACGGCCTGTGGGGAGAAGGCGGGAACGCATACGGCCATATACTCCGCCCCGCCCGGCGCCGGAGTGCTGTACCGCACCCACGCACCCCGGTCTGCGATACACGCCTGGCCCGCGTGCACGTCCCACGCGCCCTCCCGGGTCTCCACGTGAAGCGTTCCATTCAGAACAATGCTGTACTCGTCAAATTCAGGCGTCTGTCCCGGTTCGATCCAGCCTGCGGGGCTTTGCATCCTCGCCACGCTGACCGATGCCGTTGCAGAACCGACATGGCCGATGAACTCTTCGATTTTCTTGGGCCCGGTGCCGGCGGCCTCGACAATGACGGGTGATTCGATGAGCTTCACAGGCATTCCCCCTACTGTATTGGACGCGGCGTCCGGATTGGACATGGCGTCCGGATTAGACGCGGCGTCCGGATTAAACGCGGCGTCCGTGTTGGACGCGGCGTCCGGCCGTGCCGGCCGTCAAGGCCGCCGCAGATAATCCTAACACAGGCCGCCGGGCGCATCGGGCTTTCCCCGCTGGGGGCTATTGAACCGCGATGCGGCGCGTTGTACTATCACGGCCTGAACCGGCGTATCGGACCCTTATGCCTGCGGATGACGGATGGAACAGGAACGGAAACAGATCAATCTTGCATTTATCGGCTTCGGGAAGGTCGGCAGGGCCTTCGCCAGGCTTCTGCTGAGCCGCAGACGATGGCTCGTCGGCAACTGCGGCGTCGAGTGGAAACTCAACGGCATCGCCACCGGCCGTCACGGGACCTGCATCGATCCCCAGGGGCTTCCGGTCCAGAAGATCCTGAAAGGCTGGCCGAAGCATTCCGACCTGAACCTTTTCCACAAGGGGCCCAGCTGCGGATCCCGCGCCGATTTCATCCGCCAGTGCGGGGCCGACGTCCTGTTTGAAATGAGCGTTCTCGACCTCAGCGGGGAACCCGCCACGACGCACATCCGGGAGGCCCTGCGCGCGGGGCTGCACGTCATCACCACGAACAAGGGCCCCATTGCAACCAATTTCCGCAAGCTCACGCGCCTGGCCCGGCTGCGCGACGTACGGCTGCTGTACGAGGGCACCGTCATGGACGGCGCCCCCGTGTTCAACCTCGTACGGCGGAACCTTCCGGGCACCCACATCCTTTCCCTCCGGGGCATCCTCAACAGCACCACCAACCACATGCTGACCCAGATGGAGCAGGGGGCTTCGTTCGAAGCGGCCTTGAAGATGGCCGAGAAGAAAGGCCTCACCGAAGCGGATCCCAGGCTGGATCTCGAAGGATGGGATTCGGCCGCCAAGCTTTCGATCCTCGTACAGGCGCTCATGGGGGGGTCCGTTAAACCGGCCGACATCGACAGGACCAGCATCAACGAGGACATGGGCCGCAGAGTGCGGGCGGCGGTTCGGCGCGACCGCAGGCTCCGGATGGTGTCCCGCGCCTATCGCCAAGGGGGCAAAGTCGTCGGGAAAATCGAACTGCAGGAACTGGAGATATTCGACCCGCTGGCCGCGGTGCGCGGCTTGAGCAACATCCTGGTACTGAACACCGACACCATGCAGGAACTGGCCATCATCGAAAACAACCCCTCGGTGGAACAGACCGCCTACGCACTCTTTTCCGATCTCGTGTCCCTGCTGTAGCGGCCGCCGGCGCCGGTCAAATCCCCCAGGCGCCGCTCAGATGGATATTGGTTCCGTTGACATACCGGGCCGCGTCCGAAAGAAGGTAGCGGACCGCGCCCACGACATCGTCCGGGCTCCCGATGTACCCCGCCGGTATGTTTCTCCCCGACTGCGCCAGGATTTCCTCGGGCACGCTTCCGGTTTCGATGAAACCGGGAGAGATGGAGTTGGCCGTTACCCCGTAGGGGGCGAGAACCCTCGCAAGGGAGCGCATAAGGACGAGCACCCCGATCTTCGCGATGTAATGCGCAGTGACGAACGGCTGCGCCGCCTGTTGGTCGGCATTGATCATGCTGAAGCCGATAATCCGGCCCCACCCGCGCCGCATCATGCCCGAGGCCGCCTGGCGGCTCAGGTAGAAGACCGGGTGCAGGTTATGGTCGAACATCCCGAGCCACCCTTCGATGCTCTCCTCGAGCAAAGGGACACGGTGGTAGGCCCCGATACAGTGGATCAGTGCATCGATGCGGCCGTATTCGGTTTCGACGCGGCGCACCAGATCCCGGGCGACGTCGGCCTTGGAAACATCCGCCTGGATGCACGACGCCGCCAGGCCCCTGCCGTCGAGCTCCGCCCCGAGCGCGGCCGCGGCCTCCCGGTTCTCCCTGTAGCAGGCGGCGACATGCCACCCCCGTCCGGCCAGGTCCAAACAGAGCGCCCGGCCGATCCCCCGCGTGCCGCCGGCGATCAGGGCCACCCGCCCGAACCCTTCCGCCCCCATTGCTCCCCCTGCTGCCTCCATCTCGGTCGCCCCCAGGAAATCCCCGTTCGGCCCGGCCGGATGCGCGCACGCCTCCGCCGGCGGGCCGGCGCATGCCCGAACCCGTCAATTGGTGCCCGGGTTCTCCGGCTTGATATGCTCGAATCTGCGGACAATGATCAGCGTTTCGATCTGCTGCTGCAGCACCGGGATCAGCATGTCGCATCGAACGGAGATGTCGTTGATTTCCAGCAGCGCCTGCTTCTGCTCCATGGAAAGATTCAGGGTCATCGCCACCATGTTCACCAGCGATTCGAAGTCCAGCTCCGGCATGATCTCCATGGCCTGCGATTGCAGGCCCGCGGCAAGCTCGGTGAACTGCGAGAAAAGATTCCCCATCAGCGCCCGGCTCCGGACGACATCCTCGGAGTTCTGGGTGATTTCGGCATCCTCGAGCGGCTCGACCTCCACCATCCGGTACGGGGAATTCTGCAGGACCCGCAACAGGCGCACGCGCCGCAACCCGACAACCACGATGTTGAATTTGCCGTCCTCGAGCTCCTCGCACGTCTCGATTTTCCCCAGGCACGCGATGCTGTGCACCGCAGACATGCCCCCCTGCTTGAACTCCAGGCCTTCGCGCATCAGGGCTATCACCAGCTCCCCGCTCCCGGCGACGACGTCGCGCACCATGGCCCGGTACCTCTCCTCGAAAATGTAGAGGGGGATCGGCGTTTTGGGGAACAGCACCGCGTTGGGCAATGGGAAAAGTGGCACGATCATCTCCCCTCGATAGTATGACGGCAGGCCCCGTACGTCAATGCCCACGCAGCCGGTTGCGGGCCGATGGCGCCCGGGCGCCCGCACCGGCCGGACCCGGCGGCCGTCGGCGTCGTTGCGCCCCGAGGCGCCGCATGATGCGGGCCTTGAAAAATGGCGGCCGAGGAATACAATGGATGGGGTCACCCGGCCGTATGCACAGGCACACTCAAATCGCCGCCGGCGCACCCGTGCAGACGCGCCGGACCGCATACGCCGGCATTCGGGCACGGCCCCGCCACCAGGAGGCTCGAGATGAAGCTCCCTTTCCGCGCGGCACCGTCGGGGGCGAAATACGCGCTGCTGCTTGCGCTTGTGCTGACTGTCGCGGCAGGCTGTTCGGTCCGCCGCTACGCCGTCAACATGGTCGGAGACGCGCTGGCGGCGGGCAACTCGGTGTACGAAACCGACGAAGACCTGGAGCTGGTGGGCCAGGCCCTGCCTTTCGGGCTGAAACTCATGGAAAGCCTGCTCGAGGAGTCCCCGGATCATGCCGGCCTGCTGCTGACCTCCTGCAAGGGTTTCGTGCTGTATTCCCTGGCCTATGTGGACTACGAGGCCACCGTGCTGGAGTCCAAGGACATGGACCGGGCCCGGGCGACGAGAGACCGTGCACGGAAGCTCTACCAGAGGGCGCTGCAGCACGGGCTCCGGGGCCTTGAGACACGGTACCCGCAGTTCGGCCAGGATCTGATGCGGGACCCCCGGAAGGCGGTCGGACGGATCGACGGGCGCAACCGCGAGAAGGACCTGCCTTTCCTCTACTGGAGCGCCGCCGCCCTGGGCCTGGGCATCTCCATATCCAGGGGGGACGCCGCGTTCGTCGCCCGGCTTCCCGAGGTGACGGCCCTGATCGACCGCGGGCTGGAACTGGACGAGACCTGGGGCAACGGCGCCTTCCATCAGTTCAAGGTCCAGCTGGCGGGCGCGGCGGCCGAAGACGCGGGCCGGGAACGCATCCGGAAACACTACGAGCGTGCGCTGGAACTCTCCGGGGGGCGGGATGCGGGGCTCTTCGTGGCCTATGCCGAGGCTGTCTCCATTCCCGACCAGGACAGGGAGGCATTCCTGTCCCTGATGGGCAGGGCCCTCGCGGTCGACACGGACCGGAATCCGCAGAACAGGCTGGCCAACCTGGTCGCACAACGGAAAGCCCGCTGGCTCGTCGAGCACGTGGACGATCTCATCTTGGAGTAGGCGTCCCCGGCGGGGCCGGGGGCTCTTTGTGCACAACGGCGCACGGCCCTGGCGCCGGATAGGATACTGGACATGAAGACATTCCGACATTTTCACTGGGCGCTGGCGGGCCTTCTCCTGTTCGGCCTCATGCAGGATCCCCTGCAGGCGCAGGGGCCCATCCGCATCCGGATCGGCTCGGTGGCGCCCAAGGATTCCCTCTGGCATGACGTGCTCAAATACCTGAAGCAGGACTGGGAGACAATCTCCGGCGGCCAGGTGAACGTCCGGATTTATGAGGGCGGGAAGCTGGGCGACGAGGCCGAGATGGTCAAGATGGTGCAGGCGCGCCGCATCGAGGCCGTCGGTCTCTCGTCGGTCGGGCTCTCCCGCGTCGACCCTTCCGTCGCCTGCCTGCAGGTGCCCATGATGCTCCGTTCCTACCAGGAGTACGACTACGTCCTGGAACGGATCGGGCCACGGCTCGAACAGGCGCTCGAGGCGAAAGGGTTCAAGCTCCTGCACTGGGCCGACGCGGGATGGGTCCGCACGTTCGCCAAGGGCCCGGTGCGCGTCCCGGACGATCTGCGGAAGGCGAAGCTCTTCACGTCGGCCGGCGATCCGGAATCGGAGAGGCTGTACAAGGAATTCGGGTTCCAGGTCTACTCCCTCTCCATGGCCGACATGATCCCATCCCTGCAGACGGGCATGATCAACGCCATCAACATCCCTCCGCTGTACGCCCTCATGAACGAGGCCTACCGGCTGGTCCCCAACATGACCGACGTCAAATGGACGCCGCTGGCGGCCGGGACCGTCATCGACCTGCGGGTGTGGAATTCGCTGCCTGAAAGCTTCCGGGCGCCGATGCTCGAGGCCGCCCGAAGGGCGGGCGACAGGTTCCGCGACGCGATCCGGAAAATGGGGGAGGATTCCATCCTGGAAATGGAAAAACGGGGGCTGAAGGTCCTCAAACCGAATGATGCCGAGATGGACGCCTGGCAGAGGGAAGCCGAAAAAACCTACCCGCAGCTGCGAGGGCGCTACACGCCGGCGGACTTATTCGACGAGGTGCTGCGATTGCGGGACGCATTCCGCGAATCCGCCGCGGAGAACACAATCGGACGGCCTGCAGCGAAATGAGCCCGGGAAAAGCGCGCCGATCGACCTTCGAAAAAGCTGAAGACATCCTGCCGATCTCCATCCTGCTCCTGATGTCGGTCCTGCCCCTGGTCGAGACCGCCGGGCGGCTCCTCGGGGGCAGGGGGATCCCGGGTTCCATTGTCCTGGTGCAGCACCTGACCCTCTGGATAGCCATTTCCGGGGCCATGCTCGCGGCCCGGTCCAACCGGCTGCTGGCCCTTTCCACGCGGAGTTTCCTCCCCGAAAGCCTCGCCGGCCCGGTCAAGATCGCGACAAGCGCGCTGGCGGCCGGCGTAACGGCGTGCATCCTCCTGGCCAGCCTGGACCATGTCCGGATTGCGCGCAGCGCGGGCGACATCGCGGCCTGGGGGATCCCGGTCTGGGTGATGATCTCCATAATACCCGTGGGATTTGCGGTGCTCACCGGGAGATTCATCCAGAAGGCGTCGGATTCCGCCCGGGGTCGGCTGCTGGCCTCGGCGGGGCTGCTGATCCCCGCGGCCTTCGGCCTGCTCACCTCGGCCGGCGACACGGCGGCTATGATCCCCGCAAGCCTGGTCATCGTCCTGGCCACGGCCCTCGGCATGCCCCTGTTCACGGCCATAGGGGGCGCGGCCCTGCTGCTGTTCTGGCTCGACGGCACACCGCTGAACGCCGTCCCCATGGAGGCGTACCGGTTGACCGTCAGCCCCATGCTGCCGGCCATACCGCTGTTCGCCCTGGCCGGGTACATACTGGCCGAGGGGGGATCGAGCAGGAGGCTGACCCGTTTCTTCACGGCCGTCACGGGCTGGATGCCCGGCGGTACGGCGCTGGCCATCACGCTGGTGCTGGCATTTTTCACCCCCCTGACGGGCGCCTCCGGGATGACGATCCTCTCCATGGGGGGGCTGTTCCTCCCGGTGCTCATCAAGGCGGGCTATCCCTACCGCACCTCCGTTGGGCTCATTACCGTAGCAGGGTCGATCGGGCTGCTCTTCCCGCCCAGCCTGCCGGTGTTCTTGTACGCGTTCAAGGCCGAAACCTCGTTCCAGGACCTGTTCATCGGGGGATTCATCCCCGGGGTGCTCCTGGTCCTGGCCGTCGGGGGCTGGGCGGCGGTCCGGGGACACTTCGGGGGCGCCAAGACGACCCCCTTCCGGAGGGCGGAAGCAGCCGGCGCACTGTGGGAGTCGAAATGGGAGATTCTCCTCCCGGCAGCCCTGCTGGTCAGCTTCGGCCTCGGGTTCGCCACGCTGGTGGAAACCGCCGCCTTGATGGTCCTGCTGGCCGTCCTGATCGAGTGCGTGATCCACAGGGACTACAGCATCCGCGACAGGCTCCCGCACGTATGCGTCGAATGCGCGTCGCTCGTCGGCGGTTTCATGATCATCCTGTGCATGGCGCTCGGCTTCACCAACTACCTCATCATCGCCGAGGTGCCGGATCTGGCCCTTGGCTGGGCCCAGGCCCACATCGACAATCCCCTGCTCTTTCTGCTGGCGCTCAATGTCTTTCTGCTCATCGTGGGCGCTTTGATGGACATCTACTCGGCCGTGATCGTCGTCGTGCCGCTCGTTACCCCGATGGCGGCGGCGTACGGGATCGACCCGGTTCACCTGGGAATCATCTTCCTGGCCAATATGGAGCTGGGTTATCTGATGCCCCCGATGGGGGAAAACCTGTTTCTTTCGGCGTACCGTTTCGACCACTCCCTGGTCGAAATCTACCGGTGCGCGTTCCCCTACGTGGTGGTTCTGGCCGTGACGGTTCTGGCCATCACCTACTTCCCGGCCATGACGCTGGGCCTGATCCGCTGGCTCCGCTGACGGCGGCCGGCGTTTCCGGGCGGGCGGCTACAGGGGCCACAGGTCCGCTTCATAGACCACCCGGGCCCCGCCTTCGAGAAAGACTTCCGTGAACTCCCCGCCGGCGGCGCGCCGGTAATGGACCGTCAGGATCTCGCCCCCCCGGGTCTGGACCCCGACCGGGGAATCCGCCAGCCCCCTGGCGGCCAGAGTCAGAACCGATGCGATCACCCCGGTGCCGCAGGCCAGCGTCTCCCCCTCCACGCCGCGCTCGTAGGTCCGCACGGCCAGGTGGTGGCGGTCGAGGACGCAGGCGAAGTCTATGTTGGAACCGGCCGGATTGAAATGCGCGTCCGATCGCAGCACGCGGCCCAACCCGTCGACATCGGCCGCCTCCAGCTCGCCGGCGTCCGCCACCGCCAGGACGGCATGGGGCACCCCGGTATCGATGCAGTCGACAACGTGGGTCCACCCGCTCGACTCCAGGCCGATGCCGAGTTTCAAACCGTGCGGCGACGGCATCCGGACCCGGGCCCCGTCGCCGAGAATTTCACCCCGGATCATGCCGGCCCGGGTGCGGAAGGACATCTCGGTCTTGCGGACGATTCCCGTGAGGTAGGCGAAACGGACGGCGCACCGGGCGGCGTTGCCGCACATCTGCGCCTCGCTGGCGTCGGAATTGAAAAAACGCCATTGGAAATCCGCTTCCGGGTCCTCCTCGATCAGCACCAGGCCGTCGGCGCCGACCGAGAGCCGGCGGCGGCATACGGACCGGACAAAATCGCCGCACCGGTCCGCATCGATCGCTCCGAGCCGGTTGTCGATGAAGATGAAGTCGTTGCCGGCGCCCGTCATTTTGAAAAAATGTATTGTCCCCTGAATGTCCATCTCCTCGACCGTTGGTTGTTGCGAAGGAACGCACCGGGCGACCCTTTTCCGGATCCCGGCCGCACCGCGACCGGCGTACGCCCCATTGTGGCACGAGTCCGGACCGGCAGGCAAAACATTACGCACATTTTCCGGACCGATCCCTGCCCGGCGGTCGCCTCCCGGGGAAAAACCGAAGCAACGCTTTACATTTGCCCAGAGTTCGGGGATGCTACCTTATTGTAGCGGCCCAGAACGCATTCAGGGGAAAACGGTGAACAACGAAGACCCAAAACCAGGCATCCCGTCCGGGGACGAGGATCCGATCCTGGAACCCCCCCTGCCCCGGGATCTTTCCGACGAGGGAGAAACCGCGCTGGTCGCCCTGGAATCCACCGGGATAACCCGGTACGACCCGCTTCGGCGCTACCTGGCCGAGATCAGCCGCTTCGCCCTCCTCGACCGGGAGGAGGAGCACCGCCTCGCGGTGGAGTACCACGAAACCGGAGACCGCGACGCCGCCTACCGCCTGGTGACCTCCAACCTGAAGCTCGTGGTCAAAATCGCGATGATCTACCACAAGGTCTACCGCAACCTGCTCGACCTGATCCAGGAGGGCAACCTCGGGCTGATCCAGGCGGTCAAACGGTTCGACCCCAACCGGGGCACGCGGCTTCCGACCTACGCGGCCTGGTGGATCAAGGCGTTCATCCTGAAGTTCCTGCTCGACAACACCCGGATAGTCCGGATAGGGACCACCAACGCCCGGCGGAAAATTCTCATGAACCTCAACAAGGAGAAGCAGGAACTGGAGGCGAAGGGCATCGTCCCCACCTCGAAGCAGCTCGCCGAGAATCTCGGCGTGGACGAGGAGGAGCTGAAGGAGGTCGAAATGGGGATATCCGGGCCGGATGTTTCACTGGACGCGCCGCTCGGGGATCAGACCGACGGGGGCATCCGCTACATCGACACCCTCCACCGGATGGAACAAAGCGTGGACGACAAGATCGCCCACGGCGAGTTCCGCGAACTCCTGGAACAGCGATTCGCCGATTTTTCCGGGACCCTGACCGAACGCGAACGAATCATCCTGCATCAAAGGCTGCTGGCGGACGAGCCGGAAACCCTGCAGCAGATTGCCGACCGCTATGGGATATCGCGGGAGGCGATCCGGGTGGCGGAGAAGAAACTCATCGCCAAGCTGAAGAAATATATCGTGGACTCCTTCGGGGGCATCCGGGACATCGAGGTCCACCTCTCGAGGTGACGCGGGCCTCATTCGGAGGCATCATCGGCAGGCTCCTTCTTCCCGTACCGGATCGTCGCCTCGGACTGGAATTCCCTGTAGCCCTCGTAGGTAATGGTCTCCTCCACGTGGACGTCCTGGTAGGGGAAACGGAGCACCTCGTCCGCGTGTGTCCACACGGGGAACCAGTACCGGCCGTCGATCACCTGGCGCAGGGTTTCGAATTCGGGGAATTTGTTCTCGCGCGTCTCCGGAACCGCCCTCCCCACCGTCCGGACGATCTGCAGGTCCACGTCGTCCACCCATATCTTCCCTTCAAAATACAGGCGCCCCCCCTTGGTGCTCCTGGGCTTGACGGAAAACACGTGGCAGTCGAGTTCGTCCACCCTCTCCCTGCCGCGATATTTGAGGTCGTACAGGGGGAACTCCTTCGCCGTCAACGCGAAGGGATTGAGGTTGTAGATGATTTCCTCGTCCTCGGGCGTGAACTTGATGCTCTTGAGCCGTCCGCGGCGCTCCAGCACACGGACTTCGCGGGTCCCGTCGTCATTGAAGACCACCTCGGAGACCAACATCATCACTTCCTGGGCCGGGACGCCGTCGACGGCCACGACGCGGATCACGGCGGTCTGGGTGTAGGCGTAGCGCATCCAGGCGTCGAAAAATTCCGTTTCTTTCTCCGAGAAGGCCTTGATGATCTGCTCCGGGGCCGGATCCGGAGCATCCCCGGAGCCGGCCGCAGCCCGATGCCGCCCGGCCGGGGAAAGGGCGGAACTGCACGCCAGCACCCCGGCCATCAACGCAATGCGATACGCGGAACGCACTCTTGTGTCCTCCCCCTGAAGTTCCGGCCCTGCCCGAGCAGCCCCGTCTCTTATATTACGGCCGAATCCGGAACATCCATCCTTTTTTTTAATGCCCTCCCGCGGGCGGCTTCGGAGAGACCGGCGGCGCGGGCGCCTCGATTAAACGTTGGCGCCCGGGGTTCTTTACATTACAGTACCGTCATGACCGACAACATCGCCATCATCCTCACCGGGACCAAATATCCGGGCAACATCGGGTCCGCGGCCCGCGCTATGCACAACATGGGGCTGACCCGTCTCATCCTCGCAGGACCGAAGTGCCGCATCGACGAGGAGTCCTACCGCCTGGCCAGAAGCGGGAAGTCCATCCTCGATTCCGCCACGACCTGCCGCTCCCTGAAAAGCGCCCTGCGGGGCATCCGTTTCCTGGTGGGGACGACGGGGAAAAGAGGGGGATATCGCGCCCGGATTCACTCACCGAGATCCCTGAGTCCCAGCATCCTGGACCACGCCGCCAGACAGCGGGTCGGCATCCTGTTCGGGCCCGAGGACACCGGACTGGTCGACGAGGATTTGGGGCTCTGCCAGCTTTTGGTGCGCATTCCGACGCATCCTAAGGCCACCAGCATCAATCTCGCGCAGGCGGTCATGATCGTGTGCTACGAACTCCTGCTCGGGACCCTCAAGCGGGAGCCCGCCCATGTGCCGAAACTGGCGCCGCTCGAACAGGTCGAAGCCATGTACGCGCAGCTCGAAAGGTCGCTTCTGGAAATAGGGTTTCTCCACCCCCAGAACGTCAAGCATATGATGCTCCGCCTGCGGAAAATGCTGGGAAGGGCGGGCCTGGAAAAACCCGACGTGGGCATCCTGCGCGGCATTGCACGCCAGATAGGCTGGTATGCCGGAAAAGCGGCACCGCCGCAACGGGAGCGGGGCCCGCAAAGCGGCCGCCACGCGGGCCCCCCGGAGCAATCCTAAACGGGCAATCCCGCTTAATACTTGAACCCGAGCCTGGTCGCGGTTAGGCGGAAACCGGGCCGGGAGGATGCATCCTCCCAGGGGACGCCGTAGGAGTCGAGCAGCAGCCGGTTGTTGAGTGCCGGCGCCTGGAGATCCCCCTCGAGATCCGCGTACTGGAACAGGGAGAGTTTGTAGGTGTTCGAAGCGGACAATCCTCCGCTCTTCTCGTAGGTGAAGCGCTCGACGAACGTGCCGATCTGCTTTTTCAGCCTCCGGTCGAAAACCGGGAGATCCTTCAGCGACGCCTCGGGAAGGAACTTGAGCACGGTGTTCGACAGCGGCAGCAGCGCATCCTTTTTGCCGACGGTAAAAACGCGGCTGTAGGGGAGCACGTGGGCGTCGAGCGCCGACGCCACCACTGCGGAGGCCTCTTCCCGCAGCGCCCCCTCCCTGAGGCGCACCGATTCGATTTCTGCGGCGAGTCGCTCCCAGTCCACCCGGTCCTCCGCGTCGTTCAGGCACGTCTCGATATCCTGCCAGCGGATCATTCTGGGGCTCCCTCCGGCATTGACCTTGCAGGGGAATCCGGCGGCGGCGGTCTGGTAGGCCGCCTGGACCAGGGAATCGATTGTCGCCTCGAACTCGGGGGAATGCTCCCCGCCCAGGCCGACGGCGACCGACAACGCGGCCGCGGCAACGGCGCCCAGGGCGCGGGCCCACCATGCCTTCATTTGCAGAATTTGCATACACCGTCCGCTTTCGAAAAGCCCGGGGCGCCGGCGCCCGGGCGGCTACCGGTCTCCGGCGCCGGTTGCGCGAGGGTCCTTTCCCCCGTCGATCCGCATGAACCGATCGAAGCGGTACATGAGGAAAAGATCCCGGAGCTTCTTGTTCGGGTTCATCAGGACGACGGTCCCGCCCCGCTCCCGCATCCGTTTGAACAGGCGCAGGATCTCCCCCACCCCCGAGCTGTCGATGAAAGGAACCCCGGCGAAATCAAGGGCCACTTCCCCGATCACTTTCTCGGCCAGCACGGCATCGAGACGGCGCTGGAAAACCGGGCAGTGCTCGAACGTGATTTTGCCCTGAATGCGGACAATATGGCGATCCCCTTGCGATTCAACTTGGATGTCCATGGCTGTTCAGGTAAAAATAGTGTCATATTTCATCCATGGGAGCAAGCATCCGATACGTTCTATGGTATCCAGATTCGTCGTGCACCAGCACAGGACGGGCAGAACCCACTTCGACCTAAGGATTATCCAGAACAGCGTTCTGCGCTCCTGGTCCCTCCTCCGGGAGCCTCCCCGCCGCAGAGGGGACAAACGCCTGGCCATTGAAAGGGAGAGTTTCACAACCGCCTCCATAGACAGCGGCCTGTTCGAGGAGGAGGCCTTCGGTTCGGGAAAAGTCCGGGTATGGGACGAAGGCGACGTCGATATCCGGGAGGCGTCCCCCGCCCATCTGATTCTGGAGTTTCACGGCACCAGGGTCACGGGGCCTTTCGAAATCCGCCGGACGCACTGGTACCCGGGCAACCGCTGGATATGGACCAAAACCGGATAGCGCCGCAGGGCGGCACGCGACGCAATTTGGCTTGACACAGGGGCCTCATCCATTGGAACCTAAATACAGATGGAATGGGCGGCATCGATCTACCGCCTGTCTGGAAGGGACTACGGATATCCACTGGGATATTAATTGGCAGTGGCAGCATTATCCCCAGGAGTAACAGCTATGACCGGAACTACCCAAAAGAAAACACGAAGGACGATCGGCTTTATCACGGTGCTGTTCGTGCTAATGGGGGCAGGCGCATTCGCCCAGGAGGGAGAGAAGATCTCCACGCTATCCGATTACCTGTACAAAAAGGATCTCCAGAAATACGAGGAAGCCAAGGCCATAGGCGACAACCAGAAAAAGGCCGACGCCATGGTTGCGCTCATCAAGGAACGCCCCATTTCGCGGATCCTCTACTACGCCGCGGCCGACTATATCGTATGCGCCAGCAAGATTGCGGGCACTGGCTACGACAGGCTGATCTCCATGGCGCAATCACTCGCGGGCGTCCTCCCGACCGACGCGAAAGTCCAGGCCGAAGCGGGAGACATCCCTGTGGGATTGGATGAATGGAAAAAAGAGCACCTCCTGAAGTCCCGCCAGCTGGTCGAGAAAACGATCGCCGGCGCCTACTTAGAGAAGAAGGATTATGCCAAGGCGGCCGAACACGCGGAAAAGGCCAACGCGATCCTCGCCGACAAGCAGATGATCCAGATGCTCTATGGCCTCTACACCCAGCTGGGCAACGAAGACAAGATCCTGTCCTACGGGCAGAAAATGCTGCAGCAGTTCACGATGAAGCAAAAGGAAGGCTACACCACCGCTCTGCAGCTGGCCGACATCTACCTGAAGAAGAACAACACCAAGGCTGCGACGGACCTGTTCTCCAAGCTGATGAACGCCTACGGCAACAGCGTGCCGCCCGGCATGCAGGAAGCCGCGTGGAATTCGACCAGGGCGATCGCCTACACCCTGACGGCGCAGGAGGCCTACACGGGGAAGGACTACGCCAAGGCCGAACAGCTCTATCAGAAGGTGTTGACCTTCGACTCCCGGAGAGACGACGCCTACTACTTTTTGGGCATGTGCCGGTGGAAGGCCAAAGACCAGAAGGGGGCCATCGTCTACTTCGCCAGATGCTCCGTGCTGAACAAGCAGTACGCGGCCAAAGCAAAGGAATACCTGGGGCAGCTGTTCAAGGCGGAATACCCGAGCGGCACCGAAGAGGACCTCAACAAGATCATCCAGCAGGCGCGAGCGGATCTGAGTCTCAGCTAACCCGCGCCCTGCACGACAGGCGGAACCCCGGGCCCCGCCGGCTCCCCAGGCAGCGGCGGGGCCCGGGCGGGGAGTCTCGCGGTCCGGCGGCATCCAATGCCAGGACGCTGCGGCGGGAAATTGTACTGGCAATGGCCCCGGAATAACGATAGACTTACACATCTCAGGCAGAAGTCCGCACAAAGAGTTGCATGTACGCCGACTCAGATCTCATCCGACACAGGAGCACTATGGCAGAGAAAGAAACGCGCAATAATAACGCTTCCGGCGACAAGAAAATCTCCATCCAGGAGGCGCTCGACAAGGAAGGGGAGCAGCTGCACATCAGTGAGCTGCAATCGCTCAACATCAAGGAACTCGCCAAGATCGCCAAAAAATACAATATCGCGGAAGCCGGCAAGATGAGCAAACAGGACCTGATTTTCGCCGTCCTGCAGGCCCAGGCGGAAAAACACGGGCTGATCTTCTCCGAAGGGGTGCTCGAGGTCCTCCCCGAGGGATACGGATTTTTGAGGTCCCCCGATTACAGCTACCTGCCCGGGCCGGACGACATCTACATCTCCCCTTCCCAGATACGCAAATTCGACCTGCGGACGGGCGATATCGTCTCCGGGCAGATCCGCATGCCGAACGAGGGGGAGCGCTACCTGGCGCTGGTCAAAGTCGACGCGGTCAATTTCGAGCCGCCCGAGGAGGCGCGCCACAGGATTTTCTACGACAACCTGACCCCGCTGTACCCGCACGAGAGAATCTGCCTCGAAACGACCAGGGAAAACCTTTCCGCCCGGGTCATGGATATTTTCACCCCTATCGGCAAGGGGCAGCGCGGCCTGATCGTGTCCCCCCCCCGAACCGGGAAAACCATGCTGCTGCAGAGCATCGCCAATTCCATCAGCGAGAACCACCCGGAGATATTCCTGATCGTGCTGCTGATCGACGAGCGGCCCGAGGAGGTAACGGACATGGAACGCTCGGTCAAGGGCGAGGTCATCAGCTCCACGTTCGACGAGCCGGCCTCCCGCCACGTCCAGGTGGCGGAAATCGTCATGGAGAAGGCGAAACGCCTGGTCGAACACAAGAAGGACGTGGTTATTCTTCTCGACAGCATCACCCGCCTGGCACGCGCCTACAACACCGTCATACCCTCGAGCGGCAAGGTCCTGTCGGGCGGCGTCGACGCCAACGCCCTTGAGAAGCCGAAACGGTTTTTCGGCGCCGCCCGCAAGATAGAGGAGGGGGGCAGCCTCACCATCATGGCGACGGCCCTCATCGACACCGGCAGCCGCATGGACGATGTGATCTTCGAGGAGTTCAAGGGGACCGGCAACATGGAAATCATCCTCGACAGAAAACTTGTCGACAAGCGCATCTTCCCCGCCATCGACATCAACCGTTCCGGAACGCGCAAGGAAGAGCTGCTTGTGGAGGCCGGCGACCTGAACAAGATCTGGATTCTCCGGAAAGTGCTCAATCCCCTGTCGATCGATGAAGCGATGGACCTGCTGCTCGACAAACTCCGGAAATCCGAAAACAACTCGGGCTTCCTCACGTCTCTGAACAAGGGATAATCCGGCTCCCGCAATCCGGGGATCCCGCCTCGGATAGGCGCCCGGGTGCCTCCCCCCGTCCTGCCCGCATGAGTTTCCCCGAAGGACCGTGCCCAACAGGTCGGAGTCCGGGCGGTGACGAAGATACCCTGTCCCCCCGGAACAGGAAAAGACAATGGAAAACCGAACGCCGCGTACCGCCAGGGGCAGTTCGCCGAGGCCGAGGGGAGCTACCGCCGGATACTTGAGCGGGGGCACGAAAACGGGCCGCTGTACTACAACCTTGGGAACGCCTGCTTCAAGCAGAAGAAGCCGGGGGAGGCCATCTACTGCTGGGAGAAGGCCAGGCGGCTGAGGCCCTCGGATGGCCCGGTGCGCGAAAACCTCGCGCTGGCCAACCGGCTGGTCGTCGACCGGATCGACACCCCTGAAGCCCCCTACCCCGTCCGGTTCCTTCGAGGCATCCGGGACCGGCTCGCGGTCCCGGCGGGGCCATGGCTGTTTGCGGGCCTGTTCGCATGCGCCAACCTGCTGTTTCTCCTCTATATTAGCCTCGGGAACCCCCGGTACGCGTCCCGCGTTCTCTCGGGGTCGCTCCTCGCGGGGGCGCTTGCGCTTCTGGCGGCCGGAAGCCTCGCATGGAGCATCTACGAAAGGGAGCGGGTCCCGAGCGGGATCGTCCTCGAGCAGAGGGTGGATGTTCTGAGCGGGCCGGGGGCCGACTCCATCACCGTCTGCACCCTTCACGAAGGCCTCAAGGTCCGGATCCAGGCTTGGTCGGACGGGTGGCGCCAGGTCCTGCTGTCCAACGGATGGAGCGGGTGGATCCCCCAGGATGCCGTGGGCATTCTCTGACGGCCCCCGTCACACGAAGTGCTTCGGCATGCGGCACCGTCTCTTGGTGTAGAGCCACAGAGCCAGCCCGGTCAGATCCAGGACCAGGCTCATGATGCCCAGCACGACGATCCGGTCCCGCCAGTCCAGGGAGACGACCAGCATCCCGGCCGAACCGGTCAGCAGAAACGCGGCCTGGATCAGGGAGGATGCCGAGCCCGTGTCCCGGTCCTGCTGCTCGAGCAGCAGGCTGCTCGACGGGGGGCGGCTGATGCTGACGGCGATGTACCCGCAGGCGATCGAAACGGCGAACGGCGCCGGTCCCAGCCGCCCCACGGTGAGCATCAGAATGCCGCTCAGGAGGCACCCGAAATAGCAGACGGTTATGATCGGCGCGGGCTTGTAGAATCTCTGCAGAAACATGTACACGGGGCCGCCGACGATGAACAGGACGGCGATGGCCCCGAAATAGATCGAGAAGACCTCCTCGCTGAGACCGAACTGTCGTATGAAAATGAACGAAGACGTGCTGATGAAGCCGAGCAGGGGTATGGAAATAACGGAGAACGCGATGACGAGGCGCGTGAAATCCCGGTTCCTCAGAACGACAAACAGCCTGGACATGGTCGGCAGTATCCCCAGGTCGGTCCGTTCCGTGCTGGTCTCCTTTAAAAACAGGACAAAGGCGAACACCAGGACGCCGATGACGGCCAGCACGCCGAAAGATCCCCTCCAGGACGTGAGCCGGATGATGAAGGCCCCGATCGAAGGAGCGATGACGGGGATGACGCCGGTCAGCATCGACACCAGGGCGAAGGTCCGTTCCCTTTTCCTGCCGGGGAACACGTCCTTGACAATCGCCATGGTCACGGCCATGGCGGCCCCCGCCCCCGTGGCCTGAAATATCCTGGCGGCGATCAGCTGGAACACGTTCTGGCTCACCATGCAGAAAACGCTGGACAGGACGAACAGGGGGACGCCCGCCATCAGGATGCGCTTGCGCCCGTACTTGTCCGACAGCGGCCCCCAGAACAGGGAGCTGATGCTGATAAAGATAAAGAAAACGACCAAAGACAGTGTGACGAGCCACGCGGAGCAGCCGAGCTGTTCGCTCATCGAGGGGAGCGCGGGGAGGTACAGATCCGTAGACAGCGCCGGGAAGGAGGCGATCAGCGCCACCAGGATCACCATCAACTTGTCCGACAACTGCCCCCGGCCTTGCCGGTTTGTTCCAGGAACCGCGGGAGATCTGTCACTCATGAACCGTGTCGACTCGCGTTTGTGGATGCGCACAACCCGGCACCATTATGCCCTGACGCCGGCAAAGCACAATTACAATTATGCGCCTGCAGACCGCTTTCCCCTTGCGCCTGCCGATTCCGATCTTATGTTTATGTGTGGGAGGGCATGGAGCTCTCCCTGTCCTGTGAGGGGAAGGGCCATGCCTATCTACGAGTTTGCCTGCCTGGAATGCGGCAAGGAGTTCGAACGTCTCGTACTGCAATCATCCGAAAGCGCAAAGGCGCGTTGCCCCGCCTGCGGCAGCGAGAAACTGGAGCAGAAGGTGTCGCGTTTCGCCTCGGCATCGGACGGCTCCGGGGCGTCGGGCTGCGCCCCGAGCGGGGGTTGAAGCCTCCGCTAGACCGGTCGTGGACCGGCCCCCCCCCCCGCAGTGACCGCGGACGCGCCGGAAGAGCCCGTCACCGGGGTTCGGTGTCAACCCAGTGCAGCGTCCCGTAGACGGTATCCTCGAGAACCACGTTGCGCTTTCGGAGTTCCTCGCGGATGCGGTCCGCTTCCTCGAAGTCCCGGCGCTCCCGGGCTTCGTCGCGCAGGGCGACCAGGCGTTCGATGTCCGGGTCCTCCTGTTCCGCCCCCGCCGGGCTGAAGTCGATCAGGGCAACTACCGTGTTCATCCTTGCCAGGGCGTCCAGAACGAGCGAGGCGTCCTCCCCGGACAGGCCGCCGTCGGCGAAGCAGTGGTTGACCTTCCGGATCAGGGTGAAGATGGCGCCGAGCGCCATCGGCATGTTCAGGTCGGCCTCCATGGCGCTTTCGAAGGAAACCAGCGCCTCCTCGACCAGGCCCCGGACCGCGTCGTTGCCCCGCCCACCGGCGCAGCGCTCGAGCCGGAGCACGAAAGCGTCGATACGCCGCAGGGCGGCGCGCGCCGCGTTCAACTTGTCCCCGGAATACGCCAGCGGCTGCCGGTAATGCACCGAACAGAGCAGATACCGGACCATGCGGCCCGTATAGCCCGCCTGCTCGATCTCCCCGAGCGTCACGGCGTTTCCGGAGGACCGGGACATTTTCTTGCCCCCGGAGAGAACCAGTTCCGAGTGCACCCAGTAGCGCGCGGGCCCTTTCCCGCTGAGGGCTTCGCACTGGGCGATCTCGTTCTCGTTGTGCGGGAAGAGGATGTCGGCCCCTCCCGTGTGGATGTCGAATTCCTCCCCCAGGTAGTGCATGGCCATCGCCGTGCACTGCACATGCCAGCTCGGGCGCCCGTTCCCCCAGTCGGTTTCGAAGAAGATGTCCCGGGACATCTCGGCCAAAGTCGACCGTTTGAACAGCGTGAAATCCCGCGGATCGTTCTTGTCGTACTCGTCGAGATCCACGGTGGCGCCCACCTTGATCTTGGAGAAGTCGAGGCCGCTCAGGACGCCGTATTTCGGAAGCTTCCCTATGTTGAAGTAGACGCTGCGCAGCCTTTCATAGGCATACCCCTTGTCGATCAGCCGCCGCGTCAGGGCGATCATGTCGTCGATGTGCTCGGAGGTGCGGGGATACTTCCAGGCGTGCCGGACCGAAAGACGGTCGAGGCACTGCATGAACTCCGCGATATACAGGTCCGTCAGCTCCCGCAGGGGCATCCCCCGGCGGATCGACTCCCCGATGGTGTTGTCGTCGACATCGGTCAGGTTCATCACGTGCCGGACCTCGAAGCCGCAGTACTCCAGGTACCGCCGCAGTATGTCGGCGACGACCACCCTCCTGAGGAGGCCCAGGGTGGGTTCGGCGTTCACCGTCGGCCCGCAGGAATAGATCGACACCCTGCCCGGGACCAGCGGCTCAAACAGGCGCTGCGCGCGGGTGAGCGTATCGTAGAGCACCAGGCGGGGCTCCCTCCGGGCCTCGGCCGGCGTCGCGCGGAAAAGCGTCGTGCTCAGATAGCGCTCGCCGCCGTCGGGGAGGATCACGACGATCACGCCGTCGGGCAGATCCTTCGCCAGCTGGATGGCCGCATGGACCGCGGCGCCCGAGCTCATGCCCACGAAAAGCCCCTCTTCGCGCGCCAGAAGCCGGGCGGTGGCAAAGGCATCCTCGTCCCCGACATTGACGTTGGCGTCGATCCGCTTCCGATCGAAGATGCCGGGCCGGTAGGCCTCCTTCATGTTCTTGAGCCCCTGGATTTTATGCCCGAGATAGGGCTCCACGCCATAAATCCGGACCTCCGGGTTATACTCCTTGAGGCGGCGGCTCATCCCCATCAGCGTGCCGCTCGTCCCCATCGTCGCCACCAGGTGCGTGATCCGGCCCCGGGTCTGCTCCCAGACTTCCGGGGCGGTGCCGCTGTAGTGGGCTCTCGGATTGGCGGGGTTGTTGTACTGGTCGGGGATGAAGTACCTCCCGGGTTCGCGCCGCTGCAGGCGGTAGACCGCCTCGATGGCCCCGTCCGTCCCCAGATTCGCCGGGGTCCTCAGAAACTCCGCGCCCAGTGCCGACAGGATCTGGCAGCGCTCCTGGCTGACCGCCTCGCTCATGGCCAGCAGAACCTTGTAGCCCTTGACGGCGCCGACCAAGGCCAGCCCGATCCCCGTGTTCCCGCTGGTCGCCTCCAGGATGATCTTGTCCCGCGTGAGGCGCCCCGATGCCTCGGCCGATTCAATCATCGATTTGGCGACGCGGTCCTTGATGGAGCCGCCGGGGTTGTAGCACTCGAGTTTCGCCCAGATCTCGACCCCGGGATTCGGGCAGATGCGCCCGAGCCGCACCAGCGGCGTGTTCCCTATGAGGGCCAGGGCCCCCCCGTCCACTACCGGAGCTTTCATGGTCCGAAGGCTATCACGGAAGGGAACGCTGCGTCCAGCCGTCCGTGTGCCGTGCGCGCGGAACGATTTTTTTGGAGGAATCGCCCGGATGCGATACGATCAACTGTTTGGAAGGACGTGTCTATGGGCATACCGGTTGCACAGATGGCCGCCGTGGCCTCCTACATCCTGAAGCAGAGAGCGGCGGGAAGACAGCGCTATCCCCTGGTGCTCATGCTGGAACCTCTGTTCCGGTGCAATCTGGCCTGCGCGGGATGCGGCAAGATCCAGCACCCCCCGGAGGTCCTGAAGCGGCAGCTCGCGCCGGAGGAGTGCTTCAGGGCCGCCCGGGAATGCGGCGCCCCCATGGTCAGCATCCCGGGGGGCGAACCGCTGCTGCACCCCCAGATCCGGGAGATCGTCGAAGGGCTGACCGAGCTCGGGAAGTACGTCTACCTCTGCACGAACGCGCTCGTGCTACGGGAGAAGCTGGACCTTTTCCGCCCCAGCAGACATTTCACGATCAACGTGCACCTGGACGGCCTGCGACCGTTCCACGACCGGTCCGTCTGCCGCGAAGGGACGTACGACAAAGCCGTGTCGGGCATCCGGGAGGCTCTGCGCCGGGGCTTCCGTGTGACGACCAACACGACGCTCTACAACGATGCCGACCCGGCCAGCGTGCGGGCCTTCTTCGATGCGATGATGGATCTGGGCGTCGAGGGGATGACTCTTTCCCCCGGCTACTGCTACGCCAAAGCCCCGGACCAGGACCACTTCCTCGCACGGGAGGAAACCACCCGGCTTTTCTCCTCGGTGCTCGACAACGGCAGCAAACGCTGGAAATTCAACCAGAGCCCCCTGTTTCTCGAGTACCTTAGGGGGGACCGGGACTACGACTGCACCCCCTGGGGCATGCCTACCTACAACCTGTTCGGGTGGCAGAAGCCCTGCTACCTGCTCGAGGAGGGGTACTGCGACACATTCCAGCAACTGCTCGAGGAGACCGAGTGGCACCGCTACGGCCGGAAATCGGGCAACCCCCGCTGCGCCGACTGCATGGTTCACAGCGGGCACGAGGCCAGCGCCGTCAACGACACCTTCGGCTCCCTGCGCGGATTCCGCGACACACTGCTGGCCAGGGTCAGACCCTGATCCGGCCCCGCATCCCGATCCGAAGGCCGGAGCCCGGCAACCCGGCCTCGTCTTCGAACGGACGCGGCCCCACACGCACGTAGGCCCCGGAACCCAACCGGTGTATAATCCCCTCTATCGACGGTGAACCGTTCCGAAAACACGACGTTGCCAACGGGCAACAGACCACGTTGCCGACGGGCAACAGACCACGTTGCCAACGGGCGACAGACCACGTTGCCGACGGGCGACAGACCACGTTGCCGACGGGCAACAGATTGAGAGGGCACGATGCGCACGGTGATTCCCGTACTCCTTGTCGCGTTCGGCGTTTGGGCCATGGCGGCGCAGCGTCAGCGGCCGGCATGGGACGACCTGCAGGTTTTCAGGGAAAATGTCGAAGCTCCGCACGCCACCCTGATGGTCTACGCCACCGCCCTACAGGCCGCGACGGGGGACCGCACGCAGTCCCCCTGGTACCGGTCCCTGAACGGGCAGTGGAAATTCCACTGCTCGGAAAACCCTGACGGGCGTCCGGCGGACTTTTTCCGGACGGAGTACGACGACAGCGGGTGGAGGACGATCCCGGTGCCGTCGAACTACCAGCTTCACGGGTGCGACATCCCCATCTACACCAACACCCGCTACCCCTTCCCCCAAAAGCCGGGCGGGGAGCCCGAAGTCCCCAAGCTGAAGAACTCGGTCGGGTCCTACCGCAGAACCTTCGCGGTTCCCGGGGACTGGGACGGCAGGCGGGTGTTCCTCCATTTCGACGGGGTGGATTCGGCCTTCTACCTGTGGGTCAACGGCCGCAAGGTGGGCTACAACGAGGACAGCCGCACCGATGCCGAGTTTGACGTCACGCCCTACGTCCGGAAGGGGGACAACCTGGTCGCGGTCGAGGTCTACCGCTACAGCGACGGGGCCTTCCTGGAAAACCAGGACATGTTTCACCTGAGCGGCATCTACCGCGACGTCTACCTCTGGAGCGCCCCCGTGCAGCACATCCGCGATTTCGAGGTCGCAACCGACCTCGACGGCGCCTACCGGGACGCGACGC
Organism: uncultured Acidobacteriota bacterium; assembly: GCA_964651155.1. GTDB lineage: Bacteria > Acidobacteriota > UBA6911 > UBA6911 > UBA6911 > UBA6911. The sequence continues at coordinate 118,283 of CAZYXB010000001.1, read as the reverse complement.
TCCGCGTCCAGGCCCAGATCGTCCACTTTGAAGGCAAACCGACCGCCGGCTCCCTGACCCTGGATCTGCTCGATGCCTCCGGCAAGGCGGCGATATCGCGCCGCAACTGGGAACTGCCGGCCGGCATGACGGGCGGAAAGGTCGAATTCTACGTCTCCGTCCCCGAGGCGAAGCTGTGGTCGGCGGAAACGCCCCATCTCTACAAGCTGCTGCTGACTTTGAACGATGCATCCGGCAAACCCCTGGAGGTCATCCCCTCCGATATCGGTTTCCGCGAAGTCGAGATCCGGGATGCGCGGCTCCTGATCAACGGTCGCCGCGTGCTGCTCCGGGGCGTCAACCGCCACGAGCACGACCCCGACACGGGGCACGCCGTCGGCCGCGAGGCGATGATACGCGACATCGAACTGATGAAACGGTTCAACATCAACGCCGTCCGGACCTCCCACTACCCGAACGCTCCGGAGTGGTATGCCCTGTGCGACCGCTACGGGCTGTACGTGATCGACGAGGCCAACATCGAAACCCACTTCTACGGGCTGAACGACAAGAACCGCCTGACCAACGACCCCGCGTGGCAGCCGCTCTACCTGGACCGGTTCGAGCGGATGGTGGAGCGGGACAAGAACCACCCGTCGGTCATCATCTGGTCGCTGGGGAACGAACTGGGGGACGGGCCCAACGCCGCGGCCGTCTACGGCTGGTCCAAGCGCCGGGATCCGTCCCGGCCGTTCCACTACGAGGGGAACAGCCGCTACGGCGCCGCCCACACCGACATCAGCTCCTGGATGTACCCCACGCCGTCCGATGCCGTCGGTCTCGCAGGGCAGCACCCGGAGAAACCGTTCATGCTGTGCGAATACACGCACGCGATGGGCAACAGCAACGGCGCCCTCCGGGAGTACTGGGACTTTTTCCGCTCCGGGGACAACACCGTCGGCGCCTTTGTCTGGGACTGGGCCGATCAGGGCATCCGGCAGCCCGTCCCGGAAAAATACCGGAAGTCCTACGGGAAGGACACCTTCATCGCCTACGGCGGTTGGTGGGAAGAGTCCGCGGGGATCCCCCACGACGGCAACTTCTGCATGAACGGCCTGGTCGGGGCCGACCGGGACGCCCACCCGGGGCTGTGGGCGATCAAATACGTCCACAGGCAGCTCGAGGCCTTCGCCGTCGATCTCCCATCCGGCCTCGTCGAGGTGCGCAACGGTTACGATTTCGTCAATGCCCGCGAGGTGGCCGAGTGCCGCTGGGGAGTCACCGCCGGGGGGAAGACCCTCGCCGAGGGCACGCTGGCCGAACTGGATATCGAACCGCACCAGGCGAAACGGTTCAAGATTCCGATGCCGGAGCTGCCCGCGGAGCCCGGCAGGGAATACTGGCTCACTCTCTCGTTCAGGACGAAGGGCCGGACGCTCTGGGCCGAGAAGGGGCACGAGCTTTCCTGGGAGCAGTTCCAGCTCCCGTCCAAAGAGCCGGCGCGCCCTGCCCGGAGCATCTCCGGGCCGCTGGCCATGACCCGGGACGGCGGCACCGCCCGGTTCTCGGGCCGGGACTTCGCCCTGACGTTCGACACCGGGCGCGGCCTGATAACCGGCTACGTCTATAAAAACGTCCGGCTGCTCGAGCGGGGTCCGTCCCCCGATTTCTGGCGGGCCATGACCGACAACGACATCGGAGCCCGGCGGTCCCCGGACTACGCCGTATGGCGCGATCAGGGGCAGGCCTGGGTGATCGAGGACGTTTCGGTCGACAGGGTGGATGAAGCCTCCGCCCGCATCACCGTCGCCGGCAGGCTCGATACGGTCGGCGCCCGCCTCACCATGACCTACGGCGTCTTCGGCAACGGGGACATCACGGTCGAATGCGCCTACGAGCCGCCCGGCGGCCAGGCCCCCATGATGCCCCGGTTCGGCACCGAGCTGGTCCTCTCCCCCGGGCTGGAAACCATCGCCTGGTACGGGCGCGGGCCGGCCCCGACCTATGTCGACCGGGATTACGAAAGGGTCGGCCTCCATGTCTCCACCGTCGACCAGCAGTGGAACGAATACTCCAAGCCCCAGGAGAACAGCAACAAAACCGACGTCCGCTGGGTGGCGCTGGTCAACGCCGACGGCATCGGCCTTCTCGCCGTCGGGTCCCCCCTGCTGAGCGTCAGCGCCTACCACGTCCCCAAGAGCGAGATCGAAGAGGCGGACTACGGGTTCAAACTGGCCCGGCACGCGGAGGTCTGGCTCAACCTCGACCTCGGGCAGATGGGCGTCGGCGGCGTCGACAGTTGGAGCCAGCGGGCGCTGCCGCTGCCGCAGTACCGGATCGAGGGCAACCGGCCGCACTCGTACCGGTACCGGTTGTCCCCCGTCGAAGGGGACTACAGCGCCCGGACGGCCGAGGCTTTCTAGGCGCCCGGGCTCTCCCGGGCTCTGTACCCGCGCCCCGAGAGGGCCCAGAGAACCAGCACGGCCAGCAGAACGGCCACATACGCGCCGATGACGGCGCCGACGCACGCAGGCGTGACACCGGGGGGCTTGTTGAGGGCCAGGTTTTCGGTTACCTGAAGGAAGCCCTCCCAGGAGTAGACCTCGAACAGATGCTTCGGGTTGAAGCGGGGTATCCGGAACCCCGTGTAGTAGGGGACAGCCTTGCAGAAGTACCCCAGGAAGTTGACGCCGCAGGCCCCGGCAACCAGGACAGACGGCACGAGAACGCGGCCCCGCCCCCCCCCCGCCAGGGTCCCGAGCCCCTTATCGAGCAGGAGAAGCTCCGGGATCACGACCGCGTACAGGTACCAGCCGCCGGTGACCACCTGACCGGTCGCGACATACGTCTGGTGGATCTGGTAGAGCATCCCCAGAACGAAAAAGAAGCAGACGACCGCCGCGGCGCCGTACCCCGGGACACTGCCGGCAAGCGGGGCCGCCTCCGGCACGCGGGCGTTTCTTTTGAGGGGGCTGCCCGCGAAAACGGTACGGGACCTGCTTGGGCCTGCAGCGAAGAAGACGACCATCCCCGCCGCCGCCAGGCCAAAAAGGGCGTATCCGAGCTGGTAATAGATTCGGGCGATGCCGAAGAAGCTGCTGTTTCCGGTCCAGAGCTGCTCCCTGAAAATCACATGGATGCCCGAAAGCCAGGGGATCTCAAGAATCGTCTTCAGCTGCTCCCCCAGCGGCGTCGGGTTCTCCTCGGCCAGCACGAAAAGGCCGGAGACGGTCCCGTACAGATAGTAGTTGCGCGCATACCACCCCCCCGCCACCAGCAGGCCGATCAGCAGCGTCCAGCCCAGGCGGCGGAAGGCCGGGCCGAGGGACCGCCGCCGCAAACCCGAGGCGAGGTACACACACGCGACCGCGGGCAGCGCCGTCAGGAAGTAGGCCTTCGTAAGCAAACCCAGTCCCATCACGATGCCGGAGCAGATCGCGTGGGAGCGCGGCCATCCCCCGGCGATGGACTTCAACACCAGGAAGAAGAGCAGGCTGTAGAGGGTCACCCCCAGGCAGTCGTTCGAAATCCGGGCGACCGTCGAGAAAAACATCGGCAGCAGCGCAACCAGCAGCGGGAAACACAGAAGACGGCGGGGGTCGGAGTACAACAGCCTCGCCGTCCCGTAGGCGAGCAGCACCGTCATCGAACCGATCAAAAGGGAGAAAGCGCGCAGGGCGAAGATGCGGGTCGGAAGATCGCATCGCTGAAACGCCCGATACACCGGCACGGCCGCCGCATAGTACAGGGGCGGATGCTGCGCCTCGTAGTTGTACACTCCCAGGCCGGACGTGTCGGGGACCCGCCTGGCAGCCGCCGGGATGCGCCGCAGCGCCTGTTCCCTCTCCCTCCTGGCCGGCTCCGGCAGCCCGAAATAGGCCCCGAAATCCGTATACCGGCCGCCCAGGTTCGCATTGACGGCCGGGGACAGGGGCAGCAGATGGAAGGATGCGGTGATTTCCTCCGAAATCCGCGTCTCCCCGTGCACCGGGATGCGTCCCCGCTCGGCCAGTTCCTGGATGTACGCATAATGAAACGGCTCGTCGAACCCCTCCCAGAGAGGGGTAAGGACGATATAGAAGGTTCCGTGCACGATCGCGAGCAGCCAGATGGCTGCAACCGTCCTCCGCAGTGGCATTCCAGGCTCCTGTGTCCCCGACTGGCCGCATGCCCGGCGGCAGGCACCGCCGGCGCATTCCTCCCAGAATTGTTTAATATGTAGCCGAAACGGGGGCCACGGTCGATAAAAAAATAGGAGATTGCTCGTTTGGGCGCAGGATCTTTCACGCTATACTAACGGACGCAGACGCGGCCCGGCCGGGACATTGCGGCCGTTCGCCCGGCTCGCTCCACCCGGTGAGGGGTCCGGACACGGGTTTCTGCTCAATCAACGACGCGCGGCATGATGGACGATAACAGTCGGCTCTTAATTCGATTAGGCAAAGTCGAGCGTGCCGCCGCTGCGCCCGGCGATCTGTTCGCTTCCATCAACCTCAGCAGATTCTACTTTCCGGGCAGCGGCGTGGCCGGGTCCCTCCTGGTTCACGGCCTGGCCGTGCTGGGGCTGTTCCTTGCCCCCCTGCTGGAAACCTTCCTGTGGCCCGTGCCTCCCCCGGGCGAGGTCGTGTTCATCGACCTGAGGACGCCGGAGACGGTGATGTTTCTCCCGCCGCTGGGGGGGAGCCCCCGGGAATTCACCCCGGCCGAAACCGTCGCACAACCCGACGGGAAGGGACCGGTATCCGGCCCCGAGGGCCTGAGCTACCCGGGCCTGCAGCCGATCCTGTCGGACGTCCCGGATGCGACCAACCGCATTCAGACCATTCTCCAGCCCGAAATCGAGAATCCGCAGACGCTCGTGCCGCCCCTGCCCATGCCCAACATCGTGCAGACGGAACATGCGCCCATGGTGGTGCAGTCGCCCGCGGCACCGGCCATCGAACCGGAGATGATCGTGCCGGAGATCGAATCGATTCCACCGGTGAGGATGGACACGTCCGTCCTGGCGCATCCCCGGGGCATTCCCCCCGACGGGGCGATCGGACTCCCGGGGAATTTCCCCGACACGCCCATCCCCGATCTGGTGCGGACCGGCGTCGAACCCCAGCTCGAGCTCCCCGAACCCGGACGCGCTCCCCTGGAGCGCCTCCGGCGGACGGCCCGGACCCTGCCTGCCGGCAACAGCCCCGCACCGGCCGTGGGGCCTCCCGGGGATTTCCCCGACGCGCCCATCCCCGATCTGGTGCGGACCGGCGTCGAACCCCAGCTCGAGCTCCCCGA
>CAZYXB010000001.1:65972-112924 GCA_964651155.1 uncultured Acidobacteriota bacterium | reverse complement strand
ACCCGGACGCGCTCCCCTGGAGCGCCTCCGGCGGACGGCCCGGACGCCCGCAGAAGGGGAACGGTTCCTGTCTCTGACCCCCATGCCCGCGATCCCCGTCATGAAGATCGAAATCCCCGAAGGCGAAGCGCGGGGACGTTTCGCGATATCCCCGGAGCCTCTCCTGGACGCGCCCGGCCCGGAACCCGGCATCCCTGAAACGGGCACAGCCGGCTCGGGGAGCGCGTCCCAGGCTGCCGATGCCGGCGCAAACGGTCCCGGGCTGCCGGCGCGCACGGTGCCCGGGCCGGGAGAAGATGCCTTCGAGGGCATCACCATCCTCGGAGGGCCCGATTCCACAGGCGACGATTACGGGGTCACCGTACTGGGCCCGGGGGACTCTTCGAGCAGCGGAATCACGATTATCGGGGGAGAAAAATCCGGCATGGACCCGGAATACGCGCCCGACGCCCCAACCTCCAGGCCTCTTCAGACAGCCTACAGCCTCAGCATCGTTTCCACCGAAAACAGCGGCGGGGGACTCCCCTCCTACGGCGTCTTCCGAAAAGACCAGATATACACGGTCTACCTGGATATGCGGCGCAGCGAGCGGGACCGGGACCCTTCATGGATCCTGGAATTCGGGCTCCTGGACGACCCGGACGAAAGCCCGGTTGTCTCGCTCGATCATGAAGCCGACACCGAGGGGCTGATCCTTCCCTTCCCGGCGGAAAAGCAGCGGCCCGATTTCCCCGAAGACCTGATTCGCAGGTACCTGGGAGGCATGATCGTCGTGCAGGGGGTCATCAATACCGTCGGCAGGGTGGAAGACCTTCTGGTCCAAGACAGCCCCGACGGCAGCCTGAGCCGGGAACTGCTGGCGGCCCTGCAGAGCTGGGTTTTCCGGCCCGCCCGCCTCCAGGGGTCCCCGGTCGCAGTCAAAGTGCTCTTCGGCATCCCCCTCTGGTTGCCCGACGGCAGGCTCGAGTAACCGCCCCGCCTCCCCCCCGCCCCTGCATGCGGCTGTTGCCGATTCCGCCATCCGTGGTATTGTACGTCCCCGGGATTACACCACTAACCAATGATCGGAGTCGAAATGAACATTCGGACAATTGTCTTTCTGTTGCTCTGTACCGTCACGATGATGTCGGGCCCTGCCCTGGCCCAGACCGCATCGCACTATCCGGCGGGAGCCGAGGGGATCCAGGGGCCCCAGCTGCCGCCGCCCGGCTTCTACCTGAGGGACTACAACTATATCTACGCAGCGGACACCTACCCCTCGGGGCCTCCTGATTTCAATCTGGTCGCCTACGTCCAGGCCCCCCGCCTGATCTGGATCACCGGCAAGAAGATACTGGGCGGCTTCTACGGGATGGATACGATTATACCGTTCGCCTACCAGGATCTCGAGGCCGGGGAGTTCAGCGGCAGCGATTTCAGCCTGGGAGACATCTTCGTCGAGCCGATCACCATCTCCTGGCACGGGGACAACTGGGATGCCGCCGCCGGCTACGGATTCTGGGCCCCATCGGGCGATTTCAGCCAGACCGACCCGGTTGCTCCCGGGAAGGGCTACTGGACCCAGATGCTCACAGGCGGAATGACCTATTATCCCGACGAGGGAAGACTGTGGTCCCTGTCGGCCCTGAACCGCTACGAATTCAACCAGGAGCAGAAGGACACGGGGGTGACGCCGGGCCAGTACTGGACGGTGGAATGGGGCATCGGCAGAAGCGTGACGAAGACCTTCACAGCGGGGCTGGCGGGATACCACCAGATGGCGACCACCGCGGCCAGTGATGACGCCGCGTCGGCCATGAAGGACCATGCCACCGCCCTCGGACCGGAAGTCGCGTTCGCATTCCCCGGCTGCGGCTTTTTCGCCTCGGTCCGCTACCTGTTCGAGGCCTCTGCCGAGAACAGGCCCGAAGGCAGCACCGTCACTATCACGCTGACCAAGAAATTCTAAATATCCGGTCCCCGGGGGGCCTGCAGAAAGACCGAAGGGGCCGAGACGGATCCGCCCCTTCGGGGCTCCGAAGCTTGAGGGACTTTACGTCCCCTTCATCCTATCCTGAGCTTGCCGGATGAGGTCCATCAGGGTCTGCATTTTGGGTTTCGGGGGCTGGAGGAACCGCGCCATCTCCTCGGCGGTGTAGTGTTGCTCCAGGTACGACCGGATGTTGATGCTCCCGCTCCAGCAGTCGAGCACTCTGCTGCAGGGGTATCCTTCCTGGCTGCAGCGGCAGTAGGAAAAGCACACGTAGTGCCCCAGGATCCTGCAGTAGATTTCCCTGTCGTCACAGTCGGCGCAGGATGCCCCTGCCATGATTCCCCCGTCAGGGGCGGCCCGGTTGCCGGGCCGCCCGGTTACCGGGCCGCCCGCTTGTCACCACTTGCCGGTCCGATTCTGCGGCGCTTCCGGGTAATCCTTGATGGATTCCAGCGATTTCTTCAATTCCTCATCCGGAGGCTCGTAGTTTATCAGCGATCCGGTAAAGAACTTCTCGTACCCGTTGAGATCCAGGAGGCCGTGGCCGCTGAGGTTGAACAGGATCGTCTTCTCCTTCCCCTCTTCCCTGGCCTTGTGCGCCTCCCGTATCACGCAGGCCACGGCATGGCTCGTTTCCGGGGCTATGATCATCCCCTCGGTCCTGGCAAACAGCATCGCGGCTTCGTAGCACTCCAGCTGGGGTATGGCCATGGGCCTGGCGAGCCCTTCCACAACGGTCTGGGACACCAGCGGCGCCATTCCGTGGTAGCGCAGGCCGCCGGCATGGATCGGCGGGGGGATGAAGTTGTGCCCCAGCGTGTACATGGGGAGCAGCGGCGTCATCTTGGCCGTGTCCCCGTGATCGTAGGCGAAGGGAGCGCGCGTCAGCGTCGGGCAGGCGACCGGTTCCACGGGGATGACGTCGATGTCGGCGCCGTTGATCTTGTCGACGATGAAGGGGAATGCCAGGCCCGCGAAATTGCTGCCGCCTCCGGCGCAGCCGATGATGACATCCACCTTCTTCTCCCCGATCTTCGCCAGCTGCTTTTTCGCCTCCTGCCCGATGATGGTCTGATGCAGCAGAACGTGGTTCAACACGCTTCCCAGCGCATACCGCGTCTGGCCGGTTGTATCCGTAACCGCGGCCTCGACCGCTTCACTGATCGCGATGCCCAGACTCCCGGGGGTGTCGGGCATCTTCGCGAGAATATCCCGGCCGGCCTGGGTTTCCGCGCTCGGGCTGGCGATGCACTTCCCGCCCCAGGTTTCCATCATCATCTTACGGAACGGCTTCTGGTCGAAACTGATCCGTACCATGAAAACCTTGCATTCGAGCCCCAGAAGGGAGCAGGCAAAAGACAGGGCGCTTCCCCACTGGCCGGCCCCGGTCTCGGTCGTAATTTTTTTGATCCCGAACTGCTTGTTGTACCAGGCCTGCGCCACGGCGGTGTTGGGCTTGTGGCTTCCGGCGGGAGAGACGCTTTCGTCCTTGTAGTAAATTTTTGCCGGGGTGCCGAGCGCTTTCTCCAGGTAGACGGCCCTGTGCAGCGGGGACGGCCTCCACCGGTACAGGATTTCGAGAATCTCCTCCGGGATATCGATCCACCGCTTCTGGCTCATCTCCTGTTCGATCAGGTTCATAGGGAACACCGGCGCCAGCATTTCGGGGGATATGGGATTCCCGTCCGGTCCAAGCGGCGGCAGCATGGGGGACGGCAGATCGGCCGCCAGGTTGTACCACTGCCTCGGGATTTCATCTTCATTCAGAAACACTTTTACGGTCATGAAAGCTCCCTCCTTGTACGTGTACCTTTGATCAGTGCCAAGCCAAGCAATCAGGATAGTGCGTCTTGCGGCGCCAATCAAGAAATTACATGACGGGCACGCCACGGCCGTCGGCTCTTCGCCGCGGGGATGCCCGGCGCGGGCGCGCGCGCAAACTGCCACTGGGGTATGAGCGCAGCGAGATTGGCCGAGAGGTGATGCCCGGCACGGGCGCGCGCGCAAACTGCCTGTTAAAATCGCATCGCCGATCCGGTATAATGCAAGCCGCCATCGGCATGTACCATCGACTACCGGATCGGACAGGCATGGGCACTCGGTTTGTGCCGCAGTCGCGGTCCGAGGGGGGGGCAACGGCGCCGTCCGCCCCCCGCTCCCGGGCCCCGTACCCCTCCGGGTCGGAGCCTTGCACCTCGGAGTAAAACCAATGGGCCCAGCCTCCGGCAACCCAACATAGGCACGGACGATTTGGATCCGGATCGGACACGGACCCGCGATTCGCTCCAAATCCCCGGCAAAGGTCGTACCCCATGAATCGAACGAAAATGCGGCTGATGCCCGGATGCATCCTGGCGGTCTCGGCGGGACTGATGCTGCTGCTGGCCGCCTGCGGCAGCAGCCGAAGCTCCGCATCGAACCCCACGGCCGCATTCACGGCATCCCCCGAAACAGGATCCTTCCCTCTGACGGTAACGTTCGATGCGTCGGCATCGGCGGATTCGAACGGCCGCATCACCGGCTACGCATGGGATTTCGGCGACGGAAGATCCGGGAACGGGACGGTTGTTCTGCACCAATACTGGTCGATAGCGACCTACACGGCCAGGCTCACGGTCACCGATGACGACGGCAACACCGGCACGGCGACCCGGACGATCCAGGTCAAGCCGCTCTACAGCGTCAGCGGCGCTGTTCTGGCGCCCGAGTACATGGAAACCGACAGCGACGTCAACGATACCAACGCCCCGTACGCCCCCAACGATTCCTTTCTGGAAGCGCAGGAAGTGGCGGCGCCCGCCTCCATCAGCGGCTACGTCAACCTGGCCCTCAGCGGGCCGGCCGGCCGTTCCTTTTATCTGGGGGATCCGGAGGATTATTACAGGGCCACGCTGAACAGCGACATGCGCATTACGCTCTACATGGCCGCCGATCCCATCCTGTCGGAGTTGAACCTGTATCTGTACGACGCGGAGGAAACCCTGGCGGATTCGACGCACACCGATGAAAACGGGACGGCTTCGCTCGCCGTGCCGCACAGCGGCGACTGGTACGTCAGGGTCGAGGCGGCCGGCTACGCGTTGCTGGAGACGGCATCGATCTACGTCCTGAACATGGGGAATTCCGGCATCGAGGCCGGCAGCCGGTCCCCCCGGCTGAGCGATGCATTCGTGCCGGGGGAGGCCCTGGTCCTGTTCGACACCGGCGTGGCCGCCCTCGACACCGGCGCGGCGAACGCGCCGGGCCGACTCCGGGCCATGGGGCTGGACACAGACGCCGGGGCGTCCGGGCACAGCCTGCGGTGGAAACTGCCCGAGACGGCCGACAGGACCGCCGCTTTCCGGGGCCTCGGGGTTCAATCCGCCCTCGGCGCAAGCCTCGCCCCCGGGCGCGCGGACACACAAACGGTTTCGAAAATGGAAACGCTCTGGATGATCCGGGCGCTGCGCAGGACCGGGGGGGTGCGGCTGGCCGACCCGAACTTCCTGCGCTGGCAGTCCCTGTACGAGCCGAACGACCTGTACTATCCCTACCAGTGGCACTACCCGCTCCTGGGCCTTCCGGAAGCCTGGACCATCGCCACAGGGAGCGACCTTGTGGTGGTCGCCGTCATCGACAGCGGCGTTCTACAGCAGCACCCCGACCTCTCGGGCCAGCTCCTGGGCGGCTATGATTTCGTTTCCGATCCGTCCTCGGCCCTGGACGGGGACGGGATCGACGGCGACCCCGAAGATCCGGGGGACGGGAGTACCCAGGGAAGCTCCTTTCACGGGACCCACACCGCGGGGACGATTGCGGCCCGGACCGACAACGGCATCGGCGTCGCCGGGGTTGCCTGGAACTGCCGGATCCTGCCGCTTCGGGCGCTGGGGATGGGGGGCTCGGGAACCTCCTACGACATCCTCGAAGCGGTGCGCTATGCCGCAGGGATGCCGACCGGCGCCGGGATACAGCTCGACGCGCCTGTGGACGTCATCAACCTGAGCCTTGGGGGGACGGGGTACTCCGGGATAGAAGCGGAGGTGTATCGGGAAGCCTACAGCCGGGGAACCATCATCGCAGCAGCCGCGGGCAATGACGGAACCAGCGATATCAACTACCCCGCGGGTTACGAGGGGGTCCTCTCCGTCAGCGCCGTCACGATCGAGGGGAACGCCGCCGGGTACTCCAATTTCGGCCCGACGATCGACGTGGCCGCCCCCGGAGGCTCCTCGACCGACGTCAACGGGGACGGCTACCTGGACGGGATACTCAGCACCGCCGGGGACGACAGCGGCGGAACCGTCAAGATGGGGTACGCGTTCTACACCGGCACGAGCATGGCCGCCCCCCATGTTGCGGGGGTCGCGGCGCTGATGAAGGCGCTCTATCCCGGGATGACGCCGGAGGATTTCGACGCCCTGCTATCAGCAGGGTACCTGACCCAGGGCTACAGTGAATCCGGGCCGGACGAGAGGCTGGGCTACGGCACGATCGATGCGTACAAGGCCGTGCTCGTCGCCAGGGAATCGGCATCGAGCGGCGAGATCCCGGCCATCCTTTCGGTTGCGCCGAGGTCGCTGAATTTCGGACGGACGGCGACGAGCCTGTACGTAACGGTCGGCAACAGCGGCAGCGGAAACCTCAAGATCGACGCGTACTACCCGGATGCGTCCTGGCTTTCGGTGGCGCCCACGGCCGATGTCGACAGCAACGGTTTCGGCACCTACGCCGTCGGCGCGGCCCGGGGCGGACTGGCCTACGGGACCTACACCGCCGGCGTGACGTTCGAAGCGGGCAGTCAGCGGGTCCGCATCACCGCGGCCATGGTGGTCGGTGAGGGGACCACCACCGCAAGGGGCGGATACCACTACATACTCCTGGTCGACGCCGACCTGCTCTCAACCGCCCGGGATACCTTTTCCCTGGAGGAAAACGGGCGCTACGCCTACAGCTTCACAGGCCTCCGCTACGGCAAATCCTACTATGTCTACGCCGGCACGGACATCAACAACGACGTCTACATCTGCACCGACGGCGAGGCCTGCGGCGCCTACCTCTCCCGGGACAAGCCCATCAGGCTGACCGTCACCGAGGACCTTGAAAACATCGACTTTACGACCGACATCAAGATCAACATCCCGGTCACGTCCGCGGGGGACGCGTCCCGGAACGGCCTTTCTCCCCGGAGGGATGCGGCAAGGCAGATTCTGAAGTAGGCGGCCCGCGGCCTAGGATTCCAGGCGCAGGATGTGGGCGTTGCGCCCGCGTGCGATCTCGAGCAGGTCCTCCCGGCAGGTGAACAGAAGCAGCTGCCGGCGCTCGGATTCGGCATCCAGTATGGCGTAGGCTTCCAGGAGGCGGGGCCGGTCGTAGGCGGCGAAAGGCTCGTCCAGGAGACAGGGGCAGGGCTCGCTCCCGTCCGATACCAGATCCAGGATGCCGAACCGGACGGCGAAATACAGCTGGTCCTGGGTGCCGCGGCTCAGGCATTCGGCCAGCCGCAGTTCCCCGGTAGCGGCCTCGCGCACCCGTATGCGGAAGTCCGGGTCGATCTTGACCTCGCTGTAGCGTCCCCGGCAAAGCCGGAGGAAGCGCTGACCGGCAGCCGCGTTCAGCTCGGGCGCCAGCACCTCCTGCTGCTGTCGTGAAAGCTTCTCGATGGTTTCCATAGCCGTGCCGAGAGCCGAGCGGTTCCGCTCGAGCGTTGCCAGGCGCGTGGCGGCGACGGCAAGATCCTCCTCGATTTCCGCCGAGGACCGGTACTGGGCGAAGGCATGGCGGACCCGCTCGACGGCGTGGGCATGCTCCTGCCGGGCATCGGAAAGCCGCTCCATCAGGCGCCTTTCCGCCTCCTCCAGCTCCGGCCGCCCGGGAGGGTACGGGAGAAGCGGGGCGCCGCCGGAGGCCCCCGGGGACGCCCCGAACGAGGCCGCGCCCTCCCCGGCCCCGTGGGACCGGAGCTTGTCGTCGGCCTCCTCGAGCAGCGCCCCCCATTGCCCGAGAGTGCACCCCTCGGCCAGTCTTTGGAATTCCCGGGTGCGCGAGGCCTCCTTTTCGAGAAGCTCCGTCAGCCGCCTCTTCTTGGAACACTCTTCCCTGAACCGGGCAGGCGTATCGACCCCCGCTGCATCCAGCAGGGTCCGGATCCGGGATTCCACCAGGATGCGTTCCCCTTCGAGGGCGGCCTCTTCGGCCTCGAGGGAGTCGACCTTCTGCAGGCAGCGGTCATACTGCGCATCCAGTTCGCGGAATCGCCGCAGGTTGTTCCGCAGGACATCGACCTGCAGTTTCAGGCTCCCGGGAGAGCAGGAAAGCCCGGCCTTTTCCAGGCTCTCCCGCATCATGCAAAACGTCTCCTCGGCCTGCGCCTGGTACCGGCGGCTCCGCTGCTGGTTCTCCTCGAACTGCGCCGCGAGCTCCGCAAGCCTTCTCCGGTCCTGTTCGCTCCGCCTGGCGGCCTTGAGAAACGCGTCCAGCCCCCGGAATCCCGCACCGGCGACGGCCGCATCCAGCTCCCGGCGCTTGGTCCCCCCCGCCTGCAGGGTTGCGGCCTGTTCGAGTGCGAGGGCGCGGGCGCGCTCTCCGGCGGCGCGTCCGCGCCTGGCCATCCCCGCCGCGGCCGTCCACAACCAGGCCGAAAGCGCGAGGCCTGCGCCTCCGAACCCCAACTCGAGCCACGGGGACAGGCCTTCGAACCGGTCGAGGTAGCGCACGGCCGTCGGCGCAGCCGCCAGCAGGATGCACACAACCGCAGCCAGCCTCCGGTTGAACGCCGTCCTCACCGATTCCGCCATTTTCAGGTTCTCCCGTGCCGCGAGCTCCGCCAGCGCCGCCGAGGAGGCCGCCGCCAGCCGCTCCGCCTCTGCGGCATCGCGCGCAAAACCGTCCCAGTCGACGCCCGGGTCCTTCAGCGGCGCCGGGAGCGGGGCCAGCCGTTTCTCCAGGTCGTCCATCTCGCGCCTGAAGCGGGCGGCCGTCTTCCTCAGGCCCTCCTTCTCGAGCGACAGCCCGAGATACTGCACAAACCACCCGGTGACCTTCTCGGACTCATCGCCTGCGGCCAGGGGGGCGTAGGCCTCCAGTTCGCGCCGCTCCGCCTCGGCCCGGCCGCGGGCGCCCAGAGACCTTTCCTTCTCGGAACGGACCGCCCGCAGACGCTCTGCAATGCTGTCACGGGCTCCGGCAAGCCGATCGATCTCCTCCAGGCTTTCCACCGGGAAGCCCTCCCGGGCGTCCAGAGCGTCGATCGTCCTCCGCAAGGCGGCGATTTCGGCCTCGACCTGCTCGAGGGATCGGATCCGGGAATCGAGATCCTGCCGCCGGACCGACAGGAGGGAGCCCCGGACCCGGGAGAGCTCGCGATCCAGTTCCCGGGCTTCGCCGGCGAGACGGTTCCGCTCGGCCAGCCATTCCCCGTAGCGGGCACGCTGTTGGTCGAGCGCCTTCCGCTCCAGTTCGAGGGCGCGGACGAGGTCGATCGCCTGTTTGTAGGGTTTCGTCGGCGCGCGCTCCGACCCTATGGATTCGAGCGTCTCCGCCAGCCTGTCGAGGCTTTTCCGTATGGAAAGGTCCTCGTGGCCGCAGTGGGCCAGGTTCGCGATCCTGTCCCGGATCGTCGCGCGGCTGCCCAATTCCGCCGCCCTGTTCTCCCTGATGACGCCCAGGGACTCGTACAGATCCTTCGGGAGGCCGAAATGATGCTTCCCGAAAAGGACTTCCCCGTTCCGCTGCTGCCCGTAGAGCCGGGTGATATCTTCGCCGGTGGAGGTTCGAATCTCCAGGCGGGATTCCTCCCTGCCGAAAAAGCGGCGGATTTCCAGATCCCGGCCGTCAGCGGTGCGGCAGTGGAGCACACCGCCGTACTGCCCCCCGTACCACGGCTTGTAGTGGTCGGCCCAGGGGTCCAGACGCCTCTGCGTTTTCAGATCGGGGCGAAGCTGCCCGTAGAGCAGGCCGATAAGAAAATGCTGGAGCGTGGATTTCCCGCCCTCGTTGGGGGCAAAAACCAGGTTGATGCCCTCGCGGAAGTCGAGCGCGAGATCGCTGAGCTTGCCGAACCCAAAGACTTTGCCGCCTAGGAAAATCACCGGAGCTTCACCTCTTTCCCGCTGAGCGCCTGGACACCGTAGAGCCGGGCGCTCTCCAGCCGGGCCTTCTCGTCAGAGTCCGCCGGCGGCGTCTCCGCCAGGGCCTGGAGAGCGCCGGTCAGCTCGCGCACAAAACGCCCCCGGAGCGTCTGTTCCAGGGCAATCGATTCGAAATCCCACGCGGGATACGTCCGGTCCTCCCAGTGAACGTGCAGGGCCTCCCCCGCCAGTCTTTCGCCCAGTTCCGCGACGGAAAGGTCCAGCGCGGGATCGGCCGCCCCTTCGAGCCGCACCCGCAAAATGGTTTTGGAATCCCAGAGCTCCCCGCGCCGCCCGAGCACGGCGTCCAGAATCTGCTCCCGGGTCGTGAACCCATCGCAATCGACCGTCATGGTCTGCAGGGGGTACTGGCCGCAGCTGCGGCTTTCCACCCGCAACGCGCTCCCGGAGAATTCCCCGAAAAGGTACCCGCCCCGGCCCGTTTCGTCCCAGCCGCGCCCTTCGGGTATCCCCGGATACCAAGCCTCGGTGCCGTCGATCGTATTCTGCAGCCGATGCTGGCGGTGGTAATGCCCCAGGGCGCAGTACTGCACGTTTTTACCCGCGATGTCGGCGATCGTGAAGGGCCCGTGGCCGGATTTCCCCGCCGGGAGGTTCCCGGTGTCGGAACCGTGGCATAGCACGATGTTGTAGAGGTCGCCGGGCATGGGGGGAAGCGTCGCAAACAGGCGGTCTCTCAAACGCGGCCGTTCATAACCGAAACCGGCCAGACGGACACCGATGCCGGCCAGTTCCACCGGGCAAAACTCCTCCCTGTCGAAAATATGTACATTGTCCGGCCACGGCTCCTCCCTGTAGGGGGAACCGGCCATGCAGGGGTCATGGTTCCCCGGGGCGATGAACACGGGGATGGGATGCACTTTCCCGAACTCCTGCCTGAGGAACTCGACCGTGTCGGGCGTCACGCGCTCCGATTCAAAAAGATCCCCGGCGATCAGGATCATGTCGGCGTCCTCGCTCCGTGCATCCTCCAGTATCCGGCGGAAAGTTCCCCGGATCGCCTCCCGCTTGCGGGTCCCCAGATGGGAGGAAAATCCCGCTCCCGAGAAACTCGTATCCAGGTGAACGTCCGATGTGTGGATGAATCGAAACATGCCCGAGGCCCCCCCCTTGAAAGGTGACTATGACGGAAGCCCGAGGCCAAGTGCAAGTGCCAAGACTCGCTCGATGCCCCCGCGGCAGGTGCGGGGGCTGCCTCCGGGCGGGCGGCGCCGGCCCGCACGCCCCCTGTCAAGGGGAAGGCGCCCGGGTGTTTGGACCGTTTATTTAATTGAATCCGCGGGACTTCCCGTTATATTCGGATTCGCAGAGGCCCCGTCGTCGAGGAAAAATACCTTTCGAAAACCGGATTTCTGCCGAAAAGACGGGGTGATTGTGGAAATCCCCGGAAAGAGGTACCGGCGCCGGGCGGGCATGGGCATCGGCATCACATCCGGTGTCGGCCCGGCATGGACGGAACCGGGGGACGGAACCAGTTCCTGCGCGCTGCTTCCGGAGGCGGCCCGGGAGACGGGCCGGGCGAAACATTCCAGCCGGGGGCGTCTGTGCCGTCCGGCCCCGGATGCCGCCCGGGATCACCGGGCTGCAACGATGCGCCCCGGGCGGCATTGCGGATTGGGAAATTCGGGAATGGAAAACAACGGTAGGGCCCGCCGTATCGCCGTGATCAGCGGCAAGGGGGGCGTGGGCAAAACGGTGATTGCGGGGAATCTTGCCGCCGCGCTGGCCTCCACGGGATGTCGCACCCTGGTACTGGACGCCGACCTGGGGCTGGCCAATCTCGACATTGTTCTGGGCGTGGACCCGGAATACACCGTTGAGGACGTGCTGGGAGGGGCCTGCAGCCTGGACGACGCGCTGGTACGGACCCCGGAAGGATTCGATCTCCTGGCGGCAGGCTCGGGCCTGCAAAAACATACGCTCCTTTCAAAAAACCTGGCCGACGGCATCGAAGCGCTGCTCGGGGAACTGGGCCCCCGGTATGACATCGTCCTGTTTGACGTCGGCGCCGGACTGGGGGATGTGGTTCTCTTCTTCGCCAATCTTGCAGACAGGATCCTCGTCGTGGTCACGCCGGAACCGGCTTCCCTGCTCGACGCCTACGCGTCGATCAAAGTGCTCCGGCAGCTCTACGGGAGGCATGAATTCTTCCTGGCGGTCAACCGGGCGGATCCCGGGAACCCGCGTCGGGTCGGAAATTCGATCGCCCGTCATCTCCGGGGGGTCCTCGCCAGGTTCGTCGACGCGAACCAGCCGCAACGGATGTCCCTGTACCTGGCGGGCTCCCTCCCGCAAGATCCCGAGGTGTCCCGGTCCATCCGGAACCGGAAGCTTCTGCTCGAGACCGCCCCCACGGCCGCGTCGGCCCGCGCCATCTGCGCCATGGCCGACGTGCTGCGCGCGGGCTGGACGTCCCGATGCTGAAAAAATCGGGGCACATTTAGAACAATGAGGCGTCCTGGTGTATGATAGGTACCGTGTGCCGGCCAGGTCGGCATGCCTCAAGAAATCGTAACCGCAATTCGAGGTTGAAACTTGGATCAAGATAGCCGGACTGTTGATGCAACCGATGGTGACGACAACGCCCTTGCGGCGCTGATCGGGAAAGCGGGGGAGGGGGACACGTCGGCGCTCGGGGCGCTCTACGACCGGACCGGTAGTCTCCTGTTCGGGCTTGTTCTGCGCATGGTGCCGGAACGAACCGCGGCCGAAGAGCTGCTGCTCGATATCTATGCCCGCATTTGGAAAGAATCCGCGGGCTACGACCCGGAGCGCTTCAAACCTCTGGAGTGGCTCATCACGATCGCGCGCACCCGGGCGATCTGCCGGCTCGATGCCACCAGGGAGGGGAAAAAGCGCACGGTCACGGTTTCCGGGGAACCGGAGGCGCCTCCGACGGTCGCCCCCCCGCTTCAGGGCCAGGCCCGCGCCGCGCTCCAATCCCTGGCGCCCCCGCAGCGCGAGGCCCTGGAGTGGGCCTTTTACACGGGGCTGAGCTGCAACGAAATCGCCGCCCAGAGCGGAAAGCCGCCGGGGGCCATACGCACCTACACCCGGATCGGGATGAGCAAACTCTACGACCTGTTCCGCCCATTGTACGAACGCGGGACGGGATCGGGAACCGCCGGAGGGGGGTTGTGACCTTGACGCACGAAAAACCGACCGAGGAAATCCGGGAGCTGGCGGCTCTGTACGCCCTCGGGGCCCTGACGCAG
Source organism: uncultured Acidobacteriota bacterium (assembly GCA_964651155.1). Lineage (GTDB taxonomy): Bacteria > Acidobacteriota > UBA6911 > UBA6911 > UBA6911 > UBA6911. Next base: position 99,608 of record CAZYXB010000001.1, on the reverse strand, counting down.
CATGAGGCAGACAGTTTCGAAGCCCACATGCGCGAAGGGTGCCCCGTCTGCGAGGCGGAATGCCTCAAGTATAAACATATCGCGGCCGAAATCGGATTGGGTGCGGGCGAGGCCCCGGCCCCCGGGTACATCCGCGAGCTGATTCTGGCGCGCATCGCCCGCGAGACGCCCGAACAAGACACGCCGGAGCCGCCGGTTGCGGCGCCGGAGCCGTCCGCGCCCGCCCCCAGGGCCGAACCGGCGCCTTCCCCGAAGCCCGTCCTGGGACATATCCCCGCCAGGAGGCCGAGCATAGTCCCGTGGGTCCTGGCGGCCCTGTTCGCGGTCATCGCGGGACTTGTCTTCTTTGCCTATCGTTCGGAGCAGTCGGACAACAAGCAGCTGCGCGGGGAAATCGCCTCGGTCCGAACGGACCTGTCGGACCTGGAAAAGCTCTACGAGATCCAGAAGGGCCGTCGGGGGGAGCTCGAGCAGATCATCGCCACCGTCAGCAAACCGGAAACGCGGATTCTGCACCTGGCCGGCCTGGCACCGGCACCGGCGTCTTCGGGCGCCATACTCTGGGATGTCCTCGAGAACAAGTGCCTCGTATTCGGATTCATGCCGCCGGCGCCGCAGGGGAAAGCCTACCAGCTGTGGTTTCTGACCCCGTCGGCCAAGATCCCCTCCGGGACGCTGAAACCCGATCCATCCGGCAGGATCTACGAATGGTTCCCGATCCCCGGAGACGTCTCGAGCCTGACCATGGTTCTGACCCTCGAGCCGGAGAGCGGCTCCCAGGTGCCCACCCTGCCCTACTATGCGATCGGGCGTAACGACTAGGCGGCGCGCCATCCCGGGAGCATGCGGTCCCCAGATGGCGCGCCGCCCCCGGTCCGGGCACATTCCCTCTTTAATTATTGCGTACGTCCATATATTCTCTTTCATTTGCAGGAAGGAGGAATGCACATGCCCGTCTACGACCCCCATGCGATCGAAGCCAAATGGCAGGAATACTGGGAACGGAACAAGACCTATCGCGCCGACGACATCAGCTCCAAGCCGAAGCTCTATGTTCTGGACATGTTCCCGTATCCGTCGGGGGAGGGGCTGCATGTGGGGCACCCCGAAGGGTACAGCGCCACGGACATGTACAGCCGGTATAAGCGCATGAACGGGTTTAACGTCCTCCACCCGATGGGGTACGACGCCTTCGGCCTGCCGGCGGAACAGTACGCCATAGAATCGGGCACCCACCCCCGCGTGACGACGGCGAAAAACATCGCCAACATCCGGCGGCAGATCAAGCGCCTCGGGTTCAGCTACGACTGGTCCAGGGAGTTCGCCACCACCGATCCCGAGTATGTGCACTGGACCCAGTGGATCTTTCTGCTCCTTTTCGACACCTGGTTCGATCCCGGCTACGAATGGATGGACCCCAACGGCAAGAAAAGGGCCGGCAAGGGCCGGCCGATTGCGGAACTGCCGGTACCCGCCGCCATCCGGGCCGAAGGGGAGGATGCCGTCGGCCGGTACCGGGACGCCTTCCGGCTTGCCTACCAGGCCGAATCCCCGGTGAACTGGTGCGCGGCGCTCGGCACCGTGCTTGCGGACGAAGAAGTGATCAACGGGCTCTCGGAACGGGGCAACCACCCGGTTCAGAGGATCCCGCTGCGCCAGTGGATGCTCCGCATAACCGCGTACGCGGACCGCCTGGTCGAGGATCTGGAAACGCTCGCGTGGCCCGAGGCCATAAAGGAAATGCAGAAAAACTGGGTGGGCCGCAGCGAGGGCGCGGAAGTGGATTTCTTCCTGGGGGCCGACGAGGGCGCCTACAATGCCTGGGCGCTCAAGCGCCGGAAAACCGGATTTCCCGCAGAGCCCGGGCCGCACGCGATCCGGATCTACACGACCAGGCCCGATACCCTGTTCGGCGCCACCTACATGGTTCTGGCGCCCGAACATCCCCTGGTCGAGCATCTGACGACGGACGAACAACGCGACCGTGTCGAACAGTACATCCGCTACGCGTCCTCGCTGAGCGAGGAGGACCGGATCGCGGGACGCGGCACAAAGAGCGGGGTACCCACCGGCGGGTACGCCACGAACCCCGTGACGGGCGAGACAATACCGGTGTGGATCGCCGATTACGTCCTCTCTAGCTACGGGACAGGCGCGATCATGGCCGTGCCCGGCCACGACCAGAGGGACCTGGAGTTCGCCCGGGCGTTTGAGCTGCCCGTGCGCGCCGTCGTTATGCCGACCGAGGATTGGATCGGGCGGATGCGCACGGCCAACGACACCGCCGAAGCCCCCCTCTCCCGGGAAACCTACCCGGACCGGATAGGGAAACTGCCCGAAGCCTATACGGGAGAAGGGGAGGGGATGCTGTCTTCGAACCCGGAGGTCTCCCTGAACGGGCTGCCGACACCGGAGGCCAAACGAAGGATCGTCGAATGGATCGTCCAGTCCGGCCTGGGGCGGCCGGCCGTCAAATACAAGCTGCGGGACTGGCTGTTCAGCCGCCAGCGCTACTGGGGGGAGCCGATTCCCGTCCTGCACGCCCTGGACGCCGACGGCAAACCCACCGGGGCCATCCGGGCGGTCCGGGAGGAGGAGCTTCCGGTGCTGCTGCCGGAAATGGACGATTTCAAGCCGACCGGGAAACCGGGCGGGCCGCTCGAGAAGGTGCCCGAGTGGATCCTGCTCCGGCGCGACGGCCGCACCTTCGCCCGGGAAACCAACACGATGCCTCAATGGGCCGGCTCCTGCTGGTACTATCTCCGGTTCTGCGACCCGCACAACAGCACGCGCGCCTGGGACCCCGGGAAGGAAAGCTACTGGATGCCCGTGGACCTGTACGTCGGGGGTGCGGAACACGCCGTGCTGCACCTGCTGTATTCGCGCTTCTGGCACAAGGTGCTCTACGACCGCGGGCATGTCTCCACCATGGAACCCTTCAAACGGCTGGTCAACCAGGGGATGATTCTCTCGACCACGTACCGCACTCCGGAAGGGCGGATCGTCCCCTACTCGGGAATCGATTTCCAGGAAGGGAAGGCGTTCCACGCCGAGACCGGGGTCGAACTCGTCGGGGAGACCGAGAAAATGTCCAAGTCGCGGGGGAACGTCATCCCCGTCGACATCCCCGTCGAGCGGTACGGGGCCGACACGACCCGGCTGTACGAAATGTTCATCGGCCCGCTGGAATCGACCAAGCCCTGGAGCATGCAGGGCGTTGAAGGGATCAGCCGCTTCCTCAACCGCGCCTGGCGCATGATCGTCGATGAAGACTCGGAGACGCTGCAGCCCCACCCCGCCGTCCGTGCCGGCGGCCCGGGCCCCGGCCAGGACGCGCTGCGCGTCCTGCACAAGACGATCGACGCCGTCTCCCGGGACATGGAAAGCCTCAGCTTCAACACCGCCATCAGCCGGCTCATGGAATTTGTCAATTATTTCACCGGGCAGGATGTCCGGCCCCTGGCCTGCATGGAGGCGTTCGTCCTCATGCTCGCTCCCATGGCCCCGCATATCGCCGAAGAGCTCTGGCAGGCGCTCGGGCACCCGGAATCCCTGGCCTACGCCCCCTGGCCGGCCCTGGACCCCCGGCACATCCGGGAAAGCTCGGTCCAGATCCCTGTCCAGATCAACGGGAAGGTTCGCGGGCGGATAACGGTCGCCGCCAATGCGGCCGCCGGGGACGTGGAAACCGCCGCCGTCTCGGACCCCAAGATCCAGAATCATCTCCAGGGGTATGCGATACGCAAGGTGATCGTCATCCCCGGGAAGATGGTCAATATCGTCGCCGTCCCTGCCGCGCCGGCCGCATCCTGAGCCCGCGCCGCAGCAGGAGCCTGGCCCCCGCGACGATCCCGTTGTCGAGCTCGCGCACCCTGTTGGCTGCGGAGAGAACGTGCCGGACGGCCCTGTTGCGCTGAAAGAGTGCCGGGGAGTCGATCCTCCCGTACAGGTGCAGCCGCCGCTCCAGTTCCCGGCACCAGTAGCACAGGGGATCGCTGCAGACATTGATCTCCGGGTGTTCCCGCAGGACCGCCACCATGCTTGCGAGCGATTGCCTCGCGGGGACCAGGATCGACGGCGCCCGCCCGACGCACCCCTCCGTGACGAGCCCCTGCCGGCGGAGCACGGAAACCAGCTCCGGCAGGCGGCGCGTGCATCCGCCGCGGTCGCTGAAAAGGAACGTCCGCCTGTTCCCGAACCGGTCGATGTAGAGGACGGCGCGCGGCCTGGGCACGACGTCGAGCAGCCCCGCGACCTGCTGCGCAGAGTGCCGGAAGCCCGCCAGTTTGTCCCCGATGCCGACGGCCAGGTACTTCCCATCCAGGGAGGCGAGTCTTTCGAAGGGCAGGTAGGACGCGGCTGTTTCGTCGTGCCCCTCGGTGAGGAAACGCGCATGCCGGCCGATGGCCGCGACCGAGAACGCGGGATGCCGGCTGCGGACCGCCCCGGGCCTCCGCCGGAAGGTCTCCGCGACAATGCCCGTGATGCAGGGGGTCCTCCCGGCGTCGAAGACATACTCGGTCCAGCCCAGACGGACTTCCGCCGGCAGGAAGAAACGGGTGTGTGTGTTCATCATCACCGTGCCGCCGGGGCCCACCGCGTCCAGGAGGGCGTCGATACAAGCCTCCGGGCCGGGGCCGCCCAGGCTCCGGTAGGATGCGCCGACGGCCAGGCAATCCCCCGTACGCACCCCGATCGCTTCGAGCCCTTCGATCATCCGCTTCTTCGTCGTGTGCATGGGACCGTCAGCCGGCCGGGGCAGTGCCGGTCTCCTGCCCCGCCCTGCGGCCGTACCTCCCGTCGGTGCCGCTCTCCAGGTTCAGTTTCCGCCTGAGGGCTCCGGGCGGCATCCATTTCCGTTCATTCGCTTCGGCAATCGCATGCACCCTGCGCAGCAGATCGGCGTTCCGGGCCAGCCTGGTTCTGCCCCGGTCCAGCCATAGGTTGTCCTCCAGGCCGACCCGCACGCCGCCGCCCGCGGCGATGGAGACGGAGTTCATCATGAGCTGATGGTCGCCGATGCCGGCGATGCTGTAGAAGGACCCGTCGGGCAAATCCCTCAGGAGAATCCCGGCATGCAGCAGATCCGGCTGCGCGCAGGCTATGTTGCCGAAAAGAAGATTGAAGTAGTAGGGGGGGGCGATCAGCCCCTTTGCGGCAAGGTAGCGGGCGTAGTTGATCATCCCTGCATCGAAGGCCTCGAGTTCCGGCGCGATCCCCCTGTCCTGCATGATGGATGCGAGCCCCATGATCGTGGCCGGCTCGTTGATGCTGGCCTGCCGGTTGAAGTTCAGGGAGCTGAGCGTCAGCGATCCCATATCGGGCTTGACGCTCCCGGAGAGCTCCAGCGGTTCCGAGCGCCGCTGGAGTTCCCGGACCGTGCGCCCGCTGAGAGAAACGCAGATGACGAGATCGCTCGAAAGCGCGCGCACGCCCTCGATGATTCTCGCGTAGATGTCCGCACGGCAGGAGGGCGCCCCGGTGCCGGGCTCCCGGGCGTGCAGGTGCACCATCGTGATGCCGATTTCCAGGGCTTCGTCGACAGCTTCGACGATCTCCTGGATCTCGACGGGAACGTACGGGGTCATTTCCTTCGTCGGGATCATCCCCGTCGGGGCGAAATTGACGATCAGGTCCCCCTCGTTGTCCGTATGCGTCCTTCCGGTATCCCCAGCCATGCGTACCCCCTGTGCCGATCCTCAAAAACCGCCGCCGGATGGCGGGACCCGTCCCCGAGCGCCCCCCAGGCCGGTTCAGGTCGCGGTCCCCGTTTGGTAGAACACCTCCGCCGGAACCGGCACGCGCGACCGGACCGTGTCGGCGATGCGGTCGAGCGCGTCATCCTCGAGCGCGGACACGCACGGTTCTCCGGGCGTGCGGGCAATGGTGTACAGATGCAGCGCCTTCAGGCGGCCCCCGGAGGCGAGAATGCCGTTGAGGCGGTCGCAGTAAGCCTCAATTTCGCGCGGCGCCGGCGCCGCGCCGCCCAGGCGCATCCAGATCGACTGAATGACGACCGAACGCGCACGCGCCGCATCGAGGATGTTGCCGAGAATGTGCGCCAGAGGGACCGGAGACCTGTTGACCGTCCGGAAATACGTTTCGGTGCCGGCATCGAGCTTGGCCCAGACCTCGCCGTTGTTCCGGTCCAGAACCTCCAGGGCCCTGCGGACCCGCGGTCTGTCCAGAAGCGAGGCGTTGGTGATCAGGACGATCTTCGCGGCGCCGAGCCCAAAACGCAGCCTGGCACGCGCGGCGATCCCCACCCCTTTCGGGAAATCGGGGGAGGCCGTGGGCTCGCCGTCGCCGGAAAACGCGATGTCGCGGACGCCCCGCGCGTGCAGGGGCAGAAGCCCGAACGGGGGGACGTCATAGAGGCGCCCGCGTTGTTCCTCCCCGAGGATGGCCTCGAGCTCCGACTGGAGCCTGGCGGGGTCCACGCGGGCGGGCGCCGCTGTGTTGCGGCGGTCGACCTGGCAGTAGAGGCAATGGAAACTGCACTCCTTCCCCGGGCTCAGGTTGATCCCGATGGATAGCCCTCCGCTCCTGCGGGATACGACCGGATAGACGTAGCGGGCATCCCTCCATTGCCGCGGATGCATCCGGTAGGCGTCGTGCATGGTGCGAACGTCATCCCCCGTCGGTATCGCCATGGTGCGTGCCGGAAGGCCTCCCTGCTTGGTCGTCGCGCAATCGGCGTGCGCCGTCGGCTGAGTATACCACAGCGGGCGTCGGCGGAACCATCCCCCGGAACAGGCAGCCACCCGCTATGGGGAACCCGGGGATTTTCGTTGACAGCGACGGAGACGCCTTGATAGGCTACACCTGTATACAGCTGTCCGGGCGTGGAGCCGTGCCCCCGCGGCACGGCAGACGGAGGATGAATCGGAAATGGGCAACGAGGGCTTGCAGATCAGGCATGATTCCCGCCGACCCACACTTCTACCCGTTATCGTAGTATCCGTACTAATCGTTACCGTAACCATCCTGACCGGGGCCTCCCGGTTCGGATGATGGCACCACGACTGGGAATTCCAGGGCCGTCACCCGAACCGGGTTGACGGCTTTTTTTTTAGGCGCATCGACATCGAGCGCAGGAGACAGACGCCATGACAGACAGTTCGCTAGAGGGTTCGCCGAACACACGCACGCTTTCGATCCTGGTTGAAAACCGCTTCGGAGTTCTCTCCCGCATTGCGGGCCTATTCAGCGCACGGGGGTACAACATAGAGACCCTTACCGTAGCCGGCAGCTCCGAACCCGGCCTTTCGCGCATCACCATGGTGGTACGGTGCGAGGCTCTCCTGGCCCAGCAGATTCTGAAACAGGTCCACAAACTCCCCAACACGGTCCAGGCGGAGGATCTGACCGACGCCAACTGCGTCGAGCGTGAGCTGGTCCTGGTGCGCGTGCGCGCTCCCGAGGAGAAACGGACGACACTGCTGACGGAGGCCGAGATTTTCCGGGCGCGCGTCGTAACGGCAAACCCTGAAAATTATGTGTTCGAGGTGACGGGGGACACCGGCAAGGTGGAGGCGTTCCTCGACGTCGTTCGCCCCTACGGAATCGAGGAAATGGTGCGGACGGGGAAGGTGGCGATGCGCCGCACCATGGGGGCACCAAAGGCCGGGGAGTAGGGACCGGGCGCCCGGTATCAGGCACGCATCATTCTTATACGAAGGGCAGAAAACATGAACTCAAAAATGAACAAACGACACCCGCTCGCGGGCAAGCGCATGACCGGTGCCGACATGATCGTCCAAGTTCTGGCGCAGGAAGGGGTCAACACCGTCTTCGGGTACACCGGCGGCGCGATCCTTCCGACTTTTGATGCCATTTTCCGCTACAATGTCGAGCACGAGTCCGATACAAGCCGGCAGCTGCAGCTCGTCGTCCCCGCCAACGAGCAGGGAGCGGGCTTCATGGCCGCCGGCTATGCCCGGGCCAGCGGGAAGGTGGGCGTTTTCCTCGTCACCTCCGGGCCTGCGGCCACCAACAGCGTCACCCCCGTCCGCGACTCCATGGCCGACTCGGTCCCGGTGGTCCTCATATGCGGGCAGGTGGCCCGGGCCGCCATCGGCTCGGACGCGTTCCAGGAAGCTCCCGTTTTCAACATCATGAGCTCCTGCGCCAAGCACGTTTTCCTGGTCCAAGACCCGGAGGCCCTCGAGGCGACCGTCCGCACGGCTTTCGGCATCGCCCGCAGCGGCCGGCCCGGCCCGGTGGTCATCGATGTGCCCAAGGACGTCCAGAACTGGGAGGGGGTCTTCAAGGGGGAGGGCGTCCTGCGTTTCCGGGGATACGAGAACCGCATGAAGGCCCTCAACGAATCCCGCCTGCTGCCCGAGGAGTGCGCCGAGTTCCTGGACCTTCTGCGGAAAAGCGAACGCCCGCTGATCTACGCCGGAGGCGGGGTCATCTCCGGCGACGCGGCCGTGCACCTGCGCCAGTTCTCCAAACAGTTCCAGATACCCGTCGTCACCACCCTGATGGGCATCGGCGCCGTCGACACTGCCGACGACCTTTCCCTGCACATGCTGGGCATGCACGGCATGGCCTACGCCAACTACGCCGTCGTGGACTGTGATTTCCTCATCACCATCGGCGCGCGCTTCGACGACCGCGTGGCCGGGAAGATCCAGGAATTCGCCCCCAACGCGAGATTTTTGGCGCACATCGATATCGATGAAGCCGAAATCGGCAAGGTCAAATCCGTGACGTGGTCCCACGTGGGGTCCGCCCGCGAAGCGCTGATCGACATCATGCGGGAAGGGAAGAACTTCGAGAAGAACTACTCGGAATGGATCCGGCACATACGCGATCTGAAACAGAAACACCCGCGCAACTACAATCGCGACAGCAAAACCATCCAGCCCTACCATATCATCGAAAGCCTGAACGCGATCACGCAGGGGGACGCCATCATCTGCACCGGGGTGGGGCAACACCAGATGTGGGCGGCGCAGTACTTCGATTTCAGGCATCCGCGGTCTCTGCTGACCTCGGGGTCCATGGGCACCATGGGCTTCGGCCTCCCGGCCTCCATAGGGGCCCAGATGGCCTTCCCCGACCGCCTGGTCATCGACATCGACGGGGACGGCAGCATGAGGATGAACCTCGGGGAACTCGAAACCGTAACGACCTACGAGCTGCCGATCAAAATCCTGGTTCTCAACAATCAGGGCGACGGCATGGTCCGGCAGTGGCAGCGCCTGTATTTCGGGAACCGCTTCTCCGGCACCGACAAGTCGCTTCGCCGGAAGGATTTCATCAAAACAGCCGAGGCGGACGGGTTCGGCTTCGCGGTTCGCCTCAGCGAAAAGGATAAAATCAAGGAAACCCTCCAGAGCTTCCTTGCCTACCAGGGTCCGGCATTCCTCGAGGTCCTGATCGACCCGGAAGCCGACGTCTACCCCATGGTCGGACCGGGCATGGGCTATCAGGAGATGATGACGGGGGACTATATCGTCCCCCGCACGGCGCAGGACGGATTGTTTGAAAAAGCATCCAAGCGGTCCGATTCCTTCTAGGCGCCTTTTGCGGAGGTTTTCATGTTTCGTTCCGGGACCGGCCGCGGGCAGCCGGCTCCGGTTTCACTGTCCCGAGAGAGGAAACACGCATGGCCGAGATAACCTTTCAAGGCACTCTTGCACACACGGCCGGATCCCTGCCGGAAGTCGGCACCCGGGCTCCGGATTTCGAAGTCGTCAAAACGGACCTTTCCACCATGTCGCTGGGCGATTTCAAGGGGAAGACGGTTGTGCTGAACATTTTCCCGAGCCTCGACACCCCCGTCTGCGCGGCCTCCCTGAGGCGATTCAACGTCGAAGCCACGAAAATGCAGAACACTGTGGTTCTCTGCATTTCGAAAGACCTGCCGTTCGCCCAGAAGCGCTTCTGCGCGGCCGAAGGCCTCGACAACGTCCTCACGGGATCCGAATACCGGGATTCCGGATTCAGCCGGGCCTATGGCGTCACCATCACCGACGGGCCCCTGCGGGGGCTGTTTTCAAGGGCCGTCCTGGTCATCGACAAGGAGGGCCGGATCGTCTACGCGGAACAGGTCCCGGAGATATCCCAGGAACCCGACTACGAAAAGGCGCTTGCCGCTGCGGCACGGGCCTGACCGGAGCCGGCGCACGAATCCGGCTCGGGGCTCGGGCGGCAACTTCGCCGGTGATGAAGCCTAAACCCCCGGCCGGATTCTGCCGATAGGTGCCATGTGATGCCCCAAAGACGCGAAGACCGCGAACTTTGTGCCGACCTTGTCAAGGTTCGCTGGAAAACAGAATCGGAAGGAACCCGGACCGAGTGGGCGATCCTGGAGGATATTTCTCCTTCGGGCGCGTGCCTGGAGATGGAAAACCCCGTCCCGCCCGATACGGAGGTCTCCCTGGAATTTCAGAAAGACCGGTGCACGGCCAAGGTCGCCTACTGCAGATTCGACCAGGTGAAATATCTCACCGGGGTGGAATTCCTGGAGGGGTACCGCTGGTCCCGACGCAAATTCAAGCCCCAGCATCTGCTGCAATTCCGGCTTCGAAAGGTCGCCAAGAACCGGAAATAGCCGCCGGGCGAGCGGCTCCGCACAAAAAGAATTGTCGGCCCGCCCATAAATTGCTATCCTAAAACTTGCCGCTTGGATGAGATCCTCCGTATAGGAAACGTATCAAGAAGCGAGTGCCGTTATGCTGCAAGAACTCAGACAGACATTCCTTCCGGCGCTGTTTGTCCTCCTAGGCGCACTGCCGGCCGGCGCATCCAGCCACATGGAGCCCATAGGTCAGGTCCTGGGCGGGAGCCTGGAAGCCCCGGTGCGGATTGAAATATTTTCCAACTTCCAATGCACCCATTGCCGCGAGTACTACCTGCGCACGATCAAGAAGGTCATCAAGGAGTATTCCAGCGCCGACAAGGTTTGCGTCATCTACCATGATTTCCCCTTCAGCTACAACAAGTACGACCGGAAAGCGGCACGGTACGCCGAAGCGGCATCCCGGATCGGGCAGGATACCTTGATCAAGGTGTTCGACGCCTTCTACACGGAACAGGCGACCTGGACCCAGAACGGGGAACTGGAACAAACCCTGGAAAAAGCGTTGACCAAGGAGGAATTCAGAAAGCTGCTGGAGATTGCGGAAGACCCGGGCATCGACGCGCTTATCGAACAGCAGTACCAGCTGGCCATAAGCAGCGGGCTCAACTCGACCCCTACCTCCATCATATTCTATCCGGGCAAACAGCAGAAAGTCTCGGGATTGATCACCTACGTTGTATTGAAGGGTTTCATCGACAAGATCATCAAATAAACTATGATACTGACTCTCATTCACTGGGCGTGCCGGCTATTTTTAACTGCGGTTTTCCTCTATAGCGGGATTGTCAAACTTCAGCAGCCGCTGCAATTCGCCGTCGCCCTTGCCGGCTACCAGCTCTTGCCGGAACAGTTCATTCTTCCGATTTCGAATCTGTTCCCCTGGGTGGAGGTGCTCCTGGGTGTTACAATCCTCACAGGATGGAAAATCCGCTACAGCGCGACCTTCGCCACCGGGCTGTTACTGTTTTTCAGCCTGCTTCTGACGATCACCTACCTGCGCGGCATCGACGCCAACTGCGGATGCTTCAGCTTCGACGACCCGATTTCGCCGATGACCATCATCCGGGACGGTCTGATCGTCATCCCCGCGATCTTCCTCATGGCCGAGAACCGAATCCGAAAGCTCTGTACAAAAGGCTCCCCTTCCTAGGCTGCATGCCCTAACGGCGCGGGTACGGCGTTGGCGGAAAGTGGAACGCGCACTCCTGCGGGCGCGGGTGGAGGGGGGGGCCGGGCCGTCGTTTCCTGCCCGGAGAATGGATGGTGCGGGCCCCGCTTCCTGGTGCTCGAAGCCAATGCCCCTGCGTCCCTGCAGCAGTAGAGAACCCCTTCAGATGCAGGCCACTTCCCCGCGATCCCGTTCGACGCGCCTGTCTCAGGGAAACAACCGCCCTCGTTATTTTCGAAGACTCGCGCCGCCGCCGCCCGACAGATCCTGAAATCGGAAACGCGGCAAGCCTGCGCTCTCACAGATGCGCAGGCACCGCAAAAGCACTGCCGTTTCTACGGCGGAAAGACCCCTACTTCGTGCTGCGTTTTCTGGTTCCGGCCGCCTTCTTGGGCGCCGCCGCCTTCTTAGGCGCCGCTGCCTTCTTGGGCGCCGCCGCCTTCTTGGGCGCTACCGCCTTCTTGGGCGCCGCTGCCTTCTTGGGCGCCGCTGCCTTCTTGGGCGCCGCCGCCTTCTTGGGCGCCGCTGCCTGCTTGGGCGCCGCCGCCTTCTTAGGCGCGGCTGCCTTCTTAGGCGCGGCTGCCTTCTTAGGCGCGGCCGCCTTCTTAGGCGCGGCCGCCTTCTTAGGCGCGGCCGCCTTTTTAGGCGCGGCCGCCTTTTTGGCCGCGGCCGCTTTTTTGGCCGCGGCCGCTTTTTTCAGAGCTTTCTCCTTCAACGGGTCCCAGCGGCGCGCGATGTTCTCCCGGCCCATTTCCCTCAATCTCCGTGCTCCCTTGGCCAATCCGAGCCGATGCCCCTTGAACACCACGGAAGAAACCTTTCTCCCGAGGATCTCAGCGATTTCGGCATTGCTGTGCGTGCGGTAGAGCCTCCTCAGCAGCGCCACTTCTTCTTTGGTCCACCGCGGCCGTACTCGCGATGTCCCCGCCTTTTTCTTTGTTTTTATCTTCGGCAATGTTCCAGCTCCTTTATATTTTTTAAATATCCTATGCCATAGTTTATTGCTTTAGCATACGGAACGGTTTCAGCACAGTTGCTACGATATACATTTTCTACATACTAACAGTGTAGTATCTTATACGAATTCATAATGCAAATGGAAGTACTTTCTTTAAGAAAATTGAGAAAAATGCTACAACATAAACGATACCATATACGAATCGGGCCGGAACGCCCCTTGTATTCCCGCATCCCGGCCCGCAGATCGGCCCGATACAAGGGCCTGGTACGACATTCGATGACTTCTGCGCACAAGCCCCGTGCCGGGGAACGCATTTCCAACCCGCCCCCGACGGAGCACAGAACCACACGCCTGCTCCGGAGGAGAATTCTCCGGTGGTTCGAACGAAGCAACAGACCGTTGCCCTGGCGCCGGGACCCGACGCCCTACCGGGTCTGGATATCGGAAATCATGCTGCAGCAGACCCGATCACAGACCGTGATCCCCTACTACAACCGCTTCATCGAGCGGTATCCCGATGTCGCGGCGCTCGCCCGCGCATCGGAACCTGACGTCCTGGCGCTATGGTCGGGGCTGGGATACTATCGCCGGGCACAGAACATCCTCAAGGCCGCCCGACAGATCCTCCAGCGCCACGGGGGCCGATTCCCCGCCGATTACAAAACCATCCTGTCTTTGCCCGGGATCGGCCGCTACACGGCTGGGGCGATATGCTCCATCGCGTTCGACCAGCCGCAGCCGGTCGTCGACGGCAATATCCGGCGGGTCATCGCCCGTTTGCTCGGAATCCGGAGAAGGATTCCCGAGAGGTTCTTCTGGGACCGTATGGCGGCATGGATCCCGCAGGAACAAGCTTCGGCCTTCAACCAGGCCATGATGGAACTCGGGGCCGTCCTCTGCCTGCCGTCGGGACCTCTCTGCCCGCAATGCCCGGTCCGCGCCCTGTGCCGCGCCCGGCTGGGCAATCTCCAGCACAGCATCCCCCCGTCCAAGCCCAGGCGCAACGACTGCAGAATCGAACTCGTGATCCTGGCCATGGGCCACAAGGGGAGCCTGCTGCTCGTGCGCCAGGAGGGCAGTTACATTCCCGGGGAGTGGGCCCTTCCCCATCAGCAAGTGCCGGCCGGGAGTTCACCTTCGGAAACCGCCGGAACCCTCGGCCGGAGGCTCTGCGCCGGCGCTGGGGAGCTCGAGTATCTGGGCGATATCCGGCACAGCATCACCCATCATCGGATCAGGGCCCGCGTCTACGCGGGAGAAGTGGCGGGAACCACGTTGCGGCGGGATCTGGAAACGGGCGGAATGTTTTGGGCGGACCCCTGCGCACAGAAACGGATGCTGACCTCTTCGCTTTTCAGGAAGGTCCTCGGACGCCTGCAGGGCAGGGCGGATTGACGGGGGCGGCTACAGCCGCTCCGGTTTTTTGCGGTTCTCTTTCTGCATCGGCATCTCCGGGCCTCGGTGCCGGGGCGCCCGATCCCGCCAGACGCGCAACTCTTCCATATAGGCGTCGAATTTGACCTTCTGATACTCGTCGAGAATCGCGCGGGCCTTTGCGTCATTGTCCGCCCAGATCTCCTTGCTTCTGTTATCCCACAGCACCATCTGCTCGCTCTGCTCGTGCATGAGCGATTGAAGCCTTTCCCGGGTTTCCGCCCAGATTTTCCCCAGCTTCTCCTCCTGGTCCGGCGTCAGGTTGAATTCAGGGGGCTTGGGAGGGGGCCAGTTCCGGGGGGGCGCCTGGAATCTCCCTTCGGGGACCCGCGAGGTTTCCGGGGAGGGCTTCAGCCAGAAGGAGCCTGCGGCACCCAAAAGGAGGCCGATGAGGAACACGGCCACTAGGACGGCAAATGCTCGGGGGCGGTCATCCTTCATTGCGATTTAGCCTCTTGTTCCAACCAGACAACCAACTCGGCTTCGCTCTGTATCTGGGAGATGCTCGAATCGATATTAACGGCGTTGGCCTCGCCCAGCAGCTTTTCGTATTCCGAGAAAGCATTTGTCGGCTGGTAATTCGGAATAATCCACAAGGTTGAAAAAAGCAGGCCCACCAGCAAAAGGGCGGCAAATGCCGGACCCGGGCGCAGCCAGCTCAGCACGATCGCGTCCCAGGTTTCATTGCGCTGAAACGCCTTTTTCGCGATGCGCACGGAAAGATCCGCCGGCAAAACTGCCGGGTCCTGTTTGAGAATCAGGGCGAGGTTGTCGAGCAGGGCCATCTTCCCCCTGCAATCCGGGCATGCGGCCAGGTGGGCATCGAACCTTGCCGTCTCAACCCCGCTGAGGTCCCCATCACGATAGGAATCGAACAGATCACATGGTTTCGTCATTGTACTTTTCGCTCCTTCCTCTTCTGACCTGAAAGATAGGCGCGAAATTTCTTTTGCAATTCGGCGCGTGCGCGCGATACACGCACCCTTGCAGCCACTTCGGAGGTTCCGAGGCACCTGGCGACATCCTCGTAAGGGCGTTCTTCCACTTCCCTCAGTATGAACGCCACGCGGTACTTCGGATTCAGTCCCTCCAAGAGGGCTTGGGCTACTTTAACATAATCCGCCGTCCCCTCGGCAATACCTGGTTCAGGATTGCCTTCACGGGACATATCGGCCAATAATCGCTCCTGTTCAGCTTCATTCAGTTCCGACCAGAGCTGGGTCCTGCGTCCTTTCTTCCTGCGGAGCTGATCGATGCAGTAATTCGTGGCAATCCGCATTATCCAGGGCCCGAATGGATATTTCAGGTCGAATTTGTGCAACGCCGTGTAGGCCCTCAAGAAAACCTCCTGAACGGCATCCTCGTTGTCCGGGGTATTGCCCAAAGTTCTGTGGACAACGGCCCAGACAGCGCACTGGTAGCGCTTCACAAGTTCGGCAAAAGCCCCCTCATCTCCAGCGAGCGTGTTTTCGATCAGAATGGAATCTGCCGAATCCGTGGTGCTCATCATATACTTACGATGGAATTACCGCATGTTACAGGATTTAGGCCCGCCATCGGGATTGCCCCTTGTTCCCCGTGAAGATATATTAAATTCAATCCCGTGTTCATTCCACAAAATACTGGGGCGGGCGCTCCCGCCGGGCCTGGCCCCGTCGCCCGACCGCCGTCCCGTCTGGGCATCCGTCGGCGCATAGGCGTTGTCTTCAAGGACGCGTGCAGGGGGAACTATAGCACAGAGACGCCACGGCCCCCGGGGCCTTTCGCGCACCGGCCCGGAATTGCCCGGCGCCCCCGGGGCAGCGACGCCCATTTATGTTTTGCAGGGAGGCCGTTGCGGTACTACAGTATCTGAGGTCCCGCCCGGGAATCGGCGGGGCGAGGCGGCACAATCGTGCATCGCGGCGGACCCCGGATGCCCATCGAGGTTTCATGGTTTCCCTATTACGCCTGTTTCGTTTTCTGCGCCCATCCAGGGGGATTCTGACCGTCTCCTTTGTCTTTCTCCTGGCGTCGACCGGCCTCCAGTTGATACAGCCGCTTATGATCGAGTACGCCATCGACGCGGGGATCGAGGCCGGGAATCTGGATGCGATCCTCCGGGGGGCTGCGGGCATCCTCGCCCTCGCGCTAGTGGCCGGGGGGCTCAACCTGGCATCGGGGTACATGCTGATCCAATCGTCCCAAACCATGGGCTACGCGATGCGCAACGCGCTTTTCCGCAAGGTGATGCACTTCTCGTTCGAGAACCTTGACCGCTGGCGCACGGGCGAGATCATGGTCCGGCTCAACTCGGACGTAAATACCGTTCGCATGTTCGTCCGGATGGGGATGTTCATCATCATTCAATCCGTCATCATGGTGGCGGGGACCGTTGTCGCGATGTATTTGAGGGATCCCGGGCTCGCCGGCGTCATGGCCGTCTTCATGCCCCTTGTGCTCGTTCTGTTCTTCATCGTGGCGACGCTGATACGCCCGCTGTTCATGAAGGCCAGAACGGCGCTCGACGAGCTGAACAACACCCTGCAGGAAAACCTGGCCGGGGCCAAGGTCGTCCGCGCCTTCGCACGGCAGGGCCAGGAAGTGGACAAATTCGGGATCCGCAACAGAAACCTGTACAGGATCAACCTGGGCGTCGGCTATAGACTGGCCCTTTTCTTCCCGCTGTTCCTGCTGTTCGCGCAACTGGCCACCCTGGTCGTCATCTGGTCGGGAGGCACGGCCATCATTTCGGACTCGACCTCCGGAACGGGCGGGGACCTCACGCTCGGCAAACTGGTCGCCTTCAACAACTACGCCTCCATGGCCATGTTCCCGCTCCTGATGCTCGGGATGGTGCTGAACTTCATCAGCATGGCCATGGCGTCGGCCACCCGGATCAACGCGCTCTTCCGCGAAAAGCCGGGCATCGAAGAGAAGCCGGACGCCCTGACATTGCCGGCGCTACGGGGCCGGATTGAATTCCGCGATGTCTCCCTGCGCTACGGGCGGGGGGAAGAAGCCCTCAGCGGCATCCACCTGACCATCGAACCCGGCGAAAAGCTGGGCATCATCGGGGCGACAGGGTCCGGGAAGTCCAGCCTCGTGAACCTGATCCCCAGGCTCTACGATCCCCAGAAGGGCAGCGTCCTGGTCGACGGCCACGATGTCCGCGACCTGTCGTTCGACACGCTGAGGACCCGGATTGCGATCGTGCTCCAGGAAACCGTCCTGTTCAGCGGAACGATCCGCGACAACATCGCCTACGGCGCTCCCGACGCCGACCCGGAGCGCCTGCAACGGGCCGCCGAAATCGCGTGCGCCTCCGAATTCATCGACAGCAGGCCCGAGGGGTGGGACGCCCCCGTCGGGGAACGAGGCGCGGGACTCTCCGGGGGGCAGCGGCAGCGGATCGCCATAGCCCGGGCCGTCGCCGCCCGTCCGGACGTGATCATACTGGACGATGTGACGTCGTCGCTGGATCTGGCCACGGAACAAAGCATCCTCGCGGCCCTGTACAGGGAGTTCCGGTCCCGGACGGGCATCCTCATCAGCCAGAAGATCCAGACCCTTCGCGGGGCCGACCGGATCGCGGTCATGGAAAACGGCCGCATAACCGCCGTCGGCCGCCACGAAGAGCTGCTGGAATCCAATGCGACGTACCGCACGATTTTCGAAACGCAGTCGGGCGAAGCCCCGGGGGTGATGACGGCATGAAGGGTTCCGGGAACACGCCCCCCTCCCATCCGGCAGCGACGGGGCACAAACGGCCGCACGGCCCCGCAGCGATGGGGATGCTCCCCATAGAGGCGCCGAAGGACTTCCGCAAGGCGTTCCTGAGGTTCCTCCGCTATTTCAGTTCCTACCGGGCCCTGATCCTGACGGCGACTTTGTGTATCGCGGCCGGGACCGTATTCAGGGCACTGGTGCCGGCGCTGGTCGGGGAAGCCATCCACCAGGACCTGGAACTGTCCAAGGATCTCGCGGACTTCGTGTTCCGCATGAAGATCGTGCTGGCCGCCATCGCGGGGTCCTGGATCGCGGACGCCGTCTCGGGCGTTTTGCTGACCCTCCTTTCCAACAGGATCGTGTTCCGGCTGCGGGCCGATTCCTTCGCCCACGTCCAATCCCTTTCGATGGCGTCGTTCGACAGGCGGGGCATCGGGGATTTCATCAGCCGGATGACCAACGACATCGAGATGATCTTCAATGCGCTCAACAACGGTTTCTCCAGCCTGGTCGGGGGGATTCTCTCCATGGCCACCATCCTGGCAGCCATGCTGATCCTCTCCGTCCCGCTCTCTCTGGTCGTCATCGCGGTCGTGCCGGTCATGGCCATTGTGACCGGCATCATCGGGAAGAAGATCCGCACGGCATTCCGCGCCAACCAGGAATGGGTCGGCCATCTGACCGGCGCCATCGAGGAATCCGTCTCCGGCATCCGGGCCATCAAGACGTTCCGGAAGGAGGAGGCGGAGTTCCGCAAGTTTGATGCCGTCAACGACAGGAACCGGCGCGCCGGCGTGAAGGCCGAGCTCATATCCTATTCCTTCGCCCCCCTGATGCACTTCATGACGTCGCTGACCCTGTGCCTGGTTGTGGGCTTCGGAGGGTACCTGGCGCTAAAGGCGGCGGCGCCGGAGGCGACGGGCGCCGGGGCTGCGGCGTCCGGGGGCGTCTCCATCGGCCTTCTGACCGCCTTCATCCTCTACTCCCAGCGTTTCTTCGAGCCGCTGCGCCAGATCACGCAGGTCTACAGCATGCTGCAATCGGCCATGGCGGGGCTCGAACGCCTGTTCGAGATGATGGACATGCGCCCCGCGGTCATGGAGAAACCCCGCGCCCTGCCACTGCCGGACATCCGGGGGAGGGTGGAGTTCAACCATGTCGGATTTTCCTACGAGGAGGGCAAAACGGTCCTCGAGGACATTCATTTCCAGGTCCGTCCGGGCCAGGTGATCGCCATCGTCGGGCCCACGGGTGCCGGGAAAACGACCCTGATCAACCTGTTGGCCCGGTTCTACGACGTGCGGGAGGGGTGGATCGCCGTCGACGGGGTCGATATCCGCGACGTGCGGATCGACGACCTGCGCACCTCGATGGGCATCGTCCTGCAGGAGCCTTTCTTCTTTGCGGCCTCCATCCGCGAAAACCTTCTCTACGCCCGTCCGGACGCGACGGAAGACGCGCTGCGCGCGGCGGCGGAAACCGCCAACGCCCATCCCTTCATAGCGCGCCTTCCCGGAGGCTACGACACCGTGCTGTCCGAAAGGGGGAACAACCTTTCGCAGGGGGAGCGGCAGCTTCTCGGCATAGCGCGGGCCATTCTGGCCGACCCGAGGATCCTGATCCTGGACGAAGCGACCTCGAGCGTCGACAGCATGACGGAAGCGCATATCCAGGAGGGCATGATCCGGCTGATGCGGGGCCGCACGAGCTTCATCATCGCGCACCGGCTGTCGACCATCCGGAACGCGGACCAGGTGTTCGTTCTGCATAACCGCCGCATCGTCGAATCGGGCACGCACGGGGATCTCATGCGGAAACCGGGCGGGTTCTACGCGACACTCTACGGGCTCCAGAAACAGCGCCCCGAAATCAAGGAATCGGACTTCAGGGAATGATTATTCCCTGGGTTCCCTCCCCTGGGATACGGTGCTGCCCGGGGGCACGCTCCGGGTCAGCCAGACATTGCCCCCCACGACCGAACGCGCGCCGACGGTAATTCTCCCCAGGATCGTCGCGCCGGCATAGACCACCACATCGTCTTCAATGATCGGGTGGCGGTCCACCCCTTTGACCGGGTTCCCGTCCTCGTCGAGCGGAAAGCTCTTGGCGCCCAGGGTCACCCCCTGGTAGAGGCGCACGCGGTTACCGATCACGGTCGTTTCCCCGATGACGACACCCGTTCCGTGATCGATGAAGAACCGCTCCCCGATTCTCGCCCCCGGGTGGATATCGATCCCGGTCGCGCTATGGGCATTCTCGCTGATGATCCTCGGGATGACCGGGACGCCCAGTGTGTAGAGCTCGTGCGCGATCCTGTGGTTGGTGATTGCCAGGATGCCCGGGTAGCAGAAGATGGTCTCCGCCGGGCTCTTCGCGGCGGGATCCCCTTCGTAGGCGGCCGCGACGTCCCCGCACAGCAGCAGCATGACGTCGGGAATCCGCTCGAGGAAGCTGTCGGTGATGGCCCGCGCCCGCTCGGCGCATCGCCGATCGTCCCCCTCTCCGGTGCAATTGAAGCAGAATCCCCGGCGGACCTGCTCCCGGAGATTGATGGCCACCCGGTCGAGCACGGCCCCGACGTGGAATCCGATGCACCCTTCGCTGTATTCGTTCAGGTCAAAATACCCCGGGAACAGGATGGACCGGAGCCGGCGCATGATTTCGATGCAACTGCTTCGGGAGGGGAGCTCCGGCCTGCAGGCTTCGGGCGCCTGCGGGTGGAACGACAGCTGCCTGCCGGCCTCCACCATCCGGTTCACGATCGACACCATCTGGACGTCCCTGGATTCGCTCATCTGCTTTCTGCCTCCTCGAGGCTCCCCGCCCCGGGATCCCGGAAATAACTCTCTGGGGGGCCGAGATAGCTCGGCCGGACCCCCCCGAGGTCGACCACGATCTTCTCGAGAACCACGCCGGGATCGACCATCCAGATCTTGAGCGTATGGTATCCCGGCGCGGACAGCTCGTGCTCGGAACGGACCACGCGGATGGAATTCTTCACCGACTCCTCCCACTCCCGGTTCCCGTTGCGGGCATCGAACCCCTCCGGGACGACGTCGAGGATCTCCACCGGACCGTCGTCGAAGGAAACCCCGTAGCGGCAGGCGCGGTCCGGGTCGAAGTTCAGGCCGGGGGCGAAGAAGGCCAGGACCGACGCCTTCCCCGGGGCAAACAGGTACGCCCGGTATTCCAGACGGGGGGATCCGTCCGGAGGCAGGACGCTCGGAGCGGTCACCGGCAGAATCGTCATGCCCGAGAGCGTCCGTCCGAATCCCTCGATCTTCTCCCACCGTGCTCGGGCCGAAGGGACGTTTGCCGTGCAATGCTCCGGCTCGATGGAAACGTAGCCCCCGCCCTCGACAAAGCCCTCGAGGGTATCGGGCGCCACAAGGTCCGTCTGGAAAAGAGGCACCGCGACCGATACGCTTTCGCCGCCTCCACCGCGGACCGTCACCGTCGCCCGCCGGGCGCCGGCCGGCACCTGGTCCCAGTCGACGGAGATCCAGACCCGGTCTTCCGTGTCGACGACCCCGTTGGTGCCGCTCAGTACAATCCAGGGCGCGTCGGCCTCGGCCCTGTACCCGAACGACCCCGCACCCCGGTTGAAGACATCGATGTAGCGCCGCTGCCGGTTGAACGGATCGACCGCCGGAAGCTCCGGAGGGCCGGAGGCGCCAGGCCAGACCGACGCGGACCCCTCGATTGCAATGCCCATGGAGGCGGCCTCGGGCAGTTCGATTCTCTCCACCCGCGGCATGACATTGCGCGGGGGGTCCTGCCAGATGGTGTATCCGATGTGCACCTGGTCCATGAAATGCTTCCACCGGCCGCCGGCAAACACGTTGTTGTAATGATCGGTCAAAGCGGCGTCCGCCTCGAACAGCTGCTCGACGCGGCCGGCCATGTCGTTGGCCGCCCTGCGGCCCTGCTGTGCGTACAACCGGTTTTTCCCCGCTGAGACGTACATCTCCTGGACCAGCGCGCAGGCTTTCGCCGGGAACAGCACCAGCTCGTAAAAAGCGTCCCGGTGGCCGTCGGGCAGGGCGCGCCAGATCGCCTCGGCCCTGGATGCGATGGCCCGGAAGTCGGCCACGACCCGGTCCGCTTCCAGGTAGTCGTTCAGGGCGTAGGTGTCCGGCGCCAGCAGCTCCGGCTTCCTTCGGGCGTTGTACCGGGTGTACTTGTCGACGATATCGGCGATCTCGGCGGCGTATTCCGGGCCGAATTCCCTCTCGGCCCACAGCCGCGTGTACTGGCCGATGGTGCGGTTGGTCCAGCGGTCGGCGTCCCAGGCCATGCCGAGGAAGAATTCCGTGGGGAGCAGCAGGTGCTTGAAGTGCCCGACGTTGACGATCCAGACCCGGTCGGCGCCGTAGCTTTCGGCCAGGTGCATCTGCTCCCAGACCCTGGGGATGGAGACGGTGTTGATCCACTTGTAGTTTCTCGGGCCGCCCACATAGTCGAAGTGGTAGTAGATCCCGGCCCCGCCCGCCCGCGGGCGCTCCCGAGCCGTCGGCAGCCGGCGCAGGTTGCCCCAGTTGTCGTCCGACCACAGGAGCGTCACGTCGTCCGGGACGCGCAACCCCGCGTTGTAGAACTCCTGGACCTCCTTGTAGAGGCACCACAGCTGCGGGACCTTGGCGACGTCCGGGTCGATCTCCGTGGCGATCATCTCCCTCTGAACACGGACGATCTCCTCGAGCAGCTCCATGCTCTGGGCCACGGTGCCGCCCGGTATCATCGGCGTGTCGTTGGCGCCACGCAATCCCAGGGTGAGGATGCTTTCGAAATCCCGGTTGCGCCGGATGCCCTCCCGCCAGAATGCCTGAAGAACCTCGGGGTGCTTGAAGTAATTCCAGCTCCCCAGCGATCCCTGGTAGCGCCGGTCCCACTCCTTCTGCGCCCGCAACATCGGCTCCTGGTGGGAGGTGCCCATGACGATGCCGTAGGCGTCGGCCAGCCCGGGGTTTTCCGGGTCGTCTTCATTGAAGGCGTTGTTCCACATGGCCGGCCACAGGTAGTTCCCCTTCATGCGCAGGATGACTTCGAATATGCGGGCGTAGAATTCGCTGTTGTAGTTGGCCACCCCCTCCGGGACCGGGGGGTCGTCGGCTACGGGCACCGTGCCGAATTTCTCCCGGACCCAGTTGGACAGATCCGGGGCTTCGTCGTTGAGGAATATGCCGCGGTAGCGCACCGACGGGGGCCCCTGCGTATATTTGCCGGGCCGGACGTGGACCGCGTCCCGGCGCCGGACGGGCACATCGGCCCACCAGTACAGGGGGGAAACCCCCATCTGCTCCGCCAGGTCGTACACGCCGTAGATCGTCCCCCTCTTGTCGCTGCCGGCAATCACCAGAGCGCGCTCCACCCCCGGCAACGGATCTTCCACGACCTCGAGGAAAAAGGATTCCCACTTCCCCGCGATGCCGCCGGCATCGATTGTGCCGCTTTGCACCAGCGCGTCGATGACGCGGCTCTTCCCGACGGTCCCGATGATGACGGCATTCCGGGAAAGCTTCTCGGGGCTGGAGACCATCGCCGGCGTCACACCCGCAACACGGGCGATGTCGGCCCTGAGGTCCCCGGCCACCCGTAGCACCCCGGCCCAATCGCCGGGGTCTGCGTAGACCGAGGCGGCACGCCCCGCCTCTACGAGGGGGAAGCTGCCGTCCTCGGCGGCATCGAGAACGTACTTCGGCTGGCCGATGCCGAAAACCTCCGTGTGCATGCCGCACAAGCCGGCGAGGACGAAAAGCGCAATCGTCAGGGGGTTCCTTGCCATGGTGGTGTTCAGTCCTTCCTGCTTCCGGTTACGGTGCGGATGGCGTCGTACATCCTGCGGTAGGCCGCGTAGCCTTCCTTCATGGCGGAGGCCGCGGCCGCCTGCGGCGCCGTCTTCTCCGACACCCGCACGACGCTTCGACAGGCTTCATCGACAGAATTCCAGGTCCGGGCGCCAACCCCGGCGAGGATGGCGGCGCCGTAGGCCGCCCCCTCCTCCGCCTCGACCGTCTCCACCTCGTGGCCGTAGACGTCGGCCTGGATCTGGCGCCACAGGGGCGAACGGGCGCCGCCCCCCCCCAGGCGGATCCTGGAGACGGGAACCTGCATCTCCTCGAAAAGGGTGAACGTATCCTTGAGGCTGTAGGCCACGCCTTCGAGGATGGAGCGGACCACGTGCCCGCGCCGGTGCGAAGCGGTCAATCCCACCAGGGCGCCGCGCGCATTCGGGTCCAGGTGCGGCGTGCGCTCCCCCATCAAATAGGGCGCCCACAGCAGCCCGTCGGACCCGGCCGGGACGGCGGACGCTTCTTCGGTCAGGCGCTCGTAGGGATCCCGGCCGTCCTCGTCACCGGCGCCGAAAGTGTCCCGGAACCATCGCAGGGACAGCCCCGCCGCCTGGGTCACGCCCATGACGTGCCACCGGCCGGGAACCGCGTGGCAGAAGGTGTGCAGGCGCCCCCGGGGATCCAGCGCCGGCCGGTCGGTCGCGGCAAACACCACGCCGGAGGTGCCGATGGTGGCGCTCACGGCGCCCGGCGCGACAATGCCCATGCCGGTGGCGCCGGCGGCCTGGTCCCCCGCCCCCGCGACCACCGGCGTTCCCGGCCTCAATCCCGTTGCCGCGGCACCCCCGGGCGTTACGGCCCCGCAGACCTCGGGGGACTCGAAAAGCTCCGGAAGCAGGGAGGCATCCATTTCGGCGGCCTCGAGCACTTCACGGCACCAGCGGCGATGAGCCACGTCCAGAAGGAGGGTTCCGCTGGCATCGGCCATGTCGATGGCGCGGCCTCCCGTCAGCCGGAACCGGACATAGTCCTTCGGCAGCATGACCGACCGGACGCGCCCCCAGCGCTCGGGCTCGTTCTCGCGCACCCAGAGCAGTTTCGTCAGCGTGAAGTTGGGCAGCGCGGGGTTGCAGGTGAGCTCGATGAGGCGTTCGGCCCCGACCCTGCGCGAGAGATCGGCGCACTGGGCCTCGGTCCGGACATCGCACCAGATCAGCGCCGGGCGGACGACACGGTCTGCGGCGTCGAGCATGACGGCGCCGTGCATCTGGCCGGAGAATCCGACGCAGGCAACGGCGTCCCCCTTGAGGCCGGCGGCGTCGAGCGCCCTATGCACCGCCAGGCCGGCGGCCCGCCACCAGTCTTCGGGATCCTGTTCGGCCCAGCCGATCCTGGGCGACGCGAACGGTGCGTGCTCCTCGGTGGCGGATGCAGCCACGCGCCCGAGGCCGTCGATGATCAAGGCCCTTGTTCCCCCGGTGCCGACGTCTATTCCGAGCAGGTACATAGAAGAACTCTCTTTGAAAAAGGTAAGGAAGAATGCGCAGGGACCGCATGCAGATCCCTCCGCCCCTTGCACCCTGGCCCGAGCCGGCAGGGAAAATCCCAGTATACGCGAACGGCCGGCTGTAGTACCATGCCTTTTCCACAGCACAACCAAGGGAGGGCCACCATGCGATGCCGATTCCCGGGCTGCCGGGGCATACCCATCCACGCCGCCTGGCTGTGCGCCGCGTTCCTGGTCGCCGCCGGCGCCGTCTCCTGCCTCCGGCAGGAGACGCCCGCCTACCGGGACCCCGGCCTGCCGGTCGGCGAGAGGGTTTCGGACCTGTTGTCGCGGATGACCCTGGAGGAGAAAACGGCCCAGCTCGTCGGCATGATGCCGATGGTGGCGCCCGGGGCGGATCCTCAGGCGTCCTTGGTCGACCGGGAAGGGCATTTTTTGCCCGAGCAGGCCGCCGCGCTGCTGGGAAACGGGCTGGGGGAGATCGCCCACGCCAGCGGCGCGCGCGACCCCGGGGAAATGGCCGCATTCACCAATGCCATCCAGGCTTGGGTCCGGGACAATACCCGGCTCGGCATACCGGTATTGTTTCACGAGGAGTGCCTGCACGGCCACGTGGCCAGGCGGGGCACCTCCTTCCCCCAGGCGCTGGCCCTTGCATCCACCTGGGATCCGGAGCTGGTGGAAACGGTTTTCAGCGCCGTGGCGCTCGAAGTGCGCTCCCGCGGTGCCCAGCAGTGCCTCGCCCCGGTGCTCGACCTCGCCCGCGACCCGCGCTGGGGACGCACGGAGGAAACCTACGGGGAGGACCCCTTCCTGGTTTCCCGCATGGGGGTGGCCGCCGTCAGGGGCTTCCAGGGGCCGGGGCCCGGCATCGACGGGGCCCACGTCATCGCCACGGCCAAACATTTCGCCGTCCACGGCCAGCCGGAAAGGGGCACCAACACGGCCCCCGGCAACTACTCGGAACGGATTGTCCGGGAACAGTTCCTCCGGCCTTTCGAAGCGGCGGTGCGGGAAGGCCGCATCCAGAGCGTCATGGCTTCCTACAACGAGATCGACGGCATCCCGAGCCACGCGAATGCCCGCTACCTGGACGGAATCCTGAGGCAGGAGTGGGGATTTGAGGGGCTGGTCGTCTCCGATTACAACGGGGTCCGGCGGCTGAGGACCGAGCACCATGTCGCGGCTTCCGGCCAAGACAGCGCCAGGATGGCTCTCGAAGCCGGGGTCGACATCGAACTTCCCGACGGAGAGGACTACGCGGCGCTGGCCGGTCTTGTCCGGGAGGGCCGGGTTCCGAAGCGGTACGTCGACCGCGCGGCGGCGCGGGTTCTGCGGTTGAAATTCCTCGCGGGCCTCTTCGATGATCCGTTCGTCGATCCCGAAAAGGCCGAAGAGGTCACCAACAGCGACGAGCACCGGCGCCTGGCGCAGGCAACCGCCGAAAAAGCGATCATCCTCCTTAGAAACGAGGGGCGGCTTCTTCCCCTGGACCCGGAACGGTACGGCAGGATCGCCGTCATCGGCCCGAATGCCGATGCCGTCCGCCTCGGAGGATACAGCGGCACCCCCGAGCGGGGCACGAGCATCCTCGAGGGGATCCGGGACAGGGTCGGGGATTCGGTCGAGATCCTCCATGCCCAAGGGTGCAGGATCACGGAAACCGAACCCGGCATGTTCGCATCCGAGATCCGGCCCGGCGACCCGCAGCTGAACGCCGATCGGATCCGGGAAGCGGTGCGGACGGCCCGGAAGGCGGACCTCGTCATCCTCGCGCTCGGCGGAAACGAACTGTCGGCTCGGGAGGCATGGGGGACGGATCACCTCGGGGACCGCAGCAGCCTCGATCTCCTGGGAGACCAGGACCTCCTGGTCGAGAACATGCTCGCGCTGGCAAAACCCGTCGTCGTGGTTCTCCTGCACGGCCGCCCAAACTCCATCCGGTACATCGCCGAGAACGTCCCGGCGATCCTCGAGGGGTGGTATCTCGGACAGGAGGGGGGAACCGCCGTAGCAAAGGTGCTTTTCGGCGACGTCAATCCCGGGGGCAAGCTGCCGGTCACCATCCCCCGCTCCGCGGGCCATCTGCCGGTCTACTACTACCGGAAGCCCACGGCCCACCTCCGGTACATGGATGCGGCGTCGGATCCCCTCTACCCCTTCGGCTGGGGCCTGAGCTACACCGAGTTCGCCTACGGCGGCCTCGCCCTGGATCCGGGCACGATCGGACCGGCCGGGGTGGCGACCGTGTCGGTCCGGATCACCAACAGGGGCGCAGTCCGCGGGGACGAGGTCGTGCAGCTCTACGTCCGCGACGAGGTGAGTTCCGTCACCCGGCCGGTCAAGGAACTGAAAGGCTTCCGGCGCATCACCCTCGACCCGGGCGAAACGCAGACGGTCCTATTCACGCTGGGGCCCGCGGAACTCTCCTTCCTCGACCGCTCCATGCAGCCGGTCGTGGAACCGGGACTTTTCCGGATAATGGCGGGCGGCAACTCCGTCGACCTCATCGAAACGACGCTGACGGTCGAGGCGGACCGGGCCGGGCGGCCCGAATAAGGCCGGGCGCGGCCGAATGAGGCCGGGCGCGGCCGAATCCGGCGGCGGGACCGGTGCAGGGAAGCAATTCTCCGGTTGACTTCGGCCCCGGATCGGTTTCTACTGGCTGTCTTCGTCCATGCCATGTCTGAGAGAAGGAAAACCGGGATGGGACCAAACACTCTGTTGCACGACGACCGTCTTTTCCCGTCCGGAACGGCAGAGCGGGCCATTGCCCGCCGCCTGTACGCGTCGGTCCGAAACCTGCCCATTATCAGCCCGCACGGGCACACCGACCCGCGCTGGTTCGCCGACAACACCCCGTTCCCCGACCCGGCGGCGCTGCTGGTCATTCCCGACCATTACGTCTTCCGCATGCTCTACAGCCAGGGCGTCCCGCTCGAGTCCCTGGGCGTTCCGAGAGGGGACGGAGGCGAGGTGGAATCGGACCCGAGGAAGATCTGGCGGTTGTTTGCCCGGCACTTTCACCTGTTCCGGGGAACGCCGACCCAGCTGTGGTTTCTGCACGTGTTCCAGGAGGTGTTCGGCATCACCGAGCGTTTGACGCCCCAATCGGCCGACCGGGTCTACGACCGGATCGCCGAGTGCCTCGCCGGCCCGGAGTTCTTGCCCCGCGCGCTCTACGAGCGCTTCAACATCGAGGTCCTGGCCACGACCGATTCCCCGCTCGACCCCCTGGCCCACCACCGGAAGCTCCGGCAGTCGGGATGGCCCGGGCGCGTGATCCCGACCTTCCGCCCGGACCCGGTCGTCGACCCCGACTTCCCCGATTTCGCCCGGAACGTCCAACGGCTGGGGGACATCACCCGCGAGGACACGGCGACCTGGCCCGGATACCTTCGGGCCCTGGCCGACCGGAGGCGGTATTTCGCCGAACTGGGCGCCACGGCGACGGACCACGGGCACCCGACCGCGGCCACCTACGACCTGCCCCGGTCCCGCTGCGACGCCCTGCTCGGGAAGGCTCTCGGGGGGAAAGCCTCTCCGGACGAGGCCGAGGAGTTCCGGGGACAGATGCTGACGGAAATGGCCCGCATGAGCATCGAGGACGGCCTGGTCCTGCAGATCCACCCCGGATCGTTCCGGGACCACAACCCCGCCGTCTTCCGCCGCTTCGGGAGGGACAAGGGCGCGGATATCCCGATGCGGACCGATTTCGTCCGGGGGCTGAAGCCGCTTTTGGACCGCTACGGAAACGACTTCCGGCTGTCGATCATTCTCTTCACGCTCGACGAGACGACCTACTCCCGGGAGCTTGCCCCCCTGGCGGGGCACTACCCCGCCCTGAAGCTGGGTCCGGCGTGGTGGTTCTACGACAGCCCGGAAGGCATGCGCTTCTACAGGGAACGCACGACGGAGACGGCGGGCTTCTACAACACCGTGGGATTCAACGACGACACCCGCGCCTTCCCTTCCATCCCGGCCAGGCACGACATCGCGAGGCGGGCCGACTGCGCCTATCTGGCCCGCCTTGCGGCCGAGCACCGCCTTCAGGAGGACGAGGCGCTGGAAGTCGCCGCCGACCTGGCGTACCGGCTGCCGAAAAGCGCCTATAGACTATGATGCAAAGGGAAGGCCGCCCATGAACCTGCACGACGACGGACGCATCGTCCTGACCCTGGACGCCGGGGGCACGAGCTTCCGCTTCTTCGCCATGCGCGGCGGCGCGATGATGGCGGGGCCCGTGGTGCTGCCTTCATGCGGCGACGACCTGGACGCGTGCCTCAGAAACATTGTCGAAGGCTTCACGCGCGTCCGGGACCAATGCCCGGAAACGCCCGCCGCAATCAGCTTCGCCTTCCCGGGGCCGGCCGACTACCCCAACGGCGTCATCGGGGATCTGGGGAACCTGCCCGGATTCCGCGGCGGCGTCGCCCTGGGCCCGATGCTGCGCAACCTGTTCGGCATTCCGGTCACCATCAACAACGACGGCGACCTGTTCGCCTTGGGGGAGGCCCTTGCCGGTTTCCTCCCCTACGTCAACGGCCTGCTGGAGCAGGCCGGCAGCCCGAAACGTTACAGGAACCTGTTCGGGGTGACGCTGGGCACCGGCTTCGGAGGCGGCATCGTTTCCGAGGGGCGCCTGCTGCGGGGGGACAACTCGATTTCCGGAGAGGTCTGGCTGTTGCGCAACCGGCTGCACCCGGAGATGAACGCGGAAGAAGGAGCCAGCATCCGGGCCGTCCGGCGGGTATACGCCGAGCAGGCGGGGATCCCACCGGGCGACGCGCCCGAACCGAAGGAGATCTACCGGATCGGCACGGGGGACCGCCCGGGCAACCGCGCGGCTGCGCTCGAAGCGTTCCGCCAGCTGGGCGCCGTCGTCGGGGACGCTATGGCGAATGCGCTGACCCTCCTGGACGGCCTCGCCGTCGTCGGCGGAGGCATTGCCTCGGCCTGGACGCTGTTTTCCCCCTCCCTTGTCGCCGAACTGAACGGGACCTACGCGAATCCCGAAGGCCGCCGGTTTCGGCGCCTGGCTTCGGTCGCCTATAACCTCGAGGAGCCCGAACAGCGGAAGGCGTTCCTCCTGGGGAACCCGCGCAGGGTCCAGGTCCCGGGCAGCAGCGCAATGGTCCCCTTCGATTCCCTGCAGCGCGTCGGCGTAGGCCTGTCCCGGCTGGGGACGTCTGAAGCAATTTCCGTAGGCGCCTATGCCTTCGCATTGAAAACACTGGAGGAGGAACCCGGCGCAGCACACTAGAGGGCCCTCGGCCAGACCACGCGACCTGACACAGGAGGACAGTCATGCAACAGAAGCCGGAAAACTGGAACGCGCTCAGCGCGGCGGAAAAACGGAACATAAGGCTGGAAGCGTGGGTCCGCGCCGACGGCATCCGTTTTGAAAGTCCCGAAGCGAAGGCAAAATACCAGCAGCGGGCGACCCTTTTCAAGGATGCCCTGGAACTCCACAAGACGCCGGAGCGGGTCCCGGTGGCGGGCCTCGGGGGCGCTTTCATCTACCGCCGCGCCGGGATCCCCCAGAAAGCGACGATGTACGATCGGTGGGACGAGGCCGCCGAGGCCGCCGTGCGCTTCCACCGGGATTTCGAACCCGACAGCTGCGCCATGCTCTTTCTGATGTCCGGAGCCTCCATGGAACTGCTCGGGCAGACCAACATGAAGTGGGCCGGCTGCGGTCTCCCGGACGACGTGCAGTACCAGTTCGTCGAACAGCAGTACATGAAGGCGGACGAATACGACCATTTTCTCAGGGACCCTTCCGACTATGTGCTGCGCCGCTTCCTGCCGCGCATGTACACGGGGCTGAGCGGCCTCGGGAAGCTGCCCCATTTCGGCAGCTGCGGGATCGAGGTCGGGAGCCAGTTCATCTTCCCGTTTCTGGACCCGGAAGTGCAGCAGGCGCTCGACGCCATGAAGAGATCGGCGGAGCTCGCCCTCATACCGGGCACGATCATGATGGAGGGGATGAACCGGATCACAGCGATGGGCTTCCCCAGCCTGTCGACGGGATTCGGGGCAGCCCCGTTCGACATCCTGGGAGACACCCTGCGCGGCACACGCGGCGTCATGATGGACCTGTACCGCTGCCCGGAGAAGGTCGTGGCCGCCAGCGAAAAAATCCTGGACATAGTCCCCGTCCCGGACGTTGCACTCGGGCAGCCCCCGCTGATCCTGATGCCCCTGCACAAGGGGGACGACACGCATATTTCCAGAAAGCAGTTTGAAAAATTCTACTGGCCCACGTTCAAGCAGTACATGCTGAACATGATCGAGGACGGGCTGATACCGGCGCCTTTTGCCGAAGGGGTGTACACCCAGAGGCTGGACTACCTCACGGAGCTCCCCGAAGCCAGCGTCCTGTGGTTCTTCGACCGCACCGACATGCACAAAGCCAAGGACGCGCTCCGCGGCCACAGCTGCATCATGGGCAACGTCCCTATTACGCTGATCGCCACCGGAACCGCCGCCCAGGTGCGGGAACGCTGCAGGGACCTGATCGACTACTGCGGCGAGGGAGGGGGCTACATTCTCTGTTCCGGCACCCAGCTCGACGACGCAAAGGAGGAAACAGTCCGGGCCATGATAGATTTTACGAAGGAATACGGCGTCTACCGCTAGAGAGCGCGCCACCCTCCGGGAGGCATCCGCGCCACCTTCCGGTAGGCATCCGCGCCACCCTCCGGGAGGCATCCGCGCAACCCTCCGGGAGGCATCCGCGCCACCCTCCGGGAGGCGTCCGCGCAACCCTCCGGGAGGCGTCGGCGGATCGCCCCTAGGACCACAGCAGGTCGACAAAATCGGCGACCAGCGCCGGATGCTTTCTGGCCAGAGCGAACAAAAGCGACAGCGAGTTGGCGCGCGGCTTGGCCTCCGCTAGCGTGCCGACGATCTGGTTGAAGGTGCGGTCGTCGAGCGTCAGGTATTTGTTCCTGGCCTTCCAGTTGCGGATGTGGCTTTTCTGCATGCGCCCGCGCCAGGCGCTCTCGTAGCGTTGAAGGGATTGTTCCCCCGTATTGCCGCGCCGGACGGCTTCCGCGGCCGTTTCCCCGGCAAGTTTTCCCGACAGGCACGCATGGACGATTCCCGCGCCGGTCAGCGGGTTGATCAAACGGGCGGCATCCCCGACCAGCATGAAACCTGAAGACACCATCGCGGGAAGCGGCCTGTTGGTCGAGACCGCGCCGGCAACCATGTCGAGAGCCTGGCCGCGGGAGAATTCCCGCTTCCCGGCGATCCAGCTATCGAGGGTGTCCTTGACCTTCCCGGGGCTGGAGAGCCGCCCCGCCCCAATCCCGATGCCGACATTGGCGACGCCGGGGCCTTTCGGGAAGACCCAGATGTACCCCCCGGGGGCACAGGAGCCGACATAGAAGTCGCAGTAGGCGGGGTTGCACTCGATATTGCACAGTCGGTATTGGAACGTGGAGATGATGTCGCCGGGATCGAGGCCGGTATTGAGACCCGCCCACCGGCCCAGCTGGGATTCGAATCCGTCGGCGGCGATGGTGACCGCGGCACGGATCGTGATATCGTCGCCCATGGACGTTCCCGAGATGCCGCACACGGTGCCATCGGACACGATCACCCCGGAGGCGCAGGTCTTCAGCAGTATCTCGGCGCCGGCGGCCGCCGCAAGCCTGGCCAGAGCCTTGTCGAAAAGCGTCCGTTCGACGACGAGGCCGACCTCATCCCCAGCCTGGCCCGAGGCGACGACCGCGCAGCTACCGTCGGGGGCGAATATGCGGGCTCCCTCCGGGGCGCACGCAACCCAGCCGGGGTCGAGCGGGACCTCGCATTCCTCCAACCAGCCCGCCGCCATCCCCTCGGCACAGCGGACCGGCGAGCCGATTTCCTGCCTCTTCTCGATCAGGAGCGTGCGCACACCCCCGCGCGCAGCGCTCCGGGCGGCCATGGATCCTCCCGGCCCGGCGCCCACGACGAGAACGTCCGTTTCGATTGTCCTCATACCCCCACCTCCCGGACCGGAGCATGGACGGGTCTGCCGGCGGGTTTCGATACCCGGGCGATGGAGCCGACGGGGCAGATCATGACGCACCGTTCACACTCGATGCAGGTCGGCAAAATCTCGACGAACGCGGTTTCGTGCAGGAACATGCTGTTGGTCGGGCAGGATCCGACGCAGGCCCCGCAGTGCAGGCAGCGCTGGTTGTTGACTCTCATCCGGGGACACCTCCTGTCACGCCCGAAGCGCCCCGCGGCCTCCGGGCGGGGCGGTTGTGCGACGGCAAACGGGCCGTCGGGCGCGTACTCGCCGGAGGCATAGTAGCAGAAAACCGGGTGCAAGGTCTCCTGTCGAATCGGCGAACATGCGCGGACGCGCGCGGTCGGGCGGAATTCGTCCATGGCTCGCCGCTCGACCCTCCTGTGCCGCGCGGACGCGCGCGGTCGGGCGGAATTCGTCCATGGCTCGCCGCTCGACCCTCC
>CAZYXB010000001.1:0-65872 GCA_964651155.1 uncultured Acidobacteriota bacterium | reverse complement strand
TGTGCCGCGCGGACGCGCGCGGTCGGGCGGAATTGTGCGCATCCCCGCCCGATCCTGTAGTACAATCGCCCGCGGAGGTCAACAAAGCGCCGGCTCCGGCCGCCGCGGCGTCGGAGATTTGCAGCAGGCGTCCTTCGTCATCCCGAATGCGCAGCCTCAGCCATAACCCGGCAGCCACTCCAGGTTCACGCGTGCGCATATCAAGGGGGAACCAGGTGCCGGGCGGAGCGATACAGGGTTTCGGAAAATACCTGCAGCCGGTTCGCAGCAACGCGGGCCCGGTCTTCTTCACCCTCTGCGCCGCCTATTTCCTGTCCGTCTTCACCTTCTACGCGCGCCCCTTCAGCTTCAGCTTGGATCCGTCCATAACCTGGGCCGCCAACGTCGCAGGCGATTACGGGCTTGAAATCGGACGGGACATCGTCCACGTGTTCGGCCCCCTGGGATGGCTCTACTATCCGGGCCCCGTGCACCACCACCTGCACATCGCCCTGGCGCTCCAGGCGCTCCTCGTCCTGTCCCTGGCGGGCGGGTTGGCCCTGTTCGCCTTCACGACGAGGAACTTCGCCGCACCGTCGGTCCTTCTTCTATTTCTGGCCTTCTTCCCTTTCGGCTATCTGAGCGAGCCGCTGCTGTATGCGGCCGTCCTGGTGTTGCTCATCCTGGACTACAGGCTCCCGCGGTATCGCTTCTGGATCCTCCCCGCCGCGCTCTCGGCCGTATTCTTTTTCGTGAAGTTCAACTTCACCGTTTCCCTCCCCCTTCTGCTGGCGGCCTACGTTGCGGCCCGGTGGCGGTACCGAACGATCTCGTATGCGAAAACCGCGGGGATCCTCGGCACCTTCGCGGCCATTGCGGCAATCATCGGATTGGGCTGCTTCAGCGCGCCGGCCCATTTCACGAACTGGTTCGTGCAGAGCCTGCACATCTCCCTGGGGAGATCCGAGGCCATGAGCCTGCCCCCCGGCGCCGGCACCGTCCTCTCGGCTGTGGCCACGCTGGGCGCCCTGCTGTGGCTGGCGCTGTCGATACGTAGGGGAGCCGGCGCGGCCGCGTCCCTCCTCTGGGGGGCGCTGGCCCTGATCCTGTTCGCCTTCGGGTTCAAACACGGGCTCGTCAGGGCCGATGCCTCCCACATCCAGCATTTCTTCCGGCTCCTGCCCGTCGTCGCAGCCTCGAGCCTCCTGCTCCGCGGATCCAGGGGCATGGTCGTCGGGGTGGCCCTGGTCGCCCTGCTCGGCGTCGTCACCCCCATCTTCCACGGGGCGGCGCTCCGGCCGCCGGTCCCTTTCTCCGGGATCGCACGGTCCAAACTTATGTGGCACACAAGCCGGTCGAGCTGGGACACGGCGATTCCCGTCGGCAATGCGCAAAGCGCCCTCACAGAGGAGGAACTGCAGGCCATCGCCATCGGCTATCCCACGGCGCACGTGGTCCCTTTCGATGCGGCGCTGCTTCACAGAACGGGATTGACCTGGCGGCCGAGCCCCTTCTTCCAGCTCTTCACCGCGCGGACCTTCCGCACCGACGCCATCAATGCCGCGCATTTCCAGAGCGCGGAAGCGGCCATGGCCCTGGTCTACAACTGGCACATCCTCGACGACATATACCCTTTATGGATGGCGCCCGCGTCCCAGCTCGCAATCATGCAGCATTACGATCCCGTGGCCGTAACCGAGGGGAGGCTGCTGATGAGGAAGAGGCGGTCCGCCCGTTCCTTCGTCCCCAGAACCGTTTCCCGCTCGCGCGTGCGGCTCGATGAGCCCGTGGCCGTGCCCGCATCCCGGGGGATCCTGCTGGCGAAACTCTCGATGCGCTACACGCCGGCAGGCAGGGCTCTGAAATCCGTCGCCTGGGCGCCTGCGGTCCACCTGGAAATCAACGGCGGCGGGCGATGGCGGTTCGTCCCGTCGACCGCAGCCGCGGGCATCATCGTCAACCCCCTGCCTCAGGACATCCATCAACTGCGCTCCCTGCTGGAGACGGGGGCGGCGGGGCCGGAATGCCCCGACACCCTGCAGGTGCGCATCGTGCCCGACTCGGGGTTCCCCTATTTTGCTGACGGCATCGACCTTGAATTCGTGGAGCTGGCACCCGCTCCCGGCAATCGGGGGGAGTAATGGCATCGCACGTCACCATACTGGGCGCCGGCCCCGCCGGGCTGGCAATCGGCCATTATGCGAAAGCCGCCGGCCTGCCGTTTGTCATCTACGAACGGGCCGGCCGCTGGGGGGGCAACTGCGTCACCTTTGAATGGAACGGGTTCCGCTATGATTCGGGAGCGCACCGCATTCACGGCGGAGACGGCGAAACGCTGGCCGTGGTGTCCTCGCTGCTGCCCGGAGCCCTCCGCTCCATCTCGAGCCCCAGCTTCATTCAAACCGGCCACGGCCGTTACATCTTCCCGCTGGAACTGAGAAACATCCTCACGACCATGCCGGCCCGCCGTCTCGCGGCCGGGCTAAAGGATCTGGCATGGTCGCTGCTGACACAAAGCGGGTGCGACGGCAATTTCGAAGAGCTTGCCGTCGGGCGCTACGGGAGTCTTTTCGCCCGGGAATTTCTTCTAAACTACACCGAAAAGCTCTGGGGGCGGCCATGCCGGCAGCTCGATACAAGCCTCGCGGGGAAACGCCTGGCGGGGCTGCATCCCTTCGACATGCTGAAAACCTTCCTTCCGGCGGGGGGCCGGGTACGGCACATGGAGGGGGCTTTCTTCTACCCCGAAGGGGGAATAGGCCGGCTCACCGACGCGCTGGCCGCAAGCTGCGGGCACGCCAACATCCGGCTCGGCCAGCCGGTGACGCGCATCGTTCATGACGCCGGGAAAATACGGGCCGTCGGGCTCGACGGCGGGGAGCGGGTCGAAGTGGACGCCGTCGTCAGCACCCTGCCGCTCGACCGCTTCCTCAGGATGCTCGATCCCCCGGTGGTGCCCGACCGCGTCCCGGAGGGGCTCCGTTTCAGGAACCTGGTCCTCGTGGCCCTGTTTCTGGACAGGGGAAGCGTCCTGCCGGCCGCCTCGGCGTACTTTCCGATGACCGACATCCCGTTCACGCGGGCGTACGAACCGCGCAACCGGTGCGGCTCGATGAGCCCGCCGGGGAAGACGTCGCTTGTGGTGGAAATTCCCTGCAACCGGACCGATCCGGTGTGGCAACGGCCGGACCCGGAGGTGGCGCAGCGTGTTGTCGACGCTTTCGGCCGCCTGGACTGGTTCCGGGGATCGGAGGTCCTCCATTTTTCCGTGCAGAGAATGGAGGACGCCTACCCCGTCCTCACAATCGACTGCCGCAGATCCCTGGCCGAAGCCGAACGGGCCCTGCGGGGGATCGCCAACCTGAAGCTGGCCGGGCGCAACGGCCGTTTTTCCTACTCGTGGATCCACAACCAGGTCGCGTGGGGCCGCACCATTGCAAGGGAGCTGGGCGCATGAAGGTGCTGCTGGTAGGCCCCCCGGCCCGGAAGGGGAGAAACGACGCGGTCCTCCCGCCCCTGGGCCTGGCCTACATCGCCGGGGCCGCGAGGGCGGCCGGGCACCGGGTGGAGCTTCTGGACATGAATCCGGAGCGGGACCCGGGGGCGTCCCTGGGCGCAATCCTCCGCCGCTTCGATCCCGATGTCGCGGGGATTTCGGCATTGACCGCAACGCTCAGGAGCGCCTGGCAGGCCGCCGAGCAGGTGAAGAGGACCTCCGGACGGATCCGGGTCGTCATGGGCGGGGTCCACCCGACGCTCGACCCGCGCCAGACGCTCGAAAACACCTCCGTCGATTACGCCGTCCTGGGCGAAGGGGAAGAGACCTTCGTGGAGCTTGTGCGCCACATCGCCGACCCGGAAAGGCTCCGTCATGTCCCGGGGATTGCCTTCAGGGACAGGGGCGGGATTTGGGTGACTGCGAAGCGGCCGCACCTGGCTACCCTGGACCGGTTGCCGATGCCGGCCTATGATCTGTTCGACCCGGGCCGGTACTTTTCGCCGCAATGCTCCAGCCGCAGGATCGCGGCGATGGTCACGAGCCGGGGGTGCCCATTCCACTGCATATTCTGCGACGCGCACACCGTGCACGGCCGGCGCTACCGCTGCCACTCGCCGGAAAGGGTGGTCCGGGAGATGCTCCACCTCAAACATCTGTACGGAGTGCGCGAGGTGATATTCAAGGACAGCGAATTCACGCTGGACCGGGGCAGGACGGAGCGGATCTGCGACAGCCTCCGCCGTTGCGGGACCCCGGTCCGGTGGAGCTGCAACGCCAGGGTTGGGTCGATCGACGCCGCTCTGCTCGGGAAGATGAAAGCCGCCGGGTGCCGCCTCATCCAGTTCGGAGTCGAGTCGGGGAACCAATCCGTTCTGGACCGCCTGGGCAAAGGCATCACCGTCGGGCAGATCGAGGAAACGTTTCTGAACGCCCGCAGGGCGGGCATCCGGACGGTTGCCAACTGCATGGTGGGGAATCCGGGCGAAACCCTCGAAAACGTCCTGGAAACGTTGTCTTTGGTGCAGGCCATCCGCGCCGACTATCTCAACGTCAGCTTCGTAACCCCCTACCCGGGCACGGAGATACACCGCATGGCCGTCGAAAACGGCTGGCTCCTCGAAGGGCATTCCCCCCTGGACCTGAGGCAGGACCGGTGCGCGATGAACGCGACCGCGATGGCGACGCCCGAACTGCAGACGGCGATGGTCCGCCTGCAGCAGGCCTACTATCTCAGGCCCTGGTATGTGCTCCGAAGAGCTCTGACGCTGAACCCGGTGGAGTGGCGGAAGAATTTCAACGGCGCCAGGGAATTGCTGGCGCCGTTGAGGCCGCGGGCCAATACCGCGGGGGCAGGCGGCCGACCGGAGGCGGGATCGGGGGCACGGGCGGATGCATGAACGCCCGGCGCCCTGTCCCCGCCCCATGCGGGCGAATCCGGTGCCCGCATAAGGCGGGGCGTCAATCGATTTTTTTCATGCTTTTCAGTGCCATGTAGCCCTGCGTCTGGTACATGCCGTTGAAATAAGGGGCCAGCTGCAGCGCGCTGAACAGCAGCGGCTTGCCCACCCTCTTGATGTCGCAGGGATTGTGTTCCAGCCCCGCGGGGATATAGAGGACCGTCGCCTTGGTGATGGTGTGCCTTTCGTACTCCGTGCCCATGAAGTACTCGATCTCCGCGTCGAAGGATCCGGCAAGATCCGGCAGTGTCGAACCCAGAAAGAACAGGTATTCGTCGGTATCGTGGTGGTGGGATTCCAGTTCCAGCCTGTAGGGCTTCGTGAATAACTGCCAGCCCATGTTGATTTTGGCGCCCGGCAGATCGCTATCGCCCCGGAAGTATGCCTGGGGTCCGGGAATGATGTCGGGCACGATGGTATTTTCCCTGAGCCTGGTGCTGAACAGATGGTCATACTTGTTGCCCGTCGTCCCGGTCGGCCATGGCGGGGGATTGCGGAAAAATGGCGAAGACGCTTGCTTGGGCGCGGATGTGCCGGCATCCTGGGCCGACGCCATCGACGGCGCGGCCATCTGGGCGAGGGCGGTCGCCACGGCGAAGCCCGCGGTCCCCGCGGTGACTTCCTGGAAGAAGGCTCTTCTACTGCTCCTATTCTCGTCGCGGTCTTTTTGTGAACTCATTCTTTCTCCTTTACGAGGTCGGGTGCTCCTCCTGGCACAAACCCGGCCCGCGGCCTGCCGACTCCGGAGGTCTCCCTCGGGAGCGTGCCGCCGCTAGGGCGAATCCCATGCACGCCGTCTCCTTTTGTGCCAGGAATGGCACACTGAGTGTAGCATTGATTGTTTACCCGCAGGCAATCTTTTTGCCGCAGGACCCCGGCCCGGGCGGGGCCGCGATACCATGCGCCGGCGCCTCACCCGAAATTTTCGCAGCCGCCCCGCCCCAAGCTGTATTACAATCTGCTGCGGCGGCGCCCGAGGGACCCTTCGGGATGAAAACCGGGTGGCCCGTCCGCGCTCGTTTTCCGGAAACGCGGGCGCGCGCGGCGGATCGGCCCGGATTCCGCCGGCGGCGCACGATGGCCAGAAAGCCTTCGCGTTCCGTAGAGCAGGCCTCCACCGTTGCGAAAGAATGAACGATGCATTTTACCGACCTTTTTTATGAAATTTCCTCCATCCTCATCATCGCGGCCGTGGCGGGGGCGATCACCGTCAAACTCCGCCAGCCCCTTATCGTCGGATTCATCGTATCGGGCATCCTGATAGGCCCGTCGGGTCTCGATATCGTCGCCGAGCCCCAGCAGCTGGACCTGCTGGCGGAAATAGGCATCGCCGTCCTTCTTTTCGTCGTCGGGCTGAAACTGGACCCCCACCTGATACAAACAACCGGAAGGGTCGCACTGGCCACGGGGATGGGACAGATCGTCTTCACATCCGTCCTCGGTTTCTTCCTGGCCCTTGCCTTCGGCATTCCCGTGATCGATTCCGTGTACGTGGCGGTGGCCCTGACGTTTTCCAGCACGATCATCATCGTGAAGCTGTTGTCGGACAAGAAGGAGATCGACTCCCTTCATGGGCGCATCGCCGTCGGCTTCCTCATTGTCCAGGACATCGTCGTGGTTCTCGTCATGATAGCGCTGTCGGCCCTCGGGAGGGGGGGGTCCGGGGGCAGCCTCCTGGAGGCCATGCTTTTCGTCTTCCTGAAAGGGATCGCCTTCATCGGGGTGATCGCGCTCTTTATGAAATTCGTCCTGGACCGGCTGTTCGCCCACCTCGCCAGGTCCCAGGAGCTCATGATAACGTTCGCCATCGCGTGGGCCGTCCTGCTCGCGGCGTGCGGAGACTGGCTCGGCTTCAGCAAGGAGGTCGGCGCCTTTCTCGCCGGCGTGGCAATCGCATCCACCCCGTACAGGGAGGCAATCGGGTCCCGTCTGGTGCCCCTGCGGGATTTCCTTCTGCTGTTTTTCTTCATCAACCTCGGCGCCGGCCTCGACCTTTCGCTCCTCGGCGCGCAGATATGGCCGTCGCTTCTGCTCTCGGCGTTCGTGCTGATCGGAAATCCGCTGATTGTCGTCATCATCATGGGCGTCATGGGGTACAGGAGACGGACCGGTTTTCTCGCGGGCCTCACCGTGGCGCAGATAAGCGAGTTCTCGTTCATCCTCGCGGCCATGGGGATGCACCTGGGCCATGTGACCGCCGAAACCGTGGGGCTCATCACCCTGGTGGGGCTCGTCACCATAGGGTTGTCCACCTACATGATCCTGTATTCCAACCCCCTGTATGCGAAACTCTCCCCGTTTCTCGGATTGTTCGAGCGGCAGGTCCCCCACCCCGAGGATCAGGGCCCGGCGTCCGCAGACCTCCGGGACGTCGACATCATTCTGATCGGGCTGGGGCGGTACGGCAGGAACATCGCCCGGGACCTGTACCGGCTGGGCAAGAAGATCGTGTGCGTCGACTTCGACCCGGAGATCCTCTCCAAATGGAGGATGAAGTCCCGGCCCTGCATCTACGCCGACGCCGGCGATCCCGAGGCCTACGACTACCTTCCCCTGGACCGGGCGTCCATGGTCGTCAACACGGTCTCGGGCCGGGACTTCAACCTGCAGATCCTGAATATCCTGAAAGCGAGGTCCTACGCCGGCAAGACAGTGCTGACGGCCCACAACTACGCGCAGGTGCAGTCCTATTTCAAAGCCGGCGCGCACAGGGTCCTCCGGCCGTTTGTCGACGCCGCGGAAACAGCCGTCAGCACCCTTCTGACTTCACGGGACGAGCTTCGCCACAACCTGCCCTGGCCCATAGCGGTCACCGAGATCCGCCTGAAACAGGGATCCTTCGCCTGCTGGAAAACGATAGGCCAGACCGATCTCCGGGCCCGGACGCGGACATCGATCATCGCCGTGGATCGCGGCGGGAGAACCTTCCTGAATCCGGGCCCGGATTTCATCCTCTACCCGGGCGACTGCATCCTGCTGTCGGGCGAGCAGAAAAATATCCAGATTGCCGAAAAAATCCTGAGGGAGTCCGGGAAGGAGGAGGACGCCCCGGTCAGGCCCCAGTTCAGGATTGAAGTGCTGCCCTCGGAGAAGAACCCCGCCTGGGTCGGCAGGTCCATCGGGTCCCTCGGCCTCAGAAGGGAGGAGGGGGTCAGCATCATAAGCATATCCAGAGACAACGAGTACATCCTCGCCCCGGGCCCCGATGAAATCATCCATCCCGAGGACATCCTGCTGATCCTCCGGGGGCAGGGGGAGCCCTCGTCCCCCGGAGGCGGCCAGTCCACCGGCACGGGAAACCGTCCGTAGCGGCCGCCGGATGCAGTCCCCCCTGGCCGGATCAGGCGATCGCCCTCACCCGGTGCCCCCTGAGCCCGTAGAACACCAGGTAGGCGTAGCACACGATCGGGATAAAGAACGAAGCCTGGTATCCCCCCATCTGATCGGCGAACCACCCCTGCACGAGCGGCACGATCGCCCCGCCGAGAATCATCATGACCAGCAGGGACGATCCCTGGGACGTATGCTGGCCGAGGCCTCTGATGGCGAGGGTGAATACGTTCGACCACATGATGGAATTGAACAGCCCCACGGCGATCACGGTCCACAGGGCCACGTGCCCGCCGCCGAAGGTCGCGGCCACGAGCAGGCCGATAATGATGACCGAGAACACGACCATCGTCCTGGCGGCCCGGGATTTCCCCGCCATGAAACCGAGAAACTGCAGCGCCATGAATCCCAGGTAGGGGAGCGTCGACGCCACCCGGAAGGGCTCCCCGCTCTGGAGGCTCTCGAAAAGAACGATCCCGGAAATAAGCGCGTAAATGGCCAGGGCCGACACCGCCATTTTCAGGTACATCGACCGGCTGTTGCCGCTGTCCCCGAGCGAGATGGCCCCCAGGAAACGGCCGATCATCAGCCCGCCCCAGTAGTAGGCCAGAAACGATTTCGCGGTGATTTCCGCGAGCCCGGCGACTTCCTGGGCGAAGTTGATGAACAGGCTCCCGATGCTGACCTCGGCGCCCACGTAGACGAAGATGGCCACCATGCCGAAGACGAGGTGGGGATATCGGAGCGCCCCGATACCCTTTTCGATCTTCTCGGCGCTGATAAACTGCGGCAGGTGGGTGCGTCCGACCACCACCGCAAGCAGGATGAAGACGGCGGCGAAGGCCAGGTACGGAAGCTGGACGCCCATGGCCGTCATGGGCAGCCCCCGGTCGGTCAGGACCTGATTGCCGGAGGCGTCGAGCAGCGGGGTGCCGATCCTGGCGAAGAAGTGGAACACGAGGTAGCCGCCGACGATGGGGGCTATCGTCGTCCCCAGGGAATTCCACGCCTGCGAGAGGTTGAGGCGGCTCGAGGCGGTCTCCGGTTTCCCGAGAAGGGCGACGTAGGGGTTGGCCGCAATCTGCAGCAGCGTGAATCCGAGGCCGAGGATGAAAAGCAGCCCGAGGAAGAACCCGTACACCTTCATATCCGCGGCCGGGTAGAATCCGGCGCAGGCGGCGGCGGACAGGAGCAGGCCCGCGATGAGACCGTTCTTATATCCTATCTTGCTCATCGGATCCCCCCAGACAACGGAGACGATGAAGTAGGCCAGCGACCCGATGAAATAGGCGCCGAAGAAGGCGAACTGCACGAACATCGACTGGTAACGGGTGAGCTCGAACATCTTCTTGAGGAACGGGATGAGGATGTCGTTGAGCACCGTGATGAAGCCCCACATGAAAAACAGCGAGGTGATCACGATGAACGCCCTGCGGAACACCCGGTCCTGCCCGCCGGCGGCCGTCCCCCCGGAAACATTTCCTGCCTGGTCTCGCATAGAACCTCCCCTTGCGCCCGCCCCGTCCGCGTCCGCGGCGACAGCGCCCCGGTCACGCCCGGAGTCGCGTGGTCCGGCACAATCGTGCCTCCGGAATTTCGCAGGGATTCTACTACGCGACACCCGTCCACGAAAAAGGAATCTTCGCCCGCCGCCGGCCGGTCCGGGGGCCGTCGGCGGATGCATCCGTGCTATACTGGAGCCTCCGCGGCCCTTCCCTGCCGGCGCCCTGGCCGGAGTGCGGCGCCGCAAAACGCGGTTTCAGGCCTGCAAGGGCGCCCGGGAAACGCGGCAGGCCGTTGCCGCCCCGGAAAGCCGCGCACCGGAGAACGCGCCATGGCACCCGCTCCCAGAGACCCCCTGTTCCGCTGCGGGGACCGGGGGCTGCTTGCCCGTTTCCTCCACAGGTACCAGGTCGA
The DNA here is from genome assembly GCA_964651155.1 of uncultured Acidobacteriota bacterium. Classification (GTDB taxonomy): domain Bacteria; phylum Acidobacteriota; class UBA6911; order UBA6911; family UBA6911; genus UBA6911. Next base: position 55,690 of record CAZYXB010000001.1, on the reverse strand, counting down.
CGCCGACGCCCCCCGGGAATCGGTTATCGACCAGTGCGCCCGGGCCTTTGCGCGCATCCCCTACGAGAACCTGACCAAGATCATCAAGGCGGATTCCGTCGTCGGGCCCGCGTCCGCCCTGCGCCTCCCGGACGAGGTCCTCGCCGACCATCTGAAATGGGGGACGGGGGGCACCTGTTTTTCCCTGACGGCCGCGCTCCTTGCCGTTTTCGATGCGCTCGGCGTCGAAGCGCAGCCGCTTCTTGCCGACCGCAGCTACGGCGAGGGAACCCACTGCGCGCTCGTCGTCCGGCACCGGGGACAGGCGCTGCTGCTCGACCCGGGATTTCTCCTTTATACCCCGACCCCGCTGCCGGACGCCGCGATAGCGGTCGCCGACCTGGGGTACGCCGCGGTGGAGCTCCGGCCGGTCGAGGGGGGGAACCGTATCGAGCTTGCGACGGAAATCCGCGGCGTGCGGAAAGTGCGGCTGACCTACCGGCGGTCGCCGGTCGACGCGGCAGCCTTCCGGCGCGCGTGGACCGACTCCTTCACCTGGGAGATGATGACCTACCCGGTGCTGACCCGCGCGGCTTCGGGGCGGCACCTGTATCTGCAGGGGGCTTCCGCCATGGTCCGCACGTCGGAGCGGACCGTGCGGTCGCAACTCGAGGCGCCCGCGCAGATCGATTTCATCGGCAGGCACATGGGGATCGCGCGCGCGGTCGTTCTCCGAGCCTGGGAGGTGATGCATCATGGCACAGCCTGAGGAGCCGCTTCCGGTCAAATATCTCGTCGCCGTCCTCTTCGGTGACGACCAGGCCTGGTCCCGCGCGCAAGAGGCACTGGCCGCCAGGTGGGGAGCCGTCGATTTCCAAGGGCGCCGCCACCTTTTTGACAGCACCGACTATTACGAACCGGAAATGGGCGCGCCGCTCTACCGGCGCCTGCTTTCCTTCGAACGCCTGTACGCCCCCACGCTGATCGTTTCCATGAAGCTCGAGTGCAACAGCATCGAACAGGCCTCCGCCCGCGGTGGGAACAGGACGGTCAACCTCGACGCGGGGTATCTCGACCACAACAAGGTCGTCCTGGCCTCGGCGAAGGAGGCGGGCCAGAAAATCTACCTCGGCAGGGGGATCTACGCCGACCTTTCGGGGCGGTATAAAGCCGGCCGGTACCGTCCGTTTGAATGGTCGTTTCCAGACTTCAAGGACGGCAGGTTCGACGGCGAGCTTCTCGCCATGCGGACGCGGTACCTCCACCAGCTGAAACAATACCGGAGGGACCGGGGGGAGGCATGACACGCCTTCCCCCCCCCTGCCTCTCTGTGCAATCGCTGCCGCGGGGCTGCTGCACGGCCCGGCCGGACCGGACGCGGCCGAAGGCGCCTGTCCCCCGGAAGGAACGCCCTAGGGCTTGCGGGCGCGGATGAACCCGCTGTAGAATTTCCCGTCGATCCGGGGCGCAATCCCGCGGACGTCGAGGCCCTTTTCGGCAAACATCGCCAGCAGGTCTCCGGCATGGTAGATCCTGGTCGGTTCGATGGCGACGTCGACGAATCCCGCCCGTTGCAGGTGCCCGCGGTAGGCGTCCTCATCCAGTGCGCCCGCGATGCACCCCGCCCACAAAAGCAGATTATTCCGGATTTCCCCGGGGATCTCCCCCCGGGAGATGACGTCCGATACGGCCAGGCGCCCGCCGGGCCGCAGGACCCGGAAAGCCTCCCTCAGGACGGCTTCCTTGTCTCCGGACAGGTTGATGACGCAATTGGACAGGACCACGTCCACCGTATTGCCGGGCAACGGGATATGTTCGATGTTTCCTTTGATGAACTCCGCGTTTTCCACGCCGGCTCGTATCTGGTTTGCCCGGGCCAGCTCGAGCATTTCGTCGGTCATGTCGAGCCCGTAGGCCTTGCCCCCCGGAGACACGCGCCTGGCCGAAAGCAGCACGTCTATCCCGCCGCCGCTTCCCAGGTCCAGCACCGTTTCCCCCGGCCGCAGGTCCGCCAGCGCCGTGGGATTGCCGCAGCCGAGCGATGCCGCCACCGCCGCCTGGGGGAGCGACCCGGTCTGGGCGGAATCGTACAAATTCCCCGTGATCGGGCCGCACCGGCAGCAGGACGATGCGTCCGAGCAGCTTCCGGAGCCCGGCCCGGCGGCGGCGACCTCCAGGGCCGCCAATCGATAGGTTTTCCGAACCTCTTCCTTGACATCCATGACTCAGTGTCCTTTCCTGCAACCGCAGGGAACGTCGCCGGGGGAGACGTCCAGGCAGTCGGGGTTGACGATGCGGTTTCTCGTGCAGCATTCCGCGTAGAGGAACGACAGGATCTCCTGCAGCCCGGCGGTATTGGCCCGGTACCGGAGAAAGGTCCCGCGGCGCTCGACCTCCACCAGGTGCTCGTTTTTCAGTTTGTCCAGGTGGTGCGACAGGGTCGAACCGGGGATGCCCAGGCCGGCCTGGATGTCGCCTACGACCATGCCGTCCGGGTGCGCCGACAGCAGGAGACGCATGATCCGAAGCCGGGCGTCGTTGCCCAGGGCGGCGAACCTGTCCGCGTAGAGGGTGATCCGTTGCTCGTGCGGTCTGTTCTCCATGTCCATGTCCTCCTGCATCCGGCTATATTTCGATTTTACTAGAATTATGAATATATTCAAGAAAATTACAAATTCCGGCCGTCAATGCTACTATGGCGGCGGCCGCACTGCCCGTGCAGCCGGCCGCCACAAACCCGCGGGGACGATGCATGCAGAACCATCACGACAGGACGCCGTCGGATCCGGGGCGGATCCTGGAATGGGCGCGGGAAATCCAGGCGCTTGCCCAGACCGGGCGCCACTACGCCCGGGACCAGTACCAGATAGACCGTTGCCTCCGCCTGATGGACATCGCAGCCGAGATGGCGGCCGGCCACACGGGCATCGAGGCCCGGACACTCGTAGCGTCCTTCCGCGCGCAGATCGGGTACGCGACGCCCAAGGTGGACGTCCGCGCGGCCGTGTTTCGCGGCGGCAGGCTCCTTCTGGTTCGTGAAAGGAGCGACGGAGGGTGGACCATGCCCGGGGGGTGGGCCGATGTCGGCGACGTCCCTTCCGAGGCGGCGGAACGCGAAACGTGGGAGGAATCGGGATTCCGGGTGCGGGCCAGGAGGCTCGTGGGCGTCTATGACGCGAACCGGACGCACCCGCTCGAGGTATTCCACGCCTTCAAGGTCGTTTTCCTCTGCGATGTCATCAACGGCCGGGCCCGCCCCAGCGCCGAAACTTCCGAAGCGGGCTTCTTCGCCCCGGAGGAAATACCGGGCCCCCTTTCCGGGGAGCGCACGGCCCCGCGCCACATCCGCGACGCTTTCGCGGCGCTGGAGAATCCGGATGCGCCCGCGGTCTTCGACTGAAGCATCCCCGAACCTTTGTGAGGCCGATCCTCCGATGACGACACGGCAATCCCCCCACTCGGCAATCCGGTCCGAACTGCGGCGCCTCGAAGACCCGGGGAAAGCCGGCGTCCTCAGGGGCTTCTTCAAGACAGGTCCGGGAGAATACGGAGAGGGGGACCGTTTCCTCGGCATCGGGGTCCCGGACATTCGCAGGGTGGTGCGGAGGCACCCCGGCGCCCCCGCGGAGGAGGTTCTGGGGCTGCTGCACTCGGAGTACCACGAGGAGCGCCTGGCCGCCCTGCTGATTCTTGTGGGCCAATACCAGCGCGGGGATGCAGCCCGGAAAACCGAGATCTACCGGCTCTATCTGTGTAACACCGCACACATCAACAGCTGGGACCTGGTCGATCTCACGGCATATCACATCGTCGGCGACTACGTCTTCGGGAAAAACCGCTCGGTCCTGACCAAACTCGCGCGGTCGGAAAACCTCTGGGAACGCCGGATCGCCATCGTCTCCACGTTCTGTTTCATCCGCCGCGGCGAGGACCGCGGGACGCTGGCCGTCGCCCGGCTGCTGCTCGATGATCCCCATGACCTGATTCACAAGGCGGTCGGGTGGATGCTGCGGGAGGCCGGGAAACGGTGCTCGGAGGACAACCTGTGCCGGTTCCTGGACCGGTACGCGTCCCGCATGCCCCGCACCATGCTGCGGTACGCCATCGAGCGTTTCCCGCAATACCTGCGGCTGCGGTATATGCGGCGCCGGGGGGGCGGCCCGCGATCCCGGGCGGGCGGACCCGGAAGAAAGCAGCCCCGACAGGCATTCTAGGGCCCGGTTTTGTGCGGGGCCCTGTAGATGCCCAACGATTGGACCTCCCCGGAATAGGCCGCGCCCGGCGTGGCGACATACTCCACGGTCACCCGCAGCCCGGGAAGATCCCTGCAGGGCTTGAGTTCCCCGTCGGGCGCATGGTCCTTGGCCGCAAACCGGACCCGGTAGTAGTTGGCAATGTGCAGCAGGTGGGAGCCTCCGCCCGCCTCGACGATCAGCTCCATCCCGGCAGGATCGAAACACCGGACCTCGGACACGGTCCCCTCGAGCGTGGCCAGGTCCCGGCCCCGCGCCCTGTCCACCTCCCGGAGATAGTCCCGCTCTATCCTGTCCCGCTGTTCATAGGCCTCCGACCGTTCCTTCAGGATGCGCTGCTCCTCGCGTTCGGCTTCCTCGAAAGCCTTCTCCCTGTCCTCCCGCCGATGCCTCCGGGCGGCGTCCTGCTCGGACGTTTCCCCGGGTCCGGTCCCGTCCTGCCGCCCCGGCCCGTTCTGCCGCCCCGGCCCGTCCGGCCACCCCGGCCCGTCCGGCGCGAAATGGTCCCTGTAGGTACGGGCCATCGCCAGAAAGCGCGCCGCCTCCTCGCGGTCCCTGTCCGATACGGCGGCTGCCGCCGCCCGCTCGCCATAGCGGATCGCCGCATCGGTCTTCCTCAGGCGCATCAGCGCGTGCGCAAGGACAAGCTGGTGGCTCCCGACGCCCGGCTCCAGCTCGACGGCCTCGAGGGCCAGATCCAGCGCAGACGCGGCCGTCTCCTCCTTCATGGCCATGATGCCGGCCAGGGCGGCATAGGCCGGGGCGAACCGGCCGTTGAGCGCCACGGCCCGCCGCAGGCCCTCCTCGGCCAGCGCGTATTCGCCCGCCTGCATGGCCGCAATCCCGGCGTGGTAGTGCGGGATGCAGCTGGTCGAGCCGGCAAGGGCGGCCGCCTTGAAAAACCCTGCCGCCTCCTCGCGGCGGTTCTGCCCGGCATGGTAGAGGCCCATGCTCGTGAGGGCCTCCGCATTGTTGGGGTCCTGTTCCAGCACCGAATCGAGCAGGGCCTTGGCCTCCGGCCACAGCCGCATCGCGACGAAGAAATCACCCTGAACCGCGCGCATCTCCGCGGGCGGGACCCGGCGGAAACGGTACTCCTCCGGGGGCCTGACCGGCGGCGTCTTCACCTCGAAGGCATAGAAAGCCGCGTGCCCTACGTAAGCGTCCAACCGGCGCCCGAGGTCCTCGAGGTCCCCGAAAGCCTCGGCGGCCGCCGCCTGTCCGGCCACGCCGTCCCGGAGCCTCTCCAGGTACTGCAACAGCCTGGGCGCGTGCGCGCGCTCATCCCCCAGAAACAGCATGTGGGTCAGGGCCCACGACTGCGCATAGAATACGGCCGCCCTGGCCTCCTCCCGGTAGTAGGGGGACCGGCGGTCTACCGCAAAGAGCTCGTCGAGGGGAATCCGCCGCTCGTTCCGCAGAATGCCCAGCTGTATCGGGCTCGGGTGGCCGACGACGGACGACCGGTCGGAAATGACGGTGTGGCCGAAGCATTCGGCCAGCCCCTCGTCGATCCAGACCGGGAGCGGCGGGTAATTCAGGCGCATCAGAAGATGCACGTATTCGTGGTAGACGGCGTGATACCGGTAGTGCTCGTTGATCCTGTGGAGATACGCGACGTAGCCTTCGTCCCCGATGCCCGGGGGAATCGCGATGGGGACTTCGCTCGTGTCCAGGCGGAGCGCGATATAGTTCTTCCCCTCCCCCCCGACGAAAAAACCGCCGGGCCGCGCCTGGTCCCGGCCGTCGGCAAACTGCGGCAGCAGGGACCCGAGGGTCTTCCCGTCCCTGGCGGCCAGCACGATGGTGGGCATGCCCGGATCGGCCTCGAGCGACGGGAGAAGGCTCCGTATCACGGCGTGGAATTTCTCGAACTGGTGGGTGATCCTGCGCGCAGGGCCCTCCCCGGCATCGCTATAGACCGTGAAATGATCGCTGCGCACCTCCGCCCACGCCTCCCCCTTCGCAGGCGTGGCCGCGCATGCGAACAGCCAACAGGCCAGAGGCGCCAGCCAAAGCCTGGCGCCGTACCTCCGGATGGGCTTGGTGCGCATCGACAGGCCTCCACTGGTTGGCCCCGGGGGCCGCCGGCCCGCTATTGCCCGAAGCCCTGCGGTTCGATCACGATCGGCTCCCCTGTCAGGTTGACGCTCAGGGTGTGGATCCAGCGGTATTTCCCATTGACCAGGCGGAACATGTGGGAATCGGGCATGCCGTCGCGGCTGTCGCCGAAGCGGCAGAAAATGTTGACCGTGCCCATCTCCTCATCCACGACGTAGGTCCGGTTGACGACGAACATCTCTCCGAGGGGCGCCGGGATCTGGCACGTATCCTTGTTCTCGTTCTTGGCGTTGGTGTAGGCGCCCCCTTCCAGGCGCGCGCACGGGGTGCCCCAGGGCGGCCGGATGCCCTTGTCCAGAAACACGAAATCGAAGTACTGGTTGGCCGCGTCGATCAGCTCCTGGCGGCTGACACGCTCGTCGACATGAAGAACCGGCCAATCCTCGGCCTTGGAGTACTTCAGGTAATCCTGCGCGTTGAAAAGCCAGTCGCCCTCGTCGGTGACCAGGCTGTCTATCAGGGACACTTTCCCGTTGGTCACTTTCAGGCGGGTTCCGATGACGTAGGGGTGGCCGCCTTCGGTGACGATCACCTCGGAGAAGGTCATGCACCGGCCGACGTCGTAGATGCTGCGGTGCAGCGCAATCGGCAGCGCGGTGTTCCATAGCCCGGCTCCCTTCTGGACCTCGCTCATGTTCTCCATGAACGTCGCCTTTTCGGCCAGGGCCATCTTCGACAGGTCCCCCGCCTCCTGGGCCGCGATGTAGCTTTGCACGGCCGACTGGAGCATCGGCCGTGTGCATTCGTCCTGGGCGTACACGCCTAGGGCGCCGCCGACGAGAAACACCATGCTGATCAGGGCACGCATCATAGAACCTCCTAGGGAAGAAGCATTTTCAATTGAATGGGCTTGCCGGCCTCCACGCCGACTTTGGCAATGCCGTCCCGTGCATTATAGTCATAAACGACGGGCCGATCGTACCATAATACGCTTTCGGGCGCGTCGGCACACCTAAGGAGAACGCTCGAGGGGACCGAGAGCGGACCGGAACGGAACACGACGGAGCGGCCGTCGTTCGACAGGGTCATCCCCACCTCCCGGTCGCCGCCCGTATAGTCGACGTAGGTGAATGCGGTCTCCGTGCCCGCCGGGCCCGGGAACGCATGAATGTCCAGGCGGGCGCCGTCGAGCGCGCCGAGCCAGGCCCTGGAATTGCCGCGGAAAACATCGCCGGTGACGTAGACCGAATTCTCCCGGACGAATACGGGGATGGAGTCGGCGGGGGCGTCGACCCGGATGGTTTTCCCCCCTGTGAACGCCCGGGACGGGTCCCTGAAATCGTACCAGGCGCCCGGAGGCAGGTAGAGGTCCCGCTCGTGGCCAGGATCGAAAACCGGAGCGACCAGGAAGGCATTGCCGAAGAGGTACGCGTCCCAGATCGTGTGGGTCTGCGCGTCCCCGGGGTAGGCGTACGCCAGAGGTTTCATCAGAACTCCGTTGGCATAGGAGGTGTTGGCGCAGGAATAGATATAGGGGAGCAGCGCCATGCGCTGCGCGCACGCATCGCGGAACACCTCCTGCAGCCGGGCGGAATACTTCCAGGGGGGCCGGTCACCGCCGCTGCCGCCGGCGCCGTCTATTTTGATCTCGAACATTCCGTTCCATGCGCTCCACTGGAGCCACCGCATGTAGAGGAGCTCGTCGATCCTCCCCTCCCCCAGGTAGCCCCCCGTATCGTTCCCCCACATGGGGAACCCCTGGAAGCCGACGCGCATGGCGTTGGCCTGGCTGCCGGACATCCCGGCCCAGTTCGGCCGGCTGTCGCCCCCCCACAGCGCGCTCAGGTAGGGCTGCGACCGGTGGTAGGCCGTGCGCGCGTAGTTGAAATGATCGCGGCCGTGCGCCTTCGACAGGAACCCGTGGATCACCTTCGAGAACAGGTACGCGTACTTGTTGCGGGCCTCGGACTCGCGGACCGGGTCGTGCCACTGGGCGGTGAGAGGGAAGTTCTCGTCGGCCCGGTCCATCTTGTGCCCCCGGACGCCTGCGGCGTACTGGTGGGTGGCCAGGCGGCGCTCGAATTCGGCCAGCGCCTCCGGGTGGGTCAGGTCCATGTAGTTCTTGTAGCCTGAGAGCAACCCGGGGAAATCCGGGTCGGTGAACGTCATGGGCGCCACCCAGGTCAGCACCTGCATGCCGTAGGTTTCGTTCAGGGTCCGGATCCACGCCTCGGGTTGCGCGAACGCCTCGCTGAAATGCATCCGGGACCACTGGTGGCCGCCCTCGCTGTAGGGGCGGTCGATCATGCAGGCGGTCAGGGGGATGCGCATCTCGGTGAATTTCCGGACGTCGGCGAGCACCTCCCCGCTGCCGCTGTTCTGGTCCCTCCAGAAGATCGGCCCGCAGGCCCAAATGGGGACGAACTTGGGCCGGCCGATCACTTCGTAGTACTGCCGGTGGATCCTGTCGCCGCTCGGCCCGAAAAACAGGTGCCAGTCCAAATCGCCGGTCTGGTGGTAGATCTCCGTGCTGCCGCCGACGGCGAACTGGTACCGGCCTTTGGCGAAGGTGTCGAAAAAGCTCCCGTATCCCCGGCTGCTCATGTAGAAAGCCGAGTAGGCCGAGGCGTAGTTCTCCGCGTAATCCCTGTCGCCTTCGGCATAGACGTCGACGTCGACCGTCTGGCCGCGCAGGTCGGGATTTTTCGCGTTGTACGGGTACAGTTTCTCGATAAGCCCGAAATAGTGCTCGTCCCGATCCTTCATCCGTATGGTGACGTGACGGAACGCGGGGTGCCGGGCCGACCAATGGAGCGCGTCGCCGCGGCGCTCGATGCGCAGGGGAAGCTCCCGCGGGAAATCGTCGCGGAACCCGTCGGTCCGGTCAAAGACGAGCTTCAGGGCCAGAACATCGTCCGATGCGCTTTCGACGGCGATGCGCGCGGGCTCCACGAAGTTGAAGGCCAGTGCGGATATCTCGATCCGCGCCCCCCCGGCATGGGTGATCCCCACCCCGGTGCCGCGCAGCTCGATGCCGATGTCCCCGCTTCGCCATACGTTCGGGGAATCGGCCGCCGGGGAAAAAGCCCCGAAAAACAGCAAATGAAAGAAAAGTGTCGCCAGTTGCATGCGGTTCCCCCATGTAGGACTGTTAGGGCATCGGGCGGAGCCCTTCGTGCCGCACCGTCCAGCTCCCGTCCTTGGGGAATCCGGGCGCATCGGCGGGAGGAGCCCCCTCCCATCCGGCCGCCATCATGGCGGCGGCCGCGAGAAGACCCCCGTTGCCAGGAAGGTACAGCGGCAGGTCTTCGCGCTGGTAATTGTGGCCGTTGGGCAGGTACCTGTTCTTGGGCGTATCCAGGCAAAGCGCCTCGATGGCCAGGTCCGGACGCCCCACGCGGGCGGCCGTCATGGCCACCATCGGATAATCCCATCCCCAGGTGCTCGGCCAGTCCCAGGATTCCAGGACCTTCTCGAGCGTGGCCCGCATCCGCCGACGGTCGACCCTGGCGTCGCCGAGCATCCCGAATGCGGCCACCAGCGTCGGGTGATCCCTGCGGTGGAAGGCGTCCTCGAAGGTGTCCGGGGCGATCTCGGCGTTCTGGTACAGGCCGTTGTTTTCCGGCAGGGGGGGGAGATGGTCCAGGACATGGTCCCACTGCGGCACGCGCCCGAGCCCGAGCCGCTCGCGCCAGAGCTGGGCCGTCTCGAGACCGAACTTCCAGTAGGCCAGCTCGAAGGTGGGATTCGAGGTCGTACCGGGGCGGTAGATCTCCTGGGCCGGGATGAGCGGGGGCCCCAGCACATAAAGGCCGCGCGCCCGGTCCCAGCGCGCGTAGGAAGCCATGAAATCGGCCGTCGGGAAAACGATGTCCCGGTACCGCCCCAGAACCGCCTCGTCCCCCGTAAGCCGGTAGAGCAATTCGGCGTAATAGATCGGGTGGGGCTGCTGCCAGACGAGGAAGACGCCGACCGAGGAGGGCCCTTCGCGCCCGTCGGGCGCGACCATCTTCGGCCACCGCACGCCCGCGTACCCCTGCCGCCGGGCGGTTTCGGCCGCCAGGGGCAGGACGGACCGGTACCAGGGCAGGGTGTTTTCCAGGACCTGGGGGTTCCCCCACAAGGCAAAATGCACGCCGTGCCACCAGTGCATCTCGAGGTGGGACTTGCCGTACCAGCTGTTGCAGGTGAGCCCGGTTTCCGCCGGGGGGAAGGACCCCGCGCACTGGATCGCCGTCAGGTATCGGGACAGTACGATACGCCTCTCGAGCTCGCCGGCGCGGCTGTCGGTGCTCCGGGAAAGGTCGATGGCGCCGCCGGACTGCCAGAAACGCCTCCAGTGCCTCTCGGCCGATTGCACGGTTTCCCGCACGGACGCCCCGCGCCCTGCGGCGTCGGAGGCTGAAAACCGGACGCTGAACCCGAACTGCCCGGGATCGCGGGGCGCCAGGAGAAAGGAGTGCCGCGCGACCTGGGTCACCTCCGCGTCCCCGTCCCACTCGATGGAAACGTGGTACCGGTCCGCGTCCAAGGTTCTCCGGATGCGGACGGAACGCCCCGTGCGGGCGACGATTTCCGACCGGTGGCGTTCGGGGCTGGACCAGTCGCCCGGATCCTTGCCCCAGCGCGTGCTGCCGTAGGGGAACTCCAGACGGACGCCGATGGCGCCGGTTCCGAGCAGTTGCGACCGGATGCGGGCGCTGACCTGGTCGATTTCGGGATGGCAGGCGGTTTCCACCTCGACCGGCACGCCCCGGATCGCAAACGAGCTTTCCAGCACCCCCCTCCAGATGTCGGCCGACTGGCGTATGCCCTCGAGTTCCCCGATCCCGACGGCACGGCCGGAGGTGTCGGAAAACTCGAACCCTATCCGGCCCAGGTGCAGACGGTGCGGGTTCGCGCGCAGCCATTGTCCCGCGGCCGTATTCTGCCGCGACGCGTAGGGCACGCGGCGCCCGTCGACATCCCAGTATTCCGAAGCGTCTTCGAGCGTGGTGCCGCCGGGGCCGGGGATGGTGTGCCACCCCCACTCCGACTGGGTGGCCAGGGGAATGCCCTTCTCGTAAAATTCGGGGAAGGTCTGCAGCCCGGTGACGTCGGCGGTGAAGGCAAACTTCCCGTTCCCCACGCTGAAGGGGCTCAGGGGGTCCGCCTCCGACAGCCGGGGGATGTGCCTGCGGACGAGCGCTTCCCGGTCAATGGCCCCGCCCCCTGAAGACAGGCAGCCGGCGCATGCGAGCAGCAGGAGAACGGCGCAGAAGGATCGATACGGCCGCCCGGACCCCGGGGCCGGGGGCCGGGCCGCACCGGGCAGGGGGATCGTCCAAAAGAGTCGGGGAAATCGCGCAGGTGTCTTCACGGCAATCGCTTTCTGCCCTTCTCGGGCGTCACCGGTCCGCATGGCGGTCCGCCGACAGGGCACTCCGGGCTCCATTATTCCAAATCGGCGAGCGCATTGTCAAAGAGGGACGGCATTCTGCGTGCAGGGCGGGAGGCGGCGGGGACGCGGGGCCCTCAGCGTTGGGGAAGGGATTTGAGCTCTTTCCAGGTCTGGCTGAACCGCACAGCGTCCTCCTCGAGTTCGAATTCGAACTTGTGGAACAGTTCGTTGCCCGAATCGAAACGGAGCCGTATGGATTTGCCGTCGCGCCTGCAGTCGAGGATCTTCAAGGGGGCCTGGAACCCGTGCGGTCCCGACAACGGCCGGTAGACGACTTCGGCATGGCTGATCTGGAGTTCCCCGCGGCAGCTGCCGCGCAGGAATCCGTGGCTGTGCTCCACGGCGAAAGAGTGGACCGTCTCGATCGCCCTGCGCTGGTCGAGGATTTTCCGGTCCGCCTCGACCAGGGGGCGGAGTTCCCCCCTGACAAGGTCGTAGACCAGCACCAGACTCTGGCCATCGGAGAACTGCTGGCTCCTGGAAGCGGCCAGGAAGCCGTCTTTCTCGATGGCGACGGCATGAAGGCCGATGGGGATGCGCGCATCATGGACTTCCCCGCCATCGCCGATGCGCTGCCCGTCGAGGAGAACGGCCGCCGGCTCGCCAAGACGCAGGACGGTCAATGTGCACCTGGCCGATGCCATCCTGGATTCGACCTCCTCCCGCAGGGCGGCGATGCCGGGATCGGCCGGATTGATCCGCCTGGCTGCATCGAGCTCGGCAAGGGCCTCGCCGTACCGGCGCAGATCGGCGGCCGCCGCGCCGGCCGCCAGCCTGGACCGAATCTTCCTGACCTCTTCGGCCGCTTCCCGTGCCCCGGCGCTTCCGGGGGCGTCCCTCATCCAGAGACCGGCCACGTTCCCGGCTTCCGCGTACTGCCCCCCGGAAAAGAAAGCGTCGAACTGGCGGCGCCAGGCCGCCTCCCTGTCCGGCGATGGCTCCGTGCGGGCCTCCTCCGGGCCGTTTCCCTGCGGGCCCGGCCGGGAGGCCTTCTGCCGCCACTGCCCGTAGAGCGCCTCCACCTCGGGCGCATCGGGGAATACCCGCCGCAGTTGATCCAGTCCGGCTTCAGCCTGCCGGAGATCCCCGCTGCGGATCAGGCCCGCGATACGGTCGATCGCCTCCGGGTCGGGCGCCGCGGCATCCTCGCCCGGATAGGTCGCCTCCAGCCCGTCGAAAAGCTCCGACTCGTAGGCGGAACCCGAGTCCCGCACCACGATGCTCGCGACGCCGGCGGCCGGCCCCCCGGCCTCTCCGGCCGGAGGCCGCTTCGAAGTCGCCGCCAAAACCGTCGCCCACGAATCGAGCATCCAGACCCTGCCGGCCCGAAGCAGGGCGCCTGCCCCCCCGGATCTCCCGGCCGCGCCGACGGCCGCAACCGCCAGAAGAACCAGCACCAGCACGGCAACTGTCCTGCGGCCGGGCCTCGGGATTCCCGGCCGCATCCAGGAGGGCCGGAGGCGATGGCCCGGAGCGGGCGGTTCTGGGTCTGCCGATCCCTGCAGCCTGCAATCGCCGGGGATGGGAGGGCCCTCTGGCCCGGGCTCTTCCCAATCGGTTCCGCGGGCAACCCCGGCCGGGATTTCTTCGGGCGGAAAGTCCCCCGGGCCCGGCGGATCCTCTGCCGCGACGGATCCGGGGGCGGGACCCCGGCCGGGGGGGGCGTCCCCGAGGACGGGAATCGCCTCCCGCGCCGGGTCTTCGGCCGGGGCTGCTTCCTCCCCGTGCCGCGGGCCGTCCTCAGCGGCCGCCCGGTCGACGGCGTCCCCGCCGGCCGGCGCTCCGGGCGCCGGGCGGGCGCCATCGTGCGGCAGCGGAGGCAGACCCTCGGTCAGGATGCCCCCATACAGCGCCGCGACCGGCGCATTCGGATCGCCGGCTTCGGCCTGAATCTCCGGATAGACCGCGTTCAGATCCGCGATCAGCCGGTCCAGGTGCGCATACCCGGGACGGTCGTCGCCGCGCAGAAGTCGCCAGACGTTCTTGCAGAGACCGGCGGCACGGTCGCTGGCATCGGGACGGGCGGCGGCAGTCTTCAGGGCCGCGAACGCAGCCTGCAGTTCGCCCAGCATGAGCCGGACATCTTCGTCCATTTCCTCGACGAGGCCCCTGAAGGCGTCCAGAAGCGCGGCTGCGCTTTCGTACCGGTCCTCGCGCCGGCCGGCCAGGCACGTCTTCAGAATGTGCCAGATCCTGGGGTGAACATTAGGATAGCGCTCAAAGGTGGCTATCGGCCGGTCCTGCAGGATGTTGTCCAGAGCCTTGTTCCCGTCGGCGTGGTAGAACGGGTGGACCCCGGTGAGCAGCTCGTAGAAAACGATCCCCGCGGCAAAGATATCGGATTGCTCGTCGCACCGCCGGTGCCGGATCTGCTCAGGGGACAGGTACAGGGGCGCGCCCCAGCGGAGCGCGGGATGCGGAAGGCGCTTCATCAGCAGATGCGCGATGGAGAAATCCCGGATCTTGATGACTCCGTCGGCGGCCAGGTATATGTTTTCCGGGCACAGGTTCCGGTGCACCACCCCGTTGGCGTGCGCGAACCCGAGGCCTTCGGCCGCCTGCATCATGATCGATATTTTGGTTTCGAAAGGCAGTTCCGGGCGCAGGGCGAAGAGAAACCTCAGGTTCCTGCTCCCGAGCGGCTCCAGAACCATGTGGGGGAATCCGCCGTCGCTGCCGAGTTCGATCACGGAGGCGATGTTCGGGTGCCGCAGCCGGGCGACGGCGTCGCATTCGCCCCGGAACAGCTCCACGAAGTCCGGATCCCACCGTATGCCGTCGCGGAACACCAAAATCTCAACCGCTCGGTTGAGATCCTGGTCGAAACTCCTGTAGACCGGCCCCAGGTACCCGTCGCTGACCCTTTCGATCAGGGCATACCTGCCCAGCGTCTTCAGTGAGTCGATCCGCGGGGATTCCCCCATTTCAGCAATCTCCCATCCGCCGGCGCCCTGCGGTTGTTTCCCGCACGGGCAGACCGGCATTCCGGCTGCGCACAAACGCACCTGTCCGGATACGCCCGCACTGGGATCATTTTCGTCAGGTGTACGGCCATACAAAGTGACCGGCGTCACCAAGTCGCCATCCGGCCCGAAATCCGGCTCCGGGCGGCCGGCGGCTCGGCCGAAAGGCGATAGGATGCCGGGCCGAAGGTTCCGAGCGGGGCGCGCGTTCCGAGCGGGGCTGCGCCGACGGCCTGCGGCGCCGTCTGGCCGGTTCCGGGATCGCCCTCCCGCACTCGAAGCCTCCGGGGGCCTGCGGCGCCTATTGCGGGGGAGTCGACACGGTGATCCAGTTGAGATTGAGAACCATCGGCGAGGATACGGACCTGCCGTTCATGCTGGCAGGGCGTCCGCGAGCGGACGTACACAGATCGTTGAGGTTGTGCAACAGTGTCCGGTCCTCCGGATACTTGAGCACATTCTCGATCTTCACCGTCCCGCTGGGTTCAATGGTGAGAACGACGGCAAGGTCTTCCTCGTTGGTTGTTTCCGGGACGCTGTTCCAGTAGAGGTTGAAATACTGATCGTTGATGGCGGGGACGTGCCGGTGGCTGTTGCTGTACTGTTCGATCGGGAATCTGCCGAAATTCTTCATGATGGTCGACCGGACCTGTTCGCTGTATTCCCGGGAAATCATGGCCTGCCCCGAAACCGGCGATACGCTCCCCGTGCCGTAGAAGGGATCGATCCCGCTCGAGATCACGCAGAAGAAGAATGCGGCCATGACGGTCCCGAGCGCCCTCGTCCAGTAGAACAGGAATCCCGTCGTCCGGAACCTGGACCACTGCAACGCCCAGGCGTCCCGCAACCGGTCCGCCCGTGGCCTGTGCTCCCCGCCTTCGAGCCGCATCCGCACCAGGCGGTACAGGTAGTCCGGGGCCTGGACCCTGGGGACCGACGCCAGCCGGTCGTGCAGAATCGCGAGCGCCCCGAGTTCCGCCCGGCACCGGGCGCACTGTTTCAGATGCCGGGATATTTTGATGTGCGTCGAGGTATCCAGCTCCCCATCGAAATACCCCGACAGCTGTTTCGAAACCCTGTCACAAAACATGGCGGCCTCCGGCTTCGGTCTGGTTCTCCGCAACAAGGCGCTTGAGCATCTCCCGCCCCCTTGCGATCCGGGATTTGACGGTGCCCAGGGATACGTTGGTGGACTGGGCGATTTCCTCGTAGGTCAAGCCCTCGATATCGCGAAGGATCACCGCGATCCGCTGCGGCGGCGGGACCTGCTGGAGGCACCGGGTGATCTGCAGGCGCTCCTCGTCTAGGATCAGCGCCTGCAGGGGGGACCGAATGCCCGATTCCAGGCTCATGCTGTGATCCTGGCCGGGCTTCCGGGACAGATGCTCCTCGAGCGAGACCGTCCCCCGGCGCCGCAACCGGTTCCACCAGCGGTAGCGGTTGGTGGCCCGATGGATCGCGATGGAGTAAATCCACGTCTTCAGCGTGGATTCCCCCCTGAAGGTGCCCATCTTGCGGTAAATCGTGAAGAAAACATCCTGGGCCACGTCGAGCGCTTCTTCCCGGTCTCCCAGAACCTGGTAGGCCAGGCTGAAAACCATGGAATTGTAGCGCTCAAACAGCTGGTCAAAATCGGCTTGATCGCTCGAGCCGACCCGGTCCAGGGACGCCTCCCGGGTCGATGCGCCTTCAGGTTCGGACAAAGCCACTTGATCCGGATACATACAACCTGTCCACGATTGGGTAATTCCGCCTGACCGTGTGCCCTTCCTCCTATGACAGCGCGGGGAGGAAAAAGTTCCACGTTCCGGGATTATGGTTCCATGCCATCGTCTTAATGCTTCGGGGCTTCCAGGAGTTCCGCCAGGTCCCGGTCCGACAGCGCCTGCACCTTTTCCAGTTCCCGGGAGACCCGGAACAATCGGTCCATCCTGGAGCGACGGTCCGGGGAGTCGGCCAGCAGCGCCGCCAGGCGCCGCTCTACCTCTGCCGGATCGGTGCCGTCCGGGGCTTTCTGGATCAACGCGCGCGCAACGACATGTTCCACCAACGCGGCCGAGTTCACCTTTGCCGCTCCATACAGGGCCACAGACGCCGCGGCCAGAAGCCCCAGAATCACCGATCGTTTCTGTATGGTCATGTCCCGGCGGTCCCTGTGTCCTTCGACACGTTTGGAGCCTCGCCCTGGGAAGGCTCTCCTGACGCCCATTATAGCAGAATGGCGGACCGGAGGATCCGCAATCGCCTCCATGGTTCCCCGGAAATGACCGGCGGGGCTCCACGGCGCCGGAGATGTGCGTATTTTGCTGCGGGCCACCCTAACACCCTATGCTATAATTCCAGGGACGAAGGTTTATCTGTCATCCTAACTTGCAGTGCACCCTAGGAGCTCTTTCGAGATGGAATGCCCCCGTTGCCGGAACAAGGAATTGGGCCCGGACGGAATCTGCCCCGCGTGCCATTATGCGGCGGAGCGGCGGGAGGGGGGCGCCGAATCCCCGGCCGCCGGCGCCCGTCCCGCGCAGGGCGGCGAGGAGATGCCCCCGTGGCGCCAGGCGCTGATCCAGAGGCTGGAATCCCTCAAGCACGGGAATCAGCAGGAGGCAAACACCGGGGCGCCCGAGAGGGGAACCGCCCTGCCGCCCCCGCCTCGGATCCTCCGCTCGAGCGTCGCAAAGCCGCCGGAGCCGCCGCCGTTGCGGCATGCCGGCATCCCGCCGCCGGAGCCGCGGCCGGAAGCGAAGCCGCCTTCCCCCGCCCCCCGGGCGAAAGCGCCGCAGCAGTTGACGATCGCGCAGCCGGCCGACACCGCGCCGCAAGCCCCCCGCCCGGCCGGCGCGGCCAGCATCCGCGAACTGATCGACAGCGCGGTTTCCAGGCAGTCGGCCCCGACGCCGGAGGACTCTCCGTTTATCCGTCCCGAGCTCCCCATCGACCCCGACAGTAAATATATCCTGCTGTCGAGGACCCTGGCCGGGCTGGTCGATCTCATCTTCGTGGTGCTCTGCACCGCGGCTTTGATCCTCGCGGCCGATTCCTTTTCGGGGATCGTGGTGCTCGACCGGGTCAGCGTGATCGAGTTCGCCCTGCTCTTCCTGCTGGTATTCTTCCTGTACTCGGTATTTTTTCTCGCCACCTCGGGCCAGACGGTGGGCATGATGATCACCGACCTGCGGATCACCGGAATCGCGGGGAGCCGCCCGTCGATCGGCCAGCTGTTCGCCAGATGCTTCGGCTTTCTTGTGTCCCTGCTTGTGCTGGGGGCCGGCCTCCTGTGGAGTCTTTTCGACCGGAAGAACCGGTGCTTCCACGACAGGCTCTCGGACACGTCCGTCGTCCGTCTCTAGCTGCCGGCCGGAACGGGCCGGACGCCCCAGATGGTTTCGGCATACTGTTGCACGGCGCGATCGCTGGAGAACCGCCCCATGCGGCAGGCGTTGAGGATGGAGCGGCGCGCCCATTCATCCCGGTCCCGGAACAGGCGCCCCGCGCTGTCCTGCGCCTCGAGGTAGGGCCGATAATCGGCCAGCAGCATGTAGTAATCCCCGCGATTGAGAAGGGAGTCCACAATCGGGGCGAACAGGCTCCGGTCCCCGCCGGAGAAGAATCCGGTCGCGATCATGTCCAGGACCCGCCGCAGTTCCGCATCTTCCCTGTAGTACCTGCCGGGGTCGTACCCTGAAGCCCGCAGGTCGGCGACCTCGCGGGCGCTTAATCCGAAGACGAACATGTTGTCGCGCCCGACCGCTTCGAGTATTTCGATATTCGCCCCGTCCATAGTGCAGATTGTCAGCGCCCCGTTGAGCGCCATTTTCATGTTCCCGGTACCGGAGGCTTCCATGCCCGCCGTGGAGATCTGTTCGGACAGATCGGTCGCCGGGATGATTTTTTCGGCCTGGGACACGCAGTAGTTCGGAAGAAAGATCACCCGGAGGGCCCTGTTCGTATCCGGGTCGTTGTTGACGACGTCCGCCACGGAATGGATGAGCTTGATGATTCTTTTGGCCTGATCGTAGGCGGGCGCCGCCTTTCCGGCGAAGATGACTGTGCGCGGCACGGGGTCGGGCTCCGCCCGGGATTGGATCCGGGTATAGAGGGTGATGACGTGCAGGACGTTCAGCAGCTGCCGCTTGTACTCGTGGATTCTCTTGATATGGGAATCGAACATCGAATCCGTGTCCAGGCCGGCCCCGATCTTCCGGAGCGCGTAGCGGGCCAGGCGCTTTTTGTTCTGCTGCTTGGCCCGGATCCACTCCGCGCGGAAAGACGGGTCCTCCGCATACGGCGCCAGCCCCTGCAGAAGGTCCAGATCCTGTATCCAACCCGGGCCGATCGCGGAGGTGATCAGCTGCCCGAGCGCCGGATTGGCCTGGTAGAGCCATCGGCGGGGCGTCACGCCGTTGGTGATGTTGCGTATCCGGTCGGGGAATATCCTGTCGAAGTCCCGAAACAGCCGTGTCTTCAGGATATGCGAGTGCAAAGCGGCCACGCCGTTGACGGCATGGCTGCCGACAACGGCCAGGTTCGCCATCCGAACCGACCGGACCGCCCCTTCGTGGATCAGCGACACCCTGGGGATCAGCTCCGGGTCGTCCGGGAAAGCCTCGGCCACCTTCTCCAGGAACCGGCGGTTGATCTCGTAGATGATTTCCAGGTGCCTCGGCAGAATGCGCCGGACGAGATCGACCGGCCACTCCTCCAGGGCTTCGGGGAGCACCGTGTGGTTGGTATAGGCGAAGGTCTTGTGGCAGATCCCCCACGCATCGTCCCAGCCGAGGCCCTCCTCGTCCAGGAGCAACCGCATGAGCTCGGGTATCGCAATGGACGGGTGGGTATCGTTGAGCTGAATGGCGACCAGGTCGGGCAGGTTCTCGAACGACCGGCTTACTTTCCTGTGACGCCTGAGGATGTCGTGCAGGGTCGCCGCGACAAAGAAATACTGCTGCTTGAACCGGAGTTCCCGGCCCCGCTCCACCTCGTCGCTGGGGTAGAGCACCTTGGAAATGCTCTCGCTGAAAACCTTCGACTCGACGGCCCCGACATAGTCGCCTTCGTTGAATTCCTTCAGGTCGAATTCGATGCTGGCCTGGGCCTCCCACAGCCTCATGTTCGTGACGTAGGCGATGTCGTATCCGGGCACCAGGATGTCGCAGGCCCGGGCGATGACGACCTCTCCCCCGACCCACCGGTAGCGGGGCCCCCCGCTCGCGTCGGTATAGGCCTCGACCCGGCCGTAGAAGCGGACCGGCACCCGGCGCTCCTGCCGGTGGATCTCCCAGGGGTTCCCCTGCCGGACCCAGTTGTCGCAGAGCTCCTTCTGATACCCGTTTTCAAAAACCTGGTGAAAGATCCCGTAGTCGTACCGTATCCCGTACCCGTACCCGGGCAGTCTGTTGCAGGCGAAGGAATCCATGAAACACGACGCCAGCCGCCCCAGCCCCCCGTTGCCCAGGCCCGCGTCCCATTCCTCCTCCTCCAGCTCGTCGAGCTCGAACCCGATTTCCCGGACAGCCTGGCGGGCGGTCTCGGCCATGCCCATGCTGGTGAGGTAATGCATCAGGAAACGGCCCGGGAGGAATTCCATGGAGAGGAAGTACACACGCTTGGACAATGTATGGTAGAGGGACCGCTGGGAGTGGATCCACCGCTCGATCAGGTGGCCCCGAACGCTGTAGGAAAGCCCCATGAAACAGGAGAATGCGTCCGCCATCAGGGGGTCCCTGCCGAGCATGCACTGGATATGGCGCAGGATGTCGTCTCTGAGCCCGGCAACGTCCTGCCGGGGGGCCGGCGCGGGATCGGGTCCGTTCGCATCTATGCCGGATTTCATAGGCCACCGCCTCTCGATTGGATAAAGCTACGGAAGAACCATGGAGCCAGTGCATCGGACGAGTCCGGGGCGTCCGCCCTGTGCACCCGGCCGCCGTCGTGGGAGGCGCGCCGGGGCACAGGCCGTCCAGGCACGGATCAATGTTGGCAGGAACCGCAGCAGCTGCCGCAGGCGCCCGCCGCCCTGGGCAGGCTGGAGGTAATGTTGAAGCCCTCCCCCATCGGGGTCGTAACATAATCGATCGACACGGGCTTTATCGTTTCGAAGAACGCCTTCTCCGCCACAAAAGTGATTCCGCGATCCTCGAAGGACTCGTCATCGTCCCTCTTGCCGTCCAGGGCCAGGCCCACCATGGGCCCCGAACACCCGTCCTGCATCAGCGTCAGCCGGACCGACAAAGCCCCTTCCCTGTCCTTCAAGAGTTCTTTGATCCTGTCGCTGGCCTTTTCCGTTATCTCAAACACGGTGATTCCCTCCTGATTTGTGAAACACGCCCACGAATGGGCACCCTGCACGTTCGTTACCGGCCCTGCCATCTCCTGCCGTCGGCCGCCGGCAGCCCCAGCACGCAGACCAGGCTTTGGCCTTCACGCGAGACCGCATAGAGCTTCCCCGCATCCGCGACCGAAAATCCGCCGGAGGCGTCCTGCTCGAGCGTCCCCTTCGGAAACCGCTTCCGGAACCACGCCTCGACGGCCGCCCGGAACGTGTCGGCGTCCTCCTCCGTGTCCCATACCGTAGCCACGACGACGGCATCCCGGCCGGAGTCGTCCTCGAGATAGACCACCTCGTCCCCGCCCCAGCCGGAAACCGCTTTCCTCGAATATTCCTCGGTCAGATGGAGCCCCAGGAAAAGGCCCAGGGAAAATTCGCCCAGAACGCCCCGGTGGGCGATCCGCCAGCTTTGCCCCAGACGGGCGGCCGGGTCGATCGGGGGGACGGCTTTGGGATCGTCCCGGTCGCCGAAATATTTTTCCGGGTGCAGGATCTGTTCCGTGGAGGCCGGCGGGTCCAGGTAGAGGGCGTTGACGGTCTCCCACCCCGGGCGGTTCTTCCAGACCTGCTGCAAAAACGATGCCCCGTAACCGTAGGGGAAAAGCATCTGCTGCCGCAGGTACCCGGGGGCGCCCGCAGACGCTTCATTCCGGCCCTGCACCGTCGCCATCGAGGACTCCATGACGAACGCCAGGTCGGGCAGGTCGGAAAAATGCCTCCCCCCCGGCCCGAGTTCCAGCTGCAGCATGACGGCCGTCCTGTCCCCCTCGAAGAGCGCCCGGTGGGCCAGGGTCCGGTCGCCGTTGCCCCCGGCGAGGTCGGCTTCCAGGATTGACCGGGTGTTGAAATGCTGGTCCTGCAGCGCGCGGACGAGCTCGTGCGCCAGAACGGACTTCTGGGCCGCGGCGGGGAGCCACGACGCGATATGCAGCGTGGCATCCCCCGGGTCGTAGAGCGCTTCCACCGGTTCGGCCAGAAGCCCGGAGATCGAGTCCCCGTACTCGGCCGGGCCGCCCACCAGCCCCAGCGCGCGCAGCATGCGGCCCTCTGTCGCCAGGCTGCCGATCCCGTATTCCTCCCGGATCCGCCCCTGTTTGCGGCCGGCGATTTCCGCCCTGCCCGAGACGCTTTTCCGCACCGGGGTTCTGAAATCGATGCCCCGGACCCGGGCCACCTCCTGTGCGAGGGCGTCGGCGGCCCGGGCGAGGTCCACGGGATCCGTCTTTTGGGCCGGCAGGCCGGGACGCACCGGCACGCCGACGGCCAGGGCGCAAAGCACAACAAGGCGGCCGAACTGCATGACACTCTCCCTTGCGGCCCCCGGCCGGAGCCGGGGCCGTGCGATCGCGTGCCCGCCGCCCGTATCCCGGCAGGCGCGGAAGCCGACGGCGCGACATCTCCTGTACTTGTACCACGGGAGTGCGGGATAATCGAATTGATTTCTGGAAGCGCGCGATGGTACAGTAACCTGCCGGCGGAGGGAATTGGCCATTATGAGTCCGCTTATACCCGTGGTCGTCATGGCGGTCGTCGCGGGCGGCGTCGCCGTGATGTTCCTGTGCGCATCGATTTTCCTCGGCCCCAGGAGAAGGAACCCCGTCAAGGACACGCCGTTCGAATGCGGCGTCGAATCCGAGGGGTTCAGCCGGGGGAAGATCCCGATGCGGTTCTACCTGATAGCCCTTCTATTCATCGTCTTCGACGTGGAGCTGGCATTTCTGTTCCCGTGGGCGGTGGCGTTCCGCTCGCTCGGCATGTTCGGACTGGCGGAAATGCTGGTATTTTTCATCATCGTGGGGGCGGGCTTTGTATACGCCTGGAAAATCGGCGCACTGGAATGGGATTAGAGACGCAGCCTGAAGAAAACTCCGAACGGACCCTCCGGCTTCTCGGGGAAAACCACCCGGACGGGATCCTGGAAACCCTGCGGCGCCCGGGGGATGCCACCGTCGTGATCCGCCCGGAATTCCTCGCGAAAATCATGGATTTCCTCAAAACCGATTCGCGGCTGCTCTATAACATCCTCATGGACATGACCGCCGTGGATTACCCCGGGCGGAAGCCCCGTTTCGATCTCGTCTACCACCTGCTGTCGCTCCCCTACAACCAGCGCCTGCGCATCAAGATGAAGGTCGAGGAGGGCAGGCCGGCCGATTCGCTCACGCCCCTGTGGGGATGCGCCAACTGGCTGGAGCGCGAAATCTGGGACATGTTCGGGATCCCCTTCGCGGGGCACCCCGACCTGAAACGCATTCTGATGTACGACGAATTCGAGGGGCACCCGCTGCGGAAGGACTACCCGATCCGAAAGCGGCAGCCGCTCATCGGCCCGAAACACTGAGGTTCCCGTGCCTGAAAAGGATCTGATCCATCTCACCATCGACGGGCAACGCGTGGAGGCGCCCCGGGGGACGGTCGTACTGGAAGCGGCCCGGGCCGCCGGCATCCGCATCCCGCACTACTGCTACCATCCCGGCCTGTCCCGCGTGGGCAGCTGCCGGCTCTGCCTGGTGGAGATCGAAAAGAGCCCCAAGCTTCAGCCCTCCTGCTCGACGCCGGTGTCGGAGGGGATGGTCGTGCGCACCGGGACGCCCCAGGCCCTGGAAAACCGCCGCTCGGTCCTGGAATTTTTGCTGGCCAACCACCCCCTGGACTGTCCCGTCTGCGACCAGGCCGGCGAATGCGAGCTCCAGAACTACTACATGGCCCACGGGCGCTACGACGCGCGGTACAACGACAACAAATCCAAACGGAAAAAAGCCACCCCGATCGGCCCCCGCATCATCCTCGACCAGGAACGGTGCATTCTCTGCACCCGGTGCGTGCGGTTCACCCGGGAAATCTCCCGCACGTTCGAGCTGGGCGTCATCGAACGCGGACACCGGAGCTTCATCGACATCTTCCCCGGCCGCGAACTCGAGAACCGCTATTCGGGCAATATCGCGGACATCTGCCCCGTAGGCGCGATGACCGACCGGGACTTCCGGTTCCAGTGCCGCGTGTGGTTCCTCGGATCCGCCGACAGCGTCTGCCCCGGATGCAGCCGCGGATGCAACATCGAGATCCACTACAACAACCGCTTCAATCCCCGGTACCACACCCGGCGCGTCGAGCGTCTCAAGCCGAGGTACAACGGCAGGGTCAACAGTTACTGGATGTGCGATGAGGGGCGGTACGCCTACCACGCGATCGACGCTCCGAACCGGTTGAGCCGTCCCGATCCCGGACCGGACGGGGCTTCGGGCGAAGACGCGTGGAGCAGCGCGATCGGCCGCGTGGCGGCATCGATCAAAGACGCGGTGGCCGGCTACGGGGCGGAAAGCGTCGCCGTCGTGGCGTCCCCGCAGATGACCAACGAAGAGCTCTTCGCCGTCCGGCGGCTGTTCTTCGACGCGCTCGGCATCGGCACGATCGCATTCCGGGCCCCCGCCAGGGAGGAGCCCCGCTCGGACGACCTCCTCATCACGGCCGACAGGCACCCGAACTCCAGGGGCGCGGAAATACTCCTCCCTCCCGGCGGGGGGGTCGGCGATCTGCTGCGGGCGTGCTCGGAAGGGCGCATCCGGGTTCTGTACCTGTTCCATCACGACCTGACCGCCGGATACGACCCGGGGTTCATCCGGTCCGCGCTGGGCCGCGTGCCGCAGGTGATCTTCCAGGGGTCTTGGAGCCACCCGACGGCCGAACTGGCGTCCGTCCGGCTTCCCGCCGCGGTGTACGCCGAAAAGGAAGGCACCTTCACCAACATCCAGGGGCGCGTGCAGAGAATCCGCGCCGCCGTCCCCCCCGTCGGCCACTCCATGCCGGATCTGGCCATCCTCGCCCGCCTGGGGGCCGAGCTGGGCGCGCCGCTCGGCAGTGACCCGGAAGCGGTGTTCGACGAGATCGCAGGGAGCGTCGACGCATTCTCCGGGATGACCTATGCGTCGCTGGGCGGGGGCGGCGCACTCCTCAAACAGGGAGCCGGGGCCTAAACCTATGTGGGCAGACGCACTCATCGCATTGCTGAAAACCGCCTTTTTCGTCACATGCGTCCTTACCCTGACCTCTCTGCTGACCTGGCAGGAGCGGAAGCAGTCGGCCGTCATGCAGGACCGCCTGGGGGCCAACCGCGCCTCCATCCTCGGCATCCGGGCCTTCGGCCTACCCCACATCCTCTCGGACGCCCTGAAAATGTTCTTCAAGGAGGACTACGTACCTCCTGGAAGCGACAGGCTTCTGCACACGGCGGCCCCCTGTATCTCCCTCTTCTCGGTCCTGATGGCCTTCGCGGCCATTCCGTTCGGCGACACCCTCGTGATGTTCGGCCGCCGCGTGGAGCTGCAGATCCTGCCGGTCGACGTCAGCCTCCTGTTCGTGTTCGCCATGATGTCGCTGACGGTCTTCGGCACGTTTTTCGGAGGATACGCCTCGAACAACAAGTACGCCTTCCTGGGCGGTTTGCGGGCGGCCAGCCAGATGATCAGCTATGAAATCGCCCTGGGAGCCACGTTGATCGGCGTCCTGCTGATCTACGGGACCCTCGATTTGGCCGAGGCGGTCCGGGCCCAGGGCACCCTGCTCTGGGGATGGCTGCCCATGTGGGGCATCCTGCTGCAGCCCCTGGGATTTTTGCTTTTCGTGACGGCCGGGATGGCCGAAACCAAGCGCGTCCCCTTCGACCTCCCGGAAGGGGAATCGGAGATCGTCGGGTACTTCGTCGAATACAGCAGCATGAAATTCGGCGCATTCTTCATGACCGATTTTCTGGAAACGATCCTCATCGCCTCGCTGATCGCGACCCTGTTCTTCGGCGGGTGGCAGGTCCCCTACCTGGAGCCGGACGGCCTGTACCTCCCCTGGGGGCCTGCGATCCCGCTCCCGGAGGTTCTGGTGGTCCTCCTGCAGTTTGCCGCCCTGGCGGCCAAGGTCGTCTTTTTCTGCTGGTTCCTGCTGCTGATCCGCTGGACGCTGCCCAGGTTCCGCTACGACCAGCTCATGCGCCTGGGCTGGAAATTCATGCTTCCTGCCGCCGTCGTGAACATCCTCGTCACGGCGCTGGTATTGGTCCTGATCGAGTAGCCGGCAATGCGCCGGCAGTCTATCCCTATGACGGGTCCGCTACAGTCCAAGGGCATCCGCATGCTGCTGCGATGGTTGCTGCTGTACGCGGCCGTCGCCGTGCTGGCCTGGATATTCCAGGACCGCCTGCTGTATTTCCCCTCCAGAGACGGCCTCGACCGCGTAGAGCAGGCCGCAGCGGGCCGCGGCCTGCATCTCTGGCCGCATGCCGACATGGAGTACCTCGGCCTCATTCCGGAGAACACGCCGCCGGCCGCCCGGGGGACCGTCATCGTTTTCCATGGGAACACCCTGGCCGCAGGGGACCGGCACTACTACGTCCCCCCGCTCACCAGGCGGGGGTTCCGGACGATCCTGGCGGAGTACCCGGGATACGGCGCCCGCGGGGGCCGTCCGGGGGAAGCGGCCCTCGTCGATGACGGCCGCACCATCGTGCGGAGGGCCCTCGGACAGTACGGGCGCCCGGTCTATCTGTGGGGAGAGTCGCTGGGGTGCGGCGTAGCCTGCGCCGTGGCGGCCGAGCAGGGGCTGGCCGTCGACGGGATCGTTCTGCTGACGCCCTGGAGCACGCTTCCGGACATGGCGCAGGCGCGCTACTGGTTCCTTCCCGCCCGGTGGATGGTCCGGGACCGGTTCGACAATATCCGCAACCTGCAGGCATATGGCGGCCCCGTCGCCATCCTCATGGCCGGCCGGGACGCCGTCATCCCCAACCGCCTGACGCAATCGCTCTACCGGAGCCTCGCGACCGGAAAAAGAATCTGGACATTCGAAGGGGCCGGCCACAACAGCTGGCCCGCGGACCCCGATCTGGCCTGGTGGACCGAGGTCCTGGACTTCGTTTCCTCCCGGCGCCCCGCGCCGCCGCGGTCCCCCTGAAATGCGCCAGGAGGGGCCGCCGGCGGCCCCGGGGGCCGGAGGCCGTCAGATCTCCCCCGCCCGGTGGCAGGCGCACACATGGTCTTCGCCCGGGGCGCCGCAGGGGATCAGCGGGGGCTCCTCCCGCCTGCACACGTCGATCACGAAGGGGCAGCGGGTATGGAAGCGGCATCCCGGCGGAGGGTTCATGGGCGAGGCCACATCCCCGCCCAGGGGCCGGTATCTTCTCTTAACCTCCGGGTCCGGTACCGGTATCGCGGCGATCAGCGCCCGGGTGTAGGGGTGGTTCGGGTTGGCGTAGAGCGCCTCGGCGGGGGCGGTTTCCACGATCTTTCCCAGGTACATGACCGCGATGTGGTCGCTGATGTGTTTGACCACGGCCAGGTCGTGGGCGATGAACAGGTAGCTCAGCCGCATTTCCCGCTGCAGCTCCAGCATCAGGTTCAGGATCTGGGACTGGATCGACACATCGAGGGCCGAGACGGGTTCGTCGCAGACGACGAGCTTCGGGTTGAGGGCGATGGCCCGGGCGATGCCGATACGCTGGCGCTGCCCGCCGGAGAACTCGTGCGGATAGCGGCCCGCAGCCTCCCGGGGGAGCCCGACGCGCTCGATGAGCCTCCGGACGCTCTCGCGCCGCCGCGGGGCGCTCCCCATGCGGTGGATCAGAAACGGCTCCTCCAGAATGGCGCCCACGGTGTGCCGGCCGTTGAGGGAGTCGAAGGGGTCCTGGAAAATCATCTGCATATCGCGGCGGATGGCCCGCAGGGCCCGGCGGTCGGCACTGCGGAGATCCTCGCCGTCGAACCGGACGCGGCCCGAGGTCGGTTTGTACAGCTGCAGGATGGCCCGGCCGAGCGTGGTCTTGCCGCATCCCGATTCGCCCACCAGGCCCAGGGTCTCCCCGGCGCGGACGCGGAGGGACACGCCGTCGACGGCGTAGACGCTGCCGATGCGGCGGCGCAGCACGCCACCGCGGACGGGGAAATGCATTTTCAGGTGCTCCACCTCGAGCAACGCAACCGGATCATGCGCCATGGCGGCCCTATCCTCCCGGTTCGACAGGCTGAACCGATTCGTATAAAAAACAGCGGACCCGGTGGCGGTCGCCGACGATCCCCTCCCCCGGCGCACGGCGCCGGCAGATGTCCATAACCTGGGCGCAGCGGTTCTGAAACCGGCACCCGGACGGCATCTCGTAGAGGCCGGGGACGACGCCCCGGATGACGGGCAGCTCCGTCTTGGGCCGGTTTTCCAGCCGCGGTATGCTGCCGAGCAGCCCCCGGGTATAGGGGTGCCTGGGGCGGGCGAACAGCTCGCCGACGGGGGCGGATTCGACAATCCACCCGGCGTACATCACCGAAACCTCCTGGCAGACCTCCGCGATCACGCCGAGGGCATGGGTGATGAAAAGGACCCCCATGCCCGTCTCCTTCTGCAGCGCGAGGATCAGCTCCAGTATCTGGGCCTGGATGGTCACGTCGAGCGCGGTCGTGGGCTCGTCGGCGATCAGCACTTCGGGCTTGCCGGCCAGGGCCATGGCGATCATCACCCGCTGCCGCATGCCGCCCGAGATCTGGTGCGCGTACTCCTGCATCCGGCGTTCGGGGTCGCCGATCCCGACGCGGTCGAGCAGCTTGAGCGCCTCCCGGTACTTCGCGCGGTCGGAAAGCTCCGGGCGGTGCAGATCGAACGCCTCCAGGATCTGCCGGCCGATGCGGTGGACCGGGTTGAGCGCCGTCATGGGCTCCTGGAAAATCATGGCGATGCGCTTCCCCCGGATGGCGCGCATCGCCCCGGGCTCCAGCCGCAGCAGGTCCTGCCCGCCGAGCCAAATCGAGCCGCTTTCGATCATCCCCGAGGGGCGGGGGAGCAGCCGCATGATGGAAAAAGCGGTGACGCTCTTGCCGCACCCCGATTCGCCGACCAGGCCGAGGATCCTGCCGGCGCCAAGATCGAAGCTGACGTCGTCGACCGCCCGCACCCGGCCCTCCTCGGTATCGAAGGATGTGACCAGGTGCCGGACTCTCAGAATGGGCTCGGTTTCCTTCATGGGCCGCTCCGCCTGTCGCAGTCTGTCCGATTCAGGGTTTATAGGTTGCGTCCACCCGGGTCACGGGCTCGAACGCCCGCCCGGCATCCATGGCTTCCAGGGTTTCCTCGTGCAGCCGCCGGTCGTACCAGAACAGCCCGCCGGTCGTGCTGTTGAACGGGTACCCGGCCATCAGATCGTCCGAGCTCCGGGTGGCCGGCGGATCGGGGAACCGCCACCAGCGCCAGTAGAGCTCACGGAAATAGGGGATCATGAAAGCGGGCACAAACGGCCCGATCTCGTGGATCTTTTCCTGGATCCGGTGCGCCAGCTCGATCCGCTGCGCCTCCTCGAGGGAATCGCGGTAGGCGTCGATCAGGCGGTCCAGCTCCGGATCGTCGGTGTTGGTGACGTTGTTCGTCTGCGGCTTGTGGGCGTTCACGGAGTGGAAATGCTCCCAGAAATGGGGGCGCAAACTGACGCTCCAGGCCATGAAAGCCACGTCGTGGCGTTTTTCCAGGATCTTCTTGAAGGCCGTGGTGGAATCGAGCCTGGCCAGCTTCAGCTCGATGCCGG
This sequence comes from uncultured Acidobacteriota bacterium, assembly GCA_964651155.1. Classification (GTDB taxonomy): domain Bacteria; phylum Acidobacteriota; class UBA6911; order UBA6911; family UBA6911; genus UBA6911. The sequence continues at coordinate 26,121 of CAZYXB010000001.1, read as the reverse complement.
CCTTCTTGGCCTCCTCCTTGAGCACCACCATGCGCTGGGTGTGCTCTTCGCTCGAGTAGAGCAGCTCGACCGAGAACCGCTGCCCCCCGGAGCGCCAGATGCCGTCGGGCCCGCGCTCCCAGCCGGCCTCCTTCATGTACCGCTCCACCTCCCCGATGTCGTACCGCCGGGCCCGGATGTCCGGGTTGGTGTAGGCGCCGTAGCCCACGTAGCCGTGCTCGAGGCGGAAGTAATCGTTGCGCAGCACCTGGCGGATGACCTTCTCGATGTTCATGGCATGGGCGAAGGCGTACCGCAGGTTGCGCTCGCGGAACAGGTCCCGATCCTGGTTCAGCCAGAACCCCATCGCGCTCTGGGGCACGTCGTTGAAAAACCAGATCTTGTGGACGTACCCGTTCCGGACGGCGGGGATGTTGGTCTTGATGTGCCAGTAGCTGGGGATGGTCGCGGGGAACGCGTCGATCCGGGCTTTCTTGAAATACTCCCACTGAAGGTTGGGGTCGCGGATCACCTTGAAAAGGACCGTATCGACGTTGAACCGGTGCCGGAAGTAGTACAGGTCCCGCGCCCACCAGTCCTGTTTCCGCCGGAACCGGATGTAGCGCCCCTTCTTGAAACGGTCGATCTGGTAGGGGCCGGTGTTGGGCACCACGGCCCAGTTGTATTTCTGGATGAAGTCCTCGTCGAGCCGGCCGAAGTAATGGCGCGGCAGGGGCCCGATGGCGAGCTTCAGGTGCAGGTCGGGCTGCGGTTTCGTCCCCACGACGGCGATCGTGTGGTCGTCGTAGATGATGACCCGGTCGATCTCCTTGGTGTAGTAGTCGTTGTACCAGGGGGCGACAATGTAGCCCGAGCGCATGAACTCGAGCGTGTAGGCGAAGTCCCCGGCCGTGACCGGAACGCCGTCGGACCAGCGCGCCCGGGGGTCGAGCCGGAAGTACATGGTCTTTCGGTCCGGTCCGTAGGCCCAGTGCGTGGCCAGTTCCGGGATGACGTTCTGCGTGTTGGGGTGGATGTTGACCAGGCTGAGGTGGTTGTCCAGGATGGCCGAGCGGAAGCTGCCGTTGGAATCCGGCCCGACAAACCGGAAGGTCAGGGGGAAGCTCCCCAGGGGCAGGTGCAGCGTGCCGCCCGGCACGGCCTCCGGCGAGGCGAAGGGGGGGTCCTCCCGGTTGGTGAGCCACTCGAGGCCCTCGGGCAGGACTTCGCCCGGGGTCGGCGCCGCGGATTCCGCCTGCGGAGCCGTTCCGCGGGGGCCTCCGGCCGGGCGGGGATCGTTGCGCGCCGCCTCCGGCGAGCAGGCGGCTGCCGCAACGGCCAGAATCGCCAGAAGGCCCAGCAGGCCGCACCAGGGCCCGCGCCGCATGCTCCGTTGTTTGGCGCCGGACGGTTGCCGCCCGGCCGTATCCGTCCCGATCATTCGTACACCGTATGCATCTTGGGGTCGAAGGCCTCGCGCACCGCCTCCCCGATAAACGTTACCACCACCAGGGTGATCACCATGGCCGTGATCACCGATATGCCGATCCACCAGGAGCTGAAGTTCGACCAGGCCTGCGTCAGCAGTTCCCCCCAGCTGGGCGTCGGCGGCGGCAGGCCGAAACCGAGATAGTCGAGCGACGTCAGCGACACGACGCCGCCCGAGATGGAAAACGGGATGTAGGTCACGATCAACGACACCGTGTTGGGGATGATGTGCCGGAAGATGATGCGCGTGTTGCCCGCCCCGAGGGCGCGTGCGGCCATGACGTAATCGCGGGCGCGCTCCTTGTAGGTCACCGTGCGCATGGTCCAGGTGATCCCCATCCAGCCGAAGACGGCCATGATCAGGATCAGCCACCAGAAATTCGGGACCACGACGGAGGAAATGATGATGACGATATACAGAAACGGCACGTTGGACCAGATCTCGATGGCGCGCTGGAAGAACAGGTCGAAGACGCCCCCGAAATACCCCATGCTGCAGCCGATGCCGATGCCCACGACGTAGGTGCACCCCATCAGGATGAACGAGAACAGGATCGCGATGCGGAAACCGTAGGTCACGCGGGCCAGGATGTCGCGGCCCGAGGTGTCCGTACCCATGTAGTGGCGGCGGCTCCAGGAGGGGGGCTCGGGCGGCAGCGAGCCCTCCCGCAGGTCGTTCTCGTACGGGTTGTACGGCACCGGCGGCATCAGGACCCAGTTGCCCCCGCCGGACTGCCGGAACTGCTCGCGGAGCTGCCGGTAGTCGGTCTCGTACTCGTAATCGAGCCCGAAGGCGCTCCCCGGAATGATGTCCCCGTAGGTGGGGAAGTACAGCTGCCCCTCGTAGCGGACGACGAGCGCCCGGCTGTTGATCAGAAGCTCCGCGGCGAAGGAGGCCGCCACCATGACGGCGAGGATGACGAAGGAGTAGTAGCCCCGCTTGATCGAGCGGAACCGCCTGATCTTTTTCAGGGTGAGCGGGGACAACCGCCAGAGGTGTCTTCTCTTCATGCTATTCAAATTTCACCCTCGGGTCCACAAGGGCCACGCACATGTCCGACAGTATGTTGCCGACAAGGAACAGGAGGCTGGAAATCACCAGGGTGCCGAGCACCACGGGGTAGTCCCTCTCCACGACCGACTCGTAGCCCAGCAGCCCGATGCCGTCGATGTTGAACACCTTCTCCACCAGGAAGGAGCCGGAGAGGATGATCGCGATATTGTTCCCGAAACTCGTGGCGATGGGGATCAGGCTGTTGCGCAGGGCATGGCCGAAAACGGCGCGGCGGAAGGAGAGGCCCTTGGCCATGGCCGTGCGCACATAGTCGGCGGCCAGGTTGTCCATCAGGGTGTTCTTCATCAGAAACGTCATGAACGTGAACGCCCCCAGCAGGTAGGCGAAAAGGGGGAGCGCGGTGTGCCAGGCGAGATCGCCCGCCTTCCCGAGCAGGGACAGCTCCTCGAAATTCTCGCTGACCAGCTCGCCCAGGGGGAAGATCTCCCAGTGGGACGCGAACAGGATGATCGCCAGGATGCCGGCCACCCATCCGGGGACGGCATACCCGAAGAAGACGATGACGGAGGTCGCGTTGTCGAACCCGCTTTTGTGGCGTATGGCCTTGGCCACGCCCAGCGGGATGCAGATCCCGTAGGTGGCTATCAGGGTCAGAATGCCGAAGTACAGGGAGATGGGGATCCGTTCCCGGATCATGTCCCAGACCGGGTCGTAGTAGCGCGTGGAAACGCCGAGATCCCCCCGGATCACCTTCCCCATCCAGAGGAAATAGCTGGCCAGCACGGGTTGGTCGAAACCGTAGTATTTTTCGAGCAGCTTGATCTGATCGTCCGACAGGGGCTGGCGCTGGACGGCCTCGCTGGTGACCCGGCCGCCCCCTTCCATGGCCTGCTGCTGGGCCTGGGCGATGACGCGTTCGATGGGGCCGCCGGGGACGAAACGGGTGACGACGAACACCAGGACGGTAATGCCTACGAAGGTGGGGACGATGAGCAGGAATCGGCGGATGAAATAAGCGGTCATAGCTCCCCGGAAAAATATCGGATCGCCGGCGGCGCGGCAGAAGGAGTCCCGGATGCCGGAGCCGTCACGCCCGAGATTATCGCACGGCCCCGTTCGACTTTTCAAGCGATGGAAAAGGATCCGGCGCGCCCCCCCGACCCGCCCGGGACCGGGAACCCGGAATTTCCACTCGCCGGCGGGGCGGACCTGTGGTTAAATTCCCCGGAACGGGCATCATCATCTGGAGGACACACGATGGTTCGAGTCAAACTGATCGGAGCGGGCGGCTACGGGGGGATCGGCCTCGTTGAGCTGCTCTTGCGGCACCCGGCGGCCGAACTGGCGGCGCTGGTCGACGTGCAGGGCGTAGGCACGAAGCTGAGCGACATGTGGCCCTATCTGCGCGGCTACTGCGACCTGCCCATCCTCGCGCCCGATTCCGACGAAGCCCGGTCGGTCGAAGCGGACGTGGCCTTCTGCGCGACGCCCGACGGGGTCGGGCAGGTGTCGGCCCCGGCCGAACTGGCCGCGGGCCGCAAGGTGATCGACTACTCGGGGGATTTCCGTTTCAACTCCGTTGAGCTCTACAGGGACTACGCCACCCGCATCGGGAGGGATCCGCAGCACAAGGCGCCGGAACTGCTTCTGGAGTCCGTCTACGGCCTCACCGAACTGCACCGGGACGCCATCCGGGGGGCCCGCATCGTCGGCAATCCCGGATGCTTCGCCATGAGCTGCATCTGCGGGCTGTGGCCTGCCGTCAAAAACGGGCTGGTCGAGCTTGCGGGCCTGTGCTGCGACTGCAAGACCGGCGTATCCGGCGCAGGCAAAAAACCGGCGCCCGGGCAGCATTACCCCGAGCGGTACGACAACAGCAACGCCTACCGCCTCACCGGGCACCAGCACGTGATGGAGATCGAACGCGAACTGGGCCGCCTGGCAGGGAAAGCCGTGCGCCTGACGTTCACCCCGCAGGTTGTGCCGATGGTGCGGGGCATCCTGTCGACGCTCTACGGGCGCCTGCCCGAAGGGGTCACGCACAGGGCCATCCTGGAAGCCTACCGGGACACCTTCGCCGGCGAGCCGTTCCTCGAAGTGCGCGACTTCCCCGAACCGGCCGGCACGAGCGACGTGCGCGGATCCAACCGCCTCATCGCGACCGTGGCCACGGACGAACGCACGGGAACCTTCCGCGTCGTCAGCCATGTGGACAACCTCGTCAAGGGCCAGGCGGGTTCCGCTCTCCAGAACATGAACGTGATGTTCGGCCTGCCCGAGACCATGGGCCTGGACCTGCCGCCGCAGCACCCGTAGGAGTCCCGCGAGTCCGGCGGCCCGGACCTGAGGCTGCCGAGGAAGGATGGACGTGGTGTCGCCCCGCTATCGGGCGGCGCCATCTTCCCTAAAAGTTCGCGGCAGAAGCCCCGGGTGCACCCTCGGATTGTCCCTTCGAACCCGCTTGCCGAACGCTCCCCTGCGGCAACGGCCGGATACCGGGATGCCAGGGCATTCAATCCGCGCAGCAGCGTTTCCGTTGACTCCTCAGAAGGCGATGCCGGGGCGCCGGCCTCAATCCTCCTCCATGAGGGATGCGACCGCGTCGCGGATCCTTTCGGTATCGGCCTGGTAGGGGTTTGCACCCCCCCCCGGGAGCGGGGACAGGGGTTTGCCGAAGCGGACGGAGACCCTGTGGGGCCGGATCCGCAGGCTGTCCCGCGGCCAGACCTCGTGCGCCCCCCGGATGCCGACGGGGACGACGGGCACGTCGAGCTCCCGGGAAAGGATGGCCGCCCCCTTCTTGAACGGCTGCAGCTCCCCGTCGTAGGACCGGCCCCCTTCGGGGAAGATGCACAGGATGCGCCCGTCCCTGAGGCCGGAGGCTCCCGTCCTCATGGCGCGCAGCAGATGGGAGTCCGGGTCGACCGGGACGATGTGGAGCCACCGGGCCACCGGTTTCATGACCCCGCGCTCGAAAATCACGCTGTACCCCACGAAAAAGAGCTGCCTGAAGACGCTGTAGGGGAGCGATGACGCCAGGACAAACGGATCGATGTAGCTCTGGTGGTTCGGGCAGATCAGGTAGGGACCCTTCCCGGGAAGATGCCCGAGGCCCCGGACCCGGATCCCGAGCAGGGTGCGGAACAGGGCGTAGTGGGCCGCCCGGAGACAGATCCAGCTAAGGAGCGTTCCCGCGCCGCCCGATGGCGGAACGCGCAGGCACTCCTGTCGGTCCCCCCGGGCCTCCCCCGACAGGATCGCCCCCCAGCTCTGGCGGCCGGCCGCGGTGGCCAGGTCCTCCCCCGTCTGATGCGCAAGCTGCCCGATCAGGTCGCGGACCGTGAACGTCTCCATGCCGAAATCGTCGGGCAGCTTCAGATTCAGCGACTGTTCCAGGCTGGCCAGCAGTTCGACCCGCTCCATGGAGTCGAACCCGAGGTCGAGCTCCAGGTTCATCGAAGCCTCGACGGGAGGCTTCCGCCCGTAGGTGTCGCACAAACACCGGAGGACTTCCCTCCCGACGGCCGATTCCATCAGGGCCCTGTCCTCCGGGAGGGTCACGGAGGGCCCGCCGGTCGGCTCCGGCGCCGTCGGCCGCTCGCTTTCGACCCGCCGTTTCAGTTCCAGCCGCTTGATCTTGCCCGACGTCGTCCGGGGCAGGGCCTCTCCCCGGATCTGGTAGCTCATCAGGCGCTTGTACTTCGGCAGCTGGTTGGAAAGCCCGGCGATCTGGTCGCGCAGGGCTTCCTTGGCGTTGGCGATTTTCCGGGACTTCAGGCACTGAAAATCCGGCACGACGACGGCATGGAGCCTCTCCCCCCTGCCCTGTTCGCCGCAGACGCCGATAACGGCGATTTCCTGGATGCAGGGCGACTGCAGGTAGTGCGTCTCCAGCTCGTCCGGGTAGATGTTCTTGCCGTTGGGCAGAACGATGACCTCCTTTTTCCTCCCCGTGATGAAAAGGTTCCCGCCGGCGTCGAGCCGCCCGAGGTCCCCGCTGTGGAGCCATCCGTCTCGGAGCACCTCCCCGGTGGCCTCGGGGTTGCGGTAGTACTCCTTCATGACGACCGGGCCGCGGATCAGGATCTCCCCCGTGCCCGTGGCATCCGGGGACTGGATCCGGATGTCCACCCCGGGCAGCGCGGGGCCGACCGATCCGAGGACATTGCGCTCCACCCGGGTCACCGCCGCGGCCCCGGTGGTTTCCGTGAGCCCGTACCCCTGCAGAATGGTGAACCCCATGTCGTGGAAATCCCGGGCCACCGCGGGGTCCAGAAACGACCCTCCGCTGACGAACAGGCGGAGCCTGCTCCCGAAGCTCTTGTGCACCCGGGGGAACAACCGCCTTCCCAGGTTCACCCCGAGCGCGCCCCTGCAGAGGCGGTTCAGACGGAGCATCCACCCGAACAGCATCCCTGCCGGGAAAGCCTTCCTGGCGAGTTCATCGCGGATGCGCCTGTGGAACAAATAGAAGAACTGCGGCACGGTGGCCAGGATCGTGATGCCCGCCTCCTCGAGCGCTTCGAGGATTTCCGTGCGCCGGAGGGTGTCGGCAAACACGACCTGGGCGCCCAGATACAGGGGCACCAGGACGTTGATGACCGACGCCAGGACATGCTGCAGCGGCAGCAGGCACAGCAGCGCGTCGTTCTCGTCGGCCCGGATCGCGGCCAGGATGCTCTCGAGCTCGCTGACGATGTTCGACTGCGTCAGCACGACGCCTTTGGGCGTCCCGGTCGTCCCGGAAGTGTAGATGATGGTGACGACGTCCGATGGACGGGCATCGTGCAGCGCCGGCGCCGGGGCCGTTTCGGCGGCCCACTCCAGGAGCCCCCGGAGTTCGCTGCGCGCGTCATGGTCCCCCGGCAGGGGATCCAGCGAGATCAGGCGGAGCGGAGGCCGGAAGTCGGCCGTCTCCCGGCGGAGTCCCGGCAAAAGGAGCGCGCTGGCGAAGACGGCCTGCGCTTCGGCGTCCTCTATCAGGCGCCGCCACTCCCCCGGGGATATCTGTGTATCGATCGGGACCGCGACCATCCCGGCGTACAACGCGCCGAGATAGGCGATCACCCATTCCGGCCGGTTCTCCGAGAGGATGGCCACGCGGCTGCCGCGCCGGAGGCCGAGGGCGAGAAGGCCCCGGGCGACCCCGAGAGCCTGGCGGCGGGCCTCCCGGTAGGAGGTCGTGGGGTAGCCCGCCGCCGTTTTCAGCCGGAAGGCGGTCCGGTCCGGGTGGCGGCAGGCGATCTCTTCAAACCGTTCGTTGAAGGTACCGGGCACTGGTCGCGCTTCCATGTCGGCGTTACCGTCCTTCCAGGTCCTGGAGCTCTTTTTCGATGACGGCCCTATAGCGGGCGTCCGCCGCCGTTTCGGGCGGGGCGTCCGGCGCCGGCGCGCGCAGCTTCCTCAGAAGCAGGAAAAGAATCCCTCCGCCGACTCCGAGCGCCGCCCAGGGGAGGATATAGGCCAGGCGGTTGAAGCCTTCGGGCCGCGGAGCCGCGAGAACCCGTTCCCCGTACAGGGCGACGAAATGGTCCAGGATCGCCTCGCGGCTCATCCCCGCGGCCACCATCGCCCGCACCTCCCTGCGCATCTGATCGGAAACGTCCGATTCATGCTCGGAAATGGGCTGGGTCCAGCAGCAGGGCGCGATCAGGTTATCCTCGATGCTGCGGATCAGCGCGGCGTCCGCATCCCCGCCGTCGCCGGAAACCGCGGAGGCCCCCGCCAGGGCCGCTGCGAAAACGACGCACACGCGAAATAGATTCCGATAGGTCATGGGTCCCGTCCCGTTCTCAGTCGAGCCAAACAGTTTCCCCGGTTTTTTGATCATACCATTAGTGGCCCGCCCGGCGCTCCCCCATTTCGGGATGCGTGCGCCGACGCCCCCTCGCGGAAGCCGCTTGCCGAACGGGCCCGGCATGCGGGACAATGGGCATCATGGCGCCGGAGGGAACCCGCAGGAAACGGAGCGCACGGCAACAGGAACTGCTGGAGGTTTCCTCCCGGGTCCGGGAGCCGGAGGCCGTCCCGGAGCCCTCGGGCGAAGTCATGGCCATGCTCATCCGCCGCGGCTTCCGTCCCGAGATCTCCCGGCCGGCCCTGCCGTTTCCCGAAGAGATGGGAGAGGACCTCCTGGACCGGTTTGCGGGATGGTTCGGGCACTACGGCTTCCGGCTGTTTTTGCGGGGGGCCCTGCGGAAACCGGACGGATTCTCGCCCGCGGAGACGACCCGCTACCTGACGCCGTCGCAGGCGGGGGACTACGCCGGCGTCCTGGTGGAGCTCGGGGCCGCCGAGAGGCTGCCGGCGGGCCTGTACCGCATGAAGAAACCGGGCGCGGGGTTCGGGGAGACGCTGCAGTGGTACGTGGCGCGGGAGCTCAGGCGCCGGTTCGGGTTCGACACGGCCGCGGGGGTCCTAGTCCACGCCCGGGGCGCCGGGGGGGACTTCGACGTCGTCGCCGCGGGGGAAGGAAAGCTGCTGTACCTGGAGCTGAAATCATCCCCGCCCAAAAACCTCGCCGCCGCCGCGGCGGCGGCCTTCTGGGAGCGGGTGCTCCTGCTGGGGCCGGATCTGTCGTTTTTCGTCGTCGACACCGCCCTGCGCCTTTCCGACAAGGTCCTCCCGATGCTCCTCGACGCCGCGCCGCACCGTTATGCCGGCCGCCGGCGCCCGGTACACATCGGCCCGCCCCTTTGGGCCCTCACGCCCCACGTCTATCTCGTCAACGGGCAACGGGACCTGATGTCGAATATCGGCCGGGCGATCGCCGCGGGGCTGCTCGCGAGGTCCCCCTGGGGATGACCCTGTCCTGCCGGAGCCCCTCCGCCCCGGCGGCGCGAAATTTCGGCAAAAAGCCGGATCGAGGCTGCCATTGGGCCGCAGAATTGATATGATCATTACGGAGTACTTGCTTGGGCGCCAACGCACATTCATCCATCGGGAGAATCCCTGTGAGCACAATCAACCGAATCGGCATTCTGACAGCGGGAGGCGACTGCCCCGGGCTGAACGCGGTGATCCGGGCCGTGGCGAAGACGGCCCTGTCTAAATACCGCCTTGAAGTCATGGGCATCGAGGACGGGTTCCTGGGGCTGATCCAGAACAGGGTGAAGCCGCTCGACAACGAGGCGGTCAGCAATATCCTCACGCTTGGGGGAACGATCCTGGGGACCAACAACAAGACCGCCCCGCGCCGATACCCCGTGAAGGTCGACGGCTCGATCGAGTACCGCGATGTCACCGACCGGTGCCTCGAGCACATCGCCCACAACCATCTCGACGCCCTGGTGGTCATCGGCGGCGACGGGTCGATGTCGATCGCCTCGGATTTCATACGGCTGGGGATCAACTGCATCGGGGTCCCCAAGACCATCGACAACGACCTGTTCGGAACCGACGTCACGTTCGGATTCGCGACCGCCGTATCGGTCGCCACCGACGCCCTCGACCGCGTGCACACCACCGCCGCCAGCCACCACCGCGTCATGATCGTGGAGGTCATGGGAAGGAACTCGGGGTGGATCGCCCTGCACGCCGGCATCGCCAGCGGCTCGGACATCATCCTGCTGCCGGAAATACCCTTTGATATCGAAATCCTGTGCACCTACGTCCTCAACAGGTCGAAACGCGGCAAGCGCTTCAGCATCATCTGCGTCTCCGAGGGCGCCCGCTACCAGGGGGGGGAACAGGTCGTGAACCGCTTCGACCCGACCAGCCCCGACCCGATCCGGCTCGGCGGGATCGGGCAGAAGGTGGCCGACGACATCGAAACGAGAACGGGTATCGAGACGCGCCCGATCACGCTCGGGCACATCCAGCGGGGGGGCACGCCGGTCCCGGCCGACCGGGTCCTGGCAACCGAGTTCGGCAACAAGGCGGTGGAGCTTCTGATGCAGGGCGAACGGGGGAGGCTGGTCGTGATGAAGGGGCGGACCGTCACCGATATCCCCCTGGAGGATGCGGAGAACAAGCAGCGCCTGGTGCCGACCGACCACCCTCTGATCCAGGCGGCCCGCAACGTCGGAACCTGCTTCGGGGACTAGGCCTTACTGGAACGACAGGTTGCGCTCGAAATCCGACGGGGACGTGGCGGCCGCCTTGGCCGTCGCCAGGCTGATCAGCCCTTCCCGGTAGAGGTCCGTCAGGTGCTGGTCGAAGGTCTGCATCCGGTACATCTCCCGCCCCTTCTCGATGTACTCCTTGACCATTGCGGTCTTGGCCGGATCCGCGATGCATTCCTTCACGGTCTCGGTCTGGCGCATGATTTCGCAGGCCACGATGCGGCCGCTGCCGTCGGCCTTCTCGAGCAGACGCTGCGAGATGACCCCCATCAGGGTTTCGCTGAGCCTCAGGCGCGTGGCGGCCTGCTCGGAAGGCTCGAAGACGCTCAGGATCCTCGAAATCGTCTTGGGAGCGTCGGTCGTGTGGACCGTGGACATGACCAGGTGCCCCGTCTCGGCCGCCTTGATGGCGATATCGATCGTTTCCCTGTCCCGCATCTCCCCGACCAGAATGATATCGGGATCCTGCCGCAGCGCCGCCCGCAGGGCCCGGGCGAAATTTTCCGTGTCCGCGCCGCACTCGCGCTGCACGATGCTGCAGGCCTGGTCCCGGTAGAAGAACTCGATCGGGTCCTCGATGGTGACGATCTTGGCCTGTTTGTTCTGGTTCAGCAGGTTGATCATCGCCGCCAGCGTGGTCGACTTGCCGCTGCCGGTCACCCCCGTCACGAGCACCAGGCCGCGCTCGGCCATGGCGATCTCCCCGACGACGGGGGGCAGGCCCAGGGACTCCAGCGTGGGGAGCGCGTAGGGTATGTGCCGCAGAACCAGGCCCAGCGATCCCCGCTGGCTGAAGATGTTGACCCGGTAGCGCCCGAGCCCCGGGACGGAGTAGGAGCAGTCCAGGTCCGTGAGGTTCTCGATGAACCCGACGACGTTGGCCCGGGTGCATTTCCGGCCCGAAAGCAGGATGCCCGCGGCAATGGAGGAAAGGTCCCCGGAGGTGAGCGGCCCGGAATCGGGCGCGGGAACCAGTTTCCCGAGAACGCGGATCCGGAAACCGCTCCCCGTGGACAGGTGGAGGTCGCTCGCGCCCTTGTCCGCCATAACCTTCAGCATGGACTGGAAACGCTCGTAGGCGCCCGGGGATGATGGATTCTTTTCGTCCTGTGCCGCATTCTCTCGCGTCATGATCACTGCACATATCGGCCGGACGCGGGAATGCGATACTTTCGGGGCGGATATTTTTCCGAAACCGGGGACGACGGCCGCACACCGGACCGGGCGGGATTACGGCGCCTGGAGTACGGCCAGATGCTCCTGGAGCACCTCGGGCGGGGTCCGGTGCAGAAGGTACCGCAGCGAGACCAGCAACAGCGCCACATCGTCGAAGGACCCGATGATGGGGGTCAGCAGGTCGGGGACGAGATCCACCGGCCACAGGACATAGGCTATGCCGAGGCAGAAGACCGCCTTGCCCGCCAGCGGCACGCGCGGATCCTTCATCAGCCTCCAGGTCAGGCGGGCCAGCCTGGGCAGGTGCTGCAGCAGTTTCCAGAATGACGGATCCAGTTTCATGCCCTTATACTATAGGAAACAGGGGACCGGTTGAAATGCCGATGTTCATTGTCCGCCGGCTGCGCGGCGGAAGCCGGGCCGTCCCCTGCGCCCTGGCCACCCCCTGCGGCCGCAGCGTCCACGCCTGAGCCGGCGGCGGCACACGGGGCGCCATCCTGAAATCTCCGGGAAGAAAACCCCGGATAGCCGTCAGGCCGTCCGTCTCGCCCGCCCGAGGAGGGAATGCACGCTGAGATAGGCCACCGGGATCAGCACGAGCGTGATCAGGGTCGACACGGTAAGACCGCCGATGACGGCCCGGGCCAGGGCGGCCTGTATCTCCCCGCCGGCCCCGGTCCCGAACGACAGGGGGAGCATGCCGAGAACCGTGGTGCAGGTCGTCATCAGGATCGGGCGCAGCCGCAGCCGGCCGGACTGCAGAACCGCCTCCCGGATGTCGAGGTTCTGCTCGCGCCGCATCAGGTTGATGTAGTCGACGAGCACGATCGCATTGTTGACGACGATGCCGATGAGCATCACCACCCCCATCAGGCTCTGGATGTTCAGCGAAGTGCCCGTCACGAGCAGCGTCGGGACAACCCCGATCAGCGCCAGCGGGACCGACGCCATGACGATCAACGGGTCCAGGAAACGCTCGAACTGGGCCGCCATCACCATGTAGATGAGGACAACGGCCAGGAGGACCGAGACGATGAAGTCCCTTTGCGCCTTCTCCTGCTCCTGGTATTCACCGCTGAACAGGATCGAGAACCCCGCCGGCAGCGGCAGATCGCGGAGCTCCCGCTGCAGCCTATCGACGACATCGCCCAGGGCGGCGCCGCTTTCGAGGTTGGCGGTGACGTAGGTGACCCGCTGCCCGTCGACGCGTTCGATGCCGGTCGGGCTGCGACGGCGCTCGGCCCGGACGAGGGCGGAGACGGGCAGGACCTGCCCGGAGGGGGTGCTTATGGAAACGCTGTTCAGATCGGTCGTGCTCAGCCGGTCCTCCGGCTGCAGGCGGACGGTGATGGGGAACTCGTCCCCCCCCTGGCGGAACACGCCGGCCCGGGTGCCGCCGATGTTGGCCTGGAGGATCCCCGCGACCTGGCTGATGGACAGGCCCAGGTCCGCGATCCTTTCCCGGTCGACGATCAGGTTCTGCTCCGGGCGCCCCTCCCTGCGGCTGAGGCGCACATCGGCCACCTGCGCCACGGTCTCGATCCTCTCCTTCACCGCCTGTGCGAGGCTGTCGGCCGCGTTGAGGTCGTAGCCCCTGATCTCTATCTGGACCGCCTCGGTCCCGCCGGAACCGAACAGCCGCCGCAGCATCCAGAGTCCGGACTGCGCCTCCACCCTGATTTCGGCGCCGGGCACTTTCCCGGCGACATGCCTCCGGATCCGGTCGGCCAGTTCGAAGCTGCCGATCGTCCTCTCCTCGGCCCCTTTCAGCGACAGTTCCACATCCGCGCCGCCGAGACTGATCTCCGTCGTCAGATGCTCGACATGGTCCATCGGGGTGACCTCACGGACGAGCTCCTCGAGCTCTCCCAGGTACTGGTTGACGACGGTGATGTTGGTGCCCTGGGCCATTTCAAGGCGGATGCTGATCTCGTCGGCATCGGACTGCGGGGCCAGTTCGACGGGGATCCTCGGATAGAGGAGCACGGCGGCGGCGAGAAGGGCGCCGGTCAGCATGAAAACGATCCCGCGGTGGCGGATGGCGCCTTCGAGCCGCCGCACGTACCATTGCTCCAGCCACCGCAGCCAGCGGCCTCTCCCGGAGCCCGCGCGCGCCCCCCCCTGGCTCGGGCGGACCGAAAGGAACCGGCTGCCGAGCATCGGCACCAGGCTCAGCGCCACAAACAGCGAGCACACCAGGGAGAAGACCACCACCAGGGCCAGCTGCTTGAACAGCATGCCGGAGACGGTCTGCATGAAGACCACCGGCAGGAAAATGACGATCGTCGTCAGCGTGGAGGCCGTGATGGCGCCGGCGACCTGCCGGGTCCCGACCAGGGCGCTCTCCGCGGGAGGGCTCCCCCGCTCGCGGAGCCTGTAGACGTTCTCCAGAACGACGATGGCGTTGTCGACGATCAGGCCGATCCCGAGGGCAAGGCCGCCGAAGCTCATCTGGTTCAGCGTGAGGCCGCCGAAGTAGAGCAGCCCGAACGTGGCGATGATGGATATGGGGATCGAAAGGGCGATGATGAACGTCGAGGAGCCGTTGCGCAGGAACAGGTACAGGATGAAGACCGCCAGCAGCCCCCCCCACAGGGCGGACTGCTCGACGTTGTCGATGGAATTCTGGATGAAATTGCTCTGGTCGGTCACCAGCAGCAGCTCGATGTCGTCGCGCTCCCCGTTGATCTCCTCCATCACGGCGCGCGCCCTGGCCGCGACGGCGACCGTGTTCGCCCCGGACTGCTTCTGCACGCCCATGCGCAGCATCGGGCGGCGGTCGACCTGCACGACGCGGTTGATGTCCTCGAAGCTGTCGAGGACCTCCGCGACGTCGCGCACCCGGATCGGATGGCCGTCGACCATCGTGAGGACCGTGTTGCGGATCTCCTCGAGGGACTGGAATTCCCCCTGCGTGCGGACGTAGAGGTCGCCAAGCCCCTCGCGCATGTCGCCCGCCGGGAGGGTGATGTTTTCCCGCTGCAGCGCCTGCCGGACATCCGAAGCGGTGAGCCGGCTCGAGGCCAGCCGGTCCCTGTGGAGCTGCACCTGGATCTCCCGGTAGATCCCGCCCCAGACGTCGACCGAACCGACGCCGGGGATCTGTTCGAAGCGCTGGGATATCTCACGCTCCAGGATCCGGGTCAGTTCGTCGAGCGGGTGCCTGGAGTGCGCCCCCAGGATGACGACGGGGAAGTTGTCGGGATCGAACTTCATCAGCCGGGGCGTGTCGACTTCAGGGGGGAACGCATTCCGGATGCGGTCCAGGGCCGCGCGCACGTCGTTGGCCGCCTCGTCGATGTTCGTCCCCTGGGCGAATTCGAGCGTGACCCGGCTGAACCCCTGCTGGGACCTGGAACGGATCTCCTCGATGTTGGGCACGCTGGCTACGGCGTTCTCCACCCTGTCGGTGATGATGGTCTCGATTTCCTCGGGCCCGACGTTCGGGTAGCTGGTGCTGACGGTCAGCCTCGGGTACTCGATGGGGGGGAGCAGATCGACGGGCAAAAACCGCAAACCGGTGATGCCGATCACCAGGATGATCAGAAAAACCATGGTGGTCGCCACCGGGCGCCTGACGGCCAATCCTGAAAGATTCATGCTCCGTTACTCCATCGTTCCCTAAGGGCACACGCTACGAGGCCGTATCCCGCTCCGCCTGCTGGCGCCGCATGATCTCCTGGAGCAGTTCCTGGCCCTGCATCTGCTGCAGCCGCTCGATCCGGTCCCAGCCGACGGCCCGGACCCGGGCCTCGCCCGACTGGCCGGCAAACAGGTTCTGCCCGACCGTGACGACCCATCGCCCCGGTTCAATGCCGCGGACGCCGGCGTGCATCCGGCCTCTGGCCACGATCTCCACCGGCATGAATTCGAACAGCACCGGATCCGAAAGGGCTCCCGCGCCGCCGGAGGCGTCCCCCGGGGCCCCGAGAGGGACGCTGCTGACGTACAGGCCGGTCCTGCCGGTCGCCGGGTTCTCGTAGAGCGCGCTCAAGGGCACCAGCGTCGCCTGTTCGCTCTCGCCGTAATAGATGTCCACGCCGGCAAACATCCCCGGGCGGAGCCGGTTGCCGGGATTCTCGACGTCGATCTCCCCGACGGTCGTATGCGCCACCGGATGCAGGAAGGGGGAGATCCGGGACACCGTCGCGGCCAGGCGGGGCGCCGCGCCGTTGTCGGTGAATATTTCGGCCCGCTGGCCGACCCGGATGTATTCGAGCATGCGGTCGGTCAGCACCACTTCAACCCGCACCGATCCGAGCTGGCCCAGAGTGAAAAGCTGTGTCCCGCTGTTGACAAGCATGCCCACCTCGGCGTTTTTGTCGCCGATGGTGCCCGAAACGGGCGCCCGGACGACCGTCTGGGACAGGGCTTCCTCCTGCTCGTCCAGGTTGGCTTCGGCCTGATGGACCCTGGCCTCGGCCAGTTCGAGCGCCGCCTCGGCCGACACCGCCCGTGTTCGGGCCGATTCCAGGTCGGATTCGCTGATCAGCCTCTGTTCGGCCATGCGTTCGGCCCGGCGCCTGTCGGCCTGCGCCTCCTCCAGCTGCGCCTGTGCCTGCCGCGCCTGCGCCAGCGCGATCCGGCGGGCCGCCTCCAGCTGCTTGAGCCGTTCCCGGAACTCCGTGTCCCGCAGCCGGACCAGCGGCTGTCCCTCCCGGACGAACTGGCCGTTGAGGGCCAGGACCTCCGTTACGGCCGCGCTGATCCGCGGATGGATCGCCACCTGGTTGCGCGCCCTCACGGCGCCCGTCAGCCTTTCGACGAGCGGGAGCGAGTCCAGGCGCGCCTCGACGGCTTCCACGGCCGGGATGATGCGGCCGGCGCCGGTAGCGGCCTCCTCCGGGGCGGCCCAGCAGCCTGAGAACGACAGGGCGACAGCCCCCCAGAGAAGGGCACAGGCGACGGGACGCCCGATTCCGTTTGAATGCCTACGTCCTGTATTCATGGCGCGTCTCTCTTGATCTCCCCGATCGATGCATGCGGCCCGGTATCGGCCGCCGAACGACTCCCCCGGCAGGCCCGCAACAGCGGCCGCGGGCAGGGCCGTCGGAAGCCGTGTTTGTGGAAGGCATGCGGAAGCGGGGCATCCCTTCCGGAATGGCCGTCCGGCCGCATGCCCTGCGGGCATCCGCGGACGACCGCACGCGGGTTTGGCCCGCGGGTGCCGTGACGGAGTCCCATCACCCGGCGGATTGCCCTGCGAGGGCGCCGGGCCCTTCCCTGCTGTACCCCCACGGCAGAATACGACGGGACCCCCAACTTGTAACATGGAATGGCCGCCCGGCAAAGGCCGGGCCCCGGCGCAATCGAAAAAACAGGTTCCCCCGGAGCGGGCAGGCGGATTACTATAGGGTGTCGGCGCCCGCCGGCCGGCGCGCGCGCCGCAGCCAGAAGGGGAGGGTCCATGGCCACATACCGCCTCACACGCCTTGCATTGCTCGCGCTGGTTCCGGCGCTGCTGTCCCCGGCCGCCAGGCCGCAGATCCGGGACTGGCCCGATGACGAACGCGAAGGCATCAGGATCAATTACACCGAATCCGGCGTCCCGGCCTACACGCTTCCGGACCTGCTCACCCTGCAGGACGGAAGCCCCGTCACCGACCCCGAAACCTGGAATGCGCGGCGCCGCCCGGAGATTCTCAAGCTCCTCGAGGACCAGCAGTTCGGCCGGGCGCTGGGCGACCCGAAAGACGTCCGCTTCGAGGTATTCGACCGCGGCACACCGGTGTTCGACGGCCGGGCCCTGCGCAGACAGGTCACGCTCCGCTTCGGCGGAGATATCGAGGCGGATCTGCTCATCTACCTGCCGGCGGAGGCGGCGGGGCCGTCCCCGCTGCTGCTCAACATCGGGTTTACGGCCAACTGCCAGACCGTCGACGACCCCGGCGTCAAGCAGGGGAAGGTGTGGAACGGCCAGAAGCAGCGGGTGCCCGCCACAGGGAGGTCCCCGTTCCCGGGGACCGACGTGATGCAGTTTATCCGTCGCGGCTACGGCTTCGCGACCGTATACTACGGGGATTTTGAACCGGATTTCCGCGAAGGGCTGCGCCACGGCATCCGCGGCCTGTACCTCGAGCCCGGGCAGAGCGAACCGGCGCCGGACGAGTGGGGGGCCATCGCCGCGTGGGCATGGGGCCTCGGCCGCGTCATGGACTATTTCGAGACAGACCCCGGGATAGACGCCGCGCGGGTGGCCGTCACCGGCGTGTCGCGCCTGGGCAAGACCGCCCTCTGGACGGCGGCCAGCGACCCGCGTTTCGCCCTGGCCATTCCGAGCTGTTCCGGGCAGGGCGGGGCGGCGATCAGCCGCCGCAACTACGGGGAAACCATCAAGCTGATCACGCTGCCGCAGCGTTACGGCTACCAGTTCTGCGCCAATTACGCCTCCTGGGGGGACCGGCCCGGCGAGGCCCCGATGGATGCGCACATGCTCCTGGCGCTCATGGCGCCGCGGCCCGTGCTGCTGCAGACGGGCGACACGGACAAGTGGTCCGACCCGCTGGGCGAGTTCGTGGCCGCGGTCGAGGCCGAACCGGTCTACGCGCTGTTCGGCCGCAAGGGCCTCGGCACCCGGAGCATCCCCCCCTCCGGACAGCCCATCCTGCACGATATCGGCTACTACATGCACCGCGGGGGCCACGGCATGGCGGCCGAGGACGGGACGTCGGACTGGAACGTGTATCTGGATTTCATGGACCTGCACCTTGCCCGATAGAAGGAGGGCGTCCCCATGCACCCGGCCTTGAGACTGTTGCTTTGCGGTACGGCCGCCCTGCTGGCGGCGGGCGCCTCCGTGCCGGCGCCGCAGCCGGCGCCGGCTGAGCCCGCCGCCGTCCTCTTCCCCCCGGACCGGGCCTTGCAGGTGAACCCGGACACCCCCCTTAAGATCACCTTCCGGGACGCGCCCGTGCTGGGCCGCGAGGGGCAGATCCGCATATACGACGCGGCCGACGGCCGGCTGGCGGATGCCCTGGACCTCGGCATTGCGCCGGGGCCGACCGCGCCCGACCGGTCCCCCGGCGCCGCCTACACCCCGGTCCCCTACGAATACGCCCCCGGGCGCCCGACCAACGCCGACACCAGGCCGGGGACCCCGTCCGGCGCGGCCCTCCCGACACCCGGCGCCTTCCAGCGAACCATCATCGGCGGATTCACCGACGCGTTCCACTTCTACCCGGTGATCGTCCGCGGCAACACGGCGACCATCTATCCCCACCACGATCTGCTCGAGTACGGCCGGTCCTACTACGTCGAGATCGACCCGGAAGTGTTCGGCGGCGTCGGCTTCGAGGGGGTGGCCGGTCCGGACGGCTGGCGTTTCACGACGAAGGAGGCACCGCCTTCCCCGGATTCGGGACGCCTGATTGTCAGCGCCGACGGCACGGGGGACTTCACCACCGTCCAGGGGGCCGTCGACCGCGTCCCCGAAGGCCACCCCGCGCGCGTCGTCATTTTCATACGCAGCGGGATGTACGAGGAAATCGTCTATTTCCGCAGCAAGGCCGGCATCACGTTTCTGGGGGAGGACCGCGACGGGGTCGTCATCCGCTACAGCAACAGCGAAGTCTTCAACCCCCACCCGCCCAACATCAAGACCAACGAAGTGCCGGGGACGTTCCCCTCCCGGCGGGCCGTCTTCGCGGCCGACAACTGCAGGGGCATCCACCTGGTCAACCTCACGGTGCGCAACACCGCCTACGGCCAAGCCGAGGGCCTGCTGCTCAACGGGGAGGAAAACATCCTCAGCCGCGTCACCGTCATCGGCTCCGGCGACGCCCTGCAGACAAACGGCGCGGCCTACTACACCGACTGCCGCATCCGGGGGGACGGCGACACGATACTCGGGCGCGGGCCGGCGTTCTTCCACCGCTGCGAGCTGGAGTCGGGCGGCCCCTTCATGTGGATCCGCAACACGTCGGGCAACCACGGCAACGTCTTCGTCCGGTGCGCGTTCACCGCCCTGGGGGGCAGGGACACCGTCCTGGCGCGCAACCCGACCAACGGGGGGAAAAACTATCCCTACAGCGAGGCCGTGCTGATCGACTGCACGCTTTCGGGCATCGATCCCGCCGGATGGGGGGAGATCGGCGGGGACGCGTCCAACATCCGCTACTGGGAGCACAACAGCCGGCGCGCAGCCGACGGCGCGCCGGTCGACACCGGCAGGCGCCATCCCGCTTCGCGCCGGCTGACGACAGAGGAGGACGGGGCGGTTATCACAGCCTACCGGGACCCCGCGTACGTGCTGGGAGGCTGGACGCCCCGGCTGGCCCCCCTGATCGTCTCCGAACCCGGCTCCGCAACGGTGAAACCGGGGCAGACCGCCCTATTGCGGGTCGAGGCCGCGGCGGTCCCGGACCCCGCCTACCAGTGGCATAAAGACGGGCGCCCGATCCGGGGGGCCGTCTCGTCCTCCCTGACCATAGCGAACGCGGCCGGCTCCGACGCGGGCGTCTACACCGCCACCGTCCGCAACGCCTCCGGTTGGGCCGAAAGCCGCGGCGCCGTCCTGACAATAGCGCGGTGAACAAACCCGGGGCCGGAGCTCACTCGATTGTCATCCCCCGGACGTTTTCGATGACGTCGGGGTGCGAGGTGTTTTCGAATGCGCACCCCAGGAGGCGGATGTCGCGGAGCGGGGCGTGGGGGTAGCCCCGCAGGTAGACCCCGTATTTGCTTTTGCTGCTCCGGACGTCGGCCATCTCGATGTGGCGGACGGTGGGGGGAAACAGCCCCGCATCCCCCTCCTCGTAGAACAGATCGATGCGCAGCACCGCGTCGCTCACCTGCCCGACCCTGACGCGGCGCATGAATACGTTCTCGATAAAGCCGCCGCGCACGGAATTCGTCTTCAGCCTCAGCGCCCGCTCGAGATTCGGGCTGTCCATGTCGCAGTCCTCGGCGAAGACGTTGCGCACGCCGCCGGACGCCTCGCTGCCTATGGTGACGCCCCCGTGGCCGTCCTTCATGCGGCAGCGCCGCACGATGATGTTCTCCGAAGGGGCCCCGATGCGGCGCCCGTCGCGGTTGCGGCCCGATTTGATGGCGATACAGTCGTCCCCGGTGTCGAAAAAGCAGTCCTCGACGAGGACGTCGCGGCAGGATTCCGGGTTGCAGCCGTCGTTGTTGGGGCCGTGGCTGACCATGGACACGCCCCGCACCGTGACGTTGGTGCACAGGACGGGGTGGAGCTGCCACATCGGCGAATTCCGGACGGTCACGCCTTCGACCAGGACGTTCCGGCACCGGTAGAACTGCAGGAAATTGGGGCGCAGGAAACCGCCGGCGCCGAAGAGGCGGTGCGGGACCGGGACGTCCTCCTCCCCCATCTGGAACAGCCTCCTCCGCGCGGCGGCCTGGCCGGGCCCTTCGCGGCGGCCGCCGAAAAAGGGGCTGCCGTTCCACGGCCACCAGTAGGCGTTGTCGGCCTGGCCGTCGAGCGTGCCCGCACCGGTCACGGCGACGTTTTCCTGGCCGAAGGCGTAGACGAAGGGGGAATAGTTCATGCATTCGACCCCCTCCCACCGGGTGTGGACTGCGGGGAGGTACAGGGCCGGGTCCGGGATGAACCGGAGCGTCGACCCCGGGGAGAGGTGCAGGTTCACGTGGCTCTTCAGGTGGACGGGCCCGGTCGGGAAATCCCCCGCCGGAACCAGGACGCGGCCGCCGCCTGCGCGGCTGCACGCATCGATGGCGTCGCGCAGCGCCCGGGTGCAGTCCATGACGCCGCCGGGGAGGGCCCCGAAGCGCGTGATGTCGAAATCGCGGTCGGCAAATACGGGCGCCCGGATGCGCCCGAGGATTTCCGGGACGAGGTCCCACCCCGCCGCGGCCGCCCGCGGCCATAGCAGCGCGCCGGCCATCCCGCAGCCGGCCGACAGAAGGAACTCTCTTCGGTTCTGGGTCCTGCCAGGTTTCATAAGCGCCTCCCTTCGCGATGCGTGGCGGGCTGCGGGACGAGTCGGGGCGCACCGTGTGCCGGCATGGGAACGGTCCTACGGCGGTCCGGGGCCCCCTTCACCGCGGTCTCCTTCTGATAGCATCGAACTCCCTAACGGCCGCCCCCGCCGTACTCCTTGAGGCGGTACTGCAGCGTGCGGAGGCTGATCCCCAGTTCTTCGGATGCCGCACGCCGGTCCCCGTCGTGCCTCGACAGCGTTTCCAGGATCGTCCGTTTCTCGACCTGGGCCAGAAGCCCCGTCCGTTCCGGGGAGGGCGCCCCGTCTCCGGCCTCGAGCGGCAGGTCCTCCCTTTCGATGACGCGGGACCGGGAGACGATCAGGGCGCGCTCGACCGCATTGGCCAGTTCGCGGGCGTTCCCGGGCCAGTCGTGGCCGGCCAGCAGCTCCTTCGCCTGCGCGCTGAAGGCATGCGGCCCTTTCCCCAGGCGGCCCGACAGGCTCTCCAGAAAATGCTCCGCCAGCGGCAGGATGTCCTCGCGCCGCTCGCGCAGCGGCGGTATCTCGATCGGGAACACGCTCAGCCGGTAGTAGAGGTCCTCCCGGAAGGTCCTGTCCCGGATGGCCTGGCCGAGATCCTTGTTCGTGGCCGCCAGGATGCGCACGTCCACCTCGATGGCCCGGTCGCTGCCGATCCGCTCGAACCGCTGCTCCTGCAGGACGCGCAGGAATTTCGCCTGAACGTTTACGCCCATTTCCGCGACCTCGTCCAAAAACAGCGTCCCGCCGTTGGCATATTCGAACCGGCCGCGCCGGGCCGCCACGGCCCCCGTAAACGCCCCCTTTTCATGCCCGAACAGCTCCGATTCGAGCAGCGTCTCCGTGATCGCGGCGCAGTTGATCGCCACGAACGCCTGGCCCCGGCGGGGGCTGCGGCGGTGGATATAGCGGGCCACGACCTCCTTCCCCGTCCCCGACTCCCCCGTCAGCAAGACCGTGCTGGTCTGCCCGGCCACCTGGTCCGCCAGCCTAAACACCTTCTTCATCGCCCCGCTTTCGGCCACGACGTCGGCCGGGAACGCCGCGTCGGCCTCCTGCTGGTGCCAGTCGTTCCTGTCCTCGGCCAGGCGGCGGCGCAAAACCCTGTCGACAACCACGCGCAGCTCCTCGGGGCTCTTCAGGGGCTTGATCAGATACTCTTCGGCGCCGGATTTGACGGCCTCGACGGCCGTCTCGATCGAGCCGTAGGCCGTCAGCACGATCACGGGGATTTCGGGCATCCGCTCCTGCATCCACCGCAACAGCTCTATCCCCCCCATCCGGGGCATACGCTCGTCTGTGATGACAAGGCTGACGCTGCGGTGCTCGAGCAGCTGGGACGCCTCCTCCCCGTCCGCAGCGGTGAGGATCTCGTACTTGGAGGCTAGCGCGCCGCCGATGTACTGCCGCTGTCCCGGCTCGTCGTCGACGACCAGTATGGAGTATTTCATATGGAATCCCCCGTTGTCCGCGGCCCGGTTCCCCTTCCGGCGGCCGGCATCATGCCCGAGGCAGCCGCACCGTGCACCGCATGCCGCCCTCCGGCCTCTCCTCGAGCGTGAGGGTCCCCCCCAGGCCTTCGATGATTGTACGCGAGATCGTCAGCCCCAGGCCCGTCCCGCGCGGCCCGGTCGTCACGAAGGGCTCGAACAGTTCCTCGGCATCCCTCCCCTGCAGTCCGCGGCCGGTATCGTCGATCCGGACCGTCCAGGACCGATCCTCCCCGTCCGCCGCGATCCGCAGGTCCACGGTTCCGCCTTCGGGAGTCGCCTCGAGCGCATTCACGAGCAGGTTGAGCAGAACCTGCCGGATGCCGCCGGCATCGGAGCGTACGGTCTCCAAACCGGGGTCGATGCCCCATTGCAGGGCAACGCCTGCCGCCGCGAACCTCGGCTCCATCATGGCGCGGACATCGGACAGGAGCCCGGACAGGCTGAAGGCACCGATCTGGCGCTCCTTCGGGCGGGCGAAATCGAGCAGGTCCGAAACCAGGCGCTCCAGCCGTTCGGCCTCGCCGACGACGGTGCGGAGGTGCCCCTGCGCCCTGTCATCGGGCGGCAGCCCCTCCTGCACCAGCTGGGTGAGCCCCTTCATGGAACCGAGCGGGTTGCGGATTTCATGGGCCAGGGATGCGGCCATGACCCCGAGGGACCTGAGGTTGGCCTCGGAACTCTCGCGCATCTTCAACTCCAGGAACCGGCTGAACATCCGCATGAGGCACAGCGACACGACGATCAGCGCGGCGATGGCGGCCCCGGACACGGCCAGCAATATCCAGGCCTGGCGCCGGATGAAATCGGCATCCGAAGTGTAGAGGCCGACCCGGATGCTCCGGCCGGCGACGAGGGAGGCGTCCTCGCCGCGGGCATTCCTGGATCTTCCCAGCGCCTCTTCAAAAACATACACGTCCCCGTCCCCGGGCTCTCGGAGGCCGACCGGTCCGAACGGGGGTTTCCCGGCCGAGGCAAGAATGGAGCCGTTGCGGTCGACCAGGGCCAGAAACGCCACATCCTCGGCGTAGGCCGCGTACTTCTCCTCGAGGAGGGGCTGCCAGAATTCGGGATTGCTCCGCCGGCCCCCCCCGCGGGCCCGGGATTCGACAGACAGGGTGATCGCGTTCCCGCGGTTGGCAAGGTACAGGGTGTGCATCCGCAGAAGCGTCGCGAAGTTGAAGATTGCGCTGCCGAGCAGGCCGAGGCAGATGACGGCGACGCTGATCGCGATGAACCGGTTCGGGACCAGGCCCATCGCCCTCCGCAACGTCGCGGTATTCCCCGAGTCAGGCCCGGCCATGTCTCGATCATTTTTCATAAGGTTCCCTGCGCCCCCGCATGGGGGAAGCCTGGTGAAAATCTTCGCGCAACAAAAAAAATTTGCAACCAAATTCGCCGGGATGTGTTTAAGGCCTTGGTGAGACCGAAATACATTTTAGGGTTTGTATCCAAAAAGAGAGGAGTCGCATCATGAAAAAATATCTGGTCTTTCTTTCGATGTTTATTCTGACCGCAGTCGCCGCCTACCCGCAGAGAGCCGGAGGGGGCGGGGGAAACAGAAACGGTGGTGCCGGCGGCGTCGGGCCCAAAGCCTCGCAGTCGCAGCCCAGGGAGCAGGGGCAGGCCCGGGAGCAGGGGCAGGCCCGGGGGGAGAATCCATCCGCCCGTGGCGGTGAAGGCACTGCATCGCGCTACCAGCACCAGTGGACCAAACAACAGCGCAAACAGCTGGGGGAATGCAGCAACACGGCAGAGCGGATCCAGAAACAGGCCCGGGATATGGCCAGGAAATCCGCGAAGAATTTCAACGCCGGAGAGACCCGCCAGCAATTCAACCGTATACAGCAACGTGTCCAGACAATGACGCAGGAACACGAACGCCTGATGCAGGGGCTGGATGCGCAACAGCAGCAGGCGCTGCAGCCGCAGGTCCGGAATATGAACCAGCTGCGGAATCAGCTCGTCAATCAGGTGGGACAACTGCAGTCGGAGCTGGGCCCGGCCAACCCCGACCCTCAGAGGGTGTCGGAACAGGCGCGGGAGATCGAACGCACGATGTTCCAGTTCAGGCAGCAGTACGATGCGCTTGAATCCATGACCGAATAAGCCCCGGACCCCCCCCGCGGCATCCGGCCCGCGTCCCCCCTGCGGTTGGTGCCGCAGGGGGGACGCGGGCCGGTGTCGCCCGCTCCCTTCCTGGCGCCCCCGAACATAGAGGGAAATCTTTCCCGGCACCCGGCCTGCCGGAAAAAGTATTTCAGGACAGCATGTTCCAGGCGCAACTCCCCCCGGGCTCCGTCCCTTCGGGCCGCGCGTTTTTTCGCCCGGCGGTCCCGGTGGCCGCTCCCGTCGCGGCACGGGGCCTGATTTGGGGCGCGATATGCAATAAAAAATGCAGAAGGATATGGAGCGTTTTCCCCGATATTCAGCTATCCTGTTTGTGGTGTTCGCTTTTGTACCAACCATCATGGATTCAATGGAGGAATCAAGCATGAATATGCGTGTAACAATCATCGCGGCCCTCTGCATCGGCCTGTGTTGCTTTTTATCCAATACAGTCAACCAGCCCGGTGTACAGGCGGCGAGCGTCGAAGAACCCATCCTCACGGTGCTCAATCCCATGGGCACCCCGCCGCCGGTTCAGCTGAAACCGATGGCGCCGCGGCTGGACACGATCGAGGGAAAAACCATCTACATCGTCAACGACGGGTATCCGGGATCCAACATCCTGTGCGCCGAGATGCAGAAGGGATTCAGCGAACAGTTCCCCAAAACCACCTTCGTGTACAAGGACAAGCGGGGGGGGATGGGGGGCGTGGACCAGGCTCTGTGGACAGAGATGGAGGAAAAGGCGGACGCGATGATCATCCCCCTGGGGCATTGAAGTGTGTGCGCGCCCGGGGTCACCGGTCTAGCCCTTAAACAAGCGAGAAAAGAATATAGCCATAGGACATTGCAATAACGGC